>JBDVDE010000051.1:0-22744 GCA_039942135.1 Hyphomonadaceae bacterium
TGATCTGGTCGCAAATCCAGTCTGGACCTTGCGCCAACATTTCACGGGTGAGGTTCCACGCACCGCGCTGCTTGGCCGCCTCGAGGCCGGGGCTATGCTCACCATAAAGATTGGTGAAAATGCGGTCTTTATCTTGAAGCATTAGCTGTCACCCTCGCTCTTGCTGGAGGCAACTTCGCCTTTGTCCACGCGCTTGGAAAAC
This sequence comes from Hyphomonadaceae bacterium, assembly GCA_039942135.1. Taxonomy (GTDB): domain Bacteria; phylum Pseudomonadota; class Alphaproteobacteria; order Caulobacterales; family Hyphomonadaceae; genus CALLCD01. The sequence goes on from JBDVDE010000051.1 coordinate 203, forward strand.
TCTGTCTCGCCGCCTTGGGCCAGTTCAATCGCTTGCGCAATCCAGTTCTCGCGCTGGATACGGCCAGGGAAACTGAGCGAGCCTTCAACCCATGCAATATTCTCTGGCGTCCATACCGCGATTTGTGAGAACTTGTAGATACCGAGCGCATTGAGCGCTTCCTCGTTTTTCGGACCGATGCCTTTTATGCGCTTGAGATCGTCGGCGTCACCAGTGCTTGGGTCAAACGCTTCTGGACGCTCGCCTTCTGGTTCGGCATCTGCAGCAGGCTTGGCCGCATCGATCAGTGTTGTTTTCTTCGGCTCTGGCGGCGGCTCTTTTGGCGCGGGGGCGGCCTCTTCTTCAACCGGATCACCCGTGTTTGGAAGCTCGGAGATAATGCGCGACCCGTCGAACAGATCGGCCGATGTCAGCGAGGTCAGACCACCCTCTGGCGCAGAGTTCAGCCGCTCGACAAATGTGCCCGGCTCTACGGCGACGCCATTTTGCAACTTGCCCAGAATATCGCCAAAGCTCTCCGGCGTCAGGTCTTCATAATAGTAGTCATTGATTTGAACCATCGGCGCATTCACGCACGCGCCAAGACACTCAACCTCTTCCCATGACAGTTTCAGGTCATCGGTGATGTGCATTTTTTCACCGATCACACGCTTGGCAACGTCTTTGAGGTCATTCGCCCCGCGCAGCATGCAGGGCGTGGTGCCGCAAAGCTGGACATGGAACTTACCTACGGGCTGCAAGCGGAACATGGTGTAGAAGGTCGCCACTTCATAGACGCGGATATATGGCATCTCCAACCGGTCCGCGACGGCACGCATAGCCGGCTCGGACAACCAGCCCGCATTATCTTTCTGGGCCAGCCAGAGCAGCGGGATAACCGCCGAGCGCTTGCGCACTTCTGGATACTTGGCCAGCCAGAACGCAACCTTCGGCTCGGTCTCGGCCGCAAACTGGAACGCGTCTCCGCCAGCTTCAATATCAAAACGACGAACGCCCATTACGCTCCTGCCTCTTCTTCTGTTGCCGGTAATTGCAAACGCCCATCCTCTTGGAAGCCCCAATGAGGATTATAGGCAACTTCCCAAGCATAGCCGTCGCGATCGAGAAAATATCCCGAATAGCCGCCCCAAAACGCTTTGTGCGGCTCAACTGTTATCTCGACATCTTCTGCCCGCAACCGGTCAAAAATTAAATCCACCTCTGCCTCTGTCCTCGCATTATAGGCCAGAGCAAAATTCGGGCACGCCCCTTTCGGACACGTATTCCCCATTACCGCCACATCCTTGTGGAGCTTGTTGATATCCCAAAGACCCAGCGCAAAGCCGCCCATATCAAAGGCTGTCATCTCACCGCGCATAAACGGTTTCAAACCCAATATGTCGCGATAGAAGGTAGTCGCCTCCTCCAGGTCGGACACACCAAGCGTGATGATGCTCATACGTTGTTCGGGAAATGCGCCCATTAACGGTCAATCTCCCCGAATACGACATCAAGCGAACCAAGGATCGCAGATACGTCGGCCAGCATGTGGCCTTTGGAGAGATGATCCATCGCCGCAAGATGCGGATAGCTCGGCGCGCGCAGCTTGGCCCGATACGGCTTATTCGTGCCATCGGCCACTAGGTAGACACCGAACTCACCCTTGGGGGCCTCGACTGCGGCGTACACTTCGCCAGCAGGAACGTGGAAACCTTCGGTGTAGAGCTTGAAGTGATGGATCAGCGCTTCCATCGAATTTTTCATTTCGGCACGGCGCGGCGGAGAGACTTTCGAGCCCTCGGGAAGCACTTCGCCCTTCGGCATCTTTTCGATGCACTGACGCATGATCTTCACGCTCTCTTTCATCTCTTCCATACGGCAAACATAACGGTCGTAATTGTCGCCGTTTTTGCCAATCGGAATTTTGAAATCCAGCTCATTGTAAACTTCATAAGGCTGCGAACGGCGCAAGTCCCAAGCCAGCCCGGAACCACGCACCATGACACCGGAGAAGCCCCACTGCATGATGGTTTCGCGGTCAACAACACCGATATCGACATTGCGTTGTTTGAAAATCCGGTTCTCGGTCAGCAGCGTCTCGATATCATCCATCACATCGCCGAATGTCTCGGTGAAGGTGTATATATCGTCGATCAGATCTTGCGGCAGATCCTGATGTACGCCGCCCGGCCGGAAATAGGCCGAGTGCATACGTGACCCGCAGGCACGCTCATAAAAGACGCAAAGCTTCTCGCGCTCTTCAAAGCCCCATGTGATTGGCGTCAGCGCGCCGACATCCATCGCCTGCGTGGTGATGTTCATGATGTGGCCCATCAAACGGCCAATCTCGGAATAAAGCACCCGAATAAAAGAGGCGCGGCGCGGCACTTCCAAACCAAGCATCTTCTCGATCGCGAGACACCAAGCGTGCTCCTGGTTCATTGGCGCGACATAATCCAGCCGGTCGAAATATGGTAGCGCCTGAAGATAGGTCTTGTGCTCCATCAGCTTCTCGGTGCCGCGATGCAATAGCCCGATATGGCTATCCACACGCTCGACAACCTCGCCATCAAGATCAAGGATCATCCGCAACACACCATGAGCCGCAGGATGCTGGGGACCAAAGTTCAGCGTAAAGGTACGGTCGGTTTCCGGATCAGGACCATTGTGTAGATCGTCAGCCATTACTCGCCCCCCTCGCTCGGCGCCGCTTTTTCATCGCCCGGAATTTGCGCGGTCATGCCTTCCCACGGAGAGAGGAAGTCGAAGCTGCGATATTCTTGAGTAAGCTTTACCGGCTCATACACAACGCGCTTTTCAAGATCATCATAACGGACCTCGACATGGCCTGTCAGCGGGAAGTCCTTGCGCAGCGGGAAGCCCTCGAACCCGTAATCGGTGAGGATGCGGCGCAGATCAGGATGGCCGGAAAACTGGATGCCATACATGTCGAACGCTTCGCGCTCATACCAATTGGCCGAGGGATGAATGTCGACGATGGAGGCAACCGGCGTTTCCTCGTCGGTGCTCAGCTTGATGCGGATGCGCTGGTTTAGCTGCATCGACAAGAAATGATAGACGACTTCAAACCGCTCGGAGCGCTCCGGATAGTCCACACCGCAAATATCGATCAGCGTTTCAAACCGGCAAATACTGTCATCACGCAACAGACGCACAACCGGCTCGACATGGTCGCGCTCGATCACCAGTGTCAGCTCGTCATGGCTGATGGCATGCGATTTGATGGCGCGCGGCAGACGACCCGACAGGGTTTCAGCGAGGGCTTCAAGGGCGGATATATCACTCATAGCTCAGCTCCCCTATCGCTCAATCGAGCCTTCACGGCGGATTTTCTTCTGCAATTGAAGAAGCCCGTAGACCAGCGCCTCAGCGGTTGGCGGACACCCCGGAATGTAAATATCGACCGGAACGATCCGGTCACAGCCGCGCACGACGGAATAGCTATAATGATAATAACCGCCGCCATTAGCGCACGATCCCATCGACACCACATAACGCGGTTCCGGCATCTGGTCGTAAACCTTGCGCAAGGCTGGCGCCATTTTGTTGGTCAGCGTACCGGCAACGATCATGACATCCGACTGACGGGGGCTTCCGCGCGGAGCCATGCCGAAGCGCTCAAGATCATAGCGCGGATTGCCCGCATGCATCATCTCGACAGCACAACAGGCCAGACCAAAGGTCATCCACATAAGCGAACCGGTGCGTGCCCATGCGATCAGATCGTCAGCCGATGCTGTGATAAAGCCTTTGTCCGCCAACTCGTCAGAGAGACCGGCATAAAACGGATCATCGGCGCGCACCTGATGCCCGCCTTCTACGCCTGATCGGCCTGCGCCTAGCGCATACGGTTTATTGTTGCCGTCCGCCATTATTCCCACTCCAGTGCGCCAGAGCGCCACTCATAGATAAATCCGATGGTCAAAACGCTCAGAAACGCCACCATTGACCAGAAACCGATCAGCCCGATATCGCCAAGGCTAACCGCCCAAGGAAACAGGAAGGCGACTTCAAGGTCGAAGATAATGAACAAGATCGCGACCAGATAGAAGCGCACATCAAACTTCATCCGCGCATCATCAAATGCGTTGAACCCGCACTCATAGGTCGATGTCTTTTCCGGATCAGGATTTGAAGGCGCGAGGATCAATGCACCCACAATAAACAAAAGCGACAGCGCCAAAGCGAGCGCTAGAAAAATGATTACCGGAAGATAATCCAGCGTGAAGTTCTGGAGTTGGTCAGGCGTCATCTCAAACCCATCCTATTTGTCTTATGCGTGGGTTAGGACGCTTTACGCTTCGGCGCAACGCTTTCGGCCACCCATTTTGTCACTTAATGACAGTTTTTTTAGGTCCGTGCTGTGTGACCCAGCGTCACGGTTTGATTTTGCAGCTTCGTCTCACCTAATCAAAAAACGACAAGACTGCTGCGCCAACAACAAAGCCGACAAAGCTATGGCTGATATCCAGCAGTAAATCCGTCGGTGAATGAATGATATTATAGACAAAACTATAGCCAAGCACTGGGGCAGCAAACAAGATCGCGAGCATCGCCCCAAAGGCAATGGATGGTCCTAATCCAGTGGTTCCGGTTTTCTTCAACAGCCATCCAATACCAAACGCCAGAATCAAAGGGATCAAAAACCCGCCGCCAAAAACGATCAGCGGATCAAAACTCGCCTCGAGCTGTTCGAGTGAATAACCATTCGCTGCTTGCCAAATGTCGTGAAACAGCACGCCAAACCACAAAAATCCTACAAAATAGATCGCAATTGCCGCGAGCAAAACGCCAACCAGATTAACCCCGCCAAGTCTTGGCATTGGTTTTCCTCCCCAATTGTTCTATCCACCGCTTAATTATCCCTGTCGGTGAAGTTCCGGCAATATACACGTTTTCCAAGTGAGTGACACACATGACACAAGAGCGCGCCAAACGCCGGATCCTGATCACCTCGGCCCTGCCCTATATTAATGGCATCAAGCATCTCGGCAATTTGGCCGGCTCCATGCTACCTGCGGATGTGTTCGCGCGCTTCCAACGCCTGAGTGGACATGATGTGCTGTATATCTGCGCTACGGACGAACATGGCACCCCCGCAGAGCTGGCCGCACAGGCTGCCGATATCTCGGTTCAGGACTATGTTGACGAGCAATACGAGATACAACGCGCCGCTGGCGAAGGTTTTGCCCTGTCATATGATCATTTTGGCCGCTCCTCGCGCGAAGAAAACCACAAGCTCACCCAGCATTTTGCCCATACGCTCGAACAAAAGGGTCTGATTGAAGAACGCGTCTCCAAACAGGTCTATTCGGTCGATGATGGACGTTTTTTGCCCGACCGCTATGTCGAAGGCACCTGCCCGCATTGCGAGTATGAAAAAGCGCGCGGCGACCAATGCGACAATTGCGGGCGCTTGCTGGACCCGATCGAGCTAAAAAACCCGTATTCGGCTGTTTCTGGCGGCACTAATATCGAAATCCGCGAAACGGCGCACCTCTATCTGTTGCAGTCTCAAATGCAGGACACGATCCGCGAATGGGTGGAGGCGTCGAAAGACTGGCCGCAACTGGCCAAGTCCATCGCCCTGAAATGGCTCGACGAAGGCTTGCGCGACCGAGCTATCACCCGCGATCTCAAATGGGGTATTCCGGTGACCAATGCTGACGGCACGATCAGAGACGGGTTTGAAAACAAGGTTTTTTATGTCTGGTTCGACGCACCCGTCGAATATATCGCCTCGACCCAAAGCTGGGCCAGCAAGAACGGCAAGGCCGACGCATGGCAAAGCTGGTGGCGCAAGGATCAAGGCGCTGACGATGTCGAATATGTCCAGTTCATGGGCAAGGACAATGTCGCGTTCCACACCGTCTCGTTCCCCGTGACGATTTTCGGCTCGGGCGAACCTTGGAAGACCGTAGACCGCCTCAAAGCCTTTAACTGGGTGACATGGTATGGCGGCAAGTTTTCGACGAGTGAAAAGCGCGGCGTGTTTATGGACCAAGCGCTAGAGCTTTTGCCAGCCGACTATTGGCGCTGGTATCTCATCGCCAATGCGCCCGAAGGGTCGGATGCGGCATTTACGTGGGAAGGCTTTGCCTCGGCGATCAATTCCGATCTTGCCAATGTGCTCGGCAATTTCGTCAACCGGATCACCAAATACACTGTGTCCAAATTCGACGGCAAACTACCTGACACGGGCACACCGGGCGAAGACGAGGCATGGCTCGCAGAAGAGCTCTCCGCCTCGCTCGCGCGCCTGTCTGACAATTACGAACAGATGGAATTTCGCAAGGCTGCCGCTGAAACCCGCGCGATCTGGGCTTTGGGCAATGAATACCTCACCCGCGCCGAGCCTTGGGTGAAATACAAAACCGATGTCGATGCAGCCGCAGTGGGCGTGCGCACAGGGCTGAATCTTGTCGCGCTATTTGGCATTCTGTGTCAGCCGATCATCCCCGAGACGGCGGCCAAAATTCTCGACACGATTGGCATTCCTAAGGAAAATCGCAACTGGCCGAACGCGACAGATAAAGGCCTCCTCGACGCCCTGCCGCATGGTTTGCCGATCGCTGCGCCGCCGGTTCTGTTCTCCAAGATCGAAGACGAGCAAGTGGCCGAATGGACCGCACAATTTAGCGGTGAGGACTAGAGGCATTTATGGCACGCGGGCAAAACTATAAAGGCAAGCTCGCTATTATAACCGGCGGCGCATCAGGCCTTGGCCTTGCAATGGCCGATCAGCTTGCAGCGCTTGGCGCAACGCCGATCCTGATCGACATCACTGCGCGCGAAGTGCCTTACCCGCTTGAAATTGCAGATGTATCTGACGCAGGCGCCCTGTCGGCCGCTTTGTCCCGCATTACCGCGAAACATGGACCGATTGATCTCGCTGTGGCCAATGCCGCGATTGATATGACGGGCGAAGCGCACACATTCACCGCCGCCGAATGGCGCAAGATCATCGAAGTCAATTTGATCGGCGCGACGAATTTGATCAGCGCCATTTATCCGGATATGGCCGCGCGCGGGGGCGGTCAGCTTATCCTCGTGTCTTCTGGCGCGGGGCTTATAGGCTTCCCGCTGGGTGCGCCTTATACGGCAAGCAAAGCGGGCCTGATTGGCATGGGCAGTGCTGTGCGGGCGGAAGCTGCAAGGCTTGGCGTTAGCGTCTGTGTGGTCTGCCCGCCTTCGCTCGACACGCCGCTATTACAAAGCGGTGCGGCGAAACCCGGCATCGACCGTCCGGCCTTTCTCGCTTCCTTGCAGAAACACGCAATGCCCGCAGACCAAGCCGCCGCGTATATTTTGAAGAGCGCCGCAGCTGATAAATCGCCGATTATCTTTCCGGCTAATCTCACACTCGGGCATAAGCTCGCCAGCGTGTTTCCACGGCTCGGAGAGAAAATCCGTGCGGGCTTATTGGATAAGTTCGACCGCTATGGTCGGCGTTAGAGTGCGAGCCAGTCTTGCGCAGCCGACAGCAATATATCGCGGGCTGCTTCCGGCGCGGTTTCAAGCGCTTCACTGATAAAAGCTTCGGTCAGCATCGCTTTGGCCTGTAGCTCGGAAATACCGCGCTGGCGCATATAAAACAGCGCTTCAGCATCAAGCGCACCGCACGTATTGCCGTGGGCGCATTCGACATCATCAGCGTAAATCTCAAGCTCTGGTTTGGCATTCACCACCGCGCCATCTTCGAGTAATAGCGCATTGTGCTGCATGTCCGCATCGGTGCGCTGGCCAACATTGCGCGGGACGTGGAATTTGCCTTGAAACACGCCTGTGCCGCCATTCAGAACCGCGCCTTTGGTGCGCTGCTTGGTGACGCAATCGCGCGCGCCGTGCCGAACATGGCTGGTAAAGTCGATATGGTGCCCATCGGCGGCGAGATATGCGCCATTGAGCACGGCCTGTGTGCCTGTTTGCTGATGTACGAGCCTTGTTTCGATCCGCGCCACATCCGCGCCGAACGCCAGCGCTGTCTGGGTGTAATGGCCGCCCTCGTCGATTTGCACCTCGGCGGTAATTGCCATCGCTTCGCCAAGTGCAGCAGGCTGAACCAGTGTCCGCTCGACGCGTGCGCCCTCTTTGACATCAAAGCGCACTAGCGATGCATTCATCGCCGCGCCGCCCAAATGGCTCTCAAACACGCTGAGGTCTACATTGGGCCGGACGACAAAGACAAAGCGCGAGAACATGGTTGTGCCAGCGCCCTGATAGACGAGCCGGATCGCTTGGGGCGGTGTCTCGCTAATGTCGAACATGATGGTCTTTTTGGTCAGCGCCGCAGTGAGCGCACCAAGGGGCACATCTTCGGACGCGCCAAAGGCAACGCCGTCATCGCGCGTGACCATGCGCAGACCCGCAGGCAGATTGTCGAGACCGGAAATCCCTTTTGGCGTTACTGTAATCACATGCGCATCAAGCCCCGAGAACGGATCTGCCCGATGCGTTTTGCCGCCCTCTAGTGTTTTGAGTTTCGCCTTGAAATCCGTCCATTTGAACGCTTCCATGCGGCGATGGGGTAAGCCATTTGTGGCAAAAGCTTTGAACGCACGCTCGCGGCGCGCATCTTCGGCAAAGCTTCCATATTGGGCGACAAGCTCCAGCTCGGCCCCAGATGGGTCTTTGATCAGATCGCGCAGCGCGGTCATTATGCTGCCGCCTCGCCGATCACACCGTCATAGCCTTCTTTTTCAAGCCGCAGTGCAAGGTCTGGCCCGCCCGTCTTGATGATTTTGCCGTCGGCAAGCACATGCACTTTGTCTGGCGAGATATGGTCAAGCAAGCGCTGATAGTGGGTGATGACCAGCATGCCGCGTGTCGGCGACCGCAAAGCGTTCACGCCATCGGACACGGTTTTCAGCGCATCGATATCGAGCCCCGAGTCCGTCTCGTCGAGGATCAGGAATTTCGGTTCCATCATCATCATCTGGAAAATTTCGAGCCGCTTTTTCTCGCCGCCGGAAAACCCGACATTGATCGGGCGTTTGAGCATTTCGGAGGTGAGATTGAGCTGTTTGCCGATCTCGCGCGACTTCTTGATAAAGTCGGGCGCGGAAATTTCGTCTTCGCCGCGAAATTTCCGCTGGGCATTCATCGCCGTGCGCACAAAAGTCATCACGGGAACGCCCGGGATCTCGACCGGATACTGGAAAGACAAGAACAAGCCCTTGGCCGCGCGTGCTTCCGGATCAAGCTCCAGAATGTCTTCGTCTTCGAAGTGCGCACTGCCGCCGGTGACCTCGTAGCCGTCTTTGCCGGTCAGGATATATGAGAGGGTCGATTTGCCCGCCCCGTTCGGCCCCATAATCGCGTGAACTTCACCCGCAGGAACCTCCAGCGAGAGTCCCTTGATGATGGATTTGGCCTCGGCCCCTTCGCCAACAGTGGCGTGTAAGTCAGATAGAGTAAGCATGCGCGCCATATGGGGCAGATTTCGCCGAAATGGAAGGGGTCACGCAGCGAATTCCATACTTATGGCAATGACCGCGCAAAACCGCCCTACCAATCACGCTTTGGTTCGGCAGGTGGCCGCGCGACAAATGCCTCGACAATTGCCAGTGCGAAGGCCTGTTCATGACGTTTTCCATTGCGGTCAAACCAGATACATGTCGCCTGGCTGTCATCCAGTGTCGAAATCGTCATTTTTGGTCCGCCGGATTTCAACCGGACAATATCGCCTATTTCCATGAGAAGGTCTTTCTTTGGGTTTGAGCGCGGCTTATGCGCGTAAAACCCTGCTCTGGCTATAGCGCTTCGGGCTCCGGCAAGCTCCATCGGCTTGGGCAGTGCTGGAAATCTTTGGCCACAATCAGGTTCAGGTCTTTATCATAGGCAACAAAGGCAAACTTTGGCGGGTCGGGAAAACCGTTCCAGACACGTTCGATCAACAGCCATAGCTCATCATCAATCTTGGGCGCGAGACACAGGAAATCACCAAGCGGGTCGAGGTCCGGCTGGGCTTTGAGCCAAGCATGTTCTTCCGGCGTTGCATTGCGCCATTTGGTCTTGCGTTTTGCGCGGCTGCGAAACCGGTGCCCGGACAAAAGCCCATGCCTGACGGGCACATTTAGCGAGAGATGGCTTTCCGGCAGCTGCATAGATCAAGTTTAGACGGCATTCCCGCAGAATGCGAGCGAGGCGTGGGCGGCTTCGCAAAAACCGCCCATCATCGATTGAAAAAAGCATTTTCGGACATTTTGGCGCATGATATGTATACTGGGACTACATTGTCATATTATGGGGCGTTCTGGACTGTATAGCCTGCATTGCAACATAAACTATACTTGGTGTGATAGAGGAGAGGTGCTGCCCGCAAATGCAAAATACAACAGGTTTTTCAATAAGTTCCAAAGCTTTGGCGCGATGTTTTTTTGGGGCATATCTGCTTTTGCTTCTTGCGCATGCCGGTGCGACCTATGTCTATGTGTTTCTTGAGGCCGAGGCCGGTTTCACGCCGTGGAGCTGGGTCTATTTCGATCTCGAAGCAAATATTCCGACGCTTTATACGATAACGCTTCTGGGTCTCGCCAGCCTGCTTTGCTGGCTTGTCTCGCCGCTCGGAAAAATCGGTGTTGAGGGCAAATGGGGATGGCGGATTTTGGGGCTCGCCTTTTTGTTTGTCGCAGCAGACGAATATCTGACCATCCACGAAACACTCGACAAGATCCTCAAAAACTCGGTCGAGACAACGGGCGCGCTGCACTATGTCTGGATCGTGCCCTATGCGGCCATAGCAGCGTTTTTCGGGCTGATCTTGCTGCCTTGGTTCTGGAAACTTACAAGGCAGGTGAAGACACTTTTTGTGGTCTCCGGCCTACTCTATCTTGGCGGCGCCATCGGTATGGAAATTGTCGGCGGCTTGATCATCACGGATCCCGCAAATATTGCCATCGAGCAAAACTGGAAAATACCGGAATTTGTGCTCGCGATTACGATTGAGGAATCGCTCGAAATGATCGGCTTGTCGCTGTTTATCTGGACGATTTTTAGCTACATATCCGCGCCAACAGGCAGGCTCGGGATTACGATCAATACGGGCGAGGTTTAGCGGGGCAACAGAGGCTAATATAGTCTGAAGATCGGCCAGTGTTTAGAGTAACCTGGAAAGTAAGATTGAATAAAATGCACGGAAAACAAGTTCGGCCTAGCCTTGAAATTTAAAGAAGAAATCCATGTTTCCACATGATACGGGGACAACCAAGGCTCATCCGAATGCACGACGAGAACGTCAACGAAAATTCCGCGTTTTTCGTAACTCTCCTGTTTTTTATCAATCCGCTCATCCAGCCTTGTTTTGAATAGCTCTAAGTTCCACTGAGCATGGTGGTAAAATCGATCTGCCGACGTCACCCGTAGACCGTTTTCTCTATTATACGTTTCAATATCGTCGAGAAGGTTTGAGTTGACTAATTCAGTTAGTTCGATCGCAATTTTGCGCCCGTCAATCTCTGCGAAACAGTCTGGAGGATCAACTAGGTTGTGCTCTAAGCTCGAAACGTTCAAGCCGAATGCAACTTGTGCAGATTTCGTCCATTCGATAGCAACCAATTTTTCTAAACTTATCTGGTCTTCGCGAGTCTTCTTAGCAAAGGCTCCAGCATGGCCGCGGGAATTAATTAAGCGAACTGCCCGTTGAACACTCTCTAACTCATCGTCGTTCATCCCAACTCCTAACCAACGCTCCCCTCCAAGCTCACCTCCAGCAGCTTCTGCGCTTCGACGGCGAACTCCATTGGCAGTTCTTGCAGCACTTCGCGCACGAAGCCGTTGACCAATAAAGCCACAGCTTGTTCTTCGCCGATGCCGCGTTGGCGGGCGTAGAAGAGTTGGTCTTCGGAGAGTTTGGTGGTGGTCGCTTCATGCTCTAGCTGGGCGTCGGCGCGGCGGTTCTCTACGTATGGCACTGTGTGTGCGCCGCAGCGGTCGCCGATCAGGAGGCTGTCGCATTGGGTGAAGTTCCGCGCAGATTTTGCATTCTTGTTGACCGAGACGAGCCCGCGATAGGTCGAGTTGGATTTGCCCGCCGAGATGCCCTTGGACACGATGCGCGACTTGGTGCGCTTGCCGAGATGGATCATCTTGGTGCCGGTGTCGGCCTGCTGCATGTTGTTGGCGATGGCGATGGAGTAGAACTCGCCTTGGCTGTCGTCGCCGCGCAGGATGCAGGAGGGGTATTTCCACGTCACGGCAGAGCCGGTCTCGACCTGCGTCCACATCACCTTGGCACGGTCGCCGCGGCAGTCGGCGCGTTTGGTCACGAAGTTATAGATGCCACCCTTGCCGTCCTCGTCACCGGGGTACCAGTTTTGAACGGTGGAATATTTCACCTCAGCATCTTCTTCGATGATGATCTCAACGACGGCGGCGTGCAACTGCGACTCGTCACGCTGTGGCGCGGTGCAACCTTCAAGGTAGGACACGTAAGACCCCTTGTCGGCGATGATCAGCGTTCGCTCGAACTGGCCGGTGTTTTCCGCGTTGATGCGGAAGTAGGTCGACAGTTCCATCGGGCAGCGCACGCCCGGCGGCACGTAGACAAAGGAACCATCAGAAAAGACAGCAGAGTTCAGCGTGGCGTAGAAGTTGTCCGATACGGGCACAACCGAGCCGAGGTATTTTTTCACCAGTTCGGGATGCTCGCGGATCGCTTCGGAGATCGAACAAAAGATCACGCCAGCCTTTTTCAGTTCCTCTTGGAAAGTCGTCCCGACGGAAACGGAGTCAAAGACCGCGTCGACAGCCACTTTGCGGCCCTCGGCGGGGGCATCTTCGGCCCCTTCGACACCGGCAAGGATCATCTGCTCTTTCAGCGGGATGCCCAGTTTCTTGTAGGTTTCCAGCAGCTTGGGGTCCACGTCATCAAGCGACTTGGGCTTTTCGGCCATGCTTTTCGGACGGGCGTAGTAATACTGGTCCTGAAAGTCGATCTCTGGGTAATCGACCATCGCCCAGTCGGGCTCTTTCTTGGTCAACCAACGATCATAAGCCGCAAGGCGCCATTCAAGCATCCACTCCGGCTCTTCGTTCTTTTCCGAGATCAGCCGCACGATGTCCGGCGTCAGCCCCTTGGGGGCGTATTCCATCTCAATGTCCGTGGACCAGCCGTATTTGTATTTGCCGCCGACTTCGCGCACGGCATCCACGGTTTCCTGGTCGACGCCTTCCTTGACGCCATCATTCTCTTTCAGGGTCATATTTTCCAAGGTTTCAGTTCCTTTCCGTGGCGGCGCTCAGGCGGCCCGCGTTTCGTGCTTTTTCAGTTTGGCGGTCCAGCTTGTGGCGAACCGCAGGATATCTTCCCGGGTGGTGTTCAGGCCCAGCGACACCCGGATCGCGCTGGCGGCCTGTGTTTCATCAAAGCCCATGGCGCGCAACACGGCACTGGCGCGGACCTTGCCGCTGGAACAGGCCGATCCCGCCGAAATGGCAAAACCAGCGAGGTCCATCTGCATCACCTGGGTCTCGCCCTTCCAGCCGGGCGTAATGATGCATGAAGTGTTGGGCAGGCGCGCAGCGCCTTTCCCTACAAAAATAGTCAGACATGAGGCATCCGCAAGGGTGGCTTCCAACAAATCACGCTGTTCGGCCACCTCTTCCCACCGCCCCGCAGAGACATCTGCCGCCGCCGCTTCTGCCGCTGCGCCAAAACCTGCGATGGCGGGGATATTTTCGGTCCCTGAGCGGCGCCCCATTTCTTGCCCGCCGCCGCGCAAAAGCGCGTGTTCGGCCAGATCGATGCCGCGCTTGACGATCAGCGCGCCGATGCCCTTGGGCCCGCCCAGCTTATGCGCCGAGATGAGAATGAAATCCGCCCCCGACGTGGCCATTTTGAACCGCGTTTTGCCAAGGGCCTGCACCGCATCGACCAACACATAGGGGCTGCTCTCCATCGCCCAACATTGCTGCGCCAAGGGCATAGTCTGTTGTAGCACGCCGGTTTCGCTGTTGGCGGCCTGAAGGGCGACCACATCAACGCCCACCGCAGCGGTCAGGTCACCGTCCCAAACGCCATGCACGTCGACGCCCAAACGATCCGCCTGCCCCCATGAGAGCACCGCGTCATGCTCCACGGCGGATGTCACCATCCGCGCGCCCATCGCCGCCGCAAGCGCCGCCGCCTCTGTTGCACCGGAGGTAAAGATCACATCGACAGGATCGCACCCCACAAGCCCCGCCACCTGCACCCGCGCGCGTTCAACCACAGCCTTGGCCGCACGGCCCTCGGCATGGACCGAGGACGGGTTGCCGGGCAGGTCCATCGCCGCGATCATCGCCGCGCGCGCCTCCGCCCGCAGCGGCGTGGTCGCGTTATGGTCGAGGTAGACCCGCATCCTTCATCCTTTTCCAAATACCGCGGGGGTCCGGGGGCAGCGCCCCCGAAATCCCACATCGCCGCCCGCGCAAGCCACAGCGGCCAAAGCGCGTCCGCTGCCCAAAACCATCCTCACGTCTCATCCACCACGGCAAAGAGGGTCGGCACCGCCGGACAGGGGGCCAGTTCGTTATCCACCACATCCGACAGGCGGGTCTGGTGCAAAAAGACATAGACATGCGCGCTCAGGCCCTGCCAAAGCCGGTTGGTCAGCGATTGCGCTCGGCTGCCCGAAAGCCCGCCCGAGGCACCTGCCCCCTTGTGCATCGCATCCACCGTCTCATCCACCGCGGCAAGCACATCGACCACGCGAATATCCGTAGCCGGACGCCCCAAACGGTAGCCCCCGCCCGGCCCCCGGACAGAGGTTACCAGCTCGGCCCGCCGCAGTTTGACGAACAACTGTTCGAGATAGGGCAAAGACACCGACTGTCGCTCGGCAATGTCACCCAGTGACACCAACGTCCCCGCAGGCTGTAGGGCAATATCGGCCAAAGCGACCATCGCGTAGCGCCCTTTGGTGGATAGCTTCATCGTCTTACCCTCACTCGCCGTGCCATTTGATTGACGTGGGCGGCTTAAATGCCTAAGTCCAAAGACTGATCCACGCGACACTGCGCGGAACCAGATTAGAACCGTTCTAAGGTGGCCTAGCGAATTCGTCAACTATTCGCGGCGATCTTTGAACCCCCAGACAGGGACACCCATGCCCGAGGTTATTTTTCCCGGACCCGAAGGCCGCCTTGAAGGCCGCTACCACCCCCAAAAAGAACGTGACGCCCCGATTGCCATCGTGCTGCATCCGCATCCACAGTTCGGCGGCACGATGAATCACAAGGTCGTCTATAACCTGCACTATGCGTTCTACAACATGGGTTTCACCGTGTTGCGCTTTAACTTCCGCGGCGTGGGCCGCAGTCAGGGTGAATACGACCAAGGCATCGGCGAATTGTCCGACGCGGCCTCGGCGCTTGATTACCTGCAATCGATGAACAACAACTCCAAACATTGCTGGGTTGCGGGTTTCTCCTTTGGTGCGTGGATCGGCATGCAACTGCTGATGCGCCGGCCAGAGATCACCGGCTTTATCTCGGTCTCGCCGCCCGCGAATATGTATGACTTTTCGTTTCTCGCGCCCTGCCCGGCCTCTGGTCTGGTCATCAACGGCACCGCCGACCGCGTGGCACCGCCTGCTGACACGACCAATCTGGTCAACAAGCTGCATGAGCAAAAAGGCATCACGATCACCCATCAGGAGATCGAAGGCGCCGGGCACTTCTTTGAAGAGCCGCATATGGACACGCTGATCACCTCGACCAGCGACTATGTGAAACGCCGCCTGACGGAATCCACCCGCTAATGGCGGACGCGGTCGTCCTCCAACTGGCCAACAAGCTTGCCGAGGAATGTCTCGCCGTGCAGGCCGAGACCGGTGAGGAGCGGCTGTTTATCGAAGTTGGCGAGGTGCTTGGCGCCTCGTCACAAACGCTCGAAGAGGCCTTTTTGACGGCGATCCGAACGCGGATGGCCAATGACAAGGCCCGCGGTTTTCTTGCCCGCAAACTGCGCGATCATCGCGGCAAGGCCGGCACATGACCGAGCGGCTCGACCAGCAGATCGCCTTTCTCAATGAGGCCGACAAGCTAAAGACAATCCTGCGCGGCACCACGCTGTGCGATGCAAGCCGGGCGGAAAACTCGGCCGAACATTCATGGCATTTGACGCTCTACGCGCTGGTTCTGGCCGATCAGGCCGGTCCAGAGGTGGACATCAACCGCGTCATCAAGATGCTGATCCTGCACGATCTTGTTGAGATCGACGCGGGCGACAATCCGATCTTCGGCGACTATGACGCCGCTGAAATGGAAGCCCAGGAACAAATCGCCGCCGACCGCATCTTTGGCCTGCTGCCCGCCGATCTGCGGGTCGCATTGCGCAGCATCTGGGAAGAGTTCGAAGCCGCCGAGAGCCCTTCGGCCCGCTTTGCCAAATCGCTCGACCGGTTCCAGCCCCCGATGCAAAACCTCGCCTCGGGCGGGGGCAGCTGGACCGATTACAATGTTTCGGAAGCGCAGATCGAAGAGAAGGTTGGCCGCAAGATCGCCATCGGCTCCCCTGCGCTTTGGTCCTACGCCCGAGCCCGTATCAGCAGCTTTTTCGCCGGGGTCGGCGCCTGACCGCGAGCTTCGGCATACCATGGTATACGATCTTTCTCTTTGGCCCCCGATAAGCTAAAGCACGGATAAATACATCCTCAACCAAAGGAATTCGTCATGTCGAAGATTAAGGTAGAAAACCCCATCGTCGAACTCGACGGCGATGAGATGACCCGGATCATCTGGGATTTCATTAAGAAAAAGCTGATTACCCCCTATCTTGACGTTGACCTGAAGTATTACGACCTTGGCATGGAAGTGCGGGACGAGACCGACGACCAGATCACCGTCGACGCGGCCCATGCGATCCGCGAGCATGGCGTCGGCGTGAAATGCGCCACCATCACCCCCGATGAGGCGCGTGTCGAAGAGTTTGGCCTCAAGCGCATGTACCGCAGCCCCAACGGCACCATCCGCAACATTCTGGGCGGCGTCATCTTTCGCGAGCCGATCATCTGCCGCAACGTGCCGCGCCTCGTGCCGGGCTGGACCCAGCCGATCGTCGTAGGTCGTCATGCCTTTGGCGACCAGTACCGCGCCACTGATTTCCGGTTTCCCGGAAAGGGCAAGCTGACGATCAAGTTCGTCGGTGACGATGGGGAGACGATCGAGAAGGAAGTCTTCGACGCGCCGTCCGCCGGTGTCACCATGGCGATGTACAACCTCGACGATTCGATTCGTGACTTTGCGCGCGCTTCTTTCAACTACGGTCTGAACCGCGGCTGGCCGGTGTATCTGTCGACCAAAAACACAATCCTCAAAGCCTATGACGGACGCTTCAAGGACCTGTTCCAAGAGATTTTCGACGAAGAGTTCGCCGAGGACTTCAAGAAAAAGAACATCTGGTACGAACACCGCCTAATCGACGACATGGTCGCCTCGGCGATGAAATGGTCGGGCGGCTATGTCTGGGCCTGCAAGAACTACGACGGCGACGTGCAATCCGACACCGTGGCGCAGGGCTTTGGCTCGCTCGGGCTGATGACCTCTCAGTTGATGACCCCGGATGGCAAAATCGTGGAGGCCGAAGCCGCGCATGGCACCGTGACGCGCCACTACCGTCAGCACCAGAAGGGCGAAGAGACTTCGACCAACTCTATCGCCTCGATCTACGCGTGGACGGGCGGATTGAAGCACCGCGGCAAGCTGGACGATAACACGGCGCTGATCAATTTCGCCGAGACACTTGAGAAGGTTGTCGTCGATACGGTGGAATCGGGTTTCATGACCAAAGACCTTGCGCTGCTGGTGGGGCCGGATCAGGGCTGGCTAACGACCATGGGCTTCTTGGAGAAGGTAGACGAGAACCTGAACAAGGCGTTGGCTGGCTGAGTTAACTGGATTTGCGCCGAATGCGACGGGCCGCAGCGATGCGGCCCTTTTCTATTTTTTCCGGTTGCGCTTGCCACCCGGCCCGGAACCAAGCCGCATGCGCCGCGCCATCGCCTGCCCGCCCGTCACGCCGGAGGCCTGCCGCTATATATGGGCGCACTTTGATGCGACCGGAAAGGCAATTTCGCAAGGCTGGGTGTGACCTCGAGGAAGCACATCACGACTGAGCCATAAAGTGGCACGAGGCACCATCTGATCGCCGACCCGCGGGCAGACGCTGGCTCTCAGCCCCCTACTGCCCCCGGTTGTGCGTCCGGGCATAAAGCTTGGCGATAATCCCGCTCGCCGTCTTCTCGAACAGGCAGGGGATCAGCGCATGCACCAGCGCCGCCCCCGCCGCCGCGAACAGCAGGCCTGAGAACCTCAGCGCGAAGGCCATATGCTCAAAAAACGTCTCCTCCACCTTTGCGGGGTGGTCGAGAAAAATGCGTGCGATCATGGGAATCTCCTGTCTTTGCCTTTTTCAACACCTTAACCCACCCCCCCTGTGACGTTTTCTCAAATCCCACCCCATACCCCCTTGCCCATGAGAAAATTTCCCACCAAACTCCCACAATGACGACACTTGATGACATTGACCGCCGCATATTGGTCGAACTGCAACGCGACGCCAGCCAATCGCTCGAAGCGCTTGGGTCCGCTGTCCACCTTTCGCGCAACGCCTGCTGGCGCCGCATCCGCACGCTTGAGAAGGCAGGCGTGATCAAAAACCGCGTCACGCTCTTGGATGCCGCGAAACTTGGCCTCGGTCTCAGCGTCTTCATTCAGGTGCGCACCAACGCCCATGCGCCCGATTGGTTGGACAAGTTCTCAAAGGCCACGCAGGCCATGCCCGAAATTCTCGGCGTTTACCGGATGACCGGTGATCTGGACTATTTGATCCGCGCGCGGGTTCGGGATATGGCGGGGTATGATCGCCTTTATCAGGACCTGATCCGCCGGGTGCCGCTGTCGGATGTCTCGGCCAGTTTCGTGATGGAGGAGATCAAAGAAACCACCGAACTCCCCCTTTGAAGAAGGCGCGCCCCCATGCATTATCTGTGGCTCATCATCGCCGTGGTGGCGGAAACCCTTGGCACGACCGCCTTGCAGGCCTCGCATCAATTCACCCGGCTCTGGCCCTCGGTGGCGGTGGTGGTTTTCTACATGATCTCTTTCTACTGCATGTCGCTGGCGCTAAAGGTCATGCCGGTCGGAATCGTCTATGCCTTTTGGGCGGGCCTCGGGATCGTGCTGATCGCGCTGATCGGCTTCGTGCTATTCGGCCAACGGCTGGACCTGCCCGCGGTCCTCGGCCTTTTGCTGATCATTAGCGGCATTCTGGTCATCCATCTCTTCTCGAACAGCGCCACCCATTAAGGCCGTGGCGGCGGCACAGGTTCGCGCAGTAAGGGGTGCGTCACGGCATTAGGGCTAGCAATTGTAGCCGGAGCGCGGTATGGGCGGCGCAATTATACGCGCGGCTTCAGGCCGGCGCGTCCCTCCCCTATCCAAAGGCTGACTTAATGGACCTGCGCAACATCGCAATCATCGCTCACGTCGACCACGGCAAAACGACGCTGGTAGACGAGCTTCTGAAACAATCCGGCACCTACCGCGAAAACCAGGCGACCACCGAACGCGCCATGGACAGCAACGATCTGGAACGCGAGCGCGGCATCACCATTTTCGCCAAGCCGACCTCGGTCGTGTGGAACAACACCCGCATCAACATCGTCGACACCCCCGGCCACGCCGACTTTGGTGGCGAAGTTGAGCGTATCCTGTCGATGGTCGACGGTGTGGTTCTGCTGGTAGACGCCGCCGAAGGCCCAATGCCGCAAACCAAATTCGTGACCTCCAAAGCGCTGAAACTGGGCCTGCGTCCGATCGTTGTGCTCAACAAAGTCGACAAGCCCGATGCCGAGCCTGACCGCGCGCTCGACGAATGCTTTGACCTTTTCGCCAGCTTGGATGCCACCGACGAGCAGCTTGAATTCCCGCATATGTATGCCTCGGGCCGTTCCGGCTGGGCGGATGCCGAACTCGACGGGCCGCGCAAAGACCTAAACGCGCTGTTTGATCTGATCCTTGAGCATGTCCCTGCCCCCAAGCAGATCGAGAACGCCGACAAACCCTTCACCATGCTGGCCACGACACTTGGCGGTGACCCCTTCCTGGGCCGTCTGCTCACGGGGCGTGTGGAAACCGGCACCCTGAAGGCAGGTCAGACACTCAAAGCCATGTCGCGTGATGGCACCCTGATCGAGAACTTCCGCTGCACCAAAATCCTCGCCTTCCGCGGGCTGGAGCAGACCGCCATCGAGGTGGCCGAAGCCGGTGACATCGTCTCCATCGCGGGCATGACCAAGGCGACCGTGGCCGACACGCTGGCCGATGCCTCCGTGAACGCGGCGATCCCCGCCCAGCCGATCGACCCGCCGACCATCACAGTGACCTTTGGCATCAACGACAGCCCACTGGCGGGCCGTGACGGCAAAAAAGTGCAGTCGCGCGTGATCCGTGAGCGCCTGATGAAGGAAGCCGAATCCAACGTCGCGATCAAAATTTCGGACACACCGGGCGGCGACGCCTTTGAAGTGGCTGGTCGTGGCGAATTGCAGATGGGCGTTCTGATCGAAAACATGCGCCGCGAAGGTTTTGAGCTTTCGATCTCTCGTCCGCAGGTTCTCTTCCAAGAGATCGACGGCGTCCGCCATGAGCCCATCGAAGAAGCCACCATCGACGTGGATGACGAATACTCCGGCGCGGTCATCGAAAAGATCACCGGCACCCGCAAGGGTGAACTGGTCGAGATGAAACCAGCCGGTGCGGGCAAGACCCGCATCATCGCCCATGTCCCCTCGCGCGGGCTGATCGGCTACCACGGCGAATTCCTGACCGACACGCGCGGCACGGGCGTCATCAACCGCGTCTTCCACTCTTGGGCACCACACAAAGGCACGATTCCGGGCCGTCGCGCGGGCGTTCTGATCTCCATGGAAAACGGCTCCTCGGTCGCTTTCGCCCTGTGGAACCTCGAAGAGCGTGGCAAGATGATGATCGGCGCACAGGCTGACGTTTACACCGGCATGATCATCGGTGAGCACAGCCGCGAAAACGATCTTGAAGTGAACCCACTGAAGGGCAAAAAGCTGACCAACGTGCGCGCCTCGGGCACCGACGAAGCGGTACGTTTGACCACGCCGATGACGCTGAGCCTTGAAGAAGCCATCGCCTATATCGACGACGATGAGCTTGTTGAAGTGACACCGAACGCGGTCCGCCTGCGCAAGCGTTACCTCGACCCGCATGAGCGCAAGCGCATGGCGAAAGCCAGCTAAGCCACGACTTTTACAAAATAAAAACGGCAGCGCATCCCAGGATGCGCTGCCGTTTTCACATCTAACGCCGGAAAAGCCGCAGGCCTTACCGATCGCTTTCCTCTCTGTCGATATGCCCGCGTTTCGCCAGACTGAGCGCGGCCAAAAGGCAAAGGATGGCCCAAGCCCCCCCCCCAAGCCAGCCAGCCGCCACATCCGTCGGCCAATGCACCCCCATATAGACACGGCTGATTCCAACGAGCAGCGTGAGCAAGACGGCAACCGCCAGCGTATAGACCTTGAGTGCCCGGCGCGTCTGCGCTCGCGCCACCATCGCCCCTAGCGTGAGGTAAGCGACACCCGCCATCATCGAATGCCCCGAAGGAAAGCTCGCCGTGTGGACCAATGACCCATGCGGCACAAGGTCGGGGCGCGGCCGGTCAAAGAACTCCTTGGCGATACTGCTCAAGACGATCCCCCCGCCAACAGTCGCAAAGATGTAGAGCGCGGTAGACCACCGTCGTTGCAGCAAGAAAAAGAGCGAGACCACAACGGTCGTTAGCACCAAAACTGCAACACCGCCCAAAGCTGTCAGGTCACGCCCGATCTCTTCCACCCACCACGGGCCAATGGGATCTGAAAGATCCCCCGGCGTGCGCAGGAACAATAGGATGTCACGGTCAAGATTGCTGGTGCTGCCTGCCACGACCTCTTCGGTGAGTTCGGCCAAGGTCCAGACGGCGATGACCGAAAGGCCCATCAGGGCCAAAGTGGTCACCTCCACGTGGCGGCGGCACCATTGGGCAAAAGCGGATAGTCGGTTGAGGTTCATATGGCTCAACCGCCGTTCGGGGCGAAGGTTCCCCCATCAACGCAAGACGCCCCACCTACTATTCAGGCGGGGCGCTTTACAATCATTCCTCGGTTTCGACGATCATCAATTCGCGTTCGGACGCGCCGCGCGCATGGCTCAACGCAGCTTGATAAGCATCGGAATGGTAACATTTTTCCGCTGTTTCAACATGGGGGAAACGCGCCACGACATTGCGCGGCCGTTCCTTGCCCTCAAGCTGAACGAAACGCCCGCCCCGCGCGATGAACTTGCCGCCATGGGCCGCAATGGCCTCAGTGGCGCCGGCGGCGTATTTCTTATATGCCTCTTCGTCGGTGACGGTGACATGTGCAATCCAGAGTGCGCCCATGGGCCTTATCCTTTCAAGATGTTTTCAGCCGCGGCAATCGCCGCTTCTGCATTCTCTGCCGAGGCACCACCGCCCTGAGCCATGTCGGGCCGACCACCGCCGCCCTTACC
>JBDVDE010000052.1:0-13767 GCA_039942135.1 Hyphomonadaceae bacterium
CGAGCACTGCTGCCTCGGTTGCTTCATCATAGATGCCGGTAGCGTCTGTCCCATAACCAATCCGTGCGAGCATCTTTTGCATACGTTCGACAGGTTCGCCTTGATCGCCTGTCCGTAGCCCACGGCCAATAAGCGTAGGCGCGCCGCTTTCGCTCACAAACGGTTCAGGCCAAAGCCCGATGCCTGCTTCCGAGAGCTGCGCCCATGGAAAATGTTCACCCGGGTCTTCCTTGCGCGCTGGCGCTATATCCGAATGGCCAACAATGCGCGCCTGCGGGATATGGTGCCGCGCAATAATCGATTGACTGAGCGCTATCACGGCTTCGATCTGAACCTCCGGATAAGGGGGCAAGCTGCCGTCTCCCAGCGGCACATTATGCCCGCCATTGACGATCTCGATGCCGATGGAGCACGAGTTCAAGTCCGTGTCTCCCTGCCAGCTCCCGATGCCGGCATGCCAAGCGCGTTTGCCCTCATCCACAAGCTGACTGATCCGGCCATCTTCCCAGACCAGATAATGGGCGGAGACTTCGGCCGCAGCGTCACACATGCGATCTAGCGCTGCCTGCCCGCTTACCATACCGGTATAGTGCAACACCAGCATATCAATCGGGGCTTTACGATCGTTAAAATTAGGGCTTGGAGCTTGTTCGATCTTCAAGATTGTCCGCTCCCGAGTTTCTTGCCGAGCGCCGCCTCGGGCAGAGCTTTGTTTGGCCGGACAGCGATCACGAATACACCGCCCAATGAGACCACTGATCCAACAATCAAATTCGCTGTAATTGGCTCGCTCAAGAAAACGATGGAGAGCACAACGCCCCAGATCGGCGTCATCAGGGTAAGCGGAGACAAGAGCGATATGTCGTACTTTTTGATGAGTTGATAGAAGCCGCCATGCCCGAATATCGACACACCCACAACGGCGAAAACTGTCGCGGTGACCACCCATACGCCGCCGCCCGAATACGCCGCCCATTGGCCCGCCTCGACAAGAAATGACAAGCCGAAAAGCGGCATGAAAGAAAACAGTCCAATCCATGCCTGCATTTGCAAAGCCGGAATCGGGCTCATCCGTTTCATCAGGATGCCGCCAACAGATCCAATAAACGCGGCCGCGACGATGTAGAGTAACCCAAAGGAAATGGTAAAACTCGTCGGGTCTACGGCGATGACGAGCACGCCCGCAAAGGCGAGCATGATGCCCATGCCACGTCGCCATCCGATTGTTTCGCCGAGAAATGCCATACTCATCAACGTTGAGAACGGAACGCCCAACTGACCGACGACGGCAGCCGCAGACGCATCGGCATTGGCGAGACCAAGAAACAGTAATGCGAAATGTCCCGACCCTATAAAAAACGAGATAAAAAACAGCGTCTTTATATCTTTTGGAACAGGCCGCAAAAATGGGATGAGTAATATCGCGACGCCCAAAAACCGCACCGCTGCGAAAAATATCGGCGGCACAGCGGCGTCAAATACGACCCAACGCGTGACCACAATATTAAGCCCCCACACGAAGCACACTGCGAACAGTAAGGAAAAATCACGAAAACCCATCCCCCGCTGTACCAGATTCTCCGCCATTGCCCATCCGCAACCATATATGGCTTGACCAACGAAAAATTAGCGCAACAATCAATCGCAGAGCTGGGGAGTAATAAGTTGGAAGATACCGAACTCGAGATCGAGGCCGAGAATAAAGATATCGTCGGCGGCGTAGACCGATTGATGATATCAGCCGGTTTGGCAATTTTGGCTGTCCTACCCACTCTATTTATAGTGACGTTTATGCCTTGGCGGGCCGCACAATTGCTTGCCGCAGATCGTCCAAATGGCCGCGATAGCTATATTCTCGGGCCAGGAATTTTCTTTGTCGCTGCTATTGTCTCAACATTCATCCTCACCAGTACGATCCCAGACCGGGAGCAGCCGATTGAGCCAGCGGCGGTGGAGGTCGTGAAAGACGCCCAGGAACTCGAAAGGCCGCGTTCAGCCTTCCGTGCCGGCTTCGAAGCAGGGTCTAGACTAAAGACCGATGATGAAGAAGACGAAAGCCTCGCGATAGGAGCACGAATTTTAGAAGGGTTTACCAGCGGTAATATCTGGCAAGCTGCTGCGAGCATCGCGCCATTCTTTCTGTGGGCATGCCTGATCGCAGGAACATCGGCCTCATGGGGGGCAATCCTTCGAATGCCCGGATGGACTCTCCGCGCAGCAATGGGAGGCGCCCTCTATTTCGCCACAACATTTACCGTGATCTCTGCATTGGCCCTCAATGTTTTATCGTACCTCTTTCCTGATAGGTCCCACATAGGAGCGGTCCCACTCTTATTGATCGCTCTATTTATGGTGCTTCCACTGTTTGCCCTGCCATGGCAAACGTTTTGGTTTGTCAAAAAACATACTGGAGAGTCGGCACACAAAAGCGGGCTGTTAACGCTGGGGACGTCGATATCCTTGCTGGTGATCATGAGCGGATTTTTAGTGGTTCAAGCTTTCAGTGACATCCGGCAGAGGTCGGAAACCTCGGCATTACAAACGGAGACGAGTAAGGCGGAAGTTGCCGTGCCGCTGCCCCCAACAGCTCCTGCCACTTCGTCAGACCTATCGGGTGGAAGCGACTTACCACCATCACCGGAAGAATAAACACGCCCGCTGCTTAGACCAAGTTGCAGCGCATGATGTGAAATGCACTATTCGACGGTCCAGCCCTCGCCGGTTTGGCGTGCTTCGAGCGTGACGGGAGAAGAACCGGCCGACTGTGCCGATTGGCTCTTACCAGCTGCCACGGGTTTACGACCAGAGAAGCGAAGGGTCAAAGCCGCGCTCGCGACCAGAACTCCGAGAAATGCAGTTGCAACAGCGACAATGCCCGCGGCTACGACGAACAATCCGCCCAGCATAATCTGCCGGATCAAGCGGCCAGCTTTATGCAGAAGCGCTAAAACGCCCCCGATAAGGTTCATTGAACCGCCTGCTGTGCCATTTGCTGTCATAATCGAAACCTCATTCTCCAATTGAAGATGGTGTCTTTTTGTCAAAAGGTCAATCGGGCCGCACAAGCATTCCGCGTTCAACGCGAATTTTCGCATAGGCGGACGTAATCGCAGCTGCTTTGTCATGCGCCGCGCTCTCGAACTCGCGCGGGGCTCCATTGGTCACAACACGGTCAGGATGATTGTCGGCCATCAGTTTGCGATAGGCCAGTCGAATATCTTCGAATTGGGCATCATGAGGGACCCCCAATACCATATATGGGTCGTCAGGAGTTGCTCCCAGATGACTCGCCTTGATGCGCCTGAAGGTTGCCTCTGAAAACCCGAATGCGGCGGATACGTTTTCCAAAAACTCCATTTCGTCTTGCGTGACGACGCCATCCGCGCCAGCAATATAGAACAAGCCATCAAGCACGCCCTCTAACAAACACGGTCGGTTTTTATATTTCTTGCCGATCTTGCGTGCATAGGACTCATACCCCCGCACCGTCTTTTGCGCCAAATTAAAGACGCGGCGCACGGCGGCCTGATCTTCTGGTGCTGCGCGAAACACGTGGGAAAATACCGCAATTTCGTCGTCGGTCACTGTGCCATCCGCTTTGGCGAGTTTTGCTCCTAGGCCAATAACCGCTGCCGTGAAGCCAACATCGTGCGGATCAGGTGCACATTCCATATCTTCCGGCAGGT
Source organism: Hyphomonadaceae bacterium (assembly GCA_039942135.1). Lineage (GTDB taxonomy): Bacteria > Pseudomonadota > Alphaproteobacteria > Caulobacterales > Hyphomonadaceae > CALLCD01. The sequence goes on from JBDVDE010000052.1 coordinate 3,687, forward strand.
GCTCGGGATCGCCCTCCGGTTCGAATAGGGAGCGGCCAATATCGAGTATGCGTTGCCAGATGCTCATCGTGACAACAGTTTAACAGTAAAAATCGGCTTTTGTGAGGCTTAGTGTCTATTCGTCCTCTTTTGCCGCAGGGACGCCTATTCGCGCGGCTTCAAGCTCAGCTCGCATCTTCGCCATTTCGGTTTGCAAGTCCTCAAGCGATTTGAGTATCTGACTACGTACGACAACGCCGTCTTCTGCAATGTCCTCGAGTTCATCAATCTTATCGTCCTGAACCGAGTCGTGCTCGGCCTGAAGAGCCTCTACGAAGACAGCGATGAACAGGTTCAAGATGGCAAAACTCGCCAAAAAGATAAAAACAAGGAAGAACACCCAAGCATATGGATGGCCATCATCAATGACTTTCTGCATGACCTCGAACCGCCAGCCATCCATTGTCATGACTTGAAACAGGCTCAATGCAGACGAATAGAGATTACCGAACAGCGCCAGTACATCGGGGTTATCAGTATTCCCGAAGAGGTTTGTTGCGATAACAGCGCCAACATAAATCATAAGCACCATGACGGCGATGATGGCGGTCATCCCAGGCAAGGCCCGAAACAAAGCCTCGGTAATCCGGCGCAACATCGGAACAAAATGCAAGAGGCGCAAAACCCGCAATACGCGCATCGACCGAAGGACGGCAAACGCACCCGTTGCCGGCACCATGCAGATCCCGATGACGATAACATCGAAAATATTCCAGCCATTGCGGAAGAATTTCGAACGCCAGGCGATCAACTTAATCACCATCTCACAGACGAAGATAAATAGAATACCATTGTCGAGCGTTAGAAGAACGTCATACCAATGAGTGTCCGGCGCCATAAACGTCAATGCGCCGAGAATAACGGCGTTGATGAATATCAAAAATATGATCGTGAACCGGAATACTCTGCTTGAAACAAACCCCTGTAGTTTGGTTTCTGGTGCAGGATTGGCAAGACTGGCCATGGTTTCCTTCCCTCCGCTCATTCAGCGGGTCATCTGCTCTATCGATTATCCCGAAGTTGTCGTGTCACTGATGATCACCCACCCATCGCCAAAATTGCGGAACACTAGCGTAAATAACCCGGACGGTGTGTCAGCGTTGCGCGTCAGTTTCCAGCGCCCATGAACAATCGCCGCATCGCTGGCCAGCGCCTCGACCTCAAGCTCCGAAAACTCCAGATGCCCCATCTGCTCGGGAGTGGAATAGCGCGCCAGATAGCGGTCCAATGTGCCCTGCCATCCGCGCACGACATTACCTCCCGATGCAAAACGCAATTTCTCGTCTTTCCAGTAGTACTCCATAAATGCTGGAATATCGGCGCGGTTCCAAGCTAAGGACTGTTCAGTCAGCACGTTGATAATCGCTGCTTCAGCGCGCGCATCGACAATAGCGGGCGTACTCGTAAATGGCGCAGGCTGTTCGATCACTTGGCATCCCGCTACAACTACGAACGCAAGTAGTGCACCTATCGTCTGTCTCATACTCTCGCTCCAATCACCTCGTATCGAGGTTTACGCGAAATGATGAAAATGTGAAGCGGTTGATTGGTCTAGCTCGTCCCTCTTACGGAAACAGAACGCCTGCATCTCCCGATTGCCATTGCTTGAATTTTGGCATGATCGCCGCGAACCGCTCACTTTCGACATGACGCATAAGCCATGAGCAGACGGGTTCCGGGGCATTTGAATAGAACCAATCTCTGTCGACATGCGCATACTGGCGAACAAACGGGAAGCTCGCTATGTCGGCAAAAGCTGTTTCGGGTCCAAACAGGTTTTGGTGCTTCTCCAGTCTTGGCGCGAGATGTTCGAGTATCCATTCCATCGCAATTTGGCGATGGTCCGCTGCTGGTTCGTCGGGATACCGGTTTGGATATTTATACCGGTCGAGATGCGGTTTAAAATCCGTATCAAGCTGGTCAATCAACATGCGCTGTATCTGAGGCGTTTCAGACATAAGTCCCGACGGATCATCTACACCGAGCGCCCAGTCGATAATGTCCAGACTTTCATCAATCACACGCTCATCGGTTAGCACCAGTACTGGCACCGTCGCCTTGGCGGAGACCGCGATCATCTCTGCAGGTTTGTCGCGTAAAACGACTTCGCGCAGCTCAACTTGCTGGCCAGATGCAAGCAGTCCCATACGGGCCCGCATCGCATACGGGCAGCGGCGGAAGGAATACAAAATCGGCAGTGCGCTCACGTTTTGCGCTCCGGTTGGGCGTCTTCACCGATATGGGCCTCGCCGCGCTTTCGGGCTAATCCGATTTGCTTTTGGCGTTCGGCAAACCGCGCTTTGGCGTCGTCGCTGTATTCATCAATGCAAGCATGGCACGAAATGCCTTTCACATAGGCGGGGTTCTTCTTGTCATCTTCTGTAATTGGGCGCCTGCATGCAAAGCACTGGTCATAGGAGCCAAGCTTCAACCCCTGCCCGACGGAGACACGCGCATCGAAGACAAAGCATTCTCCTTGCCATTTGCTGTCTTCTTCTGGAACCGTTTCCAAGTATTTCAAGATACCGCCCTTGAGGTGGTATACGTCTTCAAGCCCTTGGGACTTCAAGAAGGCCGTTGATTTCTCGCACCTGATGCCGCCCGTGCAGAACATTGCCACTTTCGGCTTTGTGTTGGTTTTGCGGAAGCTCTCAAACCATTCAGGGAAATCCCTGAAGGTTTTCGTCTCGGGGTTCACCGCGCCATCAAATGTTCCGATGCCGACCTCGTAATCATTGCGCGTATCGATCACCACCGTATCAGGATCGGAGATCAAGGCATTCCAGTCTTCAGGTTCGACATAGGTTCCCACCGTACTGGTCGGATCGATGCCTTCGACGCCAAGCGTGACGATTTCCTTTTTGAGCCGGACCTTCATGCGCAGGAACGGCATTGTATCAGCGGTGGACTCTTTGTGTTCGAGATCAAGGCAGCCGGGCAAAGTGCGCAAATGGGCGAGCGCGCGATCAATGCCTTCGCGCGTCCCGGCAATCGTGCCGTTGACGCCCTCGGAGGCGAGCAAGATCGTGCCCTTCACACCCGCTTCAGTGCACGCAGCTTCGAGCGCCGACTTGTGGTCAGCAAAGTCAGGCAGTTTTGCGAATTTATAAAGGGCGGCAACGATTAAAGGCATGATCAGTCTGTTCTTGAATTGTGAGTGCCCGTCATAACCTGAGGCTCGCTAATTCTCAATCGTTTCGTAATTCTCGCGTACATAGTCGAGACCAAAGCGGACGATTTCCTCAAGCACGTCGATATCAACATCCGTGAGCTTATTTATATAGAGACACGATTTACCGAGCTTATGCTTACCAAGGCGCGCGAGCATTTCGCTCAAGTCCTGATAGCCGGGCATTATATACAGAACGAGATTGGCTTTGCGGGGGCTGAACCCCGTCATCAGCATGTCTCCCTCGCGGCCGCTTTCATATTTGTAATGATATTGGCCGTAACCAATGAGGGTCGGCCCCCACATTTTCGGGCTCATACCAGTCACCCGTGCAAACAAGGCTAAAAGTTCTTCGGCATCAGCTCGCCTGACCGGATGCTCAACCGCAGCTACAAAATCTGAAGGTTTTACATCCGTAGCGGTCGTTTTGTTCTCTTGTCTCGCCATCTGCTTTGCGCCCCCGAGGCAACAATACCAAATTCCTTGCATTCACGCTAATTGGCAATTTGCACCTCGAAGCTAACAATACCTTGGGCGCCAGCGAGCATCTGCCCGGGACACGCCCATTCGAGCGGACCTTGATATGCAGTGACTGGCGTCGCGGGAACCGACAGCGCACAGGTTAGCCCAATCGGGTTAGACACGACACTTGGCAAAGTCGCGCCCAGACTTGAAAAGGCTGGTGTGTCATCATTTACGACGACATCCTCAAGCGGTTCGGACCCAAGATTATCAAACGCGATCCGGTAGATCAAAACGTCCCCCGGCGCGCCTGTATTGGCAACATCAAACCCCGCACCCGTTACGGCATCGCAAAGACCTGTTTGCGGATTGCAGACGGTTTTGGTCAGACGCAACGCGGCGGCGTCCGTGATCGTCACAGTGTCGTGATTGACCAACCGGAAGGTCTCGGAAGTGTTCGCATAGAGTCCTGATGCCACAAGCTCGAATTGCAGGCTTTCCCCTTGCGCGCTCCCAGAGGCACTGGCGACGCGTACAAGCAAACAGATGGTTTCATCGGCTGTCAAAGTTCGTGAGCCTGTAAGCAAAATTTCGCCAGCATCAATCGTGCCGCTACAGTCTGCATCAAGAAACAGGGCATTCGTGAAATTTGTTTCAGTGCCGCTCACAATGTTTTCAACGCCGAAGCTGACCTCTACAGGTGCGCCCGCGCTGAAGCGGTGCGCAAACAATGCTGTGCCACCTGAGTTAATGCTCTGACTTTGATCTTCGGTTAGGCGGGGCTCTGTTGCCAGCCCGAAATTAAGGCCTGCGCGATCTGTCCCGAGTGTCGGGGTAAAGGTGAACATGCCATTGGCCGGATCAACCTCGGCAATCGGTAAGGCCGACAAGTTTGAGATGAGAAACGCGTCCGCAGGGGGGGCAATCCGCACAATGGTTTCGCGCCCGCCTTGGGTGTCGGGCAGCAATAATGTGTAAGTGCCGTCAGCATTGGTTTGCGTCGTGACAACCAGATCACCTGTCAGCGCATCAATGGCTTCAACGGTGACATCGCCTGCGCGGGGTTCTGTGCCTTGGATCAATCCATCATGCGCGGTTGCGCCCGTTCCGGTGCCATTGTCGAAGAACACGGTTCCGCTGACTGGAATACTTCCGGGCTCGATGGTTACAGCATAATCTTCAACCTCGCCGTCGCTGGCTGACGCGGTTGAATCGAGGCCGCCAGTTGTGGACCAACGGAAGCGGGCGAAGGTTTGGGTTAGGACTGCATCAGACGGCACGGTGACCGGCACGCTGATTGTACCGCTTGTTCCGCTCGTCAGTTGCAAGTCACTTGCGATCTGTTCGCCTGTTTCGTCGAAATCGCCGTCGCCATTAAAATCGATCCATCCTTGCAGGAACCCGCCCGCACCCGTGGCATCCACAGAGATCGTCGCGCTCTGGCTTTGGGTCAGCGTTGGAATGGTCACGCCGTCTTCATCATCGTTCTCTGGCCCGAGACTGTCGTCACCATCAGCATTTGGGCTGCTTTGCCCGGCACCCTCTACATCCGTGGCAGCGCCCAATGAAATACCGTCCTGTACGAAGTGTGATGCATCGGGGAAACCCGGGGCGTCCCCATGATCAGTGCCACAGAACGAAATGCGGATCGGACTTGCATTGCCGGCAAAAGGACCAGAAAAACCAACTGATACTTCAATTTCTGTAACAGGCGTAGATACCACTTGCCAGTTTGAAAGAGCCAGCGGTGTTTGGGTGCCTAGGTTTGTTGGCGTCATGCTGACAGTTGATGTCCCGTCGCCAATGACATTGGTAAGTTCAGGTAGGGGATTACCTGCAGATGCGCCCGGTATATTGGTATGTTCTGAACCGGGATCGGTGACCGATAATGTTCCGCCGGTTGCGGCGATTGTCCACGTCTCAGCAAAGTTGAAATTTGTCCCTACTGGGCCGGCTTGGCTAAATACGATTTGAACCGGCTGGGAGAAGTTTAATCTGTAAGCATCGAAATTCGCGCCGCTATTTTGAAACGACAGCTCCAAATCTCCATTGGCATTTCCCGACCTTAGAGACGCGTTGCCGCTATTTGATGTCAGGGTCGTGTCACCAAGAATGCGCCCAAGGGAAACATTAGTCTGCGCACTCGCATTGGTTATACCTGACAAATTAAACGGAACCGGCACAGCACAAGACGGAGGAATTGAAGAGAGAGCCTGTTGATTGATCGTCACTGCATAGTCTTCGACCTCACCGTCGCTGGCTGACGCGGTTGCATCGAGGCCGCTTGTGGTGGACCAGCGGAACCGAGCGAAGGTTTGTGTTGTGACCGCACTTAATGGAACGGCAGCATCGAACGTAATCGTACCGTCATTAGCGGTTCCGTCGTCGCCCGTGCCGTCGTCTTGAAGATCAGTTGCGATCTGTTCGCCCGCATCGTCGAAATCGCCATCGCCATTAAAGTCGACCCAGCCCTGCAGGAAGCCGCCCGCGCCGGTGACGTCGGCAGTAATTGTTGCGGGTGCGCCTTGGGTTAGCACTGGCAGGGGCACACCGTCGTCACTGGCATTGTCTGCATCTAAAGTCGCGCCAGTATCAGCTGTACTTGAAGCGCCCAATCTCGTCGTAGCGGTGACAACATGACTTGCCTCGGGATAAACGTCAGCAGCGTCCGAAAAGTCGATCCCGCAGAATGTATCTTGAAGGAACCGTGAGGCATTGAAATCATCCTGCATGATATAATGCAGAAAATAGACACCGTCCGATGGCACTGTGAAAGTAAATCGCTCATTCGTGAAATTGGTAGCTGTGCTCCAAGCTACGCCTAAATGAACGGCCTCTCCGCCAGATGTCGCTGTCGACGAATGGATGTATAGTTGGTCGTTTTGAACGCGTGTAATGTTTGGGAAACGACCAATCTGGTTTCCCGAACTATCAAACACAGCGAACGCGTGTGCCTCAAACCTGTCCGGGTCGTCGAAATCCAACTGAACTGTTGAATTTGGTACATCTTCATAGCGCGTAATGCCAAGGAATGTTTCGGTCAATCCTGCAGAGCCGGACTCAGGCGGCCGGAAATCAACTGACTGGTCGAGAAACGTCTGATTGGGGGCGCGCGTTGTTTCGTACCATCCGTTTGCCCCCAAATTTGTGTCGATCGGCGTAAAGCCGGAGTTTCTTGGATTCCCCCAGAAGACAAAGTCGCTATTTGAAATAGGTAGATTCCAATAATACCAATTTGCACGACACGTGTCTGTCGGGATTGCAGGGGCAAAAGGTGGAGCCGAAATCGTCACACTTGCCGACAGAACGTCCCCCGCCATTATAAGGTCTGGTTGCTCCCCCAGTCCGGCAGTGGTTGTGTTTTCGATCGTATTCCCATTTTGACCGGAGTCGACCTCTCCCTCCAGAGCAAGCGTGGCAGTCTCGCCAACAGCAAGCGCGCCGATTTCCCAAAGGCCCGATGTGTCAGTATAGGCTCCGCCCGTAGACCCACCCGTGCCTGATACCGATCCATTGTTAGACGTCGCAGTCAATCCGTTCGGCAACAGATCAGTGAGTGTCACACCTGTCGCATTGACTGGGCCATTATTGGTAACTGTAATCTCGAAGCTTACCGTGTCGCCCTCGTTCGGCTCTACGGCAGACGTTACAGATTTTTCTGTGACGAGATCAGCAGTTAATGGCGTTCCATCGGTACAGTTAAGTTGAAATTCTCGAACCTCTTCGACACCAAACTGCGAGGTCGTTGACGGGTCGGAATCGCCATTGTAGGAGCGAATTCCATTAACGACGATACGCTCCGCATCAACGAGATCTTGTTGAAAAAGGAGATGGATGTCTTGACTAGGAGATATTGATCCAGAGTCTCCGAGTGCCTCCCCAGGCACTAACCGCCCTGGTTGGGTATGTATCAGCGCCCCGCTGCTATCAAAAACCTGAATATTATCGAACTCGGCTATGCCTGCACCACGAGACCCATTAAGCCCGTTGTTCTGGGTGCCGCCGTCATTAAAGAGTCTCAGGGCGAGCGGTCCCGTCTGTGCAGTCGCAAGCTCTAGCGTAATATCTGCAGTAAATGTCGCGGCGCTGCTAAACGTCGCGCGGGGGTTGCCGCCCAGGTTTCCATCTATCAAGCTGTTAATTCCGCTAATGGGCGATGTAGATGTGACATTGTCAAATACGATATTCCCAACCGTACACACCGGCGGCGCGCCCGCAGCAATCGTCACGCTCGCGCTTAATATGTCACCTGCGGTGTTTGGACTTGCCCGGAACGCGGTGGCGGTCGTTGTTGTGTTTTCTATCGTCAGGCCGGATTGTCCGAGCGCAACACTTCCCTCAAGAGTGAGCGTGGCGCTTGCACCTGCGGGAAGCTCGCCGATTTCCCAGAGACCCGAGCTAGAATTATATGTACCGGCTGTAACAGTGCCATTATTGCCCGTCGCGGTCAGTCCGCTCGGCAACACATCATTCAAGCTGACATCATAGGCAATCGCCGTTCCGGTATTCGTCACTTCGATTTCAAAGGTAACGATATCCCCAATGTCGGGGGTCGGGTTTGCAGACGTCAGTGACTTTACAGTCACTGGATCGGCTGTGCCAAAGAGACCTTGGAACTCGCGAGCTGGAGCCGTTCCACCTCCAGTCACATTGCTAATATTTGTGACCCGCACCTCGGAGACGTCAAACAATGTAATTGGCACATCCGCCTGCTCGAACTCTACCGTCACTGGCGTAAAGGTCAGGTTGCCATAGTCAACAACGGGTATCACTAAGGTTTGAGCCGCCCCCGAAACGCGATCGATGTGGTCAATTTCCAGACCGAATTGACGAATTTCATCATCGGTATGGCTTCCACCAGCATTTGACCAAACCCGGATTCCCACCATTCCATCTGTGGAACTTGGCACAAAGCCAAGCTCAAGTTCATAGCCGACGGGAAGTGGAGAACGTGGACAGAAACCCGGATTGTCAGTATTCCCATCCGACAAAACCGAGACATTTGCAGAGCATGATGTAACAGCAGGGTTTGTGAATATCTGCGCGCTCGTAAGAGGCGTGCTTTCGGAAATCGTATCTGCAGGAATACTTGTCTGCGCATGCGTGAGATTCGGTGCCGATAAAGAAAGCGCAGCCGTCAAAGCCAAGAAGAATCGGGTCATTACAGGGCGCATGAGGGCCCCCTTTGCTTGAGAGAGCTAAAAGCAAAGCCTACATCGGTAGGCACATTTTGAGCGAGTTGCTGGCTAGCGACATTGTTTCCGGGATTACATGTGCGTGAGATCGTAGCCTGCGCTAAAGCGGGCATGGCGAATAAAGCTCCGAGCAGGGCCAGTAAAGCAGCGCGGTGAAGACGCGCGCCGAACAGATTTCCTGCACACCGCAATGGCCGCAGGTGGTACAGCCAGTTAAAGTTAGTCGTCATATCGCAGCCTTCAGATTTTTCAACCACAGCCATCTGTGAGCTTTGCCTAAAATGCTACCGGAAGTTGATTTAATAACTCGTTAATGTCCGCTTGAAGTGACAATGTCGAATGTGGTCCGAAATCAATGTTAGCATTCTAGCGGTTTTTAACGCTGGGTTTGGACCACAATAAGCAAGGACTTCATAACCTCGTGATGGATTTTGGACTTGGGGCGCTAGATCCGAAAACCGGACGTTAGCGCTTCGGCTCCCACATCCCAAAACCAGGCGAAACAGTTGCGGTGATTTCCGAGCACGAAGGCTCTACCTCGCCCTCGGAGTTTTGGTTGGTCCGTGCCGCTTTTTCTGCTAAGATTCGATTGCTGATGAAGCCCCCTAGAGGGGAAAAAACAGTCGGCTAAATCAAAGCCGACTCTTTCACATGCTTAATGTAGGTGTCTCCCGTCAGCGCTTGTGTCTCAGATTTAGGTCTGTGCTAAGAGAGAGTTTTCGCTCATCATAATTCTCACGGAGATTAAGATGAGATCGAACAAACAAACGCCAGGTGAGCGGATCGTCAAAGACATCAAACGCCAGACCCGCAAGCAGTACAGCGCCGAAGAGAAGATCCGGATCGTGCTGGATGGGCTTCGTGGTGAAGAAAGCATCGCCGAGCTGTGTCGCCGGGAAGGTATCGCCCAAGGGCTTTACTACAAATGGTCAAAAGACTTTATGGAAGTCGGTAAGAAACGGCTGGCTGGCGACATTGTTCGTCAGGCCACCAGCACCGAGGTCACGGCCTTGAAGGCTGAGGCGCGTGACTTGAAAGAAGTCGTTGCCGAGCAGACCCTCGAACTTCGTTCGTCAGACATTTGATCCACTGGATCAAATGCTACTCTTCCTCACCTCAAAAAAAGCATGCTCGGCGATGGGGGCGACGAAGCATGAGATATCCGGCAGAAGAAAAGCTTGAAATTATTCAGTTGGTGGAGCGCTCTGCGCGGCCT
>JBDVDE010000053.1:0-65513 GCA_039942135.1 Hyphomonadaceae bacterium
TATCGGCGGCTGTCATCTCGGGAAACAAGACAAGGCGGGCTGGATCGGACGGGTCAATGTCCAGACCGAGCCGCGCAATCAATGCGCCATAATTAGCCCGCGCGGTCGGCTCGTCCTCATTGAGCACCTGACGGCCGGCAATCGCCGCCTTGAACCCGTTTTCGGCAATCCATGACAGGCCTTTGATGGCCAGTTCATAGCTGCCCGCCCCGCGTTCAACATCGTGCAGGTCCTGACTATGATGATCCATAGAGACGCGCAGAATGAACTGGTCGGCAAACCGTGTTTTCAGATCGAGCAGGCCCTCGCGAATACGCCGACGCATCATCGGTTGCATGGCATTTGTCAGCAATAGCAAGGAATGGCCACGCGACAAGATGGCCTCCATGATCGGTAAAATATCGGGACACATAAACGGCTCGCCGCCCGTGATCCCTATTTCTTTGACGCTCTCGCCCAAAGCATCAATCTCGTCGAGAAACGGCAGAACATCGCCAAGGCTCAGATAGACCAAACGGTCATTCTTCGGCGAACTTTCAATATAGCAGTTTTCGCAAGCAATATTGCACAAGGTGCCGGTATTCAGCCAAAGCGTTTGCAGGCCGTGCCAAGGCACATGCGCCCGCTTCTCGCCCTTGGCGGTCAGGCGTGGGTCGGAAAACGGCTCTATGGTCAATTCAGTGTTCAACATATGACCTGTTTACCGCGCGCGCCGATAAAACGAAACGGCAGCCGCGCATATATCCCGAAAATTTGATGCCCAAGCCTTTGAGGCCCAGACCTTTAGTCCCCTGCCCGATGCCGCTTTGGCACCGGACAGGGCGGTAAATTCGGCCTCAGCCTAGAAGCCGTACACAACAGAGACGCGTGTGGCGGTATCTGTGCTTACAAATCCGTCTGGCGGATTGGTGTCGTTACGCACTTCGAACGAGACACGGCCGGAAATTCTCTCGGTCAACTGAGCCGTCACCGCAGCGGTATTGATGGTCTGGGTCGATGTATCGGTCCAGATGACATCCGTATCATTGGTGAAGGTCACGTTTTCATTGAAGTCATAGGCGAACCTTGACGAGCCACGAACAGCGAAATCATTGGCGGTAAAGCCGGGCGTTACAATGATCGGTGTTGGCAGAGCCGGAATGATCTCGTCGGCAATCTGGCTACGCCGATACCCAGGCGCAACCTCGACAGACCAAGTGAGCGGCTTCTCTTTGAAGATATGGTAGCCGGCACCGACACCTACGAAGAGGCGCGAATCAAAACCTGAGAACTGGTCTTCTTCATAAGAAGCGTTGACGAAGCCATACCAGCGGTCGTTGAAAGTGCGCTCACCTTGACCACCAATATGCCAACGATTGCGGTTATCAACGCCGTCGACTTCACCAAAATCATAGCCGCCCTCAAGGCTCACCTTCCAAGGATCAAAATCTTTCGAGAGCTTCAAGCCAACTGCGATATCAACTGTGTCAGTGTTACCTGTCGTAATACCAGCGCCGAAGTTCCCCTCGCCTGACCATCCATCTGCCCACCCGGTTGATTGGGCCGATGCTGTGCCTGCCATTGCTAGGCCAATAAGTGCGGCAACTAATTTCTTCATTTTCTATCCCCTTGGATCAAATTTACAATTCGAAATCGAACAGATACACGCCAAGCCAAGTGGTCCACATGCCCTGTTCGGACGTCACGGGGGGCACTAATGAGTTCCAAAGCTGAACACAATATGAAACGAGCTGCAGCAACTGCTAATGTCGATCCTAGTGCGACAAAACCATCACACCCGCGCGGTATAGCGTCGAAGTTTCCTTGGCGGCTATTGGCCCATGCAGCGGGATACTTACCGCAGGGTCGGTCATTTACATGTGTTCAAGGCAGTTTAGGATAGGCCTCAATCTACAAAAACACGGGAGGCATAGATGAGCAGTGATAATCCTGCGGGACCGCTATCAGGGGTCAAAATTCTTGATATGTCGAGCGTGGTCCTCGGCCCCTTTGCCACGATGGTCTTTGGTGATCTCGGCGCCGAGGTGATCAAAGTCGAGACTGGCAAAGGCGATATGATGCGCTATGCTGGCGCCTCTCCAACCGGAGATCTGGGGCCGATCTATACCAGTCTCAACCGTAACAAATCATCCGTACAACTCGATGCGAAATCAGATGCGGGTAAGCAGGCTTTGATCGAACTGCTCAAGGCATCCGATGTCCTGTTCACCAATGTCAGGCTCGCAGGCATGGCGCGGCTAGGGCTCGATTATGAGGCGGTTAAAGCCATCAACCCGTCTATCGTCTATGTCCATTGTGCGGGCTTTGGCGCGGAGGGTCCTTATGGCAAACGCCAAGCCTATGATGATCTGATACAGGCTGCGTCCGGCTTTGCCCATTTAAGCTCGATGCGCGATGGCTCGCCGCCGGCCTATGCCCCCTCGCTTGTCGCCGACAAAACGGTTGGCCTGTTCGCAACCTATGCCACGCTCGCCGCATTGTTTCACCGCGAACGATCAGGCCAAGGTCAATTCGTCTCCGTGCCTATGCTGGAGACGTTCACCTTTTTCAATATGGTCGAGAACCTTTATGGCGAGACGTTTTTGCCCGGCAATGGCAAGGTCGCCTATACCCGCTCGATCAATGCCAACCGCAAACCTTACCCGACCAAAGACGGACATATTGCGCTGGTTCCATATTCCGATGGGCAATGGGAAAAGTTCTTCGAGCTAGGCGGCAAGACCGGCGTTTTCCAAGACCCGAGATTTTCCACCTATACCGCACGCACAGAAAATATCGGCGCGCTCTATGCCTTGATCGAAGATGTCTCGGTGACGAAAACAACCGATGAGTGGCTCGCTTTGCTTGAACAGGCGCAAATTCCTGCGATGCGATTTAACAAGATGAGCGAGGTCTTATCCGATCCGCATCTGGAGGCCGTCGGTTTTTTCGAAACCCGCAGCCATCCTGACGCTGGCGCGTATCGCTCGATGCGCCATCCGGTTCAGTTCTCGGAAACGCCGGCCTCGGTCCGCACGGACCCGCCCCGCCTTGGCGCAGATACGGAGACAGTTCTGGCGAGCTTGGGATTGAGCGAGATTTAAGAACACTGCAGTTGTGATTTGAATGCAGGTCAGCTCATTCATATATATCCGTCTTGGTCTTTGGCGGGCACAGGCTTCAAGCCTTGCCTTGCGCCACCTCATGAACTGACACAGGTATTAGATATGCACTTTCGGACTTACACACTCCTCGTCACCGTGCTGGCAGCTTGGCTATTAGCTGCGCCGATAGGACTGGCTCAAACTGCGCCCGAAGCGCCCGCGCCGCTAACCTCTGGCCTCAACCATGTCGGGCTGACAGTCACCGATCTTGAGGCAACAACCAGCTTCTTTGTCGATACATTGAACTGGAAGCTTGTTGGCGGCGATCCCGACTATCCGTCAAACTTTGTTACGGATGGCGCGGTCTTCGTGACCTTGTGGCGCGCGACCACGCCGGAGACTGCGACAGGTTTCAATCGCAAGACCAATGTCGGCCTGCACCATTTGGCCCTGACAGTTGCAGACATCGAAACGCTGGACGCGCTTTACGAGACGCTGAAGACGGTACCGGATGTCCGGATAGAGTTTGGCCCGCAATTAAATGGCGGCGGTCCCACCGTGCATATGATGGTGTACGAGCCAAGCGGCTCACGCATCGAATTTGCTGTCCCTGGCGGAAAGAGCCGAAACGACTAGCGCTAGTCCGCTGCTGGCAAGCTAGCGCGCAGGATGCGATTTGTGCTGCCTTGGTGAATAAGCAATTCGCCATTTCGCGTGGCCCGCATATGCCGGATGATCCCCGCATAAATATCTCCCGAAGGCACCGGCCAGCTCTGGAAGGTCTCTGTCTTCGGGTCAAACCGAACCAAAGGATCAGGACGCACGCCGGACTCATTGTACCAGACAATGCCATCAACCACGGCCAGCGCATAAGGGTGTGAGGCCGGACCACTTGGCGATGGCCATTCGCGAATGTCTCCGCTGGCAGGGTCATAACGTCCAAGCCGGCCTTGCGACGAGTTTACATACCAGATCACCCCATCCTCATCGATATCGAGCCGTCGCACAGTTGTTTCGGGGATTGGTAGTTTGATCTCTTCAAGCGCCATCGTCTCCGGATCGACATGGATCAGGCAATTGCTGCCATTGCACGCAACCCAGAGCGATCCGTCTTTATCGATCTTTATCCCATATGGCCGCGAACGTTCGGTTGGCAGGGTCACGAGATCAATGTCTCCGCTCGCCGGATCGAACCGTCCGATCATATTGCTGCGCTGGAGCGTGAACCAGAGGATGCCGTTTTCGTCGAACTCGCCGGTATGCGGATCACGTGCATCAGGGTCCGGCATCTCGTAGACGGTAAACTCGCCCGTGGCTTCATCAAGCTTGCCAATCGTGCCATTGCCGTTGCCCATATACCAAGCCGTGCCGTTCGCATCCAGATTGACACTATGGGGGCGCGCGCCTTCAGGCAGCGGATATTCCTTCATCTCACCGGTCTCGGGATTGATCCAGCCGAGAATATTGCCCAATTGCCCGACCCACCAATAGCGGCCATCGGGACCTTCGACGGGATCGCGGCTGCCCTGCCCGAGCGTCGGAACGACCCATGCTTCAAACCCGACCTCCAGCGGCCCATCGACCAGAGTAGACTGGCGATTGGCGCTCGGTGGATAGGTCGCAGCCAGATAATCAAGGGTCGCCGCCTCGACATCGGGCGTGGCTGACAGATCAACCATTGCACCAATCAAAGACTGCCATTGCGCACGGGTATAGCCCGATGTGTTTTCGATCTGCCGATTGGAATGACATGACACACACAGCGATCCGACAGTGGCGCTGCCAAGGTCGTAATCGGCGGCCGAATCTGCAGAGGCAGGCACGGCGATCTCGGAGCGAACCGCATTTGCGGCCTGATCAGGCTGAGGGTCCGGCTGGGCCTCGGGCGCGCTGCATGCAGCTCCCATCAACAAGGCCCCAGCGATCAAATATCGGTCTAGCTTCATCATCATGTCTGCCTTTCAATCTGGGCGCGTGAAGAAATGTGCTTAATCATTGAGCTTGGCGTATTTTATGGCCGCTGGGCAAGCCCTCGGGCAAGAATTTTCCATCGACCGCATTGATCGCCGCATTGATCGCTGAACTGGCCCCCGATTGCACGCATTCACCTTGCCCGTGGCCAAGCCGACCTGTTATCTATACAAGCGACATTCAAAGAGGGGTCATATGTCTTATCTGATGATTGCTGGCGGTCTTGTGCTGCTATTTCTGGGCGGTGAAGCACTGGTGCGTGGCTCGGTCGGGATCGCACGGCGGCTCGGCCTGTCCGAACTCGTCATCGGGCTGACACTTGTCGGTTTTGGCACCTCGGTCCCCGAACTTGTCACGAGCCTACGCGCTGTCAGCCAGGATGCGGTCGGTATGTCGGTGGGCAATGTTGCCGGCTCGAATGTCGCCAATATCCTGCTTGTTTTGGGCATTGCGGCTCTTATTCGTCCAATTGTTACCCATCCAAAGGCTCTGACCCGCGACTTCAGCGTCATGGTTGGCGTCACGTTTCTATTCGGCTGGCTGGTCTATAGTGATCTATTTACGCGGCCCATCGGCATAGGGCTGGTGGTGCTTCTTCTGGGCTATATGATCGGTTCGCTGCTGCTTGATCGTAGACAAGGCGGGCATGGCGACGTGGCCAATATGCATGCCGAAGAAGGCGAACTGATTGAAACGCCGGACCCGTTGCCGATTGCCGCGTTGCTCGCGATTGGCGGGATTGCAGGTGTGGTCATCGGCGCGCGGATACTGGTGACGGGCGGGATCGATATTGCTGCCCAATTCGGCGTCTCCGAAACCTTGATCGGTCTTAGCATTGTCGCCTTCGGAACCTCTCTTCCTGAGTTGGCAACTGCCGCAGTTTCGGCCATGCGCGGCAAATCGGATGTCGCGCTTGGCACAGTGCTCGGCTCGAATATTTTCAACATATTGGGCATTATCGGCGTTACCGCGATTGTTCACCCCTTCTCGCTCTATGAAGGCGGTCCAGGCCTTGCCGGATCAGGGTTCAATATTGGCGAGGCCATCGCGGGCGCGACACATAATGTTGGCCTGACATGGACAGATATCTCGACGCTGATCCTGTCGATCTTCCTCGTCTTCCTCTTCGCCTTTACCGGAAAACGCATCGCGCGGGCTGAAGGCGCTATCATGGTCGCAGCCTATCTCATCTATATGGGCTTCCTGTTCAATATTTTACCAGTGTCCTTTGCCTCATGACCGACAATCCTACCTATGACAATCTCGGCCAGCTTGGCCAACAGAGCGCGCTGCCGCAAAGCCCCGACGAGGCGCAACTCGAACGCGTTCCAAATCCGCATCCCGATACGCCGTATCTGGCAAGGTTCACTGCGCCAGAGTTTACGTCGCTATGCCCTGTCACGGGTCAACCGGACTTTGCCCATCTGGTCATCGACTATGCGCCCGCAGAATGGCTGGTCGAATCCAAAAGCCTAAAGCTTTATCTCTCGTCCTTCCGCAATCATGGTGCCTTTCACGAGGACTGCACGATTGCGATTGCCAAAAAGCTAGTCGATCTGCTCTCGCCAAGCTGGTTGCGCATGGCGGGATACTGGTATCCGCGCGGCGGGATTCCGATTGATGTGTTCTGGCAAACTGGCGAAGCCCCAAAAGGCTTGTGGGTGCCCGATACTGGCGTTGCGCCCTATCGTGGGCGCGGCTAGCGGGTATCCTCATCAGTGATCTCGATTGTGCCCGAGCGTTCTAGGCGCGCCAATAACAGATCACGCTCTTCTGGCGGCGGCTTGTTGATCGCCGCATAGATCCGCCGCTCGATAAAATGCCCTGTCAGCACGAAGCCCTGCCCCAACGTGTCCGGTGTCACGGGCGCAGTCGGGTCGGTCAGAAAAGACGGCAACTTATATAGTCTGTCGATATAGTCTTCCGCTTCAGAGCCTTTGACGGCGCGGCCCGTGCGCGGGGAAACATGGGTTAGCCCGTCATTCGAGCCAGACACCGCACAACGTGACAAGTCCAACCCGAACCCGAGCGCGGCAAGCACACCAAGCTCCCAACGGACATAGAGCGCGGGCCAGATTTCCGGCTCACGCAACAGATCAAGCAAGACAGTGGTCGGCTCATACAATGCCGAGCCAACCGTATCGCCCTCTTCCAATCCGTCGCGCAAAAGCCCCGTAATGGCGCTGATCGCAGCGAGCGCACTGGCATCGTCCATATGTTCACCGGCGCGTTCGCTCGTCGCTTCGGCAATGTCGAATTTTCCAAGTTGGGTTTCAGACCGCGCGCTCCATGACAGTTCAAGCGTATTGCCTGTCT
Organism: Hyphomonadaceae bacterium; assembly: GCA_039942135.1. Taxonomy (GTDB): domain Bacteria; phylum Pseudomonadota; class Alphaproteobacteria; order Caulobacterales; family Hyphomonadaceae; genus CALLCD01. The sequence continues at coordinate 7,371 of JBDVDE010000053.1, forward strand.
GCAATTGTCCACGCTTTCGCCGAGAGGCACCGCCATAGACAAAGCCTGAGCGCCGTCCCATTTGCTCGGTCAGGACATCAAGGATCAGGCCGCCCTCACCATAGCGGCGACCGCCCAGAACCAGCCCGCGCGATTCCCAACTCGTCAAACGTCAAACTCCAATCCGAAATCGACATAGCGTTCGCGCTTCTCTTGCCATTTCTCATCAACCTTGACGAACAAGAATAGGTGGACTTTGCGGTCGAGCAGTTTCGACAATTCTTCGCGCGCAGCCATGCTCACAGATTTGATCGTCTGCCCGCCTTTGCCAAGCGCCATGGCCTTGTGCCCTGCCCGTCCGACGATCACCGCCTGTTCGATGCGCACAGATCCGTCTTTGAGGTCTTTCCAGTTTTCGGTTTCGACCATCAACTGATACGGCAATTCCTGATGCAAGCGGAGCATCAGCTTTTCGCGGGTAATCTCCGCCGCCAGCACACGCATTGGAATATCCGCAGACTGATCTGTTGGGTAAAGCGGCACACCTTCGGGCATCTTGGCGGCGAGCTTGTCGACCAGTGTATCGACACCATCACCATTGAGACTTGAGATCATAAAGATCTCCTCATAGACGCCGGTTGCTTCCAGCTCTGCAATCAGCGGCAATGTTTCATCATGCGAGAACAGATCGATCTTGTTGAGCGCAAGGAAGACTTTTCTATGCGATTCTTTGAGCGATTCGATCACGCGGCGATCATCCTCGATCGACAGTTTCTGCGCGGCGGTTAGCTGCTGGCCATTGCGCTCTTCAACCCAGCTGGCCGCATCAATCAGATGCACAACTGCATCGGCATCCGACGCCCCGGCCCAAGCCGCTTTGACCATCGCCCTATCGAGCCGCCGACGGGCGCGGAAAATACCCGGCGTATCGATCAGAACAATTTGTGCATCCTCATGCTGGAACACGCCGCGCAAAGGAAACCGCGTCGTCTGGACCTTATGCGTCACGATCGAAACCTTGCCGCCGACCAGCCAGTTGGTGAGAGTCGATTTGCCCGCATTGGGTGCGCCAATAATGGCGGCAAATCCTGCGCGCTTAATGTCTGTTTCGCTCATATTGATTGTGTCTCCAGCCGGTTATAAAGCGCAGTTGCAGCCGCGCGTTCGGCATCCTGTTTTGAGGGGCCTTTGCCCGTTTCTGTATAGTCTGGCCCAACCGCAACACGCACCTCGAAACTTGGTGCATGGTCCGGCCCGCTACGGCCAAGTGTCTCGTATAAGGGCAGAGCAAATCCGTGCTTCTGCGCCCATTCCTGAAGCAGGCTTTTGGTATCTTTCACCCGTGCTTTGGGGTTAGCAAATTGTTCGGCCCAAGCCCGCTCGATAAACCGGCGCGCTACTTTCAGCCCGCCATCAAGATAGAGCGCAGCAATCACCGCTTCGCACAGATCGCCAAGAATGCTCTCTTTGTCCGCTCCGCCACTGTCGCGTTCGCTTTGGCCGAGAATAAGATACTCGCCAAGCCGCATCCGGCGGGCTGCTTCGGCACAAGCAGATTTGTTGACGAGCCGGTTGAGGCGCGGGGCCAACCCCCCTTCGCGCTCGCTTGGTCGCCGCTCGTAAAGGCGCTCGGCAATGACAAGTCCGAGCACACGGTCACCAAGAAATTCGAGTCGTTGATTGGAATGGCGTCCATTGTCACCCGATGTCAGCGCACTGGGATGGGTCATGGCATTGTCGAGCAATTGCCGCGACTTAAAGTGATGATCGAGCTTGGTCTGCAATGCGTCCAAAGCGTCATTCGACAGGCGCGGTGTTTTCACCTCGCCTGCTTTTCGCAACCGTGTGCGCTTGGGACGCGCGGGCTTCACGCGCCGGTCTCTGGTAGAGCTTCAATGATCACCATGGCTTGCGCCCAAGGATAGTCATCGGTGATGGTCAGATGCACGTGCGCTGTCATGCCCTCAGGCGTTAGCGCTTTAAGACGGTCTGCAGCCCCCTCCGTCAGAGCCATAGTCGGCGCGCCGGACGGGAGATTGACGACCCCCATATGTTTCCAGTGTACGCCCCGATTGGGAACACCGGTGCCAAGGGCCTTGGCGCAGGCTTCTTTTGCCGCGAACCGTTTGGCATAGGTTTCCGCTTGCAGTTTGCGGCTGTCGGCTTTCGCAATTTCGGCATCCGTATAAACGCGCGTCTTGAAGCGGTCGCCCCAACGGGTCAGCGCGCGTTCGATGCGCTCGATATTACACAGGTCATTTCCGATACCAATAATCATGCGCCCGGGTCCGATCTTGCCTGATCCATCAAGAGCCGCATTTTCCGGACCGCTTCTCCAAGCCCGACAAAAACCGCTTCGCCAATCAGGAAGTGACCAATATTCAGCTCGGTGATTTCGGGAATAGCCGCAACCGCCTGCACAGTTTCATAGGTCAGCCCATGCCCTGCCTGCGGCTCTATACCAAGGCGCACAGCTTCTTCCGAACAGGCGCGGATCCGGTCAAGTTCTGCAGCAGCAAGTTCCGGCTCGCCCGCCAGCGAAAACTCGACAAAGCGTCCGGTGTGAAACTCGGTAATGTCGGCGCCCATACGGTGGGCCGCCAAAAGCTGAACAGGGTCCGGCTCGATAAACATCGAAACGCGCGATCCATTATCTTTCAGCTTACGAACATAGTCCGCCAAATGATTGTGCCCGCGAGCTGCGTCCAGCCCGCCTTCGGTGGTCAACTCGGCACGCTTCTCTGGCACGAACATCGCCGTCTCGGGTTTGAACCGAAGCGCGATCTCCAACATTTCCGGTGCGGCCGCCATTTCCATATTGATTGGCAGATGGGTCGCGGCCCGGATCCGGTCGAGGTCACCGTCCCTGATATGCCTGCGGTCTTCGCGCAAATGCAAAGTCACGCCATCCGCGCCCGCCTCGGTCGCCAGTGCTGCCGCGCGCTCGGGATCAGGGTGGCTGCCGCCCCGCGCATTGCGGATGGTTGCCACATGATCAATATTTACACCAAGGCGGATACGGTTTGTCATGGACTAGGCCATGCTCCGGCTGCCGGGCTTGGTCGGAGGGATCGCCGCGAGTTCCGGCGGCAAAGCATCCGCGTCGAAATCAGGCAGTTCGATGCTCGCAAGCGCAACAAGTTCGCAGCCAACATCCGCCTTGCCGCCCGAACGGTCGATAAAGCATGCGCCGCCAACAATCTCGCCGGCTTCGCTTTGTAGGGCCGACACGGTTTCGCGGAACGACAGACCCGTCGTCACAATATCCTCGACGATCAGTGCGCGCTCACCAGCTTTGATCTCGAACCCGCGCCGCAACACGAACTCGCCATCAGGACGTTCGGCATAGATCGCACGGCAGCCTAGATGACGCGCGAGCTCATAGCTCGGGATCACGCCGCCCATAGCCGGACCAACAACAACATCAATTTTCCCGAACGCCGCTTTCAGCATAGGCGCCAGCGCTTTGCACAACGCTTCGGATTTGTCCGGCTGTGAAAACACCAAAGCCTTTTGCAAAAAAACGGGGCTTCGTCGCCCGGATGACAAAATAAAATGTCCCTCAAGCAAAGCCCCTGCCGCGCGAAACACGTCGAGCACATCATTCGTCTTCATTCGTCTCTTTTCCTTCTTGCAGACGTTCTGCATCTTCAACCACAGCCAGCGACCGCAGAGCCGTCAATATCTGTGTCAGTCTTTTAACATCCTCGACCTCGATATCCATGACGAGATCCATATATTCGCCATCCCGATCGCCCGTGGCAATGCGCATAATATTGGCATTGGCTTCAGACACCGCTGAGCACAGCGTGGCCAGCACGCCTTTCGCATTGGCTGCGACCACCTTGATCCGTCCGACACCGATCACGCCGGTTTTGGCCAGTTCGGTCCAACGCATATCGACCCATTTGTCGAGATCGTTTTCGAACGCAACCAATTGCGCGCAATGGCTGGTGTGTACGGTCAGGCCGCGCTCCGGCGTCTTGATCCCGATAATCCTGTCACCGGGCAAAGGATGGCAACACTCGCCCATATGCAGCGCGACACCCGGGGTCAGCTCAGCGCTCGATACCAACCAAGGCGCGCTTTCATCGCTAAGACTGAGCTTTTCGGCCCAAGCCTCGTCTTCCTCACTAGACCCCGGAAACGCCGTTTCGAGGAAATCTTTGGTTTGATACCGCCCCCGGCCGATCGCTTCGTGCAGATCATCCGCGGCGGCAAAACCGGCTTTGACGGCCACTTCGGAAATGTCCACAGCGACCGGATCAATGCTCTTGCGCCGCAGCACATGCTCGACCAATTGTCGGCCAAGCGTGCGGAACTCTGCGGCCTCACGTGCCCGCCCCAGACGACGTAGATTCGAGCGCGCACGCGCGGTGACGGTTAGAGCTTCCCAGCCAGACACGGGCGCAGGCGTATTCGAACGCACAATCTCGACCACGTCACCATTTTCAAGAGGCCGCCGCAGCGAACGCGGTTCGCCATTGATCTTGACGCCAATACAGGTCTCCCCCACCGCCGTGTGGACCTCATAGGCAAAGTCGAGCGCCATGGCCCCCTGCGCCAAAACGATGATCCGGCCATTGGGCGTGAAGGTGAACACATGGTCGCGATACATTTCGAGCTTGGCGTGTTCGAGAAATTCGTCAGGGTCGGCGCTGTTTTCAACCAAGACCGAAAACGCCTGCAATGTCGCTTCCGGATCAAGCCCCGCTTTGCGAGCGGACTCGCGATCGAACCCGTAGGAATTGTCTTTATAGGCCCAGTGCGCCGCAACACCGTCTTCGGCCGTTTTGTGCATATCTTCGGTTCGGATTTGCAGTTCGACAATCCGGTTGCCCGTCGCCAGAACCGTAGTGTGCAAAGAGCGATACCCGTTTGGCTTTGGCACCGAGATGAAGTCGCGGAACCGGTTTTCGATGCAGTCCCATTGCTGGTGCGCGGCCCCGAGCACGCGATAGCAATCGCCGTCATTCTCTTCGATGATGACACGGAACGCGAAGATATCTGCCACCTGCCGGAGCGAAATAGACCGACGCTCGACCTTGCGCCAGATCGAATAGGGCTGTTTGCGCCGATGCTGGACCCTGCCCTTGATACCAGCTTGGGCCAGAAGATCATAAAGATCAGCCTCGACCCGCTCCATACTGTCTGTATGTTTCTTTGATAGATTTGCGAGTTCGGCCAGAATTGCGTCCCGCGCCGACGGATTGATCTGCTCGAATGAGAGATCTTCCATTTCAGACGCGATATTGTAGAGCCCGATCCGCCGCGCCAAGGGGGCGTACAGATCCATCGTCTCGCGGGCAATGCGTTCGCGCTTCTCGGCCTTCTTTATGAAGTGCAGCGTGCGCATATTGTGTAAGCGGTCCGCCAGCTTGACCAGCAGCACGCGGATATCACCGGTCGTCGCGAGAATGAATTTTTGGAAGTTCTCGGCCTGTTTGGAGGCGTTCGAACCGTATTCGATCTCGCCGAGCTTGGTTACGCCATTGACGAGTTTACAAACACTCTCGCCAAACAGGTCTTCGATTTCCTCGAGCGTTGCATTCGTGTCCTCGACCGTATCGTGGAGCAGTCCTGCCACGATCGTGTCTTCATCCAGTTTGAGATCGGCAAGCAGGCCGGCCACAGCAACAGGATGGGAAAAATACGGGTCGCCCGAGGCGCGCTTCTGGGAGCCATGCTTGGCAACGGCAAAGACATAACCCGCATTCAAAATGCGCTCATCTGCACTTGGGTGATAGGTTTGCACGCGTTCGACAAGCTCGTATTGCCGCAGGTAACGGACAGGCGTGCTTACGGGCGGCTCTGTTTGGCCATCCCGTTTCGCCATGCCTGCATCACCATCCATGATGGCGCACCTTCTTGCTAGTAGCGGTCGTCGCGCCCTGCTTCGAGCTCGACCTGATAAGCCCGCAGCACATCTTCTTCAGATGCAACTGGCGGTGCGACCAAGGCGCGTTCGTCCTCTTCGCGCTCGGCTTCTTCTTGCGGGCGAACCTCTTGCAGCGTCGCCAGAAGCGCTTCGCTGACGGACTTCATATCGACAGACTTGCCGGCGATTTCACGCAAGGAAACAACAGGGTCCTTATCGCGGTCGCGTTCGACCGTAAGCGGTGATCCTTCACGGATCATGCGGGAACGGTGAGCTGCCATCAGAACAAGCTGAAAACGGTTCGGGATTTGCTGTACGCAATCTTCGACGGTAACGCGCGCCATATGAGTCTCCTATTGACCGGCCTATATAGTCCGACAAGACAAATGCTGCAACCGCAAAACGGCCGCGATTAACACATTCATTCCCGCCATATCTGGCAAAATTCTCAAGAAACAGCCTTAACTGGCTAAACATCCACCTCGGCTTCAAGCGCATTGGCCTGAATGAACTCGCGGCGCGGTTCGACAACATCGCCCATCAAACGCGAGAACATATCATCCGCTTCATCGGCATGATCGACGCGCACACGCAGCAATGTCCGCGCATTGGAGTCGAGCGTCGTTTCCCAAAGCTGGTCAGCATTCATCTCGCCCAGACCCTTATAGCGCTGGATCGACAGACCCTTACGGCCCGATGCAAGCACAGCTTCAAACAAGCTGGTCGGACCGGTCACTTCGATATCGCCGCTTTTCTCATGCCGCAAGATCGACGGTTCAGGATAGATTTCGCGCACAGTCTTGGCCCGCTCGGCAAGCCGTTTGGCGTCATTGCTCGCCCGCATTTGCGCATCAACGATAGCCTTTTCTTCGACACCGCGCACAGTGCGCTGGAGAATAAGGTCATCGTCTTCGATCCGGCCTTCCCATGTGTCTTCGCCTTCCTCAGCGATAATGTTGAGCCGCGCCGCCGTTGCCGCCGCTTCGGCAGCTCCTGCATCGGCATCAAGCGCACCGGCAATCGCGCCATGCTCAACAAGGAATCCGGGCGCGCGCAGCGACATCCGCCACATGGCCTGCTTGAACAAAGCTGCCTCACGTACACGTCCGCGCAAATCTTCGCCGGCAATCTGCGTGCCGTCAGCGAGGATCAGGGTTTCGCCGCTCGTCCCTTCCTCGATCAGATATGTTTCCATTTCCGGATCATCTTTCAGGTAACGCTCCGAGCGTCCCTTCGAAACTTTGTAGAGTGGCGGCTGGGCAATATAGAGATAACCCCGCTCGATGATCTGCGGCATCTGGCGATAGAAAAAGGTCAACAAGAGCGTCCGGATGTGCGCGCCATCGACATCGGCATCAGTCATAATGATGATCTTGTGATAGCGCAGCTTTTCAATATCGAACTCGTCGCGGCCAATCCCAGCGCCAAGTGCCATAATCAGCGTTCCGACCTGATCGGAGGATAGCATCTTATCAAACCGCGCCCGTTCGACGTTCAGGATCTTCCCGCGCAGAGGCAAAATCGCCTGATTTTCACGTGACCGGCCCTGTTTGGCAGACCCGCCAGCAGAATCACCCTCCACGATGAACAGTTCGGACTTCGCCGGGTCTTTCTCTTGGCAATCAGCCAGCTTGCCCGGCAGCGAGCTAATATCGAGCGCTGTTTTGCGCCGTGTCAGATCGCGCGCCTTACGCGCCGCTTCCCGTGCCGCCGCCGCTTCCACGATTTTCATCATGATCTGCTGGGCTTCTTTCGGGTGTTCTTCAAACCATTCGGACAGTTTTTCCGCCATCAGGCTTTCGACCACAGGCCGCACTTCAGACGAGACGAGCTTGTCTTTGGTCTGGGACGAGAATTTTGGGTCCGGCACTTTCACCGACAGGACGCAGGTCAGCCCTTCGCGCGCATCATCGCCGGTAATCGAGACTTTCTCCCGCTTGGCAACACCGCTTTCGGCCGCATATTTATTGATAATCCGTGTCAGCGCACCGCGAAACCCTGCAAGGTGGGTCCCGCCATCGCGCTGCGGGATGTTGTTGGTGAAGCACAGAACATTCTCGTGATAGCTGTCATTCCACGCCATCGCCGCCTCGACGGTGATCCCGTCTTTTTCAGCAATCGCATAGATCGGCTCGGGGATTTGCGCTGTACGGGCGCGGTCGAGATGCTCGACAAAGGCTTTCACCCCGCCCTCATATTCAAGCACGATCTCCCAAGGCGCACCCGTTTCGCGCAAATCACGGAACAGGATTTTCACGCCGGAGTTCAAGAACGCCAGTTCGCGCAAACGGTGTTCGAGCGTTTTACGGTCATACTCGACCATGGTGAATGTGTCGGTCGACGCCAGAAAGCGCACCGCCGTGCCCGTATAAACACCCGATCCGTCTTCGCGCTGGGGGCTGTCCCCCTTCTCGACCAAGGGCGCTTCGGTAAAGCCGCCATTGATGAAGCGGCAATAATGCTCTTTGCCGTCGCGGTGAATGGTCAGGTCGAGCCAATCGGACAATGCGTTGACCACTGAAACGCCAACACCGTGCAAACCACCGGAAACTTTATAGGAATTGGAATCAAACTTACCGCCCGCATGTAGCTCGGTCATGATGACTTCTGCCGCAGACCGCTTCTCGGTCGCATGCATCCCGACCGGAATGCCGCGCCCATTATCGGTAATCTCGGCTGAGCCATCATCGTGCAGGGTTACGGTGACGAGATCTGCATGCCCCGCCAGTGCTTCATCGATCGCATTATCAACGACCTCATAGATCATATGATGCAAGCCGGAGCCGTCATCCGTGTCACCAATATACATGCCCGGCCGCTTACGCACAGCCTCCAACCCTTTGAGAACCTTGATGGAATCAGCATTATAACCGGCGTCTTCACCACCCGTTTCAGGTGTGTTTTCCGGCTGCTCTGTTTCGTCTGACATAAAGGCTGTCCCACTCTCTTAGAATCACCTGCTTTTATAGGCGTTTTCGACAGTTTTGGCTATGCCTGAACGGTTGTTTTCTCATCAGTGCAACACGTTGAAAACAAGGGAAATAATCTGGGAAACTGCAACTCGCTCAATAAGCTCGGAAATCGGGCCTGTTTGAAGCCCGAAAAGCACGCATTTTAGGCCAGTCTTGCGGCGCCGTCGGAGACTTCGACCCGTGCCGCCCGATCCCCGAACGCTTCGAATAAAAACGCCTCCGTACCGGTCAGCCATGCTTGCCCGCCCGTTGCACATAGCTCATCGAACAAAGCCGCGCGCCGATCAGCATCAAGATGCGCTGCAGCCTCATCCAGCAGCAAGAGCGGCGCGGCGCCCTGCCCGTCCGTCGCTTTCGAAGCGGCAGACAAAGCCGATGCCGACGCAAGGATCAGCCCGATCAGGAGCGCTTTCTGCTGCCCCGTGGAGGCCTCGCGTGCTGGCGCACCGGTCGGCACATGGATCACGGTCAAATCCGCCCTGTGCGGGCCAGACAAGGTTCGTCCGGCGCCCATATCGCGCCGACGCCCCTCCATCAGCGCATCGCGGAGATCGAAAGCCAAACGCTCGAGCGAGGCCTCCGGATTGGCCGCAACCGATGCCTCTGGTCCGGTCAGACCGAGGTCGGCTTTGGGAAAGTGGCCTTCAGGGCGGGTTTCGATACTGGATTGAAGCGCCGCGAGCACATGTGCGCGGTTGATCATCACCTGCGCACCATGCTCGGCCATACGGCCTTCAATCGCGTCGAGCCATGCCGGATCGGCCCGCCCCTGCTCGAGCAAGGCATTGCGCTCACGCATGGCTTTTTCGTAGGCGGCTGCCGCGCGTCCATGCCCTGGGATATGCGACATCACCTGCCGATCGAAAAACCGCCGCCGGTCTGATGCACCGCCCGCAAATACGCGGTCCATTGCAGGCACAAGCCAGACAATGCGGATCAGCTCGGCCAGCTCGGCAGCGCTCGCGCCCGCCCCGTCAATTCGCACAGTGCGCTTGGCCCCGCCCCGAGCATTTTCCTCGAGCGCAACACCAAGCTTGCGTTCATCGTCGAGTTCGGCGGAGACAATCCAGTGCGCCTCGTGTGCGCTGCCTGCCCGTGTAATCTCGCCAAGGCTCGCCCCGCGCAAGCTGCGTCCGGGACCAAGCTGCGAGAGCGCCTCAAGCAAATTCGTCTTGCCCGCACCATTAGCCCCGAACAGGCAAACATGCCGCCCATCGAGCCGCAGATCGAGCTTCTCATAATTGCGATAATTGGACAGGAACAGACGGGTCAGCGCACTCATCAGCTCGCCTCGCTCACGCCGCCCAGCTAAAGCCGGTCAATTCTTCCGACAAGTCCCAGAGCTTGGCTGCGGCGTCGGTATCGCGAGCATGCGCGGCGAGCTTACATTCGCCAACCGGTCCGCGCAGCTCGCCCAGTCTGGTTGGCCCATAATAGGCCCCAGCCACCGCATCCTGATCCGCAGCACATAAGACCGTCGGCCATGCCCCGCGTTCAGCGGACTGGGCAAACAGTGCATCCCCGATCCCGACCAATCCGCGCACGATGGCCCCGGGGCCTTTTTTCAAGAGACTGGTCGACGCGTAACCAGGATGACAAATATACGCGTTCGGTGTCCGGCCTTGCGCCTCGGCACGCTGGTTCAGTTCGAGCGCAAACAGGGCATTGGCAAGCTTGCTCTGGGCATAGGCCGTCGCCGGACTGTAATCGCTCGTCCAGTGCGGGTCCTCAAACCTTATGCGCTTGTTTCCGGATTTGTGCATGCTTGACGACACACACACGGTTCGACCATCGACCGCTGCAACCTGCTGGGCCAAGAGACCCGTCCAGAGGAAATGCCCGAGATGATTGACACCGAACTGCATCTCGAACCCGTCTTCGGTCGTCTGACGTCCGGGCGGAAACAACACACCTGCATTGTTGATCAGCGCATCAATCTTATCCGTCCGCTCACTGACAGAGGCTGCCGCTGTCCGAACCGATGCCAGACTGGCAAGATCAAGCTCGATCAAATCCGCCGACCCGCCGCCACTCGCAGCCGCTTCAATCTCGGCTTTCGCCTGCGCACCCGCTTCCATATTGCGGCACGCCATGATCACATGACCGCCCTGCCCGACAAGAATTTTCGCAGCTTCGAAGCCGATGCCGCTATTGGCCCCCGTCACCACAAAGGTCTGTCCGTCCTGGCGCACCAAACGGCTTGGCGTCCAATGATGGATTGGATTGGCCATACGCCTAGCGCCTAAACCCTGAGCGGCATCAGCACATAACGCGCCGACGGGTCAGAGGGGTCAAGCACCAAAGCCGGAGACGCCGGATCATTGAACATAAACTCGGCTTCATCCGCCTCGATCTGGCCTGCAACATCGAGCAGATATTTGGCATTGAAGCCAACCTCCATCGCATCCGATGAATAGTCCGCTTCGATCTCTTCATGGCCCTGCCCTGTTTCGGCATGGTTCACAGCCAAAGTCAGCTTGCCCGCCGACAGCGAGAGCTTGACCGACCGCGAGCGCTCTGTCGATACGGTCGACACCCGATCGACCGCTGCCTCGAATGACTTATTGTCGATAACCATTTTCTTGTCATTGCCCTGCGGGATCACGCGCGCATAGTCGGGGAATGAGCCGTCAATCAGTTTCGATGTCAGAACCGCTTTGCCAGCGCGGAAAACAATACGCGCATCCGACACATCCACAGTGACTGTCTCGTCCAAGCCGTCAATCAGGCGACGCACTTCGCCGACCGCTTTGCGCGGAATGATCACACCGTCGAGCGCGTCGGCACCGGTTGGCGCAGGTATCTCGGCAAGCGCGAGCCTATGCCCGTCTGTTGCCACTGTGCGCAATACCCGATTGCCGTCACTCTCGGTGCCGTGCAGATACACGCCATTGAGATAATAGCGGGTCTCTTCCGTCGAGATTGCAAAGCGGGTTTTATCGATCAGCCTGCGCAAATTTTCGGCAGATATCTCAAACCGCTTGCCCTCTTGTTCGCCGGACATGGTCTGGAAGTCTGACGCAGGCAATGTCGGCAGCGCAAAATCTGAGCGGCCCGACCGGATCGCAAGCCGCTGGTTTTCCGGCTGCAGCTCTAACTCGACGTCCGAACCATTCGGCAATTTGCGCACAACATCAAACAGGGTTTGCGCAGGTGCGGTCACAGTACCGCCATCAGCAACTGTCGCCTCGGCCTCGTCAATCGCTTCGATATCAAGATCGGTTGCCGTCAAACGCAACGCACTCCCCTCGGCAACGAGCAGAACATTGGAGAGGATTGGAATTGTATTTCGTCGCTCGACGACATTCTGGACATGCGAGAGTGCATTAAGCAAAGCGGAGCGTTCGAGTGTCAGTTTCATTTTAGTTGCCCATCTGGCTAGAGGCTTCGCCGCCCATTCGGCGCCCGCCCATTTAGAATCAGCCCGCCTTACAAGTAGGGCGGGCCGACAGACTTGGCAAATTGAGCAAAAAAGCAAGCCCTAATTCGCAAAGCCTTCAATTCACACTTCTGGCCTTAGCCATACATGATGCTGTTAAGCTCACGCGTGACCTGCTCGACATCGGCCGCCAGCTCGGCATCCTCGGCTAAGCTTTCGGCGACTTTGCGCTCGGCATAAATCACCGTGGTATGATGACGGTCGCCAAACGAGTACCCGATTTGCGGGAAAGATTTGGTCGTCATGTCTCTGGCGAGATACATCCCAACCTGTCGCGCCCGCACCAGTTTCTGGAATTTGCGCTTGCCCTCAAGATCGCTCTTGGTGACATCAAACACCGCACATGTTGCGCGCTTGATTGCGTCGAGCGTCACAGGGCGAACTTTGCCCTGCTGGCGCGAGATCACTTTGTCCAACAGCTCGCGCGTTGGCGCCACCGCACCAAAATTCGTCTCGGCATAAATGCTCAACACGATACCGCAAAGATCGCGGCCCGGTCCCCGCACACGCGACACGATATAATTCACCAAGTCATCATCGAGTTCGAAGCGAGGTGATGACGCAGCCAGCAATGAAATCCGCTGAAGCACAATCTCGCGGCGCATCTCATTGTCCGGCATAGACACTTCAATACAGGCGGCGCCCTTGAGAACGGTCATCACAGGAACCGACAACCCCTTAAGCTCCCCCGGAGCCGTATCTGCCGTAATAACAACAATGCCGCCGCGCTCGCTCACGGTACGGATTGTTCCCGCCAGCTCGGTGTTTGCACCTTTTTTACCAGCAATGATCTGCAGGTCATCGAACAGGACAATATCGGCTTTGCGTACCCGAGCTTTGAGATCCCGCGTATCGCCATTCATCACGCCCTCGACATAGGCAACATAGAACTCTTCAGCAGAGATATAAGCCACGCGCCGTCCACCAATACCTTCAAGCTCTGCTTCCAGCGCCTTCATGATATGGGTCTTGCCCACGCCTTGCTTGCCATTGATAAAGACAACCGATGCCGGCACTTGTCCGCCTTGAGCGATATTCTGGGCAAGCCGCGCTGCAACTTCATTGGACTCGCCGGTGACCAATGTATCAAACCGCATCATGGATGGCCCAAGCGGCGACTGCGACGCCGCGTTCACATCGCCCGCAGCAGATTTCTCAGCAAGCTTACCCGCCGACTTCGTGTTGATGACATCTTCAGCCCACGGATAATCTATCAGACTGCGCACATCGCTTGGCGCCGTTTCCCAACACTGAAGTTTAACCGACCGGCCCTGCGCATCGATATGCTTCCATGCATTGAGAATGTCGCGGCGATACTCGCTATGCACCCGATCAAGATCGAACTTGGTCCGCGCAAGAATGAGCACGCTACCGTCAACCTCGGCAACAAAACGCAAAGGTGCAATCCACTTTTCGAAGTCAGCCTTACTGGTTCGGGCCTGAATCAAGCCGCGCACCATAGACCAGACCTCAGGCCCCAGAGGCGTTGAATTCTCTGTAAAGCCGCTGTCTTCCATATCGTCATCCCTTGCCACGTCGATCTCCGTTTTATGCGCAGTCATCGCTTAACCCCAGCCCCGCAAAACGGAACACAAAGCCTCTCCTCGCCCGCAAGGTTCAACCCTCGCGCACAACCGCACATTTGCTTTTTTGTTTTGTTGGATACACCACTTAACTCATCATCTGGTTTAGCCTTTACGGGCCAAAATTGCGAGTGCGAAAACATCCATAACTGTATGTTTTTCGACTTGACCAACGCATATTTTGACTCGCAGTTTCACAGCTATCTGAATTGTCTGGACTTTCTCGATTAAAGGTTAATTTTAGGAATTTAGAATAATTCGCGTCGCCATCAGCATCCGATATTGTCAACTCCCATCTGCAAATTGTGAGGGAGAAAACGCAGCTACACTTCTCCCTTGATGTGCAAATCTACTGAACGCGGAGAACATTACCCTCACCAGCCATCTTGTCGGATAAGCTACCGCCCAAAAAAACCGTCGCAACTTCTAGGCGCAACGCTACCAGCTTAAGCCGTTTGCACTCAAACGAAAAAAGGCCCGCACACTGGCGGACCTTTTTCTTGTCTTATTCTCGGTGGGGTTTGCCAGACGATTGCCTGTGCAATTTGAACCCTATCCCATCGCCTTAACGCGCTTGGCGAGGCGGGACACTTTCCGTGCCGATGTGTTCTTGTGGATCAGGCCTTTGCCCGCTGCCCGCATGATCTCTGGCTGCGCATCTTTTAGCGCCGCTTTCGCTGCAGTTTGATCGCCTGAGACAATTGCCTCTTCAACACGACGAACGAAGGTCCGCATGCGCGAGCGACGCGCTGTGTTAACGGCTGTACGGGTTGCGATCTTCCGTACCATCTTTTTTGCTGAACGTGTGTTCGCCATGAAAAACTCCTGAAACCCATTTCGGGTGTAAGCGGGGTCCATACCCAAACCGCGCGGGCACGTCAACAGGAGTTTGTTGGGACCGTCAAAAACGCTATTCTCGGCCCTTGGAAACGATGACTAGGGCGCGGATAATCTCCCTCTCACCTTTTTGCATGAATCTCGGACGGATGATCCTTACAATACGACCAACCGGCAAATCGCTTTCCTCTTCACCATCAACCTCATGCAGGCAATCATTAACGATCTCGTCCTTCATGCCCGCCTTCTCATATCCAAAATCACTCAAGCGTCGAACAGCATCGTCAAACCGCATCTGGGCCGCGGCTCTGGATACAGCACTGCCCGCACTATGTATTTCACCCAAATGCATCTCAACATTCGCCAGTAATTTTTCGACCTTTTCTTCGAGAGACCTCTGATCAAAGCTATCCGCTGCGCTGGTAGGAATCCCCATATTCCTCGGTTCAGTTTCCACCCGACGTTTGGGCTTTTGCGGTTTCTCCACAAACTCGGCGTCTTTGACCACAGACACCTCGCTCTCTTCCTCCGGAGCCGGCAAGGCAGCCGGTGCTTCCGTCTCAATAGCCTGTGTCTCCGCCTCAATCGGAACTGGCGGCAGCCCACCATCATACTCCCGCCGAAAGCCACCCCGCAGCAATGCAAACACGAACAGTGCAGCATCAATTCCCATTGCAAGCCATAGCGCGACCAAGCCTTGTTCTTTGGGACGAAACCCCGCTCCCGCCTCACGCTCGACAAGTCCGGTGCGCGCAAACAGGCCGAGCCATAAATCTTCCACCGCTTGGGCCACCCCGTCCGCGCCTTCAGCAAACCGGAACGGGACGGGCTCGATCTCATAGGATCTGTCGAGCGCATTGGACACGGACCGCAACTGCTCAGCCAGATCGCGGTCATAGCAAAAATCCGCCTCTCCGGATGCGGGCGCCACGGAGAGAAAGTCCGCAACATCGCCGAGCCGTCCGGCAATAACTCCCCCGTAGAGCCCGGACTCCGCGGAAAGTTCTTTCGCCAAACGATTGGCCTTGCGGCCGGCCTCGACCAATCTCCGTTTGCGCGCTTCGGGGGTCTCCCCCTCGATTGTCGCGGTCCAGTCAGGGGTTGCAAATTCATCTAGCGCCTGCGTCGTTTCGGGAAGCCATGACTCGCGGGCCATTTTACCAATATCGGCAATATGGCTGCGCGATGTTTCCCGTGCCCGGCTGCGAGGCCCGTTCCCTGCTGGTGAGCCCTCCCCGCATGTGCCGCCGACCGTGCGTTCACGTTCGGCGCGGGCTTCGGAGGATGCCTCGGCCGCATCGACGAGCGCCACGGCGACGCCAATCTCGGCTTTTAGTTCTATGCCAGCCTCTACGACCGAATCCAGCGTCCGTGTCAAAGCCGCTTCGGTGGCATCCTCACCTGCGATCAGGCTCCACCAGAACCCATAGCCGAAACCAACAGACCAAATCGCAAGCAAGGCATAAAGCGGAAAGGCGATAAAGATGTTGCGCCACCGGATCGGGTTCACTGTCTCGCGCAGAGCAACATACATCGCCAAAGTCAGCGTCAAGACGACGAGCAAAACCAATCCGGCCGTACCTGTCTCGCTCTGTGTCCCCTTGCTGGTGACAAAGTCGCTCATGCCTTGCCATGTCGCATAGAAGGACGCAGCCAGAAGCAACAGCGTGACAAGCCCGAGCGCGCTGGCGTCAAACAGCTCGCCTAGTCGCCGGAACGGGTTATCCCTACGCACAGGTCGGCTCATCTACTCGCCTCTCGCCAATTCTACGCCCTATTCTGCCGGTTCTCGATCAGATCATCGACCACGGCAGGTTCCGCGAGCGTACTGGTGTCACCAAGATTGTCAAAGCTGTCCTCGGCGATCTTACGCAGGATCCGCCGCATGATCTTGCCAGAGCGGGTCTTTGGCAAGCCGGACGCAAACTGGATCAGGTCGGGGCTGGCAATCGGGCCGATTTCCTTGCGAACATGTTTTACGAGCGCGGCTTTTAGATCATCATCCGCTTCAACCCCGGCAATCGGGGTGACATAGGCGTAAATGCCCTGCCCCTTTATATCGTGCGGATAGCCGACCACAGCCGCCTCGGCCACACTATCATGGCTGACAAGCGCGCTCTCGACCTCGGCTGTGCCCATACGGTGGCCGGAGACATTGATCACATCATCAACGCGGCCTGTGATCCAGTAAAACCCGTCCGCATCGCGCTTACAGCCGTCGCCAGTGAAATAGGCGCCCGGATAGGTCGAGAAATACGTATCAATAAAACGCTGATGGTCGCCATAGACCGTGCGCATCTGGCCGGGCCAACTGTCAGTGATGATGAGATTGCCTTCGGTTTCGCCATGTAGCTCAACGCCCTCGGCATCAACAAGTTTCGGCTGCACCCCAAAGAAAGGATGCGACGCCGCACCCGGTTTCATATCTGTTGCGCCAGGCAATGGCACCATCATGCATGCGCCCGTCTCGGTCTGCCAATAGGTATCGACAATCGGGCAGCGCCCCTCGCCGACCGTATGGAAATACCACTCCCATGCTTCCGGATTAATCGGTTCGCCCACCGTACCCAAGAGACGAATGCTCGAGCGGTCCGTTGCCTTCACCGGCCCCTCGCCTTCACGCATCAGGGCTCGGATCGCAGTTGGCGCTGTGTAAAAAATCGAGACTTTGTGCTTGTCGCACACTTGCCAGAAACGCGACGCATCAGGATAGGTCGGCACGCCTTCAAACATCACACTTGTCGCGCCATTCGCGAGCGGGCCGTAGACGATATAGGAATGCCCCGTCACCCAGCCGACATCGGCCGAACACCAGTAGACATCATCCTCCTTGAGGTCGAAGACATATTCATGCGTCATCGAGGCCCAAACGAGATAGCCGCCCGTTGTGTGCAAGACGCCTTTGGGCTGGCCGGTCGAGCCAGAGGTGTAGAGTATAAAGAGCGGATCTTCGGCACTCATTGGTTCCGGCGGGCAGTCATCTGAAACCTCTGCGCTGGCCTCATGCAGCCAATGGTCACGGCCCTCGACCATATTCACCGTATTGCCCGTGCGCCGCACAACAAGCTGCGCCTCGACAATGCCCGCAATATTACAGGCCGCATCGGCGTTGACTTTCAGCGGCACAATCCGTCCGCCGCGCAAGCCCTCGTCAGCGGTAATCACAAAGCGGCTATCGCAATCGGTGATACGCCCCGCCAAAGCTTCGGGACTGAACCCGCCAAACACCACCGAGTGCACAGCCCCAATGCGCGCGCAGGCCAGCATGGCGTAAGCCGCTTCCAATATCATCGGCATATAGATGGTGATCCGGTCGCCTTTCTTGGCACCGAGCTTTTTAAGCACATTGGCAAAGCGCGACACTTCGCTCAGAAGCTCTTTATAGCTCACCGTTTTGCTGTCGGCAGGGTCATCCCCTTCCCAGAGAAGCGCGACCTTGTCTGCGCGCGGTCCCTTGGCATGGCGGTCAATACAGTTCGCGGTGACATTAAGCACACCGTCTTCATACCATTTGATCGAGAGGTTCTCTTTGTCCCAGCTTGTATTCTTCACCTTGGTATAGGCGCTCATCCAGTCAAGGCGCTTGCCCTGCTCGCCCCAGAACGCATCCGGGTCAGCCACAGAGGCGGCATACATCTCGGCATATTTCTCAGGCGTGAGGTTGGCCTTCGCAGCAAAACCCGCTGGCACTTTGTAGACTGGTTCATCACTCATAGCACAGGGGCTCCCGCAGTGTCTTTTTCAAGACCCACAGAAGACCATTTGTGCTTGATTGTGAAGGGTGGCTCCGCGTTAAGCCGCGACAAATTTCAGTGCGACGCCATTATTGCAATAGCGCAAGCCGGTTGGTGCCGGACCATCGTTGAACAAATGCCCTTGATGCCCGAGACAGCGGCCACAATGATATTCCGTCCGCGCATAACCGATCTTGTAGTCTGTGCTCGTGCCTACATTTTCGGCGATGACGTCAAAGAAACTCGGCCATCCCGTGCGGCTGTCATATTTGGTGGCCGCATCAAACAGGGGCAGATCGCAGCCGGCGCAGTGATATGTGCCTGCGCGTTTTTCATCATTCAATGCCGAGGTAAATGGCCGCTCGGTGCCTGCTTTGCGCAAGACATTATAGCTTGCCGGAGCAAGCGCTTCCTTCCATTGCGCATCGGTCCAGCCGCGGACCTCGGAATTGGCAAAGGCATCCTTGGCAGCCGCTGTTGGCGCGACAGCAGAATTTTGTCCGCGCGAACACGCAGCCAGCACAAGTCCCGCTGCACCGCTCAATAGCAGGTGGCGGCGCGATAATTTTTCAGGCACAATTTTCGTCATCATGCCCTCTATATAGGGACAAGACGGTCACAGATAAATTATACCCAAGTTCACAATACCGTCATGGCGACAGACAGGCATGCCCGCCCTCACCCTGCCCCGGCCGACGCTGCCCCCTTGCGCACACTGGCGGCGCAGCGCATATTCCACGCGCGAACAAAACAGAAACTCTTTACCTCCGGTTAACCGCAAATGCTCATATCTAGGCCCATGACAGAGACTGTACGAATTCTCGGCATTGATCCGGGACTACGCCATACCGGCTGGGGCATTGTAGATGTAAGCGGCCCACGCCTGACCCATGTTGCCCATGGCGTCATCAAAGCGCCGACAGATGACCCGCTTGGCAAACGTCTCGCCTTTATTTTTTCGGCCGTGTCAGGCCTCGTGATCGAGCATAAACCGGATTATGCGGGCGTTGAAGAAACCCTCGTAAACGTCAATCCGCGCTCGGCTCTGAAACTCGGCCAAGCCAGAGGTGCCGCCATGACCGCCCTTGCCCGCGAAGGTCTCGACATTGGCGAATATGCCCCGCGCAAAATCAAGCTTTCTGTTGTAGGCACGGGCACAGCAGACAAAAAGCAGATCCAGTTCATGGTCTCCCGCCTTCTGCCGCGCGCTGGAAAAATGTCCGAAGATGCAGCTGATGCGCTCGCTTGCGCCATTTGCGCCGCCCATCACAAACCCAAACACGGGGTCGCCGCATGATTATCGGACGCTTAAGAGGCACCATCGCAGCCGTCGGCGCTGACCATATCCTGATTGACGTGAACGGGGTTGGTTATGTCGCCCAAGCGGGCTCGCGCCTGCTTTCGAAAGTTGCGACCGGCGACGAGGCCGAGCTGCATATCGAAACCAAAGTCACTGAAAACTCGATCACCATGTATGCCTTTGCCACCGATGACGAACGCGCATGGTTTGTCCGCCTGCAAGATGTACACGGCGTGGCTGGCAAAGCGGCGAACGCCATTCTCGATGCCATCTCCCCTGCCGAACTGATGGACGCCATAGCGCTTGGCGACATCGCCACCGTGCAGCGTGCCAAAGGCGTCGGCAAGAAACTCGCTGAACGGATTACGGGCGAGCTCGCCGGAAAACCGCCGCCAATGGGCCGCTTTGCCAGCGCCTTCAATGCCGACGCCTCTGCCAGCGCGGGCGCAGCTATGGCCCAAACCGCAAGCCTTGCCACTGGCGCGCGCGGCGATGCCGTCTCTGCGCTTGTCAATCTCGGTTACGCCCATTCCGATGCCGCCCGTGCTGTGGCCAGTGCCGCGCAATCGGCAGATAGCGAAGACGCGAGCGCCCTGATCAAAGCCGCGCTTAAGGAGCTAAGCGCGTGACGCCTCCAATGACCCGCGATGATCTCCCCACCAATCCCGAGCGCACGCCTGCCGATGCGCTCGACCGTGCCCTACGGCCGCAGAGCTTTGACGATTATATCGGGCAGGAAAAAGCCAAAGAGAATCTCAAAGTCTATGTCGAGGCTGCGCGCGGACGAGGCGAAGCGCTCGATCACGTCTTGCTGTTTGGCCCGCCGGGGCTTGGCAAAACCACGCTGGCGCAAATCCTTGCACGCGAAGCTGGCGTTGGCTTCCGCGCCACCTCCGGCCCTGTGATTGCAAAGTCCGGCGACCTCGCCGCCATCCTGACCAATCTCGAAGAAAACGATGTCTTGTTCATTGACGAGATCCACCGCTTGCCGCCCGTCGTGGAAGAAATTCTCTATCCGGCCATGGAAGACTATAAGCTCGACCTTGTGATCGGCGAAGGCCCCTCTGCCCGCTCGGTCCAGCTCGAACTTGCACCGTTTACGCTTGTTGGTGCCACCACGCGCGCTGGCCTCCTCGCGACGCCTTTGCGTGACAGGTTCGGCATTCCGCTACGCTTGGAGTTCTACAGCCCGAAAGAGCTCTCGCGCATCACCCTCGCCGCTGGCATAAAACTTGGCGCAGACATCACCGCAGACGGCGCACACGAAATTGCCCGCCGCGCGCGCGGTACGCCGCGTATTGCCATTCGCCTCATGCGCCGCGTCCGCGATTTCGCCGAAGCGGAGAACTCTCCGATCGACAAAGCCGCTGCCCAGCGCGCCCTTGCCCGATTGGAAGTAGACGAAGATGGCCTAGACGCGCTCGACCGGCGCTATCTTGATGCGCTCGTGCGCACTTATGCGGGCGGACCGGTTGGTGTTGAGACCCTCGCCGCCGCCCTGTCCGAAGCCCGCGACGCGGTCGAAGAAGTCATCGAGCCATATTTGATGCAAAAGGGATACGTCGCCCGCACCCCACGCGGCCGCGTCGCCGCCCCCCTCGCTTATGAACGCTTGGGGCTCCCCGTCCCTGGCGGCACGAACGAGTCTCTGTTTTAGAGCGCCGTTCCGATAATAACGCAGCTTTCTTAGCTGCTAAGGCAGTGTGCGTGATTTACAGCCCCCACGCACCAACCAAATGGGCAAGGTCGCAAGCACTGGCATAACCATTGTTGCAACCCGCAGAAGTCCCTCATTCTCGAACCGACCCCCCAAATATAACAATACGAGCTGAACGCCGACGATGAATGCAGCCAAACCTATCGCCAACCGACGGCGAGGTGTTGTTATGGAAGAGCGGCAGCTGGATAGAAAAAATTTCATGATGAACTCCTTTGTGACGTGTTCTGAGTAAATAGTCGCAAAGCGGCAGACATCCTTACACATCACCCTCGAATAACTTTATACGGTCTTCTAATGCTGTGATTTCCAAGCGTAGTTTTTGCGCCAATCTACTGCCAAAAACAGCGATGGCACTCAAACCTGACAGAGTGACCCCGATCAAGAGCAAGGCCCCGCCAGAAGATAGGCTTTCAGAAGCACTTGGCCCCATCACCTTTCCCGCGACATAGCCAATGCCGACACCACCAATAAACACAATAGGCATATAGACGGCCAACATCCGCGCAATAAGGAGATTATTCTTTGCCCGCCGGAGGCAGTGCCTTAACTGCTCGAGCGGGGCGAGTGTCGCGAAATCCGGTCGGCTGCGATACATTCTAAAAACGCCCAAAGCGTAGACCATGAACAAGCCGACACTTAATAGACCGCCCGTTCCGTACACGCCGGACCATTCAAGAAAACCTGCTAGCGCCAATGATAGGGCATAAAAGCCGTATAGGATCGCCCGAAAGCGCGCGCCAAGCCTGTCACCATGTTGCACATGTTCCATAATCATATCCATATCAATCTGTCCTTTTTCCGATTGCCATAGGGTTTCGAGGTCGAGGTCTTTGTTTTCGTCTGTCATTTTCTGCCTCCTATTGCCGCTTTGAGCTGCGCTCTCGCCCGCGTTAGCCGCACCGCGATATTGCCTTCGCTGATGCCCAGCGCGTCGCCGATTTCCCGATGTGAAAACCCTTCCAGATGCAGCGACACAATTTGTCTGTTTTGCAGCGGCAAGGCACGAACGGCTTCGAGCAATGCCCGCCGCTCGGAGGATTTTTCAGCCAGCTCATCAGGGCGAAGACCCTCATCCCTCATCTTTTCGTCGAGAGGGCCAGACTTCGCCTTCACCGCTTTGCGTACGTGGCTGATGCAGACATTGTGAGCGATACGCGCCACGAATGTCTTCGCACTCGCTTCTTGCCGGAAATTCGGCAGCGCCCGCCAAAGCCCCATAAAGCTCTCCTGCACCAGCTCTTCAGCCAGCGCCGGACGCGCCTCATAAGTCGAGGCAATACGCGACACCATCGCCCCATACTCACCTACCCAGCGCTCAAAGCGCTTATGTCGTTCATCAGCCGTCATATGGGAATAGTCGCAGGGATAAGGAAAACATTACATAGAAAATTTTCTAGCCTTGGTGCGCGTTTGCTATAGCGTCGGCTGCAACACTAATCATCCGGACAAGGCGGACCCTATGATGACGATAACGCGCACGAAGACATGGCCTTTGATCCTTGTGGCAGCCCTCGCCCTAATCACCGCCGCCTGTCAGCCAGCGCCCGAAGCGGACCCACAAAGTGTCACCGCCCAAGCTACGGAAACCGCAACAGACCCGGCCTTCCCCTACAGGTTCACCGCCCCCGAAGGCTGGCGCACTGAAATCGTCACCTTTCCGTTGAGCTTTGCGCCGGAGCTAGACTATGAGGGCCATGGCGATGTGCGCTTTGCCCCCGGAATGTTTGATCCGGAGACAGATGCGTTCTGGACCTATAGTTTTGTCTGGTGGCTGCCATTGAACACCGAAATTACGCCAGATCGCCTCTCCGCCGATATGAACACGTATTTTTCCGGCCTCGCCGCGCTGATCATGACATCGCGGGAGGAGGACGTGCCGGACTATACAGCCTCCGCCTATTTCACCTTGTCAGATGATCTACGTCTGCCGACAACGGAGGGCATGTCTCTTGATGGACGGGTTGAGACCCTCGACGCTTTTGCCACGCAAAGTCCGGTTGGGCTAAACGCACATGTCGACGCTGTCCCCTGCCCCGACCAAAGCCGACTAGCGCTCATTTTCGGCTTCTCGCCCCAGCCCTACGCACATGAAAACTGGCGCGCTCTAGACACGATCAGAGCCGGATTCCAGTGCCACGCTGAATAGTCCTGTTGCGGCAACCGCCTCCTACCAGATGCGCACGCGCTCTTCAGGCGGGATATACATCTCGTCACCCGGCTGCACATCGAAAGCCTCGTACCACTCGTCAATATTACGGATCATGCCATTGACCCTGAGTTTCATCGGGCTGTGCGGCGCGGAAAGAAGCCGTTGGCGGAGCGACTCTTCGGTGCGTGTGAAACGCCGCGCTTGCGCTCGACCGAGGAACACACGCTGCTCGCCGGTAAATCCGTCGAGGACTGGCGAAGCCTCCTCGCCCAAGGACAGTTTGTAAGCATGATAGGTCACGATGATACCAGCCAGATCGCCAATGTTTTCACCGAGCGTCTGACGCCCGTTAACATTCAAACCGGGCAATGGCTCATAGGCGCTGAACTGGTCTGCAAGCTGATCTCCCAGAGCATCAAAGGCAGCGCGATCCTCATCGGTCCACCAGCTTTGCAAAACGCCATTGGCATCAAACTTCGATCCCTGATCATCAAAGCCGTGGCCGATTTCATGGCCGACAATCGACCCGATCGCCCCGTAATTAACGGCCGGATCGGCCTTGGGGTCAAACAAGGGTGATTGGATATAGCCAGCCGGAATGAAAGCCTCGTTGCGGTTCGGGCTGTAGAAGGCGTTGACCGTCTGTGGGGCCGAGAACCATTCGCGCTTGTCGACTGTGGTTCCGAGCCGCGCTACCTGACGGGCATTGGCCCAAACCTGATGGCGGCGGATATTGCCCATGAGATCGCCAGGGACAATCTCCAGTTCGGAATAGTCAGTCCATTTTTCCGGATAGGCAATCTTCGCTGTCATGGCCGCGAGCTTTTCCTGCGCGCGGATTTTGGTGTCCGCGGTCATCCATTCGAGATTGTCAATGCGGATGGAGAGTGCTGCCCGAATGTTCTCGAACATCTCGGTCATTTGCACTTTCGACTCTTCGGGGAAGTAGCGGGCAATATATTCCTTGCCGACAGCTTGGTCGAGGCGGCCATTTACCAGCGTGATGCCGCGTTTCTCACGGACACGCGGTTCCTCCTGCCCGCGTAAAGCACGGCCATAAAACTCGAAATTGGCCATGAAGATATCATCCGACAAAGAGGCCGCCGCGCCCGATACGAGCTGAACCAACAAGTAATCCTGCCACACATTGATGGGGGTTTCGGCAAACAATGTCGCCAGCGCAGGAAAAGCATCCTTTTCGCGCAGCACGATGTCGCCTTCAAGTGGAAGGCCAAGCCCCTCAAGCGCTGCCGTCCACGCCATGTCGGGCGCAAATGCCTGAAGCTCTCCAATTGTCATCCGGTTATAGGTCCGGTCGGCATCGCGGCGGTCAGCCCGCGTCCAGTGCTGTTCGGCAATCGCCGTCTCAAGCGCAAAGATTGCCTCGGCACGCGCGGCGGCATTGTCCTCACCCAATATGTCGAGCATGCGGGAGAGATGCGCCTTATACGCTGTCCGCGTTTCCGACAGGCGTTCGGACTCGCGCAGGTAATAGGACCGGTCCGGCATCCCCAGTCCGGCATGGGTTGCCCCCATCACATAGCTGTCAGGCTGTTTGGAATCGATGGTCACATAAAGTGCAATCGGCCCGCCAACGCCGAGCGCGGGATCGCTCATCAGCCGCGCAATATCGGCATGCGAGCTTGAAGCCTTGATCTGCCTGACATCGCCCATGATCGGGGCTAGCCCGAGCCCATTAATCGTCTCGGCATCCATGAAGTCATTGTAGAGATCGCGGATTTTCTGGCTGTTGGAACCAGCATCTACGTCGGCGGCGGCAAGGTCCGCAATGATCTCCGCAATGCGCGTTTCATTGCGCTCCTGCATGATGATCGAAAAGCCCGTGCCTGATCGGTCGGAAGGAATTTCGGTCGCTTCAAGCCAGCCGCCATTGGCGTATTGATAGAAGTCATCGCCAGGGTCTGTTTCGCCATCAAACGCATTGAGCGGATATCCCCAAGGTTCAATCACGGGACTGGTTTG
This sequence comes from Hyphomonadaceae bacterium, assembly GCA_039942135.1. Lineage (GTDB taxonomy): Bacteria > Pseudomonadota > Alphaproteobacteria > Caulobacterales > Hyphomonadaceae > CALLCD01. Next base: position 32,945 of record JBDVDE010000053.1, read on the forward strand.
AGCGGTAGCTGCCGGGGCCGCAGGGGCCAACGACGCTGCTATCGTCTCCTCCGTGTCGGGCTGCCCACAGGCGGCAAAAACCAGAAGCGCCAATGGCATGGCGACAATGCAAGAAAATACGGTGCGAGACAGGCGCATATGATCCCTCATTTTTGTTTCGTGAACTAGAGCTTCGCCTGCATAGGAATGTCAAGCGTCGGACGGACTATTCCTCCGCGCAGCTTTTCCTAAAACCGTTTAGGCGACCTTGCGCGGCGTGGTACGTATAATGAGAATTCGGCGAAAACTACAGAAGCTCTAGCCGCAAGCGTCCGGATAGTCCTCACAGTGATATGTGAGCTCTTGAAGGGCATCCTCGTTTCCAAGGGCACTGGCTTTACGCAGCAAGGCTGTTACTTCTTCCGGGGAATGCCTGACATATCCAGCCCTGTCATAGCCGAGCAATACCAAATCGAAGATCGCCCGCCCGACTTGCTCGGGATACTCGCTACCGTCACGTTCGGCGACCATCTTCAACCATTTAACCGCTTCATAGGTCGTATATTGCGGATTGTCCTGATTATTGAGCAATTGCCCAACTTGATACTGGCTCAGTGGATCACCAGCGATTGCCCCTTTGCGTGCCCAATCGGTCGCCTTCGACAGGTCTTTCGCCACGCCCGCACCTTGCTCGTAAAGCAACCCCAAGACCCGTTGCGCGCTGACATCCCCCTGCTCTGCCGCCTTGGTAAACCATTGCGCGCCCACCGCGCGATCAATGGAGATGCCTTGCTCTTCTTCCCCAAAGAAATACCAACCGCCCAACTGGTACTGAGCGTCTAAATCTCCATCGGCGGCAAGCTCTTGGACACTTCTATTATCAACAGGCGTCGCCAAAACCGTCGTCAGTGATTGGCAAGTATCGTCCCCAACCCAATTGGCCGTGATCTCGCACGCCGGTTCATGCCCATCCTCCTCACAAGCGCAAATCATAAGCTTGCTGGCTCGCAAAACTTCGAGGTCACTTGCAACGTCACCCTTTGCCATAATCAGCATGCCTTCCAAAAGGCACCCCGCTGGATCGCCGAGTTCACAGCCCTTTTCTACGAGTTCGACGGCTTCTTCAGCACGCTCTGGTCCGCCAGAGCGCAATTGCAAACTGCCAGCATTGGTGCACGCTTCCGCATTGCCCTTGTCGCATTCAACTTTGTTAAAATAGAAAGCGCGACCATCTGCCCGCTGCTGCTCGGCCAGAGCATTTTCCCCTTTGTCTTGCCCCAGAGCAGCTCCATGGCCAAACACAAGCCCCAGCAAGACCAAGCCCGCAAACACTAATCTCATGATCAGCTCCCAGTTGAATTTAGTCACTCATACTGAAAAGCATAAGCACGCCAACCGGCAACCGACAACATCTATGACGAAAGCGACTTTTAGAGTTCCCTCTTCGCGTCAAAGCGCGTAAACACCAGCCAATGAAAACCACGCTCGATCTTTCCCGCCAGCCTGCACCGGCCATGACCTCGCTTGCGGGTTTGTCCTTGCCGCGCCTGCGCGAAGCGCTGGGCGAGATGGGCCTTGCCGAAAAACAGGCCAAGATGCGCGGCAGCCAATTGCGCCGCTGGCTTCACCATGCCGGTGTCCAGAGCTTTGACGAGATGACCAATGTCTCCAAAGAGATGCGCGCCGAGCTCGCGGCCCGCTTCAGCGCCGCGCGGCCTGAAATTACCGAGCACAAAGTCTCCGTTGACGGCACGCAAAAATGGCTCGTGAAATTCGGTCCCAATATCGAGGGCGAAAGCGTCTTCATCCCGAATGTCGGCAAAGCGGGCGCATTGTGTGTCTCTAGTCAGGTCGGCTGCACGCTCAATTGCACCTTCTGCCACACCGGCACCCAGCGCCTTGTGCGCAATCTCACCGCGCAGGAAATTGTCGCCCAAGTGCTGATCGCCCGCGATGGTCTTGGCGAATGGCCCGCAGACACCGAAGACCGCCGCCTCTCGAACATTGTCTTCATGGGTATGGGCGAACCGCTCTACAATCTCGACAATGTTGCCGAGGCGATCGACACTTTATCTGATGGTGAAGGCATGGCCATTGGCCGCCGCCGCATCACGGTCTCGACCGCTGGCGTCGCCCCGAAAATCCCCGAACTGGGAGAACGCACCAGCGCCATGCTCGCCATTTCGCTACATGCCGTGCGGGATGATCTACGCGACGAGATTGTCCCGATTAACAAGAAATATGATCTCCAGACCCTGTTCGAAGCGATCAAGGCCTATCCCGGGCTTTCAAATGCACGGCGCGTCACGTTTGAATATGTCATGCTCAAAGGCATCAATGACAGCCTTGCCGAAGCCCGCGATCTGGTAAAACTGCTCTCGCGTATTCCTGCCAAAGTGAACCTGATCCCATTCAATCCATGGCCCGGCGCAATCTATGAATGCTCGGATTGGGACACGATCGAGAGCTTTGCCGATGTGCTCAATCGCGCTGGCTACTCCTCTCCAATCCGGACACCGCGCGGGCGTGATATTTTTGCGGCGTGCGGGCAATTGCGGTCCGAAAGCGTCAAGAAGTCGGCCGCGGAAAAACGGCGTGAGGCCGCTGAGCAGGCTGCTAAATAGTCAGGCAGCGGGCAGCACATCGCCTCCCGGAGAATTCGCCTAATATGCGCAAGGCTGATCACAAATCGCCACTAGGTTGAGACTGCTATCTCGTATGCGTTCTGCATGGCTAAATGCAGAACGCATAGATTCAGGGTCTCAGAATGAAACCGCTCCGGACGCTTGTCCTCCTGCTAGCGCTAGCAGCGCTATCTGGCCTATTGGGTCAAGTTCGGCATTCTCTTGCCCCCACATCACACGCAATGACGCAGACGGGGAAACTGGGTCAGAGGATCGCTCAAATTCCGGACTCTCCGGTAAAATCGTGCATCAATCTTGGCGGCGCACTGGAAGCTCCTATTGAAGGTCAATGGGGCTATCAAATTCGCAAGCAGGATCTGGCCCGCATCGCGAAGGCAGGCTTTGATACCGTCCGCCTCCCCGTAGCTTGGTCCGAGCATGCAGACGAAGCAGCCCCTTATCTCATTTCGCCAGCGCTGCTCGCCCGCACCGACGGCATCATCAAGGCCGCGCTCGAAAACGAGCTCAACATCATTCTCGACGTCCATCACTATTACGAATTGATGTCACACCCGGACGAACATGAACCTCGACTGGACGCAATCTGGCAGCAACTGATCAACCATTATGCCGGATGGCCTGAAGGCTTGATGTTCGAGTTCCTCAACGAACCGCACAAACGTATGACGCCCGCGCGGGTCGACGCGATGAACCAACGTTTGCTATCGATGGTGCGCGAGCAACATCCGACCCGTTATGTCATCCTCAGCGGAGGACGATGGGGCGGACTTGAAGGTCTGATGGAGAGCAACCCTCCGAATGATCCCAATATCATCACCAGTTTCCATTATTACAATCCACATCGCTTTACCCATCAGGGCGCTGACTTCGACCCGAAATCGGCACCGATCGGACAGGTTTGGGGCAGTGATAAAGAACTTGCCGATCTTGAAAGCGTAATGTCCGCCGCCACGCATTTCAGTGTCCGTACGCGTACGCCTGTCTTCCTTGGCGAGTTCGGCGTCTATGCCGATGTGCCCGCGCACCAACGCGCAGAATGGACCCGCGAAGTTCGTATGGCGGCTGAAGCACGTAATATCGGCTGGTGCTATTTCGACTGGGCCACAACATTCCGCGTCTATGATCTTGATCAAGAACGCTGGGTTGGTCCGGTCCGTCAAGCCTTGCTGCCATAGTGCCAACTGCGCTGACACAGCGCCCTGCCCCTCACATTTATAATCGCTGCCCATTGACTTCCCCAAGGCGCGCAAGCGACCCTGATCCCAAGCATAACATTCAGGGGCAAGCCAAAATGACGGACTTAAGCGGAAAAATCGCCATGATCACCGGCGCAGCGAGCGGTATCGGCCTCGCCTCGGTCGAAACATTTGTCAACAAAGGCGCCCATGTCATCGCCGCCGATTTACAGACCGAATCCGGGCAAGCACTTGAAGCGCGGTTCGGCTCGGATCGGGTGCGCTTCTTCCAGTGCGATGTCACCAAGGATGATGATCTACAGAACGCACTCGACAAGGGCAGCGAAGCCTTTGGCGGTCTCGACATCCTGTTCAACAATGCAGGCAGCGGCGGCACACCCACAGGCGTCGAAGACCTCGACCTTGAGGGCTATGACACAACAATGGCGCTCTTGTTGCGCTCGGTGTTCGCTGCAACCAAATTCGCCATCCCCTACCTTAAAAAACGTGGCGGCGGATCGGTCATCAATACATCTTCGATCTCTGCCGTTTGCGCTGGCTATGCCCCGATCACCTATTCGGTTGCGAAAAAAGGCGTCGCGCATTTCTCCAAACTAGCCGCGTCCGAATTGGCCATCCACAAGATCCGCGTCAACGCCATCTTGCCAGGCTTCATCGCAACATCGATCTTTGGCAGCTCGCTGGGCCTGCCCAAGGAGGCGGCGCTACAAATGTCCGAAATGATCGCGCAGAATGGCGGCAAAATGCAGCCTGCTGGCCGGATAGGACAAGGCACAGACATTGCCGAGATGGCCGCATTTTTGGCCTCCGATGCAGCCGGCTTTATCACCGGCGGCGAATTCCTCGTCGATGGCGGCATGACTGTTGGCCCGAAACACGCTTGGGACAGAACCGATGGCGGCCCTCTGCTCGAAGCCCTCGGCATTACAATCGAACAGGCTGAAGCCATGCAGCAAGCGATGGATGCGGCAAAGACATGACCTCGCCTGGCGGGGACACTGCGAACGGCACCCGTTTATCAGGCAATTTCCAAGGCGCGCTCTGGCTCATTGTCTCAGGCGTGTTTTTCACGATATTCCTGACGCTCGCCAAACAGCTCTCCTCTGAACAAGACCCGCTCGTGCTTGCGTTCTGGCGCTCTTTTGTCGGGCTGCTCGTCACATTGCCGATTATCTTTCATCGCGGCTGGGGCGTGATGACGGTGACGCGGCCCGCACTGGTGCTATGGCGATCGCTGTTTGGCACCGCGGCCTTTATTGCCGCTATGCTCGCCATTTCCGAAACTTACAGATTGCCCTTGTCGCAGTTCAATGCCCTGTCTTTTTCCCGCGCCATGTTCATCACAGTACTGGCCGCATTGATCCTAAGAGAACCCGTCGGGCGCTGGCGCTGGGGAGCCGTTCTGATTGGCTTTGTTGGCATTCTGGTGATGATACTCCCCTCAGGCAGCGCGCAGAGCCCCGCGCTCGATATCAGTATCAATCCGGGCATCGTGTTGGCTTTGCTTAGCGCCTTTGGCTTTGCCAGCGCGATCATCATGGTCAAATCACTCAGCGCCACCCATTCAACCATGACCTTGCTGATTTGGGCCAATCTGCTTTCAAGCCTGCTCTTGTCGCCATTCTTGCTGACACGCTTCTCGATGCCCGTAGGCGCAGAATGGGGGTATCTTATTGCGATGTCGGTGGCCGGCGTGATTGGGCAATATTGCTATATCAATGCAATGCGCGCAGGCGATGCCTCGTTTCTTGCCCCGATCGACTATCTACGCTTGCCCATGGCTGCAATGGCCGACTGGCTCATCTTCAAAGCCCTCCCCACTCAGAATGTCTGGTTTGGGACGGCCATTATTGTCTCGGCAACATTGATCATCTCGGTGCGAGAACACAGGCTCAAACCTGCGAAAGATCACATCAAACCGGATCTCTAGCGGCGGCCACCACCGCGACGGCCTGACGAGCGCCCCCGAGAGATCGAACGCTGGGCACCTGCAAAGCGCCGGGCAGAACCAAAACTACGTCCGGCAGTGCTGCCGGAAAATCCGAAACCCGAACCGCCGCCGACAAAGACATCTGAAACGCCAGTACCAACGCCGCCCGTCATCGATGCGATCAGCGAGTCATCAAGCCTCAATCCTTGATCCGGAGACGATACAGTGCGCGAGATCACTCTAGGTGCCGCAGGAACGGGTGCCTGAGTGCAGCAGTTTTGCGGTGCACCGCGAAGTTGGGAGTGCTGCAAAGGCGCAGGCGCGGTGACGACCGGCGGCTTGATCGCAGCCTTTCCGTCAGCATATGCGGGGGCAGCCAATGTACCGATGGCCAGAGCAAGAAAAGCAATATGTTTCATCATCTCATCCTAGATTTGCGAGGCAGGTTAACCTTGTTAGGGGCCACACATGCCGCATGATTTACACCATAGAGCCGTAAACATTGGGGATCAGCAAGCCAAGACACCCTCGGGGCGAAGCCGCAAGGTTAATTTCAAGCCAGAGGATGGCAATAAAGCCTAATTGTATCAGAGCGGTACACTTTTTAGAGAAATGCCGCCCTAAGCTCAGAAATCGTAGGCGATGCCTTTGCGCTCCCAGTCCCCGAACCGCGTCGGTTCAGCGCCCTTTGGTCCGCCTCTTTCAGGATCTTTGGCAAGCGCTTCAGCCTGCATTGCGCGGCGCTCTTTCGCCTCGGCCAATGCCCGTTCGGCTTCCGGCGTCAGCGGCGGTTTAGGCGTGTCGCCCGAATTTATCGATTTTGATGCCATTTAAGGTGCGGCCTTCCAATAAGAGTTAACCATTCCCATTTAATAATTATACACAACGCCGTTGCGCTGCGCCAGTCGGGACAAATATCATGATCAGTACTTTGCGAACCTATACATTGCTTGCCGTTATGACAGCCCTGTTTATGGGCGTCGGTTTTATCGTCGGGGGACAACTCGGCATGATGATCGCCTTTGGCGTCGCCGTGGTTATGAACGGCGTATCTTACTGGAACTCCGACAAGATCGTCTTGCGCATGAACAATGCCCGCGAGGTTGATCCCGCCTCCGCCTCCCAGATCGAGCGCGCCTTTGCCAGTGATGTTCTGAAACTCGCCGCCCGCGCCGAGATGCCCGCGCCAAAAATCTACATAATCGACACCCCGCAACCAAACGCATTTGCCACCGGCCGCAACCCGGCAAATGCCGCCGTTGCTGCGACCACCGGATTGCTCGCCACCCTCAACCGGCAAGAGGTTGCTGGCGTCATGGCGCATGAATTGGCGCATGTCCGCAATCGCGACACATTAACCATGACCATCACAGCCACCTTTGCAGGTGCCATCACAATGCTTGCAAATTTTGCCATGTTTTTCGGCAATCGCGAGCGCGGCGGTATCCTCGGTTCACTGTTGATCATGTTGGTCGCTCCAATGGCCGCCGGACTCGTGCAAATGGCGATTAGCCGCTCGCGTGAATATGTTGCTGACAGGGTCGGTGCCGAGATATGCGGCAACCCGTTATGGCTTGCATCTGCACTCGAAAAGATAGAACGTGGCGCGCGCACCAATCTGAACCGGCAGGCCGAGCGAAATCCGGGACTATCGCACATGTATATTATCCACCCACTCGCCGGAAAAGGCACCGACAATATGTTCTCTACCCACCCCGTAACTGCAAACCGGATCGCCGCTTTGCATAAACTGGCTTCGGAGATGAACATCGCCGCGCCGCGTGAAGAGCGCCGATCCAAGTCAAGGCCTTGGGGATGAGTGCCGCTTCATTTGCCGTCCAGCCTGATTTGCACCTGATATGAGCGGCGCAAGATCCCGCCTCGCCGCGGCGGAAGTCCTGATGTGTGTACTCGAAGAGCGCCGCACGCTCGACGAAGCCATGGTCACCACCAAGTCCTATGCCCTACTCAAAGGGCCGGATCGGGGCTTTGCGCGCGCTATGGCCAGCGCTGCATTGCGCCAATTGGGCCGCATCAATGCCGGTTTGGCCCCGTTCCTCTCACGCCCGATCGAAACCGCAACGCCGCCATCGCGCGCATTGCTACAAGTCGGCGCTGCGCAAATCTGGCTCATGGAGACCGCCGCCCATGCTGCTGTTGGCGAAACCGTCGCCGCCGCCAAATTATGGCCCCGCGCCCGAAAAGCGGCCGGATTCCTGAATGCTGTCTTGCGCAAAGCTGCGTCCGATCGCACCGCCTTTGACGCAGCCCCTGCCCACGCGACGTGGCCCGATTGGCTCAGCCACACAATGTTTACGAGCCTTGGAGACGACACCGCAACCGCACTCGCCGCCCACCAGCAAAACGAGCCAAGCCTGCAATTGACCGCCAAAGGGGACCCCGAAAGCCTGCTGGCCGAGATGCAAACCCCTGAAATTCAGCCGATTTTGCTGCCAAATGGCTCTTTGCAATTACCGACGGGCCAGATCGAAACCCTGCCTCTGTTTGAAAACGGAGACTGGTGGGTTCAAGATGCCGGTGCCAGCTTGCCTGCAAAGCTTATCGCGGCCCAATCAGGCCAGCATATTGTCGACTTGTGTGCCGCGCCGGGCGGGAAGACCATGCAACTGGCCGCAACCGGCGCGCGCGTCACCGCCATCGACCGATCGAAAAAACGGCTAGTTCGGCTGTCGGAGAACCTCGAACGCACGAAATTGGGTGAAAATACGGAAATTGAAGCCGTTTTGGGCGAGCACTGGACGCCTGACGCCCCCGTTGATGCTGTTCTGGTTGATGCCCCCTGCTCGGCCTTGGGAACGCTCCGGCGGCATCCTGAAGGCGCATGGATCAAACATACGGGCGATGTGGCGGGCTATCCGGCTATACAGGCCCGTTTGCTCGACGCTGCCATCGCCATGACCAAACCGGGCGGCATTGTCGTCTATTGTGTTTGCAGTCCCCTGCCGATCGAAGGCAGAGAAATTGTCGAAGCAGCCCTCAAGACAGGGAGCTGCACCCGTACCCCTATTCTCCCCGCTGACGTGCCCGGTTTCGCGGATCGGCTCACGCCGGAGGGCGACCTGCTCACGCTTCCGGGCGGCGAAATAGACAGCGATATATTCTATATAGCCAAGCTAAAAACGCCAATATAGCCATACTATTCGGCCGACGAATACGATTCTGACACGAAGTTCACTTGGCGTTCAGCCAAGCTTTGCTAGTTTAGATCGTGGTAGATAATGAAAAGGCGAAAGCTCATGACCCAGATTAGCTCGAAAACAGCGAAGAATACGCGTTTAAGATCAAGATTCGTAGCGCCAGCACTGTGTGCCGTCGCGCTTGCTCTGGGTGGATGCGCGTCGCAACAAGGTCCTTCGGCCCAAACCGTGACACGTGCCGATATTGGCAGTTCGAATGCGATCTTCGAAGGTACAATCGTTTCAGCCACACCAATTACTGTGCGCGGCAACAATACGGGCATCGGCGGCACGGTCGGCGCTGTTGGCGGCGGACTGGCCGGATCTCAAGTCGGTGGGCGTAATTCAACCCAGGCCCTTGGCGCATTGGGCGGCGCCGTAGTCGGCGGCCTGCTTGGCAATGCCATCGAAGGCGCCAGTGGAAATGCAAGCGGATATTCCTATCTCATTCGGGGCGCAAATGGCGTCGTCGAAGAGTTCCCGCAGCTTGGCAACGGCGCACCGATCGCGGTTGGCGCAAAGGTCTTTGTCATCGACCGTCCAAGCGGCTTTGTCCTCATTCCCGAAGCCTAAGCGCTTCTCCCCTCATCTGAGCCGATAGTTTCGCGTCTGCGTCTTGCGCAGGCGCGCAATTGGTCATAGCAAATATCGCATGACCAATATTCAGATATCTCCTTCGATTCTCTCTGCCGATTTCGCCTGTCTTGGCGAAGAAATTGCCGCCATCGACAAAGCCGGTGCAGACATGATCCATGTCGATGTGATGGACGGGCATTATGTTCCAAACCTGACCTTCGGCGCGCCGGTTCTGAAAAAACTGCGGCCACATACGAAAAAGCCGTTCGATGTGCATTTGATGATTTCCAATCCGGCCGATTATGTTCTCGCTTTTGCCGATGCGGGCGCAGATATCCTGACCATCCATCCCGAAGCGGACCCGCATGCCCACAGGACGCTACAAGCCATCCGCGCGGCCGGCATGAAGCCCGGCGTGGCCCTTAACCCGTCGACGCCCGCCAATACGGTCGATTACCTGCTCGAAGAGCTGGATATGATCCTCGTAATGTCGGTAAATCCGGGCTTTGGCGGCCAGAGTTTTATCCCCAACCAGCTTGGCAAAATCCGGGAGCTTCGCGCCAAAATCGACGCCAGTGGCCGCGACATCATTCTCGAAGTCGATGGTGGCGTCACGCCGGACAATGCGCCCGCAGTGATCAAAGCCGGTGTCAGCTCGATTGTTGCAGGTTCTGCGGTTTTCAAGGGCGGCCCAAAGGTCTATGCTCAAAACATAAAGGCATTGCGCGGAGAGCACACGATTTAGGCTGTGTTGCAGGAGAGGCTATGAGCGGCCCGGATGTAGAGTTGATATTGGACCCTGACCAACAGGAAGATGCCATATTGTGGCGCCGCTTTTCCGGTATCGCCGGAGAACCGATTAAGTCTGCCCCGAAACGGCGTCAGGGCGTTGGGGCCGATCAACACAAAACCGATCAGAACGACCGCAAATTTACCCCCCTCTTGCATCCGATTGTCCCCGCAGACGATGATCGCGGCAAAGTGCTGATGACGGATGGCTGGCGGATCGGACATGAACGTTTGCAAGTCGGCCGCGCCGCGCCGCCTTGGAGCGTCCCCGCCCCCTCGCGCCACTATAGCGACCGACTGCATCGGTTCGAATGGCTTGGTGATCTGTTTGGCCAAGGCGCAACCGGCGCAGATCGTGCACGTGAACTGGTCGATGACTGGATCGCAACCTATGGGACGTTTCACGGATTTTACTGGCGTCTGTCGCCGCTTGTCGTGCGCGTATGGGAATGGATGCTTGCAGGCCCTGCTTTGTTCGAAACCGGATCATCGGACCTATGTCAGGACCGATTGCGCACGCTGATGCGCCAGATAGATTTTGTCGAAAACGGACTTGAAACCTGCATTGATCCGCCAACGCGCTGGCGCGGCGCCTGTGTCATGGTCGCCAATGCGCTTTGTCTCCATGAGAGCCGCGGCGCAGAAGCGGCCCTTGCCTTGCTTGAGACCGAATGCACCGCGCAGATCCTGCCGGACGGAGGCCACGTTTCGCGGTCACCGGAAATGTTGCTGCGAGCCCTTGCCGATCTCCTCATCCTTCGAGACGCGATTGCCCGCGCCGGACGGCCCCAACCCGACTTCTTCACCAAGTGGATTCCGCGCATGGGCGCGATGCTAGGATTTTTCCAGCTTGGAGATGGCGGGCTCTGCCCGTTCAATGCCGGAAGCCAGGCCCGTCCCGAAACCGTAACCGCGATACTGGGTGCTCTCGACGAGCCCCCGCGCAAGTTCAGCTTCGCCATGAAGTCGGGCTTCCAGAAGCTTAACAAGAAGCAGCTCTGCCTTATCCTCGATGCGGGCGCAGCGCCGGCATCACTGTTCGCCGGACGTGCCCATTGCGGACCGCTCGGGTTTGAACTGTCCGATGGCGATGCGAGGATCGTAACCTCGTGCGGGTTCTCGCCCGAAGTCAATCTCGATTGGCAAGCCGCTGTCAGGCGCACCGGCGCACATTCAACACTGAGCCTTGGCGGCCGCGACGCCAGCCCTTTCTCGGTCTTTGAACCAACACGCCTGCTCACCCCCGAAGGCCCCGAAGGCATTTCGGCAAAGCGGCTTGAAGAAGCCGATGAAATTTGGCTCGACGCGCAACATGCGGGTTGGAAAAAACGGTTTGGACTCATCCATCGCCGACGCCTGTTTATGTCCGGTGACGGGGAACGGCTCACTGGCGAAGACTCACTCGTCCGGCCTATATCCCAAGCGCTCGACCCTGAGGGAAAATTCCTCAGCTTCGACATCCGCTTCCATCTCCACCCGTCGGTCAAAGCCATGACCCGAGGTGACGCCATAGAGCTGCAATGCGAAAACGGCGCGCTGTGGAAATTCAGAACCACACATCCGGGCACCCGGCTGGAGCTGTCGCGCTATCTTGGGCGCGGACTCGTCGAACCAACGGTCCAAATTGTCATGAGCGGACGCGCCGATCCGAACGGAGACGGAGCGACACCGCCAAATTGCATACGCTGGGGCTTTCGTAAACATGAGGAAACATCATGAAGCCGATCCATGAAGCCAAACGCGCCGTCGCTTTGACCTTGAGTTTCGACATTATCGTCGCATTCATGGCCATGCTCATCGCCATCGAAGCACGTTGGCGCTTGTTCGGTGAATTTACCGCGCGCCCCTTCCCCGACCATATTCCGCTCACCGCCAGCATGATCTTCGCGTTTTCGGCGATGATCTCGTTTCTTTTATTGCAAGTTCACAGACAAGTCTGGCGGCATGTCGGCTGGCCCGACGCGCTCAAGATCGTTCAGGCCGCTGGATTGGCCTTCCTGGTCTTTCTTCCCGTAATGTTCCTGTGGAACCGGCTCGACGGGTTTCCGCGCGCCAGCTTGCTCATTGCTTTGCCGCTCTGGCTGACATTTCTATTCTCCGGCAGGATGCTCGCTCTGCTGCGATCAACCAATCGGCCCTTACAGATTTTCACCACGCGCCGGCAGGATGCCCCGCCCACAATTCTGGTTGGCGATCAGGATGCTCTGGCTGAGGCTTTGCGGCAAATGGAACGGGCACCCGAAGGCTCTCCATTGCGGGTGCTTGGATTGATCGAAACCAATGAGCAAGCGCATGGCCGCGTTATTCGCGGAGCCACGGTGCAAGGTGGTTTGAACGATCTCGGCAATCGGCTCGATCTATTGAATGCACGATATGGATCCTACCCTTGGGTCGCGACCGTCGGCGACGCTCGCTCACGCGCCAATATGCGGACAATTCTCGCACAAACCTCCGAGCGCGGCAGTAAAATCATGTCGATCGCAACCGGCAATGAGGGGGCCCAGCTCCAAAAAGTGCGCCCCACCGACCTGCTCGGACGACGCGAACGGAAGATCGAGCTTGATCCCATCAAAAATCTTGTTGGCGGCACACGCTTGTTTGTCACCGGCGCTGGCGGCACCATCGGCTCCGAACTTGTAGAGCAATGCGCCGAACTCGACCCCAGCCACATCACCCTGTTCGATAATTCAGAGTTTAATCTCTACCAAATCGACTATTTGCTGAAATCGCGTTTTCCCGACCTCGAGATTGTATCGGTGCTCGGCGATGTTCGCGACAGCGTGCGGCTCACACAAATCATGGCCTCGTCCAATCCGGATATTGTGATCCATGCCGCTGCGCTGAAACATGTCCCGCTGATGGAAGCTAATCCATGTGAAGCGATTCTCACCAATATCGGCGGCGCCGCAAATGCTACCCGTGCAGCGCTTGCCTGTCAGGCAGACCGCTTCGTCCTGATCTCGACTGACAAAGCGGTAGATCCAAGCAATGTTATGGGGGCCACCAAGCGCGCAAGTGAGCTGGTCGTCTCGGATATCGCCGAAGGCAGCTCGATGGCGGTCTCGATTGTCCGGTTTGGCAATGTGCTCGGCTCGTCCGGCTCTGTGGTGCCACGCTTCGAGCAACAGATCGCAGATGGCGGGCCGGTCACGGTGATGGATGAAGATATTACCCGCTATTTCATGACCGTTGAAGAAGCCGTCTACCTCGTCCTTCACGCGGCTGCTGGGAAGATCGAAACGGGAACCGCCAATCTATACGTGCTGGATATGGGCCGGCCGATCAAAATTAAGACTCTTGCCGAGAGCATGATCCGGATGAAAGGCCTCGTGCCCGATGTCGACATCGAGATCACCTATCCCGGCTTGCGTCCGGGCGACAAAATGTACGAAACCCTGACCTATGACTCCGAACACCTCAGCCCGACAAGCATTGAAGGCGTCTTCAAAGTGAGCGACGCGGTGAACGATAGAGTGAATGTCGAACTTGCGGTCGAACACCTGCTAAATATTGCCAGCGCCCGCGATTCTCTGAAAACTTTGCCGCTTCTGAACCAGCTTGTTGGCATATCCGACGATGAGACAGATACGAGCAAGCTGGCCTCTATTGGTTGACCCGCTAGCGTTCCATGATACGACGCTGGGGAAAACCTCTAGCGGAGCCTTACAAACATGTCGTCAGCCCAAGTTCGCGTAACCCGCGCCCTGATTTCCGTCTCGGATAAAACCGGCCTTGTAGATCGTGCCAAACGTATGGCTGCGCTTGGGATTGAGCTGGTATCAACCGGCGGCACATCCAAAGCTCTCAAAGACGCCGGCCTCGAGGTCAAAGACGTCTCCGACCTGACAGGGTTTCCTGAAATGATGGATGGCCGCGTCAAGACCCTCCACCCTGTTGTTCATGGCGGACTGCTCTACCTGCGCGACAATGAAGATCATGTCGCCGCTGCCAAAGCCCACAATATCCTGCCGATTGACCTCGTTTACATCAATCTCTATCCGTTCGAGGCCACCGTCGCAGCCGGCAAAGACTTCGACACCTGTATCGAAAACATCGACATTGGCGGCCCTGCCATGCTCCGCGCCGCCGCCAAGAATCACGGCTTTGTCGCCGTGTGCACAGATGGCGCAGATGTCGATGCAGCACTCGATGTACTCGAAGCCAATGACGGACACTCCACGCCCGAGCTACGCAAATCACTCGCCGCAAAAACATATGCCCGCACCGCTGCTTATGATGCGGCCATCTCAAGCTGGTATGCCGACCAGATCGAAGACGCTGCACCCGACTGGCGCGGCTTTGGCGGCAAGCTGAAACAATCCTTGCGCTATGGCGAGAACCCGCATCAGCAAGCTGCCTTCTACACCACGGGCGACAATCGTCCGGGCGTCGCCACGGCCGAACTGATCCAGGGCAAAGCGCTCTCTTATAATAATATCAACGACACCGACGCCGCCTATGAACTCGTAGGTGAGCTTGGCAATGACCAGCCCGCCGTCGCCATTATCAAGCACGCAAACCCGTGCGGCGTCGCGCTTGGCGATGATGTCCTGTCGGCCTACAAAGCCGCCCTCGCCTGTGACAGCACCTCGGCCTTTGGCGGCATCGTCGCACTCAATCGTCCGCTGACCGGCGCAACCGCTGCCGAGATCACCAAGGTCTTCACTGAAGTCGTCATCGCGCCCGGCGCCGATGAAGAGGCCCTTGCAATCTTCAAGAAGAAGAAAAACCTCCGCCTACTTATCACCGACGGCCTGCCCGATCCGATGGCATCGGGCACGACGGTGAAAACCGTAGCAGGCGGCTTGCTCGTCCAGTCGCGCGACAATGGTCGCATCACCGCCGCTGACCTGAAGACGGTCACCAAACTTGCCCCCACCGAAGCGCAGATCGCCGACCTCCTATTTGCATGGCGCGTTGCCAAGCACGTCAAATCCAACACCATTGTCTATGCCAAAGACGGCTCGACCGCAGGCATTGGCGCAGGCCAGATGAGCCGTATTGATGCTGCCCGCATCTCAGCGCTCAAAGCCGAAGACGCCGCCGCAGCTGCGGGTTGGGATACGGTCCGCACCAAAGGCTGCGTCGCCGCATCCGATGCCTTCTTCCCCTTCCCTGACGGATTGCTACAAGCAGCCTCGGCTGGCGCCAGCGCCGTGATCCAACCGGGCGGCTCTATCCGTGACGATGAAGTCATCGCCGCAGCCGATGAAGCGGGCCTTGCAATGGTCTTCACCGGCATGCGCCACTTCAGGCACTAGGAAAGCTCAGCGGCGTCGCGCTCGGGTTTACCAAGCCCGGCTGACAGCACGCACAGCAAACCGGACACACCGAGCACAATAGTGCCGATGAACCCGCCAAGTGCGTGGATCATTTGCCCTGTGTCGATCAGAATAAATGCGCCTATGCCCGCAAGCATGATCCTGTCAAACAGCGCCCCGCGTCCCGCAAGCCACGCCGCCGCCAAACCGAATGCCAGCCAATGAAAGCTGGCAAACATCCAGATCGGCTCAAGCGTTGCCGCGAGGAACCCATTGGACACTTCCGCCGCACCAGCGCGCACCAATGGCAATCCTGTTGCATGTAATGCCGCGCCCGCAACAAGCAACACGGCGGCCATGCGTCCGGCCAGTTTGGACAATAGCCGCCAGCTCATCGGGCCACCCCCTCGCGCCTATTATGCAGACACCAGATTATAGCCAGCCCCATCAAGGCATTTGTCCAGATGATGTAATCCTCGATGGCGATGGCCATCACCCAGAACTCCGACCCGCTTTGCCCGAACATCGCGCCGCTATAGAGCGCCCCGTTCACCAACAGCGCCGCGGCAAACCCCGACGCCATCAACCTGTAGCGCCCAAGTCCAAGCCCCAATCCGGCGCAGCAATAGCCAATCCCGGCCAATATCGCAGCTTGCCCGATCCAGTCTGGCAATGCCGCGTCCGCCGTAATGCCGGCATATTGCAGTGTCCAAATTGCCAGATAGATCTTAACACCCGCCCAGCCCAGTAAGAGAGCGGCAAGCGCCTGCCGACACATTGCCGCCAGCGATTGCCCGCGAAGGATTGCAACCCAGCATCCAACTGCAAACGAGACCGCAGCCCAGTCGCCCTCGATCGCCTCGACTTCCGCCGCCATGCCCCGCGCCCAGTCTCGCTTTTCCTCCGCAGATATTTTCGAAAGCCCCAAAGCCAGCCTATTGGCAAGACGCCGCACAAAACTCGTCCTCGTGTTCATGCCAATCCTCCCCGAAGCTTACCCTTTGCCGGTGTAGCTACAACCTCGGCAGCTTGCATCTTGGCCAGTGCGCGGCCGCTTGCAGACAATTGATAGACATGACGCGGCGGCCTGCCCGGCTGGCTCGGCTCACGCCATTGCGATACCAGCAAGCCCTGCTCTTTTAACCGCATGAGGATCGGGTAAAGCGTGCCGGATTTCAGCCCCGTCTGCTGGCTCAGATCATAACCATGCCACCAATCATCTCGGGTGTTCCACAAGACAGAAAGCACCGCCCGCGTTTGTTTCGAACTGTTCGGTTTCCTCGGCATAGCACCACTCCCTCAGATTTCATTTATAAATTCTACATATATAGATATGTAGTTCGATGCAAGGATTTTCGAGGAGCGCGATAGAGTTGCGCCACGTTCAGTTCGCGCTTAAGCTCGCAATTTTTGATTTTGGGTCTTGTCGGCATACATCCGGCTATCGGCCAGTTTCATCAGTGCATCGCGCGATGCACTGTCATCCGGGAAGCGCGCCAAACCTATGCTTGCGGAAATATGAAGCGTGATATCGCCAAAAGCAATTGGCTCTTCGAGTGATTGCCGTATGCGCATCAATATATCTTCAACCTGATCACTTGGCAGATTGTCCCGGAATATCACTGCGAACTCGTCACCGCCAAGCCGCGCAACGAGATCGACAGCCCGTATACATTTTTGCAAACGCTGGGCAGCGATCTGTAGCACCGTATCACCGGCGTCATGTCCATAAGTGTCATTGACATATTTGAACCGGTTGAGGTCGATGAAGGCGAGATGGAAGAATTGATCTTCTTCCTGTGATTTCCCAATCAGGGCTTCAAGTTCCGATAAAAATTTCCGGCCATTGAATAGCTGCGTGAGATTGTCGGTGACGGCCAGTTCCGCATATCGTTCACGCTCGGCTAGAAGCATAGCTTGCAGCCGCCCGTTCTCCTTATAAGCCATAATGAAATATAGCAGGATCAGTGAGTGGCCGATAATCCAAATCGAAAAGTGGGCCGTCGCTGGCTCGCCAACATAAGGATGCATCGTCGGTATGAGCCCAAGCTGGTGCTCCAGATACCATTCGGTGATGCCAATGGCCGGGATCAACACACTGCCGACAATGCCCGCGCGAATGCTGTATAGGCGGAGCATCAAAATCGGTATCAATACCGTCATAAACGTCGCAATTGAGTATGGGAAACCACCAGATATATAGACGCCGCCCAAAATGACACCAACGGTGAGAACCATCGACACGTGGATTGCCACATCTCTGCGGCCCGAACAGCTCAAAATTGTGCTCAGAAGGCTGAACACTGCGCTTATGCCGCCGATAAAAACCCCTGCAATATGGAAAAACGGGCGCGGCATAAACTGCCATGCGAGGACTGCGAAAGCGACACACACGACGACGCCAAGGTGCTGACACATAACGCCGTGCTCGACGCGCGCCAGCTCGTATTCATCTGCACCGTAATGGTGCCGCAAAAGCCCACGGATTTTATTGGAATAGACTTTGAATAACCACATAACTGCAGGCTATCACCATACAGTCTATGGGTGATTAAATAGACCTATGCAATTGCCACGATCTTGTTCTCAAGTCAGACAGCGAAATTGCCTCATTGCCATACCCTCGCGGCAGCGCTCTAAACGGCAACAATGATCACGCCCGGACTCCTTGCCATTGGCCTCGGCCTATTCTCGGCCATTACGGTTGCACTTGCTAATTATGGCACCAAACGCGGCGGCGATGTGCTGACCGCGCGGATGGTCTTATCCATATCGAGCGCGCTCATCATCTCGCCGTTCTTGTTTGTCGTGCCGCCACCTCCCGCAGAGCTGTGGCCAAGCGTACTGATGGCTGTTTGCATACATTGGGTTTACCAGTTCGGCCTCGTACGCGCCCTTCATCGGGGCGATCTCTCGCGTATCTTTCCGGTGATGCGCGGCAGCTCTCCACTGCTCGTCGCGATCGGGGCAACATTTCTACTGGAGGAACACCTGTCCCTACTAGGCTGGCTGGGACTTATTATGGCCAGCTTTGCGGTGATTATGTTTGCAGCGCCCGAATCCAAAACCATGAGCGCGGCAGAAAAGGAACTTAACCGCGCTGCCCTGTTCTGGGCCGGTGTGACCGCATTTGGTATTGCCGCGTATTCGATCACCGATGCCAGCGTCATCCGGACGATGCCCTCGCCCTATACATTTATTGTCTACCTCTTCGCGCTCGACTGGATAGGCATAACCATTGTCACGCTCATCATGCGCCGTGGGCAGGTTTGGGCACATGTTAAGCCGCAGCTTCGCGGAGGTATTATGGGCGGGGCTGCGAGTGTTTTGTCCTTTAGCGCCGCCCTTTATGCTTTTACCCTCACTGATGCAGCATTGGTGACGGCTTTGCGGGAAACATCGGTGGTTTGGGCCGCACTAATGGGTGCAATCTGGCTCAAAGAAGGCTTTGGCAGACGCCGTGTCATAGCCGCAACCGTGCTTGCAACGGGTTTGATCATGATGAAAGCCTTCGGTTAACGGGGGTAGGTATCAAAAACAGCATGCAATTATGCATGGCCTTCATGCCCCAAGGGGCGAGCCTGGAGCTGTATATGGTCTCCCCGACCAAATAACGCCGATTATAAAGCAAATTATTCTATCATGTTTACATTATACGGCATTTTGTCCCCCAAACAATTATTAATGCGGGATAACGGCGCAATATTGGAAATATATGGGGTTGTAATCGCCTTTTTCCTACGCCATATGCTTTTGCATAATAACGAATACCCTACTGGCAACCCTCCTCCTCCCTCAAATGCCGGTAGGCGTTGTGTCTATTCCCGTAGATACACCAAAGGCCACACCTGTTCGATCAGGTGTGGCCTTTCTAATTTCAGACATCAAATGTGCGGCGGAGTTTAGCCGTTCAACCAATCGGGGCGCACAAACGCCATATCCAGATCATGGGCAACCTGCTCATGCGTGATATGCCCACCTGATACGGTCAGTCCTTCGCGCAAATGCGGATCAGCGTTCAAGGCCCCCTGCGTGCCTTGGCCCGCAATCTTCATAACGAAGGGCAAGGTCGCATTGTTGAGCGCATATGTGCTGGTACGCGGCACGGCGCCGGGCATATTGGCCACACAATAGTGCAAGATGCCGTCGACCTCGTAGATCGGGTCTTCATGGGTCGTCGCATGCGTTGTTTCAAAGCAGCCGCCTTGATCAACAGCGATATCAACCAGAACCGCGCCGGGCTTCATCCGACCCAGCATTTCGCGAGAAACCAGCTTGGGCGCCGTCGCACCCGGGATCAAAACAGCGCCGATGACAAGATCAGCTTCCATCACGGCAGCATCGAGGCTGGTCCGTGTCGAATACATTGTCCGCACAAGCCCTTGAAACTGCTCATCAAGCTCGGCAAGGCGCGCATTGTTGCGATCGAACACGGTGACATCCGCACGCATTCCAACCGCAATCTCGGCCGCATTCGTCCCCGCGACACCGCC
This sequence comes from Hyphomonadaceae bacterium, assembly GCA_039942135.1. GTDB lineage: Bacteria > Pseudomonadota > Alphaproteobacteria > Caulobacterales > Hyphomonadaceae > CALLCD01. The sequence goes on from JBDVDE010000053.1 coordinate 53,011, forward strand.
ACCAATAATGACAACTTTTGCAGGCGCAACGCCCGGCACACCACCGAGCAGAACCCCGCGTCCGCGTTTTGTCCGCATCAAGGCCCAGGCGGCAACCTGCATAGACATACGCCCTGCAACTTGGCTCATCGGTGTCAGGAGCGGCAAGCGGCCATCATCATCTGTGACGGTCTCGTAGGCAATCGCCGTACAGCCCGAATCCACAAGCCCTTTGGCCTGAACAGGGTCTGCGGCAAGATGCAGATATGTAAACAATGTGTGGTCTTTGGTCAGCCGCGCGGTTTCTTCGGGCTGTGGCTCTTTCACTTTGACAATAAGCTCGGCAGCTTTGAACACGGCATCCGCATCTGGCAGCATGTCCGCGCCCGCAGCGACAAAGTCATCGTCAGCAAAGCCCGAACCAAGGCCAGCACCGGTCTGCACACTCACCGAATGACCAGCTCGTACAAGCTCTCCGACACTCTCTGGCGTCAGGCCAACGCGCGATTCTTGTTTTTTGATTTCTGTGGGAACACCTATGCGCATATTCGTCTCCTTAAGGTAGATCATGCCTATAACCTACTCGGGGACGACAAAACAGCGCCAAAATCTAAACTGTGCGTGAAAGATACAGATTCCAACCGGCCAGCCGCATTTGCAGCCGGCCGGAAGGCAATCAAGTCTGGAATACTAGAAGCTTTTGGACACGGTAAACACGCCGGTCGATCCATTGCCCGCGAGGCTGAATGTATCGATATACCGCGCATCGAAATCGATTCCGAACCAAGAGAGCGTTACACCTGCTCCAAAATCCCAATAGTCTTCGCCGAAGCCGCCCCCGCTCGGAATGTCATTGTCGAGGAAAGCGAGATAGCCGATGCTCGTGCTAAACGCCAAGGACGCTTCGCTGCCCCCGACGGGAAGACTGCCGCCAATCGGGAAGCTCAGTGATACGCTCGGGATCAGAATGTCGCCGGTTTCGAAATAATAGTCAGGCGAATAAGTCAGGTTAAACCCGACCTCTGCAGGGCCGACAGCAAAACTACCGCCCGCCTTGAGTTCGAGATAGTTCTGATCCTGAAAATCAACCAGCACATCACCAGCAGCAACGCCGAGCGCCGCAGCAAGTGCCGCCTCATCCGCGCTGAGAGCCGTTGGCACGATCACATCATCACTGCCTTGAGGTGCATTTGGATAGAGATAATAGGTGACGCCAAAATCAAGGCTCAGAGCCCCAAAGCTCGGCGTATAGCCCGCATAAAAATCAATCTCGGTGGAAGACCCGTCAGAAATCTGCTCTCCGGTGACCGGATTGAAAAGGTCATCATTGAAATCAACCGTCGATCCCCAGGTTCCGACATAGAACGTATCGCTCGCCCAATCGAAGCCGCCTTGGATCGCAGGATCGGCTGCACTCTGCGAAATACCGCGAAACGTATAGTCCGTGGTAATCGCAACATTCGCGGAAAAATTTCCGCCAAGGAAGTGTGGTTCGGCGTCATCTTCTGCAATCGCTGGTGCTGCGATCAACATGGTGGATGCAAGTGCTACAAATTTGAATTTCTTGAACATGGCTCTGTCCCTCTGATTACAATCTCGCCGTTTAACAGCGCACAGCCATACTGCGACGGAGGGGCCAGCCCCCCGCCAAGATTCAGAACCTGATTAGTGAAACGCCTCGCTTATGCACAAAACGAGGGCAGAGAATCCGCACTTTGAACAGGCAATGTGCGGCAAGCGGCTTTCGCTGCCCTTGCTTGGCCCAGACTTATCGCGCCGAGAGAGGCGCATACCCCAAATGCATACCGGCATCGACGAGCAAGGTTTCGCCCGTGATATGTCGGCTCGCATCGGTCAGGAAGAAAACTGCGCTGTCGGCAATATCGTCGGGCCCTGACGCAACGTTCAGAGGCACCGAGGCGGCAACCCCCGCTTCCACTTGGGCGTATTGCTCTTCGCTCATCGCGTCCTTGAACCAGCGCGTCCCGATAAAGCCCGGGCAAATGGCATTGACCCGCACGGCCGGCGCCAAGGCCCGCGCCAAGGACAGTGTCATTGTATTGAGCGCGCCTTTGGTTGCCGCATACGCCACCGACGACCCAATCCCCGTCACGCCCGCAATCGAAGACACGTTCAGCACGCTTGCCGCCCGTCCCGTCTGCTTATGGCTTTCAACCAACAGAGCCTTACACGCCTGCATCATCAAAAACGGACCAGCGACATTCACCGCATAAGTGTCGAGAAAATCGTCCCGCGAGAGCGCATCAAGATCGGCATGGTCACGCGCATGGCGGGTGATACCGGCATTGTTGACCAAGATATCGAGCCGCCCCCACTGCCCTGCTGCCTCGGCCAATGTCTTACACCCCGCATCGGTCGAGACATCTGCCGGCACAAGCCGCGCTTGCGCTCCGGCGTTTTGGCAGGCGGCCACGCTCGCCTCGCCATCGCTGATCGACTTGGTGCAATTGATAATCAGATCCGCGCCGCGCTCGGCCAGCCTCAACGCAATTGACGCGCCCAGCCCCGTCGCAGACCCTGTCACCAGCGCCTTACGTCCCGCCAAATCTTTCACTGTCTCGGTCATGCAAATCTCTCCTCAATGGTTTTGAGAGGACTTTACACATGCACACGCAAAAGGGGCCAGCCCTTTAACGGCCAGCCCCCATCACATTGCATGATGTAACTTAAAGCCTACCCGGCTTCTTTCTTGTCGCGGACATTGAGATCATATTCGCGCACTTTGCGATAAAGCGTAGAGCGACCAATCCCGAGTTGACGCGAGACCTCGGACATATGTCCTTCATAATGGTCAATTGCCAATTGGATCAGATCGCGCTCGACCTCTTCAAGTTCGCGCAATTCGCCTGCCGCATCAAAGATCGCAATCGGCGAAGACGCATGGCCTATAGCTGGCATCGCCACCAGATCATTTGCCGGTGTTGGCAGATTAGGCATGTCAGGCAGGTCGGAAAGCTGCGGCGTCAAACCCGAGATTTGCGGGAAGTCTTCCATTTGCAGCTCGTCGCCTTCGCAAAGCACCACAGCGCGGAACACCGAGTTTTCAAGCTGGCGAACATTGCCCGGCCAATCAAATGCGAACAGCATCTTCAATGTGTCGGCACTTGCACCGCTGATACGTGCGCCTTCTGACGCATTAAACCGCGTGATGAAGTGATCGACCAAAGCCGGAATGTCTTCCTTACGCTCGCGCAAAGACGGCACATCGACTGGAAACACATTCAAGCGATAGAATAGGTCTTCACGGAATGCGCCGGACTTCACTTGCTCGGCCAGATCCTTATTCGTTGCAGAGATAATCCGCACATCGACCTTGGTCGGACGGCGAGAGCCAACAGCATCGACCTCACCCTCTTGCAAGGCACGCAGCAGCTTGACCTGAATATCGAGCGGCAATTCGCCAACTTCATCGAGGAAGAGCGTGCCGCCATCGGCTTCAACAAATTTACCCAGCGATTTGGAAACAGCGCCGGTAAATGCACCCTTCTCATGGCCGAACAGAATACTTTCAACGAGGTTTTCCGGAATGGCGCCACAGTTCACAGCCACAAATGGCTTCCCTGCCCGATCGGATGCGCCTTGGATACAGCGCGCGATAACCTCTTTACCAACACCGCTTTCACCAAGAATAAGCATCGGAATATTCGAGGCCGCACCGCGTTGACCCATTTTCACAACCGAACGCATGGCAGGCGCACCGGCAATCATATCCTCAAAACCAAGCCCGCCTTCGGACCGTTTCACAAGGCGTTTCACTTCGCCAACAAGGCTAGTCATCTTCAACGCATTGCGAATGGACACAACAACCCGTTCAGGGCTAACCGGCTTAACGAAGAAATCCGTCGCGCCATTGCGCATGGACTGCACGACAGTATCAACACTGCCAGTTGCGGTCAGAACAATCACCGGCAAGTCAGAACGCCGTTCGGCCAGCCGCTCGAGCGTCTCCATACCGGAGAGACCCGGCATAATCAGATCGAGCAATACGACATCAATACCTGCCGCGTCGTCGGTCGCCAATGCAAACCCGCTTTCCCCATCAGGCGCGGTCCGGCAGGCAAAGCCCGCTTTCTCCACGGCGGCCTGAAGCAGGCGTCGCTGGGTTGGGTCATCATCGATTACGAGTACAGTTTTAGCCATGTCCATCACTTCCAAACGGTTTATCTATCGCCCCGTTCTGGCACACAGAGATGGAATTATGGTTTGCACAATCGGTGCAATTTCACCTATCGGCCGAATTTATAGCCGCTTGGGCTCGCCGCAATGGGCACGTTTCGCCCTTAGCCGGGTACATAAACCTTATCGACAAACCTGCTCCAGCGACATTTCGCCTAATGACGCTTGCATTGCCGCGCAATGAAATCACTGATAATTGTTGCACTGCAATATAATGACAATCCTGACCAATCAGGATGCGATACTAAGGGGAAGAAAGATGACATCGAATACGATAAGCAACACCGATAAGAGCGGCATCTTTCCCGATCTGACAAGCAACATGGCAGCCGCCGTATCCGAACTCGCCATCTATCTCGACCTGACCCGCACCGCCCTCGCCCGAATTCTCGCCCCGACAGGCAAGCCCGACCGCAAAGCCTTCGACCAGCATCAGCACATGGCGCACGGCTTTGCATGGACCGCCACCTATGTCGAAACCCTGCGCCAAGTCTCCGAATGGGCGCAGACCCAAACCGCGCAAGACAATTTCGGCCCCGTAGAGCAAGTCTTCAGCCAAATCCTGTTCGGTGAATATTGCGCCCAATTGCAGGGCGGCGTTCCGATGACCCAGACCGAGATCATCCGTCCCTCCGATCTTGGCGCCGATGCCGATGCGCTCGCCGCACTCCACCAACCCGCCATCACAAAGTTCGCCTCCAAGGGCAAAAGCCAAGCGAGCCTCGCCGCCGCTGCCGCCTTGCTGCCCGATGCCTTGGGCCGCGCCACGGTCGAGAATACCGGCCTCGATGAAACCCTACGCATGGTCCGCGAACAGTTCCACCGTTTCGCCAATGACAAGGTTATGCCCTTTGCCCATGACTGGCACCTCAAGGACGAGCTGATCCCGATGGAGGTCCTCACCGAAATGGCCGAGCTTGGCGTTTTCGGCCTGACCATTCCCGAAGAATTTGGCGGCTTCGGCATGGGCAAGACCGCAATGTGTGTCGTGTCTGAAGAGCTTTCGCGCGGCTATATCGGTGTTGGGTCGCTCGGCACCCGTTCGGAAATCGCTGCCGAGCTGATCCTGATCGGCGGTACAGACGGGCAGAAAGCGCACTGGCTACCAAAAATCGCCAGCGCCGAAATTCTTCCAACCGCCGTGTTCACCGAACCTAATACCGGCTCGGATCTCGGCTCTCTGCGTACGCGCGCCGTCAAATCCGATGATGGGCAAACTTATACGATCACCGGAAACAAGACATGGATCACCCATGCCGCCCGCGCAGACATGATGACTCTGCTCGCGCGGACTGATCCTGATACTGATAATTTCTCCGGTCTCTCGATGTTCCTCGCCGAGAAGCCGCGCGGCGACGACGCCACCCCCTTCCCCGCCGAAGGCATGACCGGCGGCGAGATCGAAGTGCTTGGCTATCGCGGCATGAAAGAATACGAACTTGGCTTTGACGGCTTCACCGTGCCGGCCGACAATCTGCTAGGTCATAATGAAGGCATGGGCTTCCGCAATCTTATGGCGACATTCGAAAGCGCCCGCATCCAGACCGCCGCCCGCGCGATCGGTGTGGCCCAGAACGCGCTCGAACTTGGCTTGCGCTATGCGCTCGACCGCAACCAGTTCAAACGTCCGATCTACGAGTTCCCGCGTGTCGCCAACAAGCTCGTCATGATGGCCGCCGAACTCATCGGCGCGCGCCAGTTAACCTATTACTCCGCCCGCCAGAAAGACGCCGACAAACGCTGCGACCTCGAAGCCGGCATGGCCAAACTCCTCGCCGCCCGCATTGCATGGTCATCCGCTGACAATGCTTTACAAGTCCATGGCGGAAATGGCTTCGCGCTCGAATACCCGATCAGCCGCGTTTTGTGCGACGCCCGTATCCTAAATATTTTCGAAGGCGCAGGCGAAGTCCAAGCTATGGTCATCGCGCGGCGTCTGCTCGACACACGCAACGGCTAGCTGGACAGCTCGATTAGCTCGGTGGAGATTTCGCGAACGCGGCAAGGCCGTCGAGCGTCAGCCAGCCCTGTTTGGAATCGCAAAACACCTGTAGCCCCGGCTCCACCTTGGACACATCGTCGAGCGTCCCGGCCTTGAGCGCGACCATGCCCGGCATAGAGCCTAATGCAGACAAGATCGGCGAACCGCACCTGCCGCAAAACTTGCGCAGAACCGCCTCGCCTGCATCGCTGCGGTCTTCGAAAACAGTTAGATCGCCAGAGATTGTAATTTGCGCTTCACTTGCCAGCAGGTTCACCGAAAACGCAGCCCCGCTCTGTCGCTGACAGTTCGTACAATGACAAACTACCGTAACCACCGGCTCACCTTCGAACACATAGCTGATATTGCCGCAAAGGCAGCGCCCTTCACCTGACATCCCGTTCTCCCCGCATCTCGACCCATTGCTAATAGGCAAACCAGAACTCTTGCATGCAAAGCGCGACAAGTCACGCCCGCCAACGATTCCCAATTCGCACGCATCATGTTAGGCTTGGAGCAGGGACAATGAGGAACGACTATGACCATAAGATATGTTGGACTGTTTTTAATCGGGAGCCTTGCAGCTTGCGGATCACCTGCGGACAAAACCGACAACGCAGCTCCGCCTCCAATCGTTCAGGCAGACAGCGAAGCCGCGCCATCTAGTGAACCCGCAGCCACGCCCGCAGTCGACGCCCCAACCTCGACAGAGGCCACCTGCGACACGCCCGATGAAAACAGCGTCAGCGCGGCCAAGTGCATCATCTCCCCGTCCGATGGCTCCGGTCTCGTGCTAGAGGTTAGATATGGCGGCAGCGATCCCGAGATTTTCGAAAGCCCGACCATACTCTCGGTGACTACCCAAGATGGCACAATCGTCCAGACAATCTCGGAATCAACCGAGACCTTTCACTTCAGCCCAACTATGCAAGACCTCGATCTGGATGGCCGCGCCGATCTGCTCGTCCCGCTCGAGACCGGCAATGTCAACACGGTCTTCGCGCTCTGGCATGGACAAGACGCCGACACACCCTTCACCCGCCTTGGCGAACTCTCCGGCGTCGGCGTAGACATTGGAGCCGATGGCCTGTTCAGCATGCCGGCGCGCTCATCGGTCGCGACTTGGGACGACACCTATTACAAGATCGAAGACAACACCCTCGTCGAGATCGCGATCAAGAGCGTCGAATATTCCGAAGACGGATCAATTTACGCCTGCGCCATAACAGACGCCGGAAGCCTAAGCCTGATCGGCCTCACAGCGGAAGACGCACAAACCCGGTTCTGCGGAGCCGAATAGTTTCCGGAGCCTCGCGGATCGTCCAACCAAGCCTTATTCCGCAGCAACCGTCCATTGCTTGAGAGAGGCGTCTATATCGTCGCACGTTTCGAGTTGAAGAGGACGCTTCACCCGAGGGCCTGCGGGCACGGTTTCAGAAGCGGCGGTTACGCAACGGCTTTGATCTTCCGAGAGCCTTAAAGGCTTGTCGTCTGCGCTCAACACAATAAAGGGCGGCTCAGACGGAACCTCTGGAGTTTCTGAAACATCACCTGTGGATGTAGATTGCGCGCATGCCGCAGCCCCCATTCCGGTCGCGACCAATAGGATCAGGAAACTCCGCATAGAAACTCCATGCTTGGTTTCTGTCAGTGGAAATCACGAAAGCCAGAAAACGGATTAGCGGCACACAATGTACCATCTCGCCCGCCATCCTAGCTGGTTTGAGGCCATTATCTAGCGGAGGAGGCCAGTTATTTTCTGCGGCGAAGGAGGGGGTTATTTCTAGGTCGGCGTTGCCAGTAATGTTCGGAGCAGCCTTTAGGTTGGCACGCTTCAATCCCAATTCGCAGTTTGTTGATCCGCAACTTGGGACTAACGTTGAGTTACCGCCCAACACTCCTGTGAGAGGGAATGTGACTGCAGTCGAAGATGGAGGTCAAAATGAAGACATGGAAAGACCCTGACGTGAGCCAGCTTTTCGAGTTGGACGTTAGTTTGACCGAGGAGAGGCGGGTTCCTGTTGACGCGGGTGATGTGGACTTTATTCCGACCGAGCGAATACACGGCTTGCGTGCTTTGATGAATGAGACGGATGGTCCGGTTACAGTCTATATCCGTCACAAAGCGGCAATTTATCTGACAGAATGGGGATATGCAGACGGTGTTGAATACATAGCGACGGAAGTGAGAAAATCGGTTGAGGACAGGGTTGGCGCGTTTGACCACCGCTTGCGCGGCTATGATATAACTCTGGAACTGTTTATGCGGGCGTTGATGGGATATCGGGTCCGAAAATGTAGTCAAGGTGAAAAAGATGAAACTGCAAGGCGTCTGATACGTCCGATTGTAAAAGCGATTATTGAAATTGCCTGTGAGGAATCGTTTGAAATCAGAGATGTATTTTATGCAGAAGTCGGGGACGACTACGAGGAATGGTATGACGAACGGCTTATAGACGACCCCGCCGTTTTTCAACGCTATCTGATTGCAATGCTTGATCAGAAAGATGATCGCCGACAGGGCTACAAACCTCAGGACGCCGTAAAGTTCTTTGAAAGATACGACCCCGAATTTCTGAAGCAGGAGTTATTAAGCCGCGGCCTAACAAAGGAAGATGTTTAGACGATGCCTTAGGTGTCGAAGGCGCTCGTTAAGGCCCTCAGTTATCAGATGATGTGTCCGGCATCGTCACAGGTACTGTCAAAGATAATTCAGAACACGTCACTGTTGAATTCCGGCATGCGAGGCAAGCAAAGGCTGAGTAAATTCTGTCAAATAGATTGTGAGTTTTGATCGCGAACACTGTATTCACTTTCTCTTTGACCGTACACTTGGGGCTATATAAATTTTAGAACTCGTTTTCAGTCATCGGGTCAAACTTTGAGTAAATCTCTTACAGTCATTAGAGCATAGCCCAATAGATTTGGGCCTCTCCACTTTTCTGGCGAGAGCGCATCTTCATGATCTCTGGCAAGGCCAATACCCCATATTGTATCTACTGGACTAGCTTCGACTAACACCTTGCGTTCGGTTGCTAAAAGAAACGTCAGGAGCGCGTCGTTCTGTTGAAATTTATGCAGATTGCCTTCTACCACGATGCTGAATTTATTGGCATTCCATATCTTAGCATCAAAGTTCTCGATTTTCCGGCCTAAACCTTTTGCGGCTCTTGGGTCTGGGTTGTTCAAAATTTGTGAATATATCTCGTGCGCGCCAAATAGTTTAGCTTTATGCGCCATCATCCAGTGTTCAGCTGTTTCAAAAACATCTTCATCAACCACAAATTTTGAGGGCCACCACTGGCTAAAACAAGCCTTTGTTACTGTACTTGGCTTTGCACGATGTCCCCAAAACAGCAGGTATTCAGGGGTTTCTCCTTGGTTTATTCGGTTAAGCAGCCATGGCGTGTCATAAGTTTGTTCATTTTGCATATTCGTCTCCCGGGTGGATGAGAGGAGTATTCGAACTTAGAGTCAGTTCGATCGGATCCCCATGTTTCGCCATTATGCGAAAGCCGGCGCTGTTAGTCTAAAGCGACCCAGTCTCCAAAAATCACGGGCGGCGCGCTTGGCTTGCGCACAGATGATTTCCGTTTCTCCACCGAAGAGCTGATCACGCGTGATCTGGAAAACAACCTTGGGCCGAGAGCAGCCTTGAGCCCGCGAAGCGGCGTCCCATCGCGAAGCGGGGGACAGAAAAAAAGCCGCGCGCTATTACGTGCCCAACCCTATCCCCTACCGGCAGCTAGACGCCGCGCGGTCAATGGCTGCGGCCGAGCCTGCCAGCGAGAAATGATAAGCAACTTGTGTTTCGCGTTCGGACACAGCTTCGACCCGCAATTCGGAGCCGCGCTTTAGGGCCCGCACAATGCGCGCATCATCTTCATCCGTCGCGAAGGCTTCATTGCCGCTGGCAAATAGCGTCCATGTTGATCGGCCGATCCGCGCTGATGGCGGCGAATCCGAGCGCATATCGAAGCCAACCTTGATGCTCGGCTGCGAGCGCGCGCGGCCCGAACTCCAGCTTGTGACGTAAAACCAGACATCGCCATGTGTGGCCGAGCTTGGCGCTTTATCCGTTGCCTGGGTTGCGGCAAAGCAAACCTTGTCGCCGCCTTCATCGGATGAAAACACAGCCCAATCCTTGAAGCGGGCAATCGCGGTCGGGTCGGCCAATGCCTCACCCGCCAGCGCCATCGCCGCCAAAACCATAAGTCCTATTCGCATACTGCTAAAAGCCATGATCTTCATCTTCGAAATCCCGATACCCCCGAGCCCGATACTCGGGAGAGCCTCTGCCTATAATCCAATTCTCGTCCGCATATAAGGCAAAATCACGTCATTTCGTGTTTCACGCTGCAAAAATTAACCCTGCTCCGGCGTTTTTCTTGCCACGCCGAGTTCCCCGAGACGCCATTCGAGCAGGTCGATCCGGTCTTGTCCGAAAAACGGTTCGCCATCGAGCACCATGAGCGGGACGCCCCAATGTCCTCCTGCCGCCTGCGCCGCTTCATTGGCGACGATTTGCGCATCAAGCTCGCGCTCTCTTGCGGCAATCTCTTGGTCCATCTCGGCAAGGTCAAATCCGGCGCGCGCAACAGCTTCGGCCAAAATTGTGCCCGTGGTCCATGGCTGCCCCGACCAGATCACGCTCGAAACCTCGTCCATAAACGCCCATCCGGCCTCATTGCTTCGCTCGCACGCAACAATGCCGAGGCGGGTTAAACGGTGAATATATGGCTGATCGGCCGCAATTTCGCGCGTTGCCATGTCCATAACGACGGGATCTGGCTGCATCTGTCCGATTGGGCGGTCGAGATATTGCGACAGTCTGAACACGTCGCGCATCAAATAACCGACCCATTGATCGGGTGCATTGGCGAAGAATTCCGGCGTGCGAATAGCAATCGGATAGACAGGGCGCGGCCGGAAGCTCGCCTCCCAATGCGACGACAAAGCCCGCAACCGTCGCGTGGCGAGATACGAGTAAGGACTGCGGAAAGACCAGAACACATCAACGTTTTTCATCTTTCCATATTGGCAGACCTGTCATTTCAAGTCATCACACTGGAATGAAAATAAATGACACATTGCGCGCCATGCTCGATTCGGTTGGACTTGGCATGCCCGACCTCACCCTGCCTGACATGTCCGGCCTCTCGACCCAGCAGATCGCCCAGCGGCTGCGCTCGAGCTTTATGCGTGCGAGCCGTGCCATCGAGTCGGACGCGCCCGAGCTTGCCGATGTCTCTTCCCTGATCGTTGATGGCGGGGATGGTCCCCTGCCCGCGCGCATCTATACGCCGCTTGGCGCTGGTATTGGCGCGGGTCCGGGCATTGTCTATTATCATGGCGGAGGCTTTGTGATTGGCGATCTCGACAGCCATGACATGATCGCCCGCCGCTTGGCCCATGCCGCCCGTGCCCGTGTGATTGCCGTTGATTACCGCTTGGCCCCCGAACACAAATTCCCCGCCGCCCATGATGATGCCGATGCCTCATGGCGCTGGATTGTCGAGCGTGCCGATGAGCTCAAGATCGATCCCGACCGGCTCGCCATTTCCGGTGACAGTGCTGGCGGCAATCTCGCCGCATCGCTTAGTCAGGAAATGCTGCGCTGTGATGGCCCGCTGCCCGCCTTCCAGCTTCTGCTTTACCCGCTCGTGCAGTTCATGGACATTCGTTCCAAGAAGATGAGCCTGCAAGAAAGCGGCTTCTTCATCTCGCCCGCTTTGTTCGACTATTTCCGCAATGCCTATCTCGGCTCGACCGAAGACCGCTCGCACCTGCGCATGAGCCCGCTATTTGCGCCTGATGAAGATTTCGCCGGACTGCCGCCCGCCCACACCATTGTCTGCGGTTGGGACCCGCTTGGCGACGAAGGCCGCGCCTATACCCAAAAGCTTGCCGCCCATGGTGTTCCGGCAACCCTCACCGAATATCCCAATCAGGTCCACGGCTTCCTCAACCTCACCGCCGTGTCCAAACAAGCCCGCGAGGCGATCCAGAGCGCTGGCGAGATTGTCGGCAAAGCCCTTGGATCGGTTGACTGATGGTCTGGGACCAGATCATGCCCGCCCCGCCCCCTTTTGCCGAGATTGCCGACGCGTTCGGTGATCCGGTGAGACCTGCCAGTTTCCCGAAAGCCATTTTGCGCTATCGCAATCAGGACTGGGCCAAGCAAATCGGCCTCGGCCATCTCACAGACAAAGACTGGGCCGAGCAGTTCACCCGCTTCCCGCCCATGCAAGGCAATCTGCCCGAGCCATTGGCCATGCGCTATCACGGTCACCAGTTCGGCAGTTATAATCCGGACCTCGGCGACGGGCGCGGGTTTCTCTATGCC
>JBDVDE010000054.1:0-47351 GCA_039942135.1 Hyphomonadaceae bacterium
GTGGCGGCCGCCCGCGGCAGGCTTAAAGCTCAAACAAAAGCCGTTCGAGCCAAGAGCGCGCGGCTGGGCCATTGCCAAGCACACACCCTCGTCCAACTCCCTGCCCTATCGCATTGTTTTTGGCGGCGACGTGACAACAGAAATCATCTTCCAGCTGCCGGGCTTTCGCTGGGAGATTGTCGAAAACGACACGGCAAGGCTGCTGACGCTGACCTGCCTGACCCCTGTTGGCGAAAAAGAAACGCGGATCACGCAGCTGACATGGTGGACGGGCGCGCCTTTGTTGAATCTCGCCATTCCGATCCTCAAACCGGCAGGCCGCAAATTCCTCGATCAGGATGGCGACATGGTCGATTTGCAAAATCAGGGACTGGCCTATCAGAAGAATATGCTCTGGATTGATGACATTGATGTTCAGGCAAAATGGTATCAGACCTTAAAGCGCGAATGGGCCAAATCGCGCACCGAGACCCGCGCCTTCGTCAATCCGATCGAGCCGGTCACCTTGCGCTGGATGAGCTGACCTGATCGCCCGCGCGTGCATGCCGCACATGACTTTTCCCCAGTTTGCGCCCATATTGTTCGGCATATCGCACACAATAGGAGCGCGGATATGCAAGGCATACTCCCCATATTACTCTACATCACCGCGGCAGCGCTGCTGATCGTGCTGGCATTTGGTCTTTTCAACATGACCCGTAGCGACGCCAAACAAGCCTCGCGGTCGAATATTCTGATGCGGTGGCGGATTGGCATTCAAGCCGTTGCCATTGGTCTTCTAGTGCTGATGGGCATTGCTGCTGGCGCGATCAATTTTGGCTAGGGAGAGCGGTTCATGGTCAAGCTCGACAAAATTTACACCAAGGCTGGCGATGCTGGCAAAACACGGCTTTCCACGGGCGAGCCGGTGGATAAATGGCATCCGCGCGTTGCCGCCTATGGCACGGTAGATGAGGTCAATGCCGCGCTCGGCGTCGCGGCGCTCTCGGCCACAAGTGATATGCTCGACGCGATCCGGCGTGTGCAAAATGACCTGTTCGATCTCGGCGCAGACCTCGCAACCCCTGACACGGGCAAAGACCTTGGCTGGGAACCCTTGCGCATTGTTGCCGCCCAAACCAAGCGGCTCGAAACCGAAATCGACGCGATGATCGAAAAGCTCGCCCCGCTCGACAGTTTCATTCTACCGGGCGGCACGCATTTGGCAGCGCAGTGCCATGTTGCCCGCACCCTGTGCCGCCGCGCCGAACGCGAAATGGCGCAACTGGCATCGCTCGCAGACGAAACCGTCTCCAGCGACGCCCTCGCCTTTATCAATCGGCTATCGGATTGGCTGTTCGTATTGGGCCGTGTGGCCAATGATAATGGCCGCGATGATGTAAAATGGGTGCCCGGCGCAAACCGCTAGCGTGCAGATTGGTCCGCCGGTCCGCCCCTGAGCACGAAATGCCGATCGCAATAGCCGCAAATCACTTCGCCATCAGATCCCATTTCGAGAAACACTTTGGGATGCCCAAGCGCCCCGCCATCGCCAGAACACGCGACACGGTGATCATCGGTAAGGATTGGCGCTGCCTGTTTCGCATTGTCGGTCATTTTCGGCATAGTCCTTTTGCATTGCGGCCAGCGGCGCATGGGATTAGGTAAGGTAAGCCTTTGGTAGTTGCGGGCTGAACCCGCGTCAACTTTGAAAGTAGCCTCGCATGTCCGTTCCTGATCTTGCCATCGAAGTCCGCAATCTCAACAAGGTCTATGCCGCTTCGGGCAAAATGCCGGAAAAGCATGCTCTTAAGAACCTCGATATCGCGATCCCGCGCGGCTCTATTTTCGGCCTGTTAGGCCCGAATGGCGCTGGAAAATCGACCTTTATCAACGTGCTTGCCGGCCTTGTGCGCAAAACCAGCGGCGATGTGACGATCTGGGGCATGGATACCGAAACCCATCCGCGCCAGTCCCGCGCCGCGCTTGGCATCGTCAATCAGGAGATTGTCAGCGACCCGTTCTTTACCCCCGAAGAAACCCTCGAACTGATCGCAGGATTTTTCGGCGTCCCCAAAGCCGAGCGCCGCACGGTCGAGATTCTCGAAGCGGTGGGTCTTGGCGACAAAAGAGACGCCTATGTCCGCCAGCTTTCAGGCGGTATGAAGCGCAGACTGATGGTCGCCAAGGCGCTCGTCCACGCCCCGCCGGTTCTGATCCTTGATGAGCCGACCGCAGGCGTCGATGTCGAATTGCGCCGCTCCCTTTGGGCCTATGTGCGCGAACTACATGCAGCCGGAACGACCATCATTCTCACCACGCATTATCTCGAAGAGGCCGAAGAGCTTTGCGACACGATTGCGATCGTCAATCATGGCGAGATCATCGCTTGCGAACCAACGGAAAAATTGCTCCAGCGGCTCGACCACAAAACCCTGACCCTCACCCCGAAAACACCGCTAACCTCTGTGCCCGATCCGCTCGCCCATCTCGATGCCCGCCTGCGTCCGGACGGCAATCTCGCCATTACCTTCCGCACCAGCGATACCGGTATTGGCCGCCTGCTTGAGGAAGTGCGCGAAGCCGGCATCAGCATTGCCGATCTCGCCACCGAAGAGCCAGACCTTGAAGACGTGTTCGTCGCGCTTACCAGCAATGTCTGATCCCGTGCGCCCGACAGAGCAAGACAAACGCCTGCTCGCGCTGCTCCATCATCGCGACAAGCTTCTGGCCAAAGGCGACAGTATCGGCCTGCCTGTCACCCCGACCAGCGCCTTCTATCTACCCGGCGAGCCCGATGGCTCCTATTCCTATACAAGAGAAAACAATCCGACATGGCGCGCGGTCGAAGACCAGCTTGCCCTCTTGGAAGACGCGCCCGTCGTCGCCTTCCCGTCCGGCATGGCTGCGATTGCCGCCGTGCTCTATAGCCAGCTCGAAGCGGGCGATAAGATCATCATACCGAGCGATGGCTATTTCGCTGGCCGCGCTTTGGCAGACACATTCCTCAAGCCCTTAGGGGTCGAAATTCTGACATGGCCAACGGCCGACTTTGCCAATGCGCCCATGGAAGGCGCGAAACTCGTCTGGGCCGAAACCCCCTCCAATCCGGCGCTTGATGTGTGCGACCTTGCCCGCGTGGCAAACCGTGCAAGAGCCGCCGGTGCGCTCAGCATGGCTGACAACACAACACTAACCCCGCTCTTACAGGCGCCGCTCGATCTCGGCATCGATATTGTCGCCTCCTCCGACACCAAAGCCATGTCAGGGCACGGCGATGTCCTGTTTGGTCATGTCGCCAGCCGCAAGCCAGAGCTTCTCGACCGCGTGAGATTATGGCGCAAACTCTCCGGCGCAATTCCCGGCCCGTTTGAAGCGGCCCAGCTCCACCGCAATCTTGAAACACTCGATGTCCGGCTAGACCGCATGTGTGCGACAGCTGCCCTTGTCGCCGAACGCCTCGCTGCACATGCCAAAGTTACAAATGTCCGCTATCCGGGCCTCGCGGACGACCCCTCACACACCATCGCCCTCAAGCAAATGCGCGGCTTCGGATTCCTGATCGGGTTTGACCTCGCAGACGCGGCAGCCGCCGACCGTTTCCTCGACACCTGCGACGGCCTGATCGTCGCCACAAGCTTTGGCTCGGTTCACAGCTCGGCCGAACGTCGGGCCCGCTGGGGCGACAATGTTGCCGACGGATTTATACGTCTCTCGATAGGGTGCGAGCCGGCCGAAGCTCTATGGGCCGAAATAGACCGTGCGCTTGGCGCCTAACGCAAAATCTCGTTGCGCTTGTCAACGCGCACCACATCCAAGCCGCGTGCCCCCAGCATAGACTGGACGCTCTCCTCACCCACGAGATGCGCTGCACCGACCGCGATGAAGAACACGCCCTCTTCTGTCTCCAACAGGTTCACGATCTGCTCGGTCCAGTTCGCATTGCGTCCCTTGAGCATAATGTCGAATGCCGGACCCTCGCCAAACGTCTTGTCCTCCGCCACCAGCGCACTCAAAGCGTCCACGTCCCCCTCGGCCCATTCAGCGACCATCTGGTCGAGCTGGGTCGGGTTTTCGAGGATTTGCCCGGCTGTGTTCACAAGCATGTCGATCTGATCGCCGTCGGGAATACTGGCCAAAAGCTCCATCTGGTCGGCACCGGTTTCGAGATAGCGCAGCGGCTTGTTCGATGCGCGCGCTATGTCCCCGAGCACAGTTTCGACACCGGCCTCGCTGTCAAAGCCGAGCTCTTCGGCATACATTTGAGACAATGTCGCGCTGACCAGCCACGGCTTGAACGTGTCAAATCCGGCGAGCGGCACCCCGACCAGTTCTGTCGCCTCGGCCACCTCGCCTTCGACCTCATCATCGAGCACGTCGCGCAGGCTTTGCCCCGGATTGTAAAGCCCGTGCTGGGTGACCGCAATCTCGACACCGTCGCGGGCGCGCTGGCTCTCATTGTCCGCCTCGAAATAGATCGCTTTGGCCGCCTCGATCCGTTCACTGACGCGGCCGGTCATCCATTCGGTTTCAGGCCGCAGTGTATGAACCGTACCAAACAGATAGATTTGTGTGTCCTCGTCGGACACATCCCACATGGCAGGCTGCTCATCTGAATTGGCTTCGGCAATCTCGCGCACTTGATCCGTGAAGCTTGGCGTGTCCGAACCGCACGCGGCTAATGCCATGACGGGCGCGAGTACCAGCAGGAGCGGGACAACCCGCCCGATCCGCGTCTTAAAACCTGATTGCATGCGATTGGCTCCTACACGTTCATCAAGCCAGCCAATCTAGCCCCAGCCCCCATATGGACGCAAGCAAGTCCCTATAAATCCATCGGTTGCCACCCGCCAAAGCATAGACTATGAAACCCACATCCGCACCCATAGCTCAGCTGGATAGAGCGCTGCCCTCCGAAGGCAGAGGTCAGAGGTTCGAATCCTCTTGGGTGCGCCAGTTTCACCATTTGAAACTAAGGCTTCCAGCTTTTGGCTTTGGTGTTGTGTCGAAATTGTCACGTAATCCTCACCCGATTGGTGAAACGAATTTGCAGCCATCATGACGCTTGCCTATTCCCCAACTCGCTGTTTATATTGCTCAAAATAATACTCTGGGTAGGCAAAACAGTAACATCGGGTGGGGGAAACACGAGTGCGGGACAGTAACGGTGCGTATGACGCTCCACAACGAAGCATTGTGTCGATTTTGGTCGCCGATGTCGTTGATTCTACAAAAGCACTTGCAGCGGTTGAACCCGAAGACGTCCAGCTCTTTCTGGATCATTGCTTTGACCATGTAAGAGCGGCTGTCGAGGGGCATGGCGGGACCGTCGTCCATTTTACCGGCGACGGCGCGATCGCCATATTCGGCTGGCCGAATGCGCTCGAAGACCATGCCGATCTGGCCTGTGGAGCTGCAGTGGATGTCATCAAATCGGATGCCGGGCTCGCCCACCTTAAGACCCCGAATGGTGAACCAGTCGCATTCCGCGTTGGTGTTCATTCAGGGCTCGTCGTCCTGCGAACTGTCCGGACCGGACCCAATGAACGTCTCGATGCCATTGGGGAAGCCGTCCATTTGGCCGCTGCGCTGCAAAAATCCGCGCCCGCTGGTCATGCCTTCATTAGCCAGCACACTCAGCGCCTTTGCCGGGGGCTCGTCCAAACCAGTGTTCCAGATCAAGTTGGCATCGCTGTGCCAAAGTCCGTGACTGCGCTCGACTTGCAAGGCATCCAGCACGGAGATGACATTTCCAACTCGCCGATGCCAATCTCGCCGATTTTTGGGCGCGCCGAAGAGATGGACGCGATAGCTGCGCAGTTTACAAGACCAGACCACGGAAAATCCAGCATTTGCCTTGTCGGCGAACCGGGCATCGGCAAAAGTCGTTTGATGCGGGAAGCTGGGCAACGTGCCCAAGCGGCTAAACTCGGTTCGATCACCGTGTTTTGCGTGCCTTTAAACCGGTCGCGGCGGTACAATGCCGTCACGCAGCTGCTGCAAAGATTGATGGACTTGAACAACATGTCCACCGCGCAAGCATGGACCGACGCGCTGGACGCACTCGATCTTCCAAGCGACGTGAAAATACCCCTCGCACAGATTGTCCGCACCCAAAAGACATCCCCTGTGCGCACATCGCAAACCCAGACGACCCGTGCCTTCATTCAAGCGCTCAATGCTGCCGTGCATGGGCGGAGTCTCGTGATCTGTGTCGAAGACATCCATGAAATTGATGCGGAAAGCGCGACCGTGTTCACGCAATGGCGCGCCGATCCCGCAATCAATTCCTGCACCATATTGTTCTCGAGCAGGCCGGCAGGACAAGAGCTTGCGACCCAGCTCGCGGATACGGTTCTGCCGATCAGACCGATTATACGATCCGAAATGCAAAAGCTTGCCCGGCATTTGCTGGACGCGCAGGGCGTCACACAAGTAGACATCGAGGCCCTGATCGATCGCGCGGACGGTGTTCCATTTGTTCTGGAGCAACTCAGCCGTAATCTGACCGCCGCCGCAGATCAGTCCTTCGACCCGCTGCCTCCAACCGTTGAATCGGCTATCCATGCGCAGATAAACCGCATGTCACCGGATGCAAAACGCCTCCTACATCTGCTCAGCGTGGTCGGGAACGACAATAAAACAGAGTTTCTCAGCGATATTCTTTCCGTCGATAGGTCCGCATTCAATATCTGCGCAGCAGAGCTTAAGATGCACGACTTTGTCGAGGAATCGCGCCCCGACACCTGGCGGTTCCGCCATGACATCCTGCTCGATGCCTGCCTGAATATGCTGCATCGTTCGCATCGTGTCTTGCTTAACAAAGAGGTCCTGCAAAAGATTGACGGGCACGCGGATATGCTAACTAATTTCCAGATCCGCAAAGCCGTGCACGCAAGGGGAGCCGGCGACGCGGAGACCGCCCTCAAATGCTATTGGATCGCAGCATTGGATGCCGTGCAAGCGTCGGCTGGCTTATCGCTAGAGGCAATTTTTGATCAGGCTATGGACCTGATCGAGGAAGTCGCGCCGGCTGCAGAGAAGCTGTTCGTCGACTTTGCCTTGATGGCGTTCGACTCCATGCACCAAATCGGAAAAATTGGAAAAATTGATCGCTTCATGTCGCGCGCCGCAGAGCTTGCTAGCCAGCAAGGTAGGCCCGATCGCGAATGTATGGCGCTTGGGCACATGGCGACAGCCTGCTGGTATGCGGGGCGAAATGGCGAAGGCAAACCCATCGCGGAAAAGGCGTTTCAAATCGCCAAAGATATGGAGGCCCTGCCGCTCATCTTCTACACCCAGTTTACGCTGGCGAATGTCATATATGGACTGGGCGAACTTGACCGCGCCATCGATCTGCAATCGACCCTCAGCGAGCGCTTGCAAGGTGAGCTCGAAACCGCACGTTTGGGCGCTTCCCTGTCACCCGCATCAATATCGCGAAGCTTCCTCGCTTATAAACTGACAGACAAGGGCGAGTATGAGCGCGCACTCGGCATTGTTGAGGATGCCATAGACATTGCAGAACGCGTCGACCAGCCCTACTCCATCGCCATGGCCAAAATGAGCAAAGGCCGCCTGCTCAATGCGATGGGACGATACGCTGAAGCCGAAGCGCCGTTCAGGTCTGGATTAGAGCTGGTAGAACGCGACGGCATGGTTGCTGCCCATCCTAGCTTTGCCTCGGGGCTTGCAACCTGCCTCTCGCGTCAAGGCGCCGCGCAAGATGCCCTCGACATCATCGAGCGCTGCGTTGCAAGCGGCGATATGGCAATCTGTACACAGCATGTAAATTGCGGCGTGTACTCGGCTCACTACGAAGCGCTCCGCGCCCTCGGCCGTAATGATGAGGCGCAATCAGCACGCGCTTCGGCCATATCGCTCGCGACACATCTGGACGACCCTATTTCACTCGCCAAAGCTCTTTCGCTTCCGGCTCGGATCGACGCATCTGAGGGCATCGCTTCGGGCGACGAGACCCTGAGCGATCTAGAAACATCCATGGTCCTTGTACGGAAACATGGGTTCAAACTTCCCCACTCCCCCTTGGTTGATATCTAAACTCGGGGAACCGCGCAGGTAGACCGATCATGGTTGCAAGTAGGGTCGTTGGTGCGCCCGCGGGGCCGGCAATCTGCCGCAACCCATTAATCCGGGACGCCGCAATCAACATCTCCCGCAAACAGGTCAGCGCGATACGCTCGCGTCCCCAGCACGGGTGCTCTCCGGCACGACTTCCAAACATGAAGTATTTCGAGATATCGCGTGGCGGCCCCTTGATATACGGGTGGAGCGAAAACGTTCGGGGGTAAGGAAAGACCGTTCCATCTTGTCCCGCGACACTCGCCAAAGCCGCAACATATTGTCCTTTGTGAATCGGAAATCCGTTGACATCCGTATCTTGCTCACAGCGACGGAAGAGAACCCCCATACTCGGATTCACGCGATTGATCTCATAGATGAAGCGGTAAATGCCGTCCGTCTCGTTTGGTATCTTGGTTTGTAGAAGCGGAAGGAGTTGCGGCAGATCGATCCGGTTTTGAAGGACTGACTGCATCGTGTTTCCGAACGTCCACGGCATCAGCGACATGGTTCCCGCGACCAGTTCTGCGAGCAATAGCCGGACATATCTGTAATAGTCCTCGCGGCTCATCTTGGGTTTTGTGAATTTCTGCTCTAGCGCCACGAAACTATCAATCATATGCCGAGGCGCCTTCGGCCGTGTCTGCCGCGCGTCTTCGATCAAATCATCAAGCCGGTTCATCAATTCGCTACCGGCCTGACGTGACAGGCTCTCCAGCTCACTTCTGGCCTGAATATTCCCCACAAGCGAGATGAAAGAGACAATCGACCAGACCTGCAAAGTTGCAACATCAGGCCGCCTTGGCGGCTTTCCAGAAAATGCCGATAGCCAATCAGGATGCAATTGCCCGACATTCTGCTTGGCAAAGGGCAAAGCTATCGCAAGCTCGGTCAGCCAGTTGGGTCCGGTGACACCAAAAATTCGCGCGCAGATCGCATAAGCAATATCGACGGCCAGATCTTGCACAAGATCAACCTTGCCAACTTGCGAAACGCGTTCGAGCATGGCGTCGGCACGCGAGCGCGCGATCGATTGAACAAGTGTATCAAACTGCGGCGTGGCCTTCGCAAATCCCTTCCAGCCAGCCATCAGAATTTTTTTCATCCGTTTCCGGTCTGCTTCCGTCTCCTTATCGTGCAGATCGGTCCCAAGCAAAACTGTGTCGCCCCGCGTCAATATTTTGCTGGCTGACTTATAGTGCGCGGCAGAAAACTCCACCTTGCCATTCTTGCCTTTTCCGCCATCAAGCACGCGCACAACATCGCTATGGCGACCGACAAATACGATGGAGTCCGTGAGGCCTTCATCCTCGTGAACTGTTGCGTCTGGAAACCTCTGCCCGCCTATTCCGCGCGCTGGCGACTGCAGCACAACATGATCGACTTTGGGATCGCGAAGGATGCGCCCGCCGATAGACTTCACCCTGTCGAGGTCCAGCATACCAACAGTTCTCGGTTCACCGGCCGTATGTCCGCCAAACCTGCTTTCGGACACCGGCGCCCGAAACGCACCGCTGGCAATATCACCAAGCGCCGGCAGACTTGGTACGAAGAAATAGTCCCCGCCCTTTGTGGTCACAAAAGCGGGTAAGTTTCGAACAGGGCTCAAAGCTCCGGTTTCATGAAAAGCATCGGACACCTGCCCGCCATTGGCACCGACCAAGGGACAACGACCCAAACCGACCTGCCCAAGAAATTCGCCACTATTGATCCACCGCGTCTGGATCAGCTCGAACTGCAAATCGATACGCGCGTTCATCGCAATAAACAGCAGACCGCGATCCTCGGTCAAATCGGTCGTCCCTTCGGGCAGCAAAGGTCCACCATAGGGAATCCCCCTGCGCAGTATCCGGTGTCGTTTCACTGAATCCCGTTCGCCAATGTCGCGCGGATTGGATCGCCGGACATGCGCGCCGAGTGGACACTTGTTCCCTTCGGGGTCTTCGGCGCGATACCGGAAATCGTTGATCCGGTCCTCGGCAACCGTCAATTCCTGATCCGGCGCATGCACGAGGGAGGTCCCGTTTTGCCACCGCCCGACAAATTCAGCGGCCAGTCGTTTCTGCTTGGCCGGAGCGTCAGGATAAGCGCCCGCCAGATAATTACGGAAGCCCACCACATCCTGCTTCAACTTGCGGAAAACCATATAGGTTCCGCCATCGCGAAGTCTGGGGTCTTCTGGCTGCTGCGCCTTTTGACCGTCCTGATCATCATAGCCGAGAAATATTTCTCCCGGCGCAATCTCTTCCCAAGAGCCCATGCGCCCGGGATTGCCGCCGCCAAGGGCCGGTGCGCCCAGCTGCATATTGACAAATGGCTGACTGATCCCGTCCCTGAAGCCGAAATGCTCAACGCGCGGATAGATCGGGTCCGGCACCTCATCGGGTTCGGGCGCTTCATACGCATGCTGGCCCAGCTCTATATGTAAGACTTCCATACCGATCGCGCGGAAGATGACACCGACTTGCTGGCGAAGCGCTCTGTCGCCCGCGCCGTTTCGATTGAATGCAGCCACCTGTTCGCGCAACTGATGCCAGTATTTTTCCTGCACATCGGGGGCGTGAAATCCGCTGGAGATAACGCCATGAATACTCTTCTGGCCAAGCTCGCCATCCCAATGCTCAGGTGCACTGGGGCCAACATCATTGAGCAAGTCTGCCCGCGCCGCCATGCCGTCCTTAAACGCGTCAGGAAATGAATTGATATGTGTTTCGTCCACCCCGACAAAAGCAAGCCCGCTCGACGTGAACCCGATATTTATCGGCGTCCGGTCAGCACCAGTCTCAGACCGCTCATCCTCTACATATTCGGACCGCACAAGCGCGGCATTGCTAACACCACCCTTCGCCTCGCCCTTCGCTTGCGGCGCAAATTGCCGAAGGAAGTCATAGAGAACAAGGCTCGCCAATCCACCTCGAATGGCCTGCGCACCCGCTTTATCAGCAGTGCCAGAAAACGTGTTCTTCAAAATCTCGTCGATCGCTGCGCCGAAGGTCTTCGGTCGTGCGATGCCCCCCAAGATCAGCTTGACGATTTTTTGATAATCCTGAGGATCGGTCCCGGTCCTTGACCCCTTTTTGGGCGTCTTCCCCGCCTCCCCGCCCGCACCAACTGAGGCAAGTAGCTTGCGATTGGATACGTCCGCATAACTATCTATGTTTCCCGACAGTACGGTCGAAAGCCATGTAAAGAACGCACGCGCTGGTGCCCTCGGATCAATGTCTTCAGCTTTAGAAACCGCTGCTCCAGCGTCCGCAGAACATTCACTGTCTTGAAGCGCCTCGGGAAGACATTCGACGTTTGACACATCGGGCTGGTCAACAAATTGAGAGGCGTCTGCTCCCAAAACCTCGAGAAAGCGGTCAAACTCGGTTTGACGGATTACGCGAAAAAAAAGATGGATGGACCAGTCACGTCGTTGTCCATTTGGATATTTGGCAGCACGCGCCATATTCGCCTGCACCGACTTGCCGAGCGTCCCCCGTTCATCCCCATTTACACCCATGCCATGATCCTTTTTCAATCTTGATCTTTGAAGACACCGCCCGCCGAGGGAAATCCGGATGCCAAGGTTTGTGTGTCCCGAATAAAGTCATCAAGCAGCGCGTTTGTTGCATCGTGCGCTGCTGAACCTGAACCCGCCCCATGCGGGCGAACCTGCGCAACAAATGCGTCGAACTTCGCTTTGAAACGTTCGAGCTCTTTAATGCGGGCCACGCTCAGCCCCGGATAGGCATTGTAGAACACTTCCGCATTCAACTGATGACGCCGAAACCACACCCACCATTCCGGAAAATTTTCGGCATACGGATAATCTTCACAGTTCTCGAAAATCCGGTCGACATCACCGCGCACAAAAGTCGCGATCTCTCTGCCATAAACCTGCACGTCGCCGTCAAACAAGATCAGGGTGAGAAGCCATGACCGCAACCCATTCCCGCTCGCAGGAACGCTCCCCTTGGTTTCAGCCAAATTGACCGTCTCCGTATACTCATCCATCTGATCGACAATATTCTGGTCGGGCCGACCATGCGTCCCCTTATGCCCATGATAGTCGACATCGCTCAGACGGGAGTGGAGCAGATAATTTTCGGGCCTGACAATCACCCATCTGGCAAAGTGGATCGATGACACCTGAAGCACCGCCGTTGGCAAGCCGCGTTCGGCGCGAGATTGGGTAGAACCAAGCAAGTCACGCAGGCGTTCTTCATAGGTGCGCCGTTCGCCCGGTATGCGCCCGGGGATGATGGGTGTCATCAGAGCAACCTCGGTCACCCCGCCTGCAATTTTTGATCGCCCGTTCAGAAAACTACCCGACATTCAACGCTCCTCGTTCAGGCGTATTGATGTAGGATATGCATAGCTGGCCGCTATCTACTCATGCGTGATATTGGTCACAAGTCTAGAGACATACGTTTAGATTTGCGGCAGCAGGACGGTCCATGGATGCGAACGCCGCGAGACCAGTCCCCGCTTCTCAAGTGCGGACATGGCCCGAGATGTCGCCTCTCGCGTCGCGTGAATCCGTTCCCCCAGTGCCGAAACGGTCACTTCAGGCGGGATTTCAAGCAGCTCTGAATCAAGTGCGCTGACTTGAGCCACACGTATCAGTTCAGCGTGCAAGCGCGCGGCAACCGGCATCGCCACAAGTTCCGACAATTGCTCGGTCGTGCCCTGCAAACGTCTCGCAAGGAGCCCCATAATCGCGCGGCTAACCTCGCTAAATCGCGCCGCTATCACCTCAAACTGGTGACTTGAAAGCGCCAGCATTTGGCAGTCACTTGTCGCCACAATCGTGGACGTCCGTTCGGTCCCGATCAAACTGCCAATCTCGCCGACCAAATCTCCCCGAGATATGCTCGCAAGCCACACTTCATGTCCATTTTCAGAATATTTGACGACTTTAAGCTCCCCGGTCAGAACGAGGAAAACCGTATCCGGCTTGTCTCCCTGATTGATGAGCGTCGCGCGATCTCTTAGCTGCAGCGGTATGCTCTCGTCCGCTAGCGCCGCAATACCCGGATGGTTCGGCGCGAGACCGCAGAACTTTGCCCATGCGGCATGTACCGTATTCGTTTCACGTCCGTGCATCTGTTTGGCGCCAATGATCATATCAGAACTCGAAATCATAATGCCCGTTCCAGCGTCAAATACCAACGGAAACTGACTCCTTTCATATCACCTCCCCCATCAAAGCCGAAGCGCTCCCCCGAGCCCCCCCCTCATTTTGCTATATCCGGGACAAATCGAGCCGCCCCATTCCTATTCTCGAATCCCCCTCACGATCACGATTTTCAGACATATTGACCGGCGATACGTCGACCGCTTTGAGCAGTTTAATCATCAAACTTCGCGGGTTTTGCGCAAGTTGTGGGTATTTTTGGATGATCAATGCGCCCGCGCCAGCCACCAAAGCTGCGCCCATGGATGTCCCCGATTTTTTGGCATATTGATCGCCCGGAATGCAACTGAGTATGTCCACACCCGGCGCCGACATGTCCGGCTTGTGCACACTATGGACGGGTTCAAACCCCCAATCGCTGAATTCGGCAACTGTTTCTGTCATATCCGTGGCCCCGACCCCAAGCACAGTGTCATAATTTCCGGGGCTTGCATGATTGTCGCGCCCCAATTGTCCGGTATTCCCGATCGCCGAGATCAAAAGAGATCTTGCGGACTTGAGACATGTGTCAATCAAGTCGTAAAGCTCGTCATTATAACCTCGACCGCCCAGAGGCGAATTGATGATCGAGCATCGGCTAACTGGCTGGCCGGGGGCAGCGTGATTGGCATTTACCAGCCAATTATACCCGGCCAAAATCTGGCTCAGTGTTCCCCGGTTTCCTGACCTGTCCGGTTTTGTAAAAACAGCGGCAATGGCGAGATCCGCATCGGGCGCAATTCCACATGTGCTCCCGGCCGCTATTCCCGCACTATGGGTGCCATGATCGCCGAAGTCTTGGGGCTGGGAGCTGACCCGAAACCCACGTTCGTCAAACTCCATATAGGAAATGTGTTTTCCCGAAAACTCGGAATGGCTGGTATCGATGCCGGTATCGAGCATGCCAATCCGCACCCCCGCGCCGGTGAGGATAGGACTTCGCACCTGCCGAAGTACGGTTTCAAGGTGCCATGGAATATCCCCGGACGGCGTCCCCATAGGACTGGTGCTAACCGGATCGGCAAGCCCAATTTCAAAATCCTTGATGATCGTTGCTCGCTTACCGATCAGAGCCGCATCATGTTCAGAGAGGTCATCCAACAAGATGATCCCGAACGCTTTGAGAAAACGCGGGGCATTCAACTTTCTCGCCAATGCAACTCCGGACGCGTCAGAGCGGTCTTGCGATGTATCTGCCGAAAACAAATCGTCGGTTGACGGATATATCAATCCACCGCCCACAACAATCGGGTGATTGGCATATATGGTCCCTGATAAAACATGCAAACACAAGGCATTGTCGAAAAAGCTCGTATCTTCCTGTTTGGTATTTGTGCCTGCATCTCTCCGGGAATCGGCACTAGGAACGATGATATTTGTGACCATTGAGAGCATCTTCCCCAGCCTGATAGACATTGGGCAGTGCCCTTTAGGAAAACCATGCTAATAGCGGGTATCGGCATCTGCTGTGATCTAGATCACGACGACTGGTCACACAAGCGTGAGCAAACACTAACCTATGGTGCTCTCCGAATTCCGATCAGTAAAAACCCATGCTGGATGGTTGGGAGGAGTTCCACCCAGCATGGTGCAAGTTGAAGGTGCCAGTAAAAAACACCTGACCCGGCAAGTATCAAACCCAGTCTCGCTAATGATGCCGCAATTTCCGAGCGAACACTGTGATCATCGTCACAAAACTCGACTAATGGTTTGTTTTCTTAGTCCTCAACCGGCGATACGAAGCGTCCGCACCCCGTGGAAGGACCACGACCGATTTTCCCGCCGCACGGATGCAGCCCCCCGAAACCGCCCGAGCCGCCTACACATGCGCATAAATATCTGTTTTTATTGAGTTATTACCCCGCATCGGACCGTATAAAACAAGTCGAATGGTACCTCTGGCCGGACTCGAACCGGCACTCCGTCGCCAGAAACGGATTTTGAATCCGTCGCGTCTACCAATTCCGCCACAGAGGCCCTCTCGGGAGCCATCCATTGCCGCAAATAATGGCTTAGGTCAATCGTCTGTTTTTGCGCGGAGCTATGCCTCTCCCCGATCGCCGCCGCACATGCCTTTCCTCTTCCACGATCGGCAAAACCGTCTAAACATGGCGAAGATAAATATGGGACCTCGCGCAGAACTGTCGGGCTTCTTGCATATAGGAACGAATTTTTCATACCGGCGCTCAATAAAGACACTGGTAGACGACGGATTTCAGATCATGGCCACACCTCAAACCCTGCTTGATACGATGACCGATATGGCCGCGCAGGCCCCGGATGACGGGCTGACCTTGCGCGAGATTATGGACCGGCTCGACCGCAGCGCGTTTGGTGCTTTGCTGATTGTGCTGGCCATGCCCGTCAGCATTCCGTTTCTCTATGGCATACCGCAGATCGTATCGGTGCCGATGATGGCCCTTGCCGGACAAATGGTGCTCGGGCGAAAAGAGCCTTGGTTGCCGACAAAACTGGCCGAGCGGCGATTGTCCAAAGCAGGCTTAACGCAAATTGCGACGGGCGGCCGGAAATGGTTTGGCTGGGTCGAACGCCTCGCTCGTCCGCGCTTGCAATTCCTCGCCAGCAAGCCCGCCGAACGCCTGATCGGAATACTGCTCTGCATCTTCTGCGCGTCGATCATGCTGCCTTTGCCGCTGACCAATACAATCCCGGGCGTGGCCGTGGCAATTGTCGGCTTCGGGCTCTTGGCCAAGGACGGGCTTGTGATCATTCCGGGCTTGCTGCTCGGATCCGGATGGGTGACAGGATTGCTGATGTTTGGCGAAGCTCTGACGCGGATCATACGCGATTTTTTAAGCGGAGTTTTCTAATATGCTCTCCGTACTCGATCTATTCCGCATTGGCATTGGTCCCTCCAGTTCCCACACAGTCGGCCCAATCCGGATTGCCGCGCGCTTTGCCAACCAGCTCGAAAAACGCGGCCTATTGGACGCCACCGATCACGTCCGCGTCGAACTGCAAGGGTCGCTGGCGCTGACCGGTGCGGGGCATGCCACTCCCAAAGGCGTCCTGCTTGGCCTGATGGGACTTGCGCCTGAAACATTGGTTCCCGCGCAAGCCGACGCCTTGCTTGCGCGCGCCCACAAAGACCACATCATTCCGCTCAATGGCAGCAAAGACATCCGCTTCATTCCCGAGGAAGACATCGTCTTCGCCTATGACGTTCTGCCGAAACTCCACCCGAACGGCATGAAGCTCATCGCGCGCGACGCCTCGGACAATATTATCCGTGAACGCACATACTACTCCACCGGCGGCGGATTTTTCGCATCCGAAGAACAATTGCTCAAACCCGTGCAAGATGATCTCGTCGCCATTGATGACGATGTGCCCTTCCGTTTCTCCAGCGCCAATGAACTACTCGCCCATTGCGAAGCCAACAAGCTCGACATCCATCAGGTCATCTTCGCCAATGAAGATGCCAAACGCCCCAGACCCGAAACAGACGCCGCGCTCGACCGCATCTCGGATGTGATGATGGCCTGCATTGATCGCGGGCTGGAAACCGAAGGCATCCTGCCCGGTGGGCTCGATGTCAAACGCCGTGCGCCTGCCATCTGGCAGAAACTGCTCGCCGCGCCGCAATCAAACGAGCGCGAGCAATTGTTCGACTGGCTCAATGTCTATGCCATGGCCGTGAACGAAGAAAACGCCGCAGGCGGACAAGTCGTCACCGCGCCGACCAATGGCGCCGCCGGTATCATCCCCGCCGTCATTCGCCATTATTGTTCCGGCGAAGCAGGACAAGCCGTCAACCGGCGCAAATTCCTCCTCGTCGCGGGCGCCATCGGCATGCTGTATAAACAACGCGCGTCTATTTCCGGCGCGGAAATGGGTTGCCAGGGCGAAGTCGGCGTCGCGTGCTCGATGGCTGCCGGCGGTCTCGCTGCGGTCTGGGGCGCAACGCCGTTGCAAGTCGCCAGCGCCGCCGAGATTGGCATGGAGCACAATCTAGGCCTCACCTGCGATCCCGTTGGCGGACTGGTCCAGATCCCGTGTATCGAGCGCAATGCCATTGGCGCGGTCAAGGCAGCCAATGCCGCAAGGCTCGCGCTACATGCCGCCGACCAGATGAAAGTCTCGCTCGATCAGGTCATCGAAACCATGCGCCAAACCGGCCTCGACATGTCCTCGAAATACAAAGAAACCAGCCAAGGCGGCTTGGCCGTAAACGTCGTCGAATGCTGAGAATGAAATAGCCACGCACGGGAAGCGAAACATGTGTGTTTGTCTCCCGCTGCGCGATGAGACGTGGCTTCGCGGGCTGATGGCTCACGAGCACCGCTCGCAAGCGCGACCGCGCGTCGGGCGTTAGCCCGCCCCGCCGGAGCTGCTGCGCAGCGTGAGGTAAAGCATGCCCCCGAACCGTCATTCCTCGAAACGAGAGATTGATCCAAGTTGACGGCCGCTCTTAGTCATTTGCCGTCGAAGCTTCAGAGCCTTGTTTTGGGTGCGAGCTCAGCTGATCGCGCAGCTATGCCCGTTGTCAGCGTCTGGGGGGGGGGACAAGCATCAGCCTTAACGCCGCCTCCCCTTGACCTTGATTTACAAGCCAGCTCATAATCAAGCTCGCTGATGAAGGTGCTTCATGTTTCGATCAAATTGCTACATCATAGCTATCTTTGCCATGACGGCTCAGGCTTGTGAGGCGCGCGCTTTACATGCGGTCCCGTCTGACCCACCCCAAATAGAGAGGTCTTCTATGTCTTCAGGTGCCACAGATCCGGCCTCACAATTAGAGGGACGTTGGAGCTTGACCAAAATCGCTGATGTTGCGGCTCCGGACGGGGCAAGGATGATTGTCACGGGCGGTCAAGTGGATATCTTCGTCGGATGCAACACCATTTCTGCAGTAGCAATGTTAGGGCCGAGTTTTGCTCAGTTTCGCGACATCGCCACAACAAAGATGGCCTGTGCCCCTGAGACTCTTGCCCTCGAGACGAAAGTGATGGAGGCACTGACGCGTATTGAAACCATGCACGTCGGCTTGGGCGATGTGTTGAGTTTCTATGATGGAATGAATGCACTGCAGATCGGCGCCGTAAGCGCCGAGTCATAACGCGTGTTCTTGGCTGGGCGATTTTATGCCGCGCAGCTAACGTCCGCTATGACGCCGAAAGCGGACATAAGCTCAAACACATCCAAAAAATCTATCCTCCGCACACGTCCATCATCCCATACTCCTATCGTTCTTCATCGCCAGAAGCGGTGTCCGGTCCGGCCGGTCATGATGGAGGGTTCGGGTTTCTGCGAGGCTGACTGGTCGTAACGTGTCCGGCAGTTCTCAAGGCGGGGGTCATGATGCAACCTATACCGAGAGCGGCCTGAAGACCGCGACAGGACAAGGCTCGGGGAGCGACCCGATAAGCCAGCATCGTCCCGATAAAAGACCTGAGGACGGCGCACAGGCTGCGCCTTACAGCCTCGGCGAAAGCCAGGCATTTACATCGGTGTGTCTTGCGCGCCGTCCGAGCTTTGTAACGCCAGCGGGGCCCGCATGGTGCGCTTTGGCGTGCGCGGACATCTGCACGCAAATTGATTTGGCCCAAATCGCCGCATTGCACGGGCGGCCCAGACTTGCCACAGTGCCGGAATGGCAAATCCGATTAGAAAACCTATGTCCGGCCCGAATTGGCCAATCTTTGCGATATTGGCCTCGCTGTCCATGTTGCTCGGGGCGCATGCCTTCGAGATCATTGGCAAATACGCCCCCTGCCCGCTTTGCTTGCGCCAGCGGGATGTCTATTGGGCGGCTGCGGCCATGGCTGTGGCGGGGCTTGTTTTGTGGCAGCGCAAACCGGCCAATCGCTATCTGGTCGCGCTCAACATTATGCTCGGTCTGGTCTTTCTTACAGGCGCCGTGGTGGCGACCTATCATGCCGGTGTCGAATGGAAATTCTGGGCTGGCCCCACCGAATGTTCAGGCGGCGGCGGCGCGATCGACATTGGCGATCTCGATCTCATCCGCGCCCTTGAAGGCCCCGTGGCAACCGTCTCTTGTGTCGACGCGCCATGGGCTCTGTTTGGCGTGTCGATGGCGGGCTATAATGCGCTCGTCTCCTATGCGCTTGTAATAGCCAGCTTTATGGCTGCGCGCACCACATACAAGAATGCGCGGGCCAGCATGGCGCTGCACGAAGAGAGCGTTTAAGCGTCGAGTTCAATATCCCAGTAGAGATAGTCGAGCCAGGTTTCATGCATATGGCCGGGCGGGAATTTGCGGCCGATCTCTTGCAATTGGTAATGGTTCGGTTGGATCGGCGTTTTGGCCGGAAACATCCGCGCCTCATTCGGCATCCGTCCGCCTTTGCGTAGATTGCAAGGTGAGCAAGCGGCGACAATATTCGTCCATGACGTCCGCCCGCCTTTCGAGCGCGGGATAACATGGTCAAAGGTAAGCTCGCTCGGTTCGCCGCAATAGGCACATTTGAACCCGTCGCGCAGGAATACATTAAACCGCGTAAATGCGGGCGAGCGGTTCTGATTGACGAATTCATGCAGGGCAATCACGCTCGGCAGCCGCATCTCGAAGCTTTGCGAGCGGATGGTATAATCATACTCCGCGATCACTTCCACGCGGCCCAGAAAAACGGCTTTCACAACGTCCTGCCAGCACCAAAGTGATAGCGGATAATAGCTCAGCGGCCTGAAATCGGCGTTCAATACCAGCGCAGGTCCACCCTCACGCGGTCTGTTCGGGGCGTCCATTAGCGTGCCCCCCAAGGTTCTATTTTGTTGATTTTATATAAGTTTATCCAAGTGAAAACGTATCTCCCATCCAAGCTATTCCCCTATTAACCAAGAGGTTGAGGCCAGACTATGACAGTTTTCGCGTTTGGCCAGTCTGTTTTTCAGCAGCACGCTCGGCATTTAACCACGCCCAGAGCAAATGTGCCGCCACACCGCGATAGGGCCGCCAGCCTTCAGCAAGCTCTGAAAACGCTTTGCCAGACAGCCGCACATCGGCACCCGTTAGCCGTTTATAACTTTCCATCAAGCCGACATCGCCATGCGGAAATGCATCGATCTCGCCAAGCCCATAGAGCATCACCAGTTCCGCAGTCCATGGCCCGATACCCTTTACCTTTAGCAGCGCTTGGAGGGCTTGAACGCGCGGCATATCCGGTAGCCCAGCCAAATCAAGCGCGCGGGTCTCGACCGCTTGGGCGATTGATTTCATGTGCGCAACTTTGGGACGGGATTGCCCGCAAGCTTGCAAAGCTTCGACCGGTGCCTGTAGCACGGCGTCGGGTGTCACCTCACCAAGATGCGCCTCGATCCGCCCCCAGATGCTGGCAGCCGCAATTGTCGAGATGAGTTGATAGGTAACGAGTTCAACCAAGGTGGCATAGGTCAAAGGCTTCGAGCGCCATGTCGGAGTGCCGCACACTTCGAATGCGCGCGAAAGGCCGCCATCACCGGCAGCCAATACCGCGCAAGCTTGCGCTATCTCAGTCTTAGCGGGGGCGCTCATTGCGCCAAAATATTCGACCCAGCCACAGGCGGAAATATCGGAGGGATCTGCGCGAGCGTGAAGCCCAAAAACTTCAGCTCTCCGTTTTTGATCGGCAATGTCAGGAACTGCCCATCTTTAGAAGCCTCGCCGATCGCCTGTATAATAAGTGGCACTTCCGGCCCGCCTATCCCTGCCGCACCGATCGCTGATGACAAATCGTCCGTATCATCGAGCCTCACCTGCAAAGGACCGTCAATAGATCCGCGCGGTGTAATATCGAACTTGCCTTTGACACCGAGTTTTAACGGTCCCCAATTGAGCCGCAATGCTGCCAGTTGTAAATCACGCTCGCCAACGGGTTCTGCAATATCTCGCCCGACTCCATTGATCAAAAAAGCAAGTTGGCCATTTTGGATATCAGAACCAAGAAAGGCATAGCTCTGCGCCTCGAGCAATTCTGGGGACAATGACAGCGCGTTCCATTCGGCATTGAACCGTGTATCCACATCCCCTGCTCCGAAATGCACGTCCAATCCGCCCACCGATACATCACCGAATTCGCTGACAAGATCAGCCTCGTCCAGTGTTAAACCGATACTTGTAATACCGTCCTCATCCCAACGAAAACTAATCGCCGATCTATCATCGATCAGCGCGGTAGACGAGGTACCAAAAGCTACAACCTCGTTCCGGCCGGGTGCGCGGGCAATCGCGTGCCGATAGTTCCAAGGCTGCATCACAATTTCAAGCGCATCCCCGCGCCAGCGAATGCCAGAGCGCATGTCATGATAAGAAGGTTTGTCGACATCCAATGTGAACCGATACGGAAACCCGCGCACATCCTTGCTCGCAAACGAGACCTCGATACCGTCAAGTCGTTGCTCTTCCACCCAATCGTCTACGCCCGCCTCGATCAAGTCTTCTGCAACGAACCAGTACGCGCAATACGCACCGACCAGTAGAACAAAAAAACCAATCGGCCCATAGAGCCATAGCTTTGATGGACCTGCATTGCTCATGTCTTGTTGATCTCCAAGTCGGCGCGGGTGCGGCCTTGAATTTCCAACCCCTCTTCGAGTAACCGATCACAAGCTGGCTCGATCTGTCCTTCGAGCATGGTCATAAATGTTTCCTCTTCAAGCCCCGCCGGCAACACTGGCAGACATTCAACAATGACCTTTCCTTTGTGCCGCCTTATTCCTCGCCTAGGCCAAACCAGTCCAGCATTGTGAGCGACGGGCAGGCAAGGCACGCCCAATCCCTCATACAGGCCATGAACTCCCTTTTTGTAGGCAGGTGGCGCGCCCGGCAACTTACGTGTGCCTTCCGGAAAAATCAAAACTTGATGGCCTTTCGCCGTCCGCTTGCGTGCTTCCGCATACATCAATTCAAACGTTTTTGCCCCGCCGCCCCGCTTGATCGGTATCATATCGGTGCGCCAAGCATACCAACCGAATATCGGATACCATAGCAATTCCTGCTTTATGATCACGGCCGGATCATCAAGGATCAGAAACGGGAAGAACGCATCATACATGGTCTGGTGTTTACTGGCATAGAGCAAGGCGCCTTTCGGAACATTCTCTCGCCCCCTGATTTCTGTCTCGACACCCAAAATCCAGCGCAGAGAAAACCGGACATTTTTCATCCACAGACGCACTGTTTCAAGAGCAACCCACCGTGAAAAGAGAAAGAATGGCAACGTGACGATCGCCAGCAGAAACATCGAAATATAGATCCATCCGGCAAAGATAACCGAGCGGATCATGAAGCAGTGCCCTGATAAGTCTCCACTGTCTGCCCTTGAGCAGCCAGCCCTTCTTCAAACAATGGAGCGCAGGCCGTTTCGATACTTGCTTCAAGCTGCCCCATAAACTCGCCCCGTTTCATCCCCGGTTGTAGTGATGGCAGCAGCTCTACAACGACACGTCCGGGCTTCATCCGGATCCCCTTGCCCGGCCAGCACAATCCGGCATTCGTCGCGACGGGCACGCACGGTACACCAAGGTCCTTATACAGCGCAAAAACACCTATCTTGTATTCACCTTTCGTCCCGGGCGAGCTACGCGTACCTTCGGGATAGATAATGATCTGGCGACCGTCTTTAATGCGTCTTCGGGCCTCGCGCGTCATCTTCTTCAATGTTTTGATATTGCCCGCCCGATCAATGGGGATCATATCCCCTCCCAGTGCGTACCAGCCGAAAACGGGATACCAAAGCAGTTCCTTTTTGAGAATAACCGCCGGATCGGAGAGGATCAAAAACGGGAGCACAGTATCGTACATGCTTTGATGTTTGCTGGCATATATCACAGGTCCATCAGGAAGATTTTCCATCCCGCGAATATCGGTCTGTATGCCGATCAGGACCCGCGCGCCCCAACGCAATGCCCTCATCCACACGCGTATCCCGCGAATTACCCAACGGCGCGATATCAATATCGTGGGCAAAAATGTAAGTCCCAACACAATCATGGACATGACAGCCCACACGACGAAAAGATATGAGCGGATCATCTTAGAGAAACCACACCGTCACGTCCTGTCCGGAACTTTGTAACGCGCCATTTCAGCCATTCCTGCATTAGCGAGCGCAGTGTCGCAAAACTGCCCAACGGCTTGCTCGCATCTATGTTCGAGCGGACTGGATATACAATAAGGTCCACGTTCGGCATCGTATCGCCCATCAAAATTAAACTGCGCGGGACATGGTAATCGGACGTGACCAGCACAATAGACTGATAGTTGTTTTCTTGCGTCCATGCGGCCGCTTCTTCTGCGTTACCAATTGTCGTTGCTGCCATTCGGCCAAGCTCGACGCAGCACGCATAAGTCTCCGCCGGACCTCCAGCCAATTTCGCAACATCGTCCATAGTTACATCGGGATGGACACCAGACACCAAGAGCTGCGGGACCACACCACTGGATACAAGTTCGACCCCTGCCGCGATCCGTGCGCCAGACCCTCCCGTGAGCGCGATTGCAGCATCAGCTTTTATGTTGGCGTCGGCCTCTAATTTCGAGGCAAACAGGCAAAACCCGAGAAAGTCAAAAATGGCAAATCCCGTACCAAACACCAGCACAAGGAGAAGAAGCCGCCTGCGCATATTTATATTGTCCTCGCTAATTCTTTGATTACCGTCCGTCGCGCAGCAATTCGCGCCGAGAAGCCGGCAATGATTGGGGTCAATAATAGGATGACAAAATCCCAAAAGTCGAGGCTCAAGCGCGGCAGAAGCCACGTTCTCTCAGCATTTGCCCCGACAGCAAATACGAGAAACGCAGCCACCCCGAGCGCGGCAATCGCTCCCAGCACACCCCCGCGCAAGCCTAACAGCCAAAATCTTCGTTCAAACAAATTAGCAATAAACGGGTCTGGTGCCCCGCTTAGATGCAGCACATTGACAATGTCACGTCGCGCCAACAAGGCCGCATGGGTCGCGAAGGCAATCACCGCAATCGCCGTCGCCACAAGCAGTGCAACCGCAGCGAAAGCGGCAAACCGTGCTGCCCCGAGCGCGCGCCTGACATCAGCACCCCATTTCGCGTGATCATCGATAAGCGCTTCAAACCCCGCAGCATCGAGCGCCGTGGCCAAAGACGATGCAAGGTCTGTCACCCCATTTCGAGCTTTTACCTCTACCAGCACAGGCACAGGCAATCCTGCAGGCAAGCCGTCCGTACCAAACCACGGCGCAAGCATCTGGGCCGCCTCTTCACGCGTGATGAGCCGCGCTGTCTCGACACCATCCAATGCAGCAATCAGCGTCTCTGCATCGCCCGCAGCGCGCGTATCAACACCGCGCAACCGGACCGTCAGCTCACCACTGGCAGCCGTCGTCCACTCCGCCGCCGCACCATAGCTGGCACGAGCCGACAGGGCGACAAGCGCTGCTAGAAAGCACAGAGCTGCAACGACGAATAACAGCGCGACTTCGCGAGCATCACTCTCGGGCAAAAGCGGTGTCTCGCGCTCCTCGGGTTTTGATCGGATCATCCTCTCGTATCCCCCATCTTATCCCGCACCAAAAGGCCGTTCTGCAGTCGCATAACAGGGGCGCTGGTGCGTTCAATCAGGCCGAGATCGTGGGTCGCAATCAGGACACTGGCACCGAGGCGTTTGTTGAGCTCGGCAAATAGGCGCATCAGCCTCTCTCCCATCTCTGGATCGACATTTCCCGTCGGCTCGTCAGCGATCAGCAAGTCAGGCTTGGCAACAAGCGCGCGGGCAATCGCGACACGCTGCTGTTCGCCGCCCGAGAGGGTCGTGGGCCGCGCATGAAGCCGTGCGCCAAGGCCGACCCATTGCAGCAGGTCTTCGACATCGGCGCGGTAGCTAACCTCTTTTTTTCCCTGTACTCTCAAGGGTAAAGCGACATTTTCATAGGCCGAGAGGTGTTCAAGTAGGCGAAAATCCTGAAATACAATCCCGACTCTGCGGCGCAATGCAGCCAATTGCGCCCGTTTTAGCTGGCTTGTGCGTTGGCCAAACAGATAAATTTCGCCCGCCGAGGGCTGCAAAGCGAGATAGATCAGTCTGAGAAGGCTCGTCTTTCCCGCCCCTGAGGCGCCCGTGAGAAAGGTGAATGAGCCCTGTTCAAGCTCAAAGGTAAGATCACTGAGAACATCTTCGCTCGAATCATAGCGCAATCCCACGCGGTCAAAGCGGACACTAGGTGCATCAATTCGGTCTGGACTATGGCGCGGCATGGTGACAATCGTTATGGTGAATCACAAACTGGACTATTTCAGTGAATTGCGGGAATACCAAGACATGATCCTGACATGCCCATCTTGCGACACACAATATTTCGCAGATGACAGCACGATTGGCGATAGCGGCCGCAGCGTAAAATGCGCAGCGTGCGGGCATACCTGGCATGTCCATGCGGATGGTGTTTTGCCCCCAGAACCTGCCGCCGCCATTGCAGGTGGAGCTCACGAAGCTTACCGTTTACGCCTACGCGAACGTCGGCAACGCCAGAGCAATACGGCGGCTGTTTTGGCTTGGCTGACAACTGCAATTATTTTTGTCGCCCTCGCGATTTCCGCCGTACTTTTCCGCAATCAGGTCGTCTCCTTCTGGCCCGAATCAGCGAAGGCTTACAAGCTCGTCGGACTGGATGTGAACCGTTTTGGGCTGGATTTCGGCGATATTGACGCCAGAAGGACGTTTGAAGGCACAGTTCCGACCCTCGTCATCAGCGGCACTGTCCACAATGTTTCCGACGAAGAACAGCGCGGATCGGACGTCCGAATTGGCTTGCGCGATGAACGCGGGACCGAAGTTGCCAATCTGATTGCCAAACTGGATGTCGAGGCTTTATCCCCCGGACAGACGGCCGGGTTTCAGACACGGCTGGAAAACCCGCCGGTCGATTCCATCGATCTTGAATTGTCATTTGTGCGGGCTGACGGATCCTCGTCGCAAGGGCAAGACAGCGGCCATGTTTCCGCCGCCCCGTCTTCTCAATGATGCGCCTATCCCACAAAAACAGACTCTACTTTGGCCGATAAAACTCCAGATATGACTCCAGATGGCATCCGCATTCTGCTGGATGAAAAAGCCCTGGCCGACATGGTCGATGGTCTCGCGGACCGGCTGGCTCCTGTAATGATGACGGGAGATTGGACCGCCATAAGCATCCTGATCGGGGCAACTCCTTTTGCCAGCGATCTGATGAAAGCCCTGTCCCGTAGAAACATCCATCCGGTCCTAGATGTCATGTGGCTGGAAAGTTACAAGAATGCCCGCGAAAGCTCCGGTCGGGTCACCGTGCGGGCCGACCTGTCGCGCCCCGTCACCGGACGCAATGTTCTACTGCTTGATGATGTCTATGATACTGGCCGCACTTTGGCCTTCGCCAAGGCACATATTTTGGCCAAAGGCGCACAGTCGGTCAAAACCTGCGCCCTCGCCCGCAAACCATGGGCACCGGAGGGCAGTGAGGGTGTTGACGAATTTGTCTGGCAGGCCCCCGGGGAATTTTTGGTCGGATACGGTATGGATGATGCCGGCCTTTATCGCGGCCTTCCATTTATCGGCGCAATCTCACCCACCAAGAGCGAGACAGACTGATCAGTTGGCAACCGCTGCCCAGATCTGCGTCTGGCAAATCGGGCCTATGCAGCCCTTGAGCTGCAA
This sequence comes from Hyphomonadaceae bacterium, assembly GCA_039942135.1. GTDB lineage: Bacteria > Pseudomonadota > Alphaproteobacteria > Caulobacterales > Hyphomonadaceae > CALLCD01. The sequence goes on from JBDVDE010000054.1 coordinate 26,845, forward strand.
CTGACCGTCCGATAGGCGCTTCAATCGCGCGGCATATTTTTTGTCACCTTCAGGATCATAAATCGATCCGCCGCGCCAGTCGCGCTTGCGCCGCTCAAAGCCCTCGATCATTTGCAGGCCCATAAGCAATTGCCCCGAATGGCCGGTGACAGTCTCGGGCGTTCTTCCTTCTGGAAGGGATGTCGGATCAATCCACACGATCCGGCCACAAGGTGTGCCGTCGCCGCAATCGGAGATTTCGATATGTGATGTGCCCTCCGGGGTCTCGAACACACCATAGACATCATGTGCACCGGTATCAGCCTGAGCAAACGCAGAACTGGATAACAGACATACAGCAAGACACAGCGCGCGCATTATCGAACCTCAAACAAACCAAGCCATTCCCAGTCCTTTTTTTGAATTACATTTTCGGCCAAGTGACAAGGCGTAACGTGACATCAATCCATCTGTCAGCAAAATCGGCAATGAAGTGCCGCAAATTTACAACACTTGGTAAAAGTGTAAATTCAGTTTCGAGGCCAATGGGCATCGATAAATTCAAATAGAGCGGTGATATCTTCGGGCGTTGTGCCATGCGCACCTGCACGCATGTGAAAGCCTAGTTCGGCAGCAGGATTGAACTGTTTCAGCCCCGCCTGATCGAGACCTGCTTTGCCGTAAAGCTCGTAAACTTTGTCAGCAGCCTCGGCAGCGCGATAGGTCGAATTGGGATCTGACCAGACATCGCGCCGACCATTGCCGAGGAATACAGGGCGCGGAGCGAGCAAGGCGAGCAATTGGTGCTGATCGACGGGCAATGTCTCGGGCGCTTTGGAAAAAGGCACAAAGGCAGGCGTGAACCAATGCGGATAGGTGCGCACCACGCGGTCAATGCGCTCGCCAACCTCAGAGCGCGACAATGCTGCCCCGCCAAATCCCGATTGATGCGCCAGAACAAGCTTTATTCGCTCGTCCCAAGCCGCAGCGACCAGCGCGGATTTGCCATGACGCGAATGGCCCCATATGCCGATACGGTCCGGATCAATGCGCGTATCTGCTTGCAACATGTCGATCGCAGCTGAATAGCCATAGCCCCAATATGACAGCGCGCTCGACGCTGTGATGCCCGGCTCGGTGCGCAGCCCTTGCATGACCGCCTCTCCTGCCTCCGCCTGATCCGGAACAATTTGGCCCGCATAGAAATTGGCATAGGCAATGCCGCGATCGAAATAGTCCTCAATTGGAGCCTTGGCGATGTAACGGCCAAGAATCTGGACTGCGGCCCAACCGCCAAAACCGCTCATTTCGGTATTGGTGCATGGTAGGCCCTGCCGGTTAGTCAGCGCGGGTGAGCGGAAGGTAAAGCAATTGTCCGAAAACGTCTGGCCGATGACGACCGGCATCGCGGCGGGGCGATCTGATGACGCCTGATCAGCCGCATAAGGATATGCCACCGCAAGCGTAAAGACCCTTGCGCCTTCCCCTGTGCCGAGGCGGATCACGGTTTCTTCGAGACGGCCGCGCCCTTCAAGATAATCGGCATCGGCCACCCGCGTTTCACCAATTGTCACAGCGAGGCCTTCGGGCCATGTTCCATAGACATGTTCAGCAAACAGTGCGCGCAAGGCGGGTTTGGACGCGTCCCATTCGGCAAGAGAGTTTGCGGTGATCAGTGGCGCTGCGGCCGGCGGGCGCTCGGTGTTCAAACTGGCATAGCGCAAGCCAAGCTGGGTACAGCCAACAAGCCCCAAAGCCGCGCAGACGCCTAACAGATAACGAGAAACAGAACCCAGCATTCGGTGTCCTTTAGAGATGTTTAGTCGCGCTCGTCTTCGAGCAGTAGATAGAGCACATTATTGGCAAAGGAGGCATCGGAGGTTAGCCCGATATGGTCAGCCGGCACAAAGTTCACATCGGTCCAGTCAATCGGCGTGTCAACATAGGATCGCCATTCGCCGCCTGTGCGCTCATCCAGTATGGTGCTATAGCGGACGACGGTACCATCACCAGCTGACCAGTCTTTGACAGTGGCCTTGCCGGTCTCGGGATCGACAGAAATTCTGTCGACCGTACGCTCCTTGTCGCCAGCGAACAAGTACATGTCTACCCCATCAGGGCGCTCGGCGGGCTGGTCCATCGCAGCGTGGAACTGGCGGGCGCGCGTCAGCGCTGTGGCCTGAAATCCGAGCGCCACTGTCCGGCGGGCTTCGGGGTCTTCGATGTCCGGCATGATGGTTTCGAGGAACTTGGACACATCTTTGTTGCGCGCTGCAAGGCCCCAGCCATGCCGGTCCCACAGATCAACATCATAGAGGTCGCCAACCGGCGTCGCATCGGCATCGTCGTAGAGCACACGTTGATGACGCGGGCGCGGCAAGAGCTGATAGATGGAGGGATATGTCCCAAGCACTGCGGCTGGATAGTGCGGCAGGACCGGCTTGCCCGGATCATACCCGTTGAGCAATTGTTCAAACGCCTCGCCGGCGCCCGCATTCGGTGTGCCGACAAGGATCACCCGCTCGACATTTTCCGCACCGGCCCAAGTGAGCTCTGGCAGGGTGCCGTCAGCTGGCAGGTCGGCATCGCCATAGCGCATGAAGTAACGGGTCACCAGACCGCCCATGGAATGGGCAACGATATCGAACTTGATGTCAGCATTCTCGATGCCGTACCGGATGGCGTATTCTTCTTGAAGCTCGCCGCGGCGCGCTTCGATAAAAGCAGCGAGCGCTTGCGCGTTCTCGACATTGTCGCGGCGCCAGTCATAGTCGAACTGGTAACAGGTGAAATGCCCCTCGCCATAGTCGACGCCGTTCAGGCCAACCGCTTCATCGGTATAGCCGCCAACGCCGAGCGTATTGAGAATGCCGACATAAGCACGGATGGCGACGGGAATGCCAAGCAGGTTGAGACGGATCTGGTCGAGCACGCCATTCGGCCGGACATCATCGCGCAGGTCATCGAGCGAGGTGTCTGCCGCAATCGGCAAGGCAAGAAGCCGCGCGCCGTCGGCTTTGCGCGGATCAGCCGTTTTGCGCTTGAACGCGCCCCATACGGTAAGCTCGGTTTCATCTTGGACGAGAACACTGCCCAAGACGCCCGGAATGACGATGATCGGGTTTCTGTCGGGGCCGTGATCCTGAGCTGAACGCGCATAGATACTGTTGAGCGACCGCGGCGGGGATGCGCAGGCTGCTAGGGCCAGAACCGCACTTAATAGAACGGCACGGCTTAAACCGCTGGTGATCGTCAACATTTCGCACTCCTCGGGATGCGGGCCACCCGCAACTCCCATTTCTAGTCATCCGGTCGGTATAGCGCCATTATGGCCAAAGCAAGCTTCACATTTGTGTTTGAAACATCATGCCTTTGTGATGTCCCCCCAATCAGCGCCTATGTCGCTCTAGCCGCCAAGGGGATATTCTGCTTCTGCGGTATAGCGCGAGGGGCCTTGCCCCAACTGGCTGGAATAGAGGTGGAAACGGTCGGCCCAGAAGGGTTGGCTCTCACTGGCTTCATAGCGGCGCGCGAAACTACTCGCAGCCTCCAGCGGTGTACCATGACAATAGGCCAAGGTGACATGCGGCTGGAATTTGCGTTTCTCGGGCGGAAGTCCAAGCCTGCGCGCAACCCGTTCGCACTCCCCCGACAAAGCGCCAAGCGCTTCATCATAAGCCACCCCCGCCCAAAGCGCATACGGCTCCCGCGATCCGAAAAATCCTGCCCCAGCAAGTTTAAGCTTCATTTGCGGGGCCTGAATCTCGGCCAAGGCCAGATCCAAGTCCACAGCCAGATCGCAGCTGATATCCCCGAAAAACCGGAGCGTGATGTGGAAATTCAATCGCGGACGCCATGATGCGCCACTGACATTGCCCTGCATGGGCTCAAGCCAATCGGCGATATCGTCCCGGATCGGCAAAGCGGCAAACAGTCTGAGCATGTGGCCTGTCTGTCAGCTTTCATAGCAAAAGAAAAGCCCGACACCTTGTTCAGGCACCGAGCTTATCGCTTGTAAAACGCGTGGCGGTCTATTTCGCCAGCATATCGAGCTTGCCGTAATGTTCGGCCAAGAGATAATAGAATGTGACGCGCGACTTGTTGCCACCTTCGGGCTTCAATTTTGCGCAAACCTTATGAATGGCTTCGTCAATTTCCGGATTCTTTTCGGCCAGTCCGAGCTTCCCCCGGCACCACTTTTCCCGAACCCGTTGCAGTTCGGTTTCGTCCGAACAGGACACCAGCGAGCTGTCTCTATTTCTCAGAGCAATGCCAAGATGTCCTACAATTTTTTCGGCGGCTGCCTGATTGTATCCTTTTGCGTATTTTTTGATGTTGTCAGCATATTTCGATGCGTCAGCCATTATAAGATATACCCCTTTAGATCTGACCTTCCCCTATGCCCCCCAGCGTAGGTTCCAGTCGGTTGGAAACTAGGGTTTTATCTTGGTAAATGGTGATGTCAAATATTTGGATAGCATGGTTAACAGTTAGGCGCAGGGTGAACCAAATTCAGCATACAAGCTGGCCACGCCTTCCTCGAGGTCATCAGTCCATTCGAGGTCAAAGGCATCTATACAGGTTTCGAGCTGTTCCATACTGGTTGCGCCAATAATGGTCGAGGTCGTAAAGGGCCGCGTATCGCAGAATTTGATCGCGAGCTGGGCCGGATCGATGCCGCGCTCTGCGGCAAAATCGAGATGCGCATTGATCGCCGCCTCCGAACGCGGGTTCTCATACCGTTGTAACCGGTTGAACAGGGCCTTGCGGGAGCCTTCGGGCAGCGCCCCATCGCGATATTTTCCGGTTAAATACCCTTGAGCAAGCGGCGAATAGGCCAGCAGCCCGATTTCCTCGCGAATGGCAATCTCGTCGAGCCCTTCTTCGAATTTACGAGCGACAAGGCTGTAAACGTTCTGGATCGATGCCATGCGGGGGAGATTGTTTTTGTCGCTCTCCGCCAAAAACCGCATCACGCCAAACGGCGTTTCATTCGACACACCGATATGCCGGATGCGACCGGCTTCGACATGCCGGTTCAGATTGCCAAGAATGTCTTCGAACTTTTCATAGGCATACCCATAGGATTTGGGGCTTAATTTGTTGCCGAATAGCGGCACGGGCCGATCAGGCCAATGCAACTGATATAGGTCAATATAGTCTGTTTGGAGCCGTTTTAAGCTCTTTTCGACCGCTTCATCGATTTGCTCACGGTTTTGGCGGGTAAAAGGCACATCGGCATCGCGCGACCATGTCGCTGGCGATAGGCCGCAAATTTTGCTGGCAAGGATGACATCTTCGCGGCGACCCGTCTTTTTAAACCATGAGCCAATAATGCGTTCGGTATTGCCTTGGGTTTCAGCCGATGGCGGCACCGAGTACATTTCGGCCGTATCCCAGAAATTCACCCCGCGCTCGAGCGCATAGTCCATCTGCGCATGTCCTTCGGCTTCGGTGTTCTGGGTTCCCCATGTCATGGTACCGAGGCAACAGGAGGTCACAGACAGCCCGGTACGGCCAAGCGGGCGGGTTTCTATACTCATGGATTTTCACTTTCTTCGAATTTCTGCTACAATCGTACCTGATTGGGAGGGTTCGCCAACAGCTAACGTTGCGGAATACCCACTGCATCCCCATATGCGGGTGTGTATCTATTTGAAGCCTGACGACATATGGGCGTTTTAAGGAGCTAAAATGAACGATTTTAACAGATCATATGGCGCGCAAGGCCGTGCTATGGATATGTCTACCGATGCAGGGCTACGAACCTTTATGCTCGGTGTTTACAATAAACTGGCACTGGGCATCGCGCTTGCCGGCATCGTGGCTTATGCCGCCGGATCCATCGCGCCTCTGACCGAGATTCTTTACGGAACGAGCCTGCGCTGGGTGGTTATGCTGGCCCCTGTTGGTCTGATTTTGTTCTCGAACTTTGCCATGCGGCGCCCGACACCGGGCGGCACAGCGGCGATGTATTGGGCAATTGTCGTGGCCATGGGCCTCTCTATGGGCATCTATTTTGCCATGGCGCGCATCGGCCTTGGTGGCCTGAGCCATATGGTGATCGCAAAAGCCTTCTTCATCACAGCAGCGATGTTTGGCGGCTTGTCTCTGTTTGGTTACACGACCAAGAAAGACCTCGGCCCGATTGGCACATTCGCAATGATGGCGCTTTGGGGCACATTCATTATCGGCATGGTGTTCTTTGTCCTGCCGATGATCTTTCCAGGCCTTGCTTTCTTGCAGTCAAGTACGATGCAAATGATCATTTCAGGCGGTTTCGCTCTGTTCTCGGCGGTGCTGATTGCATGGCAGACCCAGAGCTTGAAGGAAGGCTATTACCAGTTTGGCGGAAATGCTGACGCGATGGCTGTGGCGACCAATTGGGGTGCGCTCAACTTCTTCATCTCGTTTGTGAACATCTTCCAGTTCGTTCTGCGGATGTTGTCGAGCGACTAGCGCGCCGACCTATTACGAATTGAAAAGCCCCGCGGTTAAGCCTCGGGGCTTTTTTATGAGCGAAAGCCTGATGCGGGTGGCGATCGCAAGTGCGACATGGGTGCTCTATGGCTTGGATAGCTTGCATGCTAAGAGGTCAGCCATGATTTCATATCTCGCCAATCCGCTCCGGTTTCTGAAAGTGTCACGCGTGCTTGCGCCGACTTTCTATGTGCTGGCTGCAGGGATGATCGGGTATAGTGTCTGGCAAGGGCTGTATGTCGTGCCGCCTGAAGCGGTTCAGGGCGATAGTGCGCGTATTCTGTTTATTCATGTGCCAAGCGCATGGCTGGCAATGTCGTCTTATGTCGGCTTGGCATTAGCGAGTTTGATCTGGTTTATCTGGCGACATGAGCTGGCCGATATTGCTGCCAAATCGATCGCCCCGCTTGGCGCAGGATATACAGTGTTATGTCTTGCGACCGGATCGCTCTGGGGTAAACCGACTTGGGGGACATGGTGGCAATGGGATGATGCGCGGATGGTGTCTGTGCTGGTCATGCTGTTTTTGTATCTGGGATATATAGCGCTGAGGGCCGCACTCCCCTCGCGCCAACAGGCGGCACGCGCAGGTGCTATTCTCGCTATGGTCGGGATTATCAATATCCCATTGATCAAATTTTCGGTCGACTGGTTTACCAGCCTGCATCAGGATGCCAGCATTCTGCGAAAAGGCGGATCGGCCATGGCAGAAGTGTACCAGACGCCGCTTCTGATTGGTGCGCTCGGACATACATTGCTATTTGCCGCACTGGTGATGAGCGCCATGCGGGCTGAGATTTTGGAACGGAAGACAGCGCGCATGCGGGCGCAGCTGCTCGCCGGCAAGGAGGCTTAGACATGGGTCCTGATTATGATACCAGCGCGCCGTATATCTGGGCGGTGTATGGGCTTGCTGTGGTGATAATTGGCGGCATGATCCTGAACACGGCGATCAGAGCCAGAGCCGCTCGCAAGGCGCAAGAGGCGGAAGCTGCAAGGAGACCGGAATGAAACGCTGGCTTGCTGCTCTGCCTTTGGCGGCCCTTCTGGGCATCGGCGCATTGGGCGCGCAGAACCTGCTACGTGATGACGGGCCGGGCGCGGGTCTCTCCGATGGCCGGGCTGCGCCGCGCATCGAGCTTGAACGCCTCGACGAGGACGGCATGCTGAGCTTTCATCAAGGCGCAAATGGGCGAGCGATTGTTGTGAACCTGTTTGCGAGCTGGTGCGCACCTTGCGAAGTGGAGCATCCATTATTGCTCGAACTGGCCCGCACGCATCCTGACCAGACCTTCGGGATTCTCTATAGGGACACGCCGGACAACGGCCGCGACTTTCTGCGCCAATTAGGCAATCCGTTCAAAGCGGTGGGGCTTGATCCTGATGGGCAAGCTGGACTGGACTTCGGACTGACCGGCGTTCCGGAAACATTTGTTGTTGATGCCAATGGACAGATCATCCGGCATATACGCGGCGTGCTGACACAGACGGTCCTTGACGAAGTGCGCGAGTTGATCTCGGACAATTAGGCCGGATCAGGCGCTTCGGCACGGGCGAGGATTTCACGTTTGCCCGCATGGTTCGGAGCAGAAATGACGCCATTTTCTTCGAGAGTCTCGATCAAGGTCGCAGCGCGATTGTAACCGATTTTCAGGCGGCGCTGCAGATAGGATGTCGAGGCACGCTTGTCGCGTAGAACAATGGCGAGGCCTTGTGCATAGAGGTCTTCGTCGGCATTGCCCGTTGAGGTTCCGAGCATTGCATCCATAACGGCCGAGCCATCGCCTTCTTCAGGATCGTCGAGAATGTCAGCCTGATAGTTCGGCGCGCCTTGTTCCTTGAGCCAGCCAACAACGGTTTCGACTTCTTCATCCGAAACAAATGGACCATGCAGGCGCTTGGTCTTGCCGCCCGGTGCTTGATAGAGAAGGTCGCCCATGCCGAGAAGCTGTTCGGCGCCCTGCTCACCAAGAATGGTGCGCGAGTCAATTTTGGTTGTCACCATATAGGAGATACGCGTCGGGAAGTTGGCTTTGATCGTACCGGTGATAACATCAACCGATGGACGCTGGGTCGCTGTGATCAAGTGGATGCCTGCCGCCCGCGCCATTTGCGCAAGACGCTGGATGCAGCCTTCAATCTCTTTGCCCGCAACCATCATAAGGTCGGCCATCTCGTCGATCACAACCACGATGTTCGGGATTGAATCGATTGGCAGGATTTCGGTTTCGTGGATCGGCTTACCATTTTCATCAAAGCCGGTCTGGACTTTGCGGCTGAGGATTTCGCCATTCTCGCGGTATTCCTTCGCCTTGGCATTAAAGCCTGCAAGGTTCCGCACATTGGCTTTCGACATCAGCTCGTAGCGGCTTTCCATCTCGCGCACAGTCCATTTGAGGGCGTTCACAGCCTTCTTGGGGTCGGTAACAACAGGAGAGAGCAGATGCGGAATGCCTTCATAGATCGACAATTCGAGCATTTTCGGATCGATCATGATGAAGCGGCACTGCTCAGGCGTCAGCTTGTACATCAATGACAAGATCATCGCGTTCACACCAACCGACTTACCAGAGCCGGTCGTACCCGCAATGAGAAGGTGAGGCATTTTTGCAAGGTCAACGACGGTTGGCGCACCGCCAATATCCTCACCCAGCGCCATTGGCAGCGCCGCTTTGGATTTCGAATATGGATCGGAAGACAGAAGCGTCCGGAAGAACACAGTTTCGCGCGCCGTATTTGGCAGCTCGATACCAATTGCGTTTTTGCCCGGCACAACCGCAACACGGGCCGAATTGGCGCTCATGGAACGTGCAATGTCATCTGCGAGCGAGATGACGCGTGCGGATTTCACACCCGCAGCTGGCTCGAGTTCAAACAGGGTGACCACAGGACCCGGGCGCACTTCAATAATCCGTCCACGGACACCAAATTCGCGCAACACTTCGGTCAGGCGTTCGGCCTGCCCCAGCAGTGCTTCTTCATCAATCGCACCCGAGCGGATTGGCGGGGTCTGCAACAGATCAATAGATGGCAAGGTGACATTGGAGACGCGGCCACCTTTATGGACCCGCGCACGCGGGGCGAGGAGTGATTTGCGTTTGGCCGGAACGAGTTTGGTGACTGACTCTTCTGCCACTTCAGGCTCATCAGCGACAAACTCGGCGGCTGGCTGTCTGGCTTGCGGCGCTTCAACGTATTGCTCGGCACCATAATCATCATCATGGCTATTGATGATGATGCCTTCGTCTTCATAATCGTCATCCAGCTCGCGGCGGGCGTCGAGATAGGCACGGAAACGATCGGAGAGCCCCCGCAAACCACGCGCTGCTCTGCGGCTTTCATGCGCTGCTGCCGATTGTAGAAGAAAGGCATCGCGGCGACCAAGACCTAGCGCCATGCTGGCGGCCCATAATGCGCCTGCCCCGCAGAAGATGCCGGTCCATAGTTCTGGATTAGGGATCATCAGCGCCTTGAACGGGAAGGTCAGCATATGTAGCAAGCCGTCACCAGCAACGCCGCCAAGACCAGCGCTAAGCGGCCATGAGGCTGGCACCGGCCAAGCGGCAAAGCTCGCAGCCGAGAGCGGCACAAACAGCGCGCCTAGAAACCAGCGGGAGAGTTTCGGGTCACCAATCAAGACGGTACGCATCGCGCCGCCGATCATAGCTGCAAGACCAGCGGTCCATGCCGACCATCCCAAGGTCTGACGCGCGAGATCGGCAAACACAGCGCCTGAAACGCCGAACAGGTTGCGTGCCTCGCCGCCGGTCGCTGCATTCCAACTCGGGTCTGCCGGGGCATAAGAGCCGACACTGCCGCACACAAAGACGCCGATAACAAAGGCAAAGGCCCCCGTAAGCATTCTCCAAACCGGATCACTTACGCTTCGTTGGTGCTCATCTGCCATTCTGACATCATCAAGTGCACGCGCTCGGGCCATATACAAAACTCCCTTAAAGTCATCGATCAAACAGTCGAATCAAACCGCCATTTCCGCCTATTTTGGCGTGAAGCTCTTAACGGGGTGCGAATATTGCACAAATTTTCGTGCAAATTTTCGCCAATATGCAGCTATTACGCGAAAATTGACGTCCTAAACCGCGAATTTTGTCCAAATACACCCGATCTAGCCGCGCCGATACGCCACTCTGGACGACACAAAGCCCGCGGCCTATTTTTACCATATGACCCTGACGTCCTCCCCTTCCGCGCCCAATGACCCAATCGAACATGAAGGTCTGGCTGACCTTGCCATTGTCGGCGCTGGGCCGATTGGTGCCACGCTGGCCATTGCCGCAGCGCAGGCGGGGTTCACCGTCACCCTGATTGATGCCCGAGACCCCGACAGCGTGCGACCCGATGGACGCAATTATGCGATTGTACGCGGGTCATGGCACCTGTTAACGGGCTGCGGCGTCACCGGGGAATTGCGCGACACTGCGCAGCCTCTGAACGGCTTGGAAGCAATTGATGGCGGGCGGCACTGGTTTGGCGCACCATCGGTTTTGTTCACAGACGAGGATCTGCCTGACGCACCCGATGGTACGCCGCTTGGTTACATGGTCGAAGCTCCCCGTTTGCAAGCGGCGCTCGACCGCAAGCTTGCCGCCGAAGACAATATTCAATGGCTGCAAAGAGCCGAATTTACCGGATTTACCTCCGAATCCGGGCGGATTAGCCTACATTTGGCCGGAGGCAATACGTGTCATGCGCGGCTGGTGGCTGGATGTGACGGGGTGCGCTCGCCGGTTCGGCAGGCCGCCAAGATCACGGTCGAAGGTCGCGAATATGGCAAGTCGGTTTTTGCCGCCAATGTGCGTTTGACGCGGCCTCATCATGGCATCGCGCGGCAGCTGTTTACGCCCGAAGGCCCGTTTGCCACCCTGCCCCTGACCGGCGACAGGGCAAATCTGGCCTGGTATATGGACACAAGCGCGGCGAAGACACTTGCGGCCATGTCGGCCGAAGATATTGAAGCCGAATTGAATGCGAAATTCGCTGAATTTGCGGGCGAAATGTCACTTGAGGGCAAGGCAATTTCGTATCCGCTGGAGCTAAAGATTGCTGACAGTATGGTGGCCGAACGTGTTGCCTTGGTCGGAGACGCGGCGCGGCGGGTTAATCCGCTGGCAGGGCAAGGTTTGAATCTGGGGTTTAAGGATGTCGCCGCTCTGGTTGAAGTGCTCGAAGACGGTCGCCATGCCGGTCTGGATATCGGCGCGTTGAATGTGCTCGACCCGTATCAGCAATGGCGCCGGTTTGATGCCGCTGCGACGGCGCTGGGGCTGGATGCAATCGACCGGTTGTTTTCTAATGATAATGCCCTGCTCAAACCCTTACGTGGTGCCGGACTTATGCTGGCCAACCGTGTGCCTTTGGTACGGGAAGCACTGGCGCGGCAGGCAAGTGCGCAGCAGGCCAATTTGCCGAAACGGATGCAGCCGCCGGCTAGCTGATCAGTTGCATAGCCGGAGCGGGGGAACGTATCTCGCGGTTTTGTGACTATTGTATCGTCTCCAATGTGCCATAATGGGGCGACCCAATTCCATAGACCTGAACGGAGACTGACATGCCTAGAGTGACCTATAGAAGTTTCGCAGCGATCGCAGCAGCTGGCGCGCTAGGATTGAGCTTGCCAGGCGTGGCGCTTGCCAGTGGTGGCGGTGGTGGCGGCGGCGGGGTCAGCGCACCCTCTGCACGGTCCACTGTCGATGTGGCAGCGCTCTACCGCGAAGGTGTTCAGCAATATCAGGCTGGCGAATATTCAGCCGCCGAGCGGACAATGCGCAAAGTCACGCGCGAAGTCCGCTCGAACGCGCAAGCGCAATATATGCTCGGCCTCTCTCGTATGGCGCAGGAAAAGTGGCGTCCGGCGTCCAGTGCTTTGAAAAAGGCTGTGCGATATGATGCCGAGAACCATGATGCACGCGCCCAGCTTGGCTTGGCCTATCTGCAGCAGGACAAGGCAGACAAAGCCGCAGCGCAAATGGCAGAACTTGACGAGCGCCTTGCTGCGTGTGGTGAAGACTGTGGCCCGACGCTCGTCGCAGCGGCCGATACGCTACGCACTGCGATGAACCCGGAAACCGCAACCGAAGAAGAAACGGCTGCGCTCTATGCGCCAGTTCCGGTGACCTTTACCGTCGATGATGGTGACGCGGCCTATCTTGATGCGGTGCGACTGATCAATATTGGCCACTATGATGACGCGCTGGAAAAGCTGGGCGATGCGCAAGCTGTCTTCGGGCCGCATCCTGATGTGTTGACCTATATCGGCTTTGCCAATCGCAAGGCGGGTAATTACACGCAGGCGATCAATTATTACTCCGCTGCGCTAGAGCTTCAGCCAGATCATGTTGGTGCCAACGAGTATCTCGGCGAATACTATGTCGAGCTGGGCGATATGGATGCCGCATACGGGCAATTGGCCAAGCTGGAAAACATCTGCAATTTTGGTTGCGCGGAGACGGATGAGCTTCGCAGCTGGATCGTCAAAGCCGAGGCGAAAAGCTCCTGATCAAACGGGCGGCATTTTTACTGGTCGCGATTTCAGGCTTTGTGGCCTGCGCGACCAGCCTTTCGGCCCCACCTGCCCCGCTCGCCCTGCCGGAGCTGAACTGGTTTCCCGACACGCCTGACCGCGTGGACGCCTTGACGCGCCTGCCTGCGGCTTGCCTGCGCCCCGCCCCAAGCGCGGAGATTTCCGCCGAATTGGAGCTTGGAGCGCTGATCTTCAGCTCCCCTGCCTTGCTCGGCGGTCAGGCCGAAAAGAAAGGGCTTTCGTGTGGCTCCTGCCACCGCAATGGTCGCAGCAATCCTCATTTCCAATTCGAAGCGATCTCGGGGCCAGCCGGCACAGCGGATGTGACATCGGGCCTGTTTAGCAAAGCGCGGGCGGACAATGTATTCAATCCTGTCGCAATCCCTGATTTGGCATTGCCAGAGGGCCGCGACCAAGTCGATCGGACCGACAGGGCGTCGCTCGAAATATTTGTGCGCGGGCAAATTGAAGACGAATTTAGTGGCGATCCGCCCACCGACGAGATGCTCGCGCCGCTTTTGACATATCTGCAATATATCGGCGGCGATGCGGCAGAGTGTGCGGCTGATGCCCCTATGGGCACAAATTGGCAGCGCGATTGGGACGATGCCGAACTTGCGGCCATGCAAATCCCCGTGTCGAGCGATCCCCTCGCCCGCGCTTTTTATATCCGCACAGCGCGGCTATCGCTTGGCCAGATCCATGATCGTTATAACGCTCCTTCGCATGCCGAGATCCGCGCGGCACTTATAGACATCAGCCGCAATCTGGCCGCCGGCGAGGCTTGGCCAGAAGACACAAATGATCTGCGGGCACGGCTGAAAGAGGGCGCACAGACTTCGCTCTATAATGCGGACGCCCTATCGCGCGCCTTGCAGCTCTTGGAGGGCTAAAGCGAGCCTTTTGTCGACGCAGCCTGACCGTTCAAGCGCGCATCGGGTTCTATCGCCATACGCAAGGCACGGGCGAGCGCTTTAAACAGGCTTTCAGCGATATGGTGCTGGTTTTCGCCATAGAGCGTTTCCATGTGCAGGCACATCCCGCCGCGCGTTGCAAAGGCCTGAAAGAACTCTTTGAACAGTTCGGTGTCCATGTCGCCCACCTTGTCGCGCTTGAACTCGACTTTCCAGATAAAATAGGGGCGGCGACACAGGTCGAGTGCCGCACGGCTCAAAGTTTCGTCCATCGGCAGATAGGCATGCCCAAACCGCGTTATCCCGCCAAAATCACCAAGCGCTTCGGAGATAGCTTCACCAAGTACAATGCCGGTGTCTTCGACCGTGTGGTGCATGTCGACATGCAAGTCGCCTTTCACCTTTACATCAAGGTCAATCGCCGAATGTTTGGCGAAGCTTTCAAGCATATGATCGAAGAAACCGATGCCTGTAGACAATGTAGCCTGTCCAGTGCCATCGAGGTTTACCGATAAATCAATGCTGGTTTCTTTGGTCTTGCGAGAGATTTTCGCGGTTCTATTCATGCTCATTGCCCGTATATGTTACTATTTATCATCAGAATACCATTCATTCTGTTCATAGATTTCTAAACACTTCGCTGTAGCTCTCTTAAATAGACACTGCGACTTAGCCGGAAATCTGACTGTGAACAAACTAAGAAGTGCCCTAACATCCGAGAAACCTGCCCGCAAATCGCGTGGCACAGGTTTGCTACCTGGTGATCACAAAGAAACGGATAAAGCGGCATCTCCCTTGTCATTTGCGATGGTTCCGGGTGCTGGCAATTCGCTTGCCAAACTGATGCCGCGAATGATCCTGACCGCCTGTGCGGTCTTCTGGTTTGCTCTTGTGGCGCTCCTATTCCCGTCTCTACGGCAAATGCAATCTAGCCAATTAGTTATGCTTGGCGCACTGGCAATCTGTTCGTCCGCAATTATCCTGTATCTCGGCATATTGACAACGCGGGTTCTAAGGGATGACCTGTCCAAGCTCGCCGATCTGGCACGCCGCGACCGCGCCAATGATACGCCGGACAGATTTTCCTATGACGAATTTTCGGTGATTGCGACGGAGATCGCCGCAAGCAATACGATTGTTCGCGACGAGCTGGAAACCCTGCGTCTCGCCGCCTTCCGTGATATGGGCAATGGACTTCCCAACCGGTTAAGCCTGATCTCTGAACTGGAAAAGAGCCTCGCGGTTTGCGATGCTGAGTCTCCGTGCGCGATTTTCCACATTATCCTGGACGGGTTTGCGAGCGCCGAACATGTGCTTGGCGTCAATGGTGGTGAGCGATTGCAATCGATGGTGGCATCGCGGCTAACCATGTTCCTTGCAGCAGGCGCTGCCAATGATGACCAGATTTTGCGCGATGTTTTTCTTGCGTCGCTGGGCGTCGGCCAATTTGCCTTGTTCATGCCAACCAATGCGGGACGTAAAAAGGCATCTTTGCTGGCCAGACAATTGAAACTGGTTTTCCACGAACCCTTCGACATTGATGGCCGGAGCTTATCGATCAAGCTTTCAGGCGGTATCGCCGTGGCCCCCGATGATGGCACCACGCCGGGCACATTGCTGAAAAATGCCAGCCTCGCGCTCAATGAAGTTTTGCGGGCGGGCAAAGTCGGTTTCCAGTTTTTCAGCCCTCGGCTAGAGCGCCTCGCTAAAGGCCGCGTCCAGTTTGAACGCGAGCTACGTGATGCGGTTGCCAAACAAGCCTTCCGCCCCGCCTTCCAACCCAAAATCGATTTGAAGACCGGCGAGATTGCAGGCGTTGAGGCCCTCGCCCGCTGGTATCGGACCGAAGACCACGTGATTTCACCCGGCACCTTTATTCCATTGGCCGAGGAATTGGGTCTGATCGAAGAGATCGGCTTCCAGATCTTGCGCGCCTCTTGTGATGCTGCCGCGGACTGGGCCCGTATCGGATATAATGTGCCCGTGGCGGTGAATGTCTCCCCTTGCCAATTTGATCGTCCGGACTTCATTAATCAGGTCGTGGCTGCGCTCAATGAGTCGGGGCTTGCCCCGAACATGCTGGAGCTTGAGATCACCGAAACCATGGCCGTCTCCAATCCCGATCAGGTCGCGACAATTATGAAGCCCCTAAGGGCGATGGGCGTAAAACTGGCAATAGATGATTTCGGGACCGGCCATGCGAACCTGTCACTGCTGACCCAATTGCCATTTGATATTTTCAAAATCGATCGGCAATTCGTCTCGGCGCTTGATGGCGACTCACAAGGGCCTGCAGTGGTCGACATGATGCTGGCCATGGCCAAGCGGCTTGGCATGAAGACCGTAGCCGAAGGGATCGAAACGCCAGAGCAAGCTACGTTTTTAACCGGACGCGGATGTGTGCTTGGACAGGGCTTTCTCTATAGCCGCCCGATCTCAGATGCCGAATTCCGGAAAATGTTGCGCGAATGGCCACAAAGCCAGCTGGCCGAGCAACAACGTAAAGCCAGCTAGAGCAAAGCCGGCTAGACTGGCACCGCCGCTTTTTCGTGACTGGCGATGAACTCCCGCACACGCGGCACGATCTCGCTTTTAAAACGCGATCCATTGAACACGCCATAATGGCCGACACCCGGCTGGATATAATCGATCCGTTTGGACGCAGGGATCCCCGTGCATAGCGTATGCGCTGCCTGTGTCTGGCCGATGCCGGAAATATCGTCATTCTCCCCTTCCACCGTCATCAGCGCCACATCCTTGATGGCGCCCGGCCGCACAAGCCTGTCACGATGATGGAAGATACCGCGGGCGAGATGATGCTCTTGAAAAATCCGTCGAATGGTCTGCAGATAGAACTCTTCGGTGAGATCAAGCACGGAGAGA
Organism: Hyphomonadaceae bacterium; assembly: GCA_039942135.1. GTDB lineage: Bacteria > Pseudomonadota > Alphaproteobacteria > Caulobacterales > Hyphomonadaceae > CALLCD01. Next base: position 43,642 of record JBDVDE010000054.1, read on the forward strand.
TACTCGTCATAGAATTTGCGATGCTTGTCGGCATTGTCGCCATCGCCCGAAACGAGATGGTTGAAGAATTTCCAATGCGCGGACACATGATTGTCCCAGTTCATATTCATGAACGAGGACAGCTGTACAAAGCCCGGATAGACTCGCCGCATCGCTCCCGCCCAAGGGGCCGGCACGGTATGGATCATATTCTGCTCGAACCATTCAAACGGTTTCTCTTCAGACAATTTGTTCGGCACCGTTGGTGATTGGCGGGCATCAATCGGCGAGCCCATAAAGGTCATGGTGGCAGGTCGGGCGGGATCATTGTCTTCGGCCATCATCGCAATCGCTGCCAGCACCGGCGGACCCGGCTGGCAAACCGCCAGCACATTGGTCCCTGCCCCCAGTTCGGTCAGCATCAGCCGGACATGGTCGATATAATCATCAAGATCGAACCGGCCATTCCAGATCGGCACCATGCGGGCATCGGACCAGTCTGTGATGTAGACCTCATGGGTTGGCAGGAAAGCCTCGACGGTTCCGCGCAGCAAAGTCGCATAATGGCCCGACAAAGGCGCAACGATTAAAAGACGCGGCTGCGGACGGGCACCCGGGCCAAGTGCGTCGGTCATTCTGGCTTGGTCGCGCGAAAACCGCTGCAATTGACACCAGGGGCTCGACCAGACCGTATCGATGGAAATCGGGACATCCACGCCATTGATGCGCGTCTGCTCGAGTTGCCATTCGGGCTTGCCATAAAACCGCGTTGCCGATTCGAACACATCAACAGCCGCCGCAAGCGACCGCCCCATTTCGGTGCGCCCAAGCGGATTAAACGGCGAGCGCAGGCTCGCTCTTGATGCTTTGGCAGCCAATCTAAGCGGCGCCATAGCCATGCGGTTCATCTCGACAAAACTGTATAGCATTCAAATTCCCGAATATTGCTGCACTGCAACATATGCACAGCTTGGACCAACCACCAACAGGTCGTGTGCCAAAACGCGGGAAAATCGCGACTTATTTCAGGGTTTCAGTGAGGCAATCGCCAATTGTCTCGGCTGTGGCCTCATGCGTGAAAAAGGTCTTGAGCGACCAATCTTCGTCCATGAGGTAGACAATCGAGCTGTGATCCATCGTATAATCGGCGAGACTATCGGGCGTATCGATGCGGGCAAATCCGGCCTTAAAGGCGGCCGCAGCGTCTTCAACGGCGCTCAGTGACCCTGTCAGCGCGGTCATATCGTCCGGAAATTGCGGCGCGCGCAGATATTCGGTCAGGGCTTCGGGCGTATCGCGTTCCGGATCGACCGAGATCAGGATAGTTTTTGGGCGCGCCATCCCTTCGGGCAAACGTTGCAAGGCCCGATCGATTGTCACCAGTGTCGAAGGGCAAACGTCGGGACAATAGGTAAACCCGAAAAAGACGAGACTATGCCCGCCTTTGAAATTTTTCTCGGTCACCGCCTCGCCTGTTTCATTGATCAGGGAGATTGGGCCGCCAATATGGTCATAAGCGCGGGTGGCGCAGCTCGCGACGGCACCGCCGCTTGGCGCAAGTGACTCGGATGCAGGCTCACCGGAACAGGCGCCAAGCGCAGCAACGACAAGCAGATATCGGTGTTTCCAGAACATATCTCCCTATGCGCCCGAATAGCACTTGGCGCAAGCTACACTCTGACGCATGATCGGGCCTATGGAACGTGAACACCACTCAGCAGAAACGCGGCTCGATGAAGCCCTGTTTGCCTTACCTGAAGAAGGCTTGCGCAGCGTCGGGTCTGCGCTGGGACGCGCCAGACTGAGAACATTCATTGGACTCAGATGGATCGCTGTTGCCGGGCAGACCCTCGCGGTTCTCAGTGTGTATTTCCTATTTAAATTCGACCTAAATCTCGGGCTATGCCTGGCGATTATTGCGAGTTCGGCATGGTTTAACGTGGGTCTATCATTCGCATTTCGCACGCAAAGACTCGCCAACACATTTGAAGCCACCTCGCAACTTGTCTTCGATACGCTCCAGCTCGCGGCTTTGATCGCCGCGACGGGCGGATTGGCCAACCCGTTCTTGCTACTTTTGCTCGCGCCGGTCACCGTCGCAACCGCCAGCCTCAAAGGGTATCGCGCGGTCTTACTCGCTTTGCTCGCGCTGGCCCTTGCCGGCTCGATGCCGCTCTACTCCGCCCCGCTGCCATGGGTGCGCGGTGAACCTTTGGTCTTACCGCCGCTCTACCAATGGGGCCAACTTGCGGCGCTGGCGGTGGGCCTCGCCTTCTTTGCCGTGTCGGCGGTCAGACTGAATCAGGACGAAGCGCGGCTGGTACGGGCCCTTGATGCTGCCCAGATCGTTATGGCGCGCGAACAAAGGCTGTCTGCCCTTGGCGCCATGGCGGCGATGACCGCGCACGAGTTGGGCACACCGCTGGCGACGATCCATCTGGTCTCGAAGGAAATGGCGGCCAGCCTCGAAGACAGTCATCCCTTCCACGAGGACGTCACACTTCTAGCCGAGCAAGCCGAGCGCTGCCGCGGGATTTTGCGGAAATTGGCCGAGGAACGCGAAGCCGAAGACATTGTGCATGCAAGAATGCCGCTCTCGTCTCTGGTCGAGGAAGCCTCTGCCCCGCACAAAGGCCTCGGCGTTGCCATGCATGTGCGCACCCGCGCGCTCAGTGGCGGCGAAAGCAAATTGCCGATCCTCCGGCGCAGCCCCGAGATCCTGCATGCGCTTGGCGCATTCATCGAAAATGCGGTCAGTTTTGCCGAAACCGAAGTGCATATCGAGGCGACATGGAGCGCGCAGGAATATATCGTAACCATTCGCGATGACGGCCCCGGTTTCTCATCCGATGTGTTGCCAAAACTTGGCGAGCCTTATGTGTCCGAGCGCGGCGCGGAACAAGCGGGCGGCGGCGATATGGGACTTGGCTTCTTTATTGCAAAAACGCTGGTCGAACGCACGGGCGGCCGGATTGCCATGCAAAACCGGCTTCTTCCGGCGCAAGGCGCGGTCGTTCAGGCAACTTGGCCAAGACAGGCACTGGAACCTGAGGCCGAACACCCCATATAATGGGCATAAGGGCTTAGGCGATACCAAGGAGCTGGATATGGATCGACCGGTTAAACTGCACGAGAAGCTACAAAACGTCGAAGATCGCACCTGTCTGGTGCTCGATGATGATGGCCCCTTCTGCCAAAGGCTGGCGCGGGCATTGACCCAGCGCGGCTTTCTCGTCTCGGCTGTCTCGACGGTCGGCGAAGCACGCGACATTGCGCGGCTGAACCCCCCTGCTTTTGCGGTGCTTGATTTGCGGCTAGCCGATGGGTCGGGTCTCGATGTCGTCGAAGTGCTCCACCATCATAGGCCGGACTCGCGCGCGGTGATCCTGACCGGATATGGCGCGATTGCCACGGCGGTTGCTGCGGTCAAAGCGGGCGCGGTGGATTATCTCTCCAAACCCGCCGATGTCGAAGACATCATCAAGGCGCTCGTCGCCCGCGCCGACGCCAAACCCGCCCCGCCGGAAAACCCGATGTCGGCCGACCGCGTCCGCTGGGAACACATCCAGCGCGTCTACGAGCTGTGCGATCACAATGTGTCCGAGACCGCACGACGGCTAAACATGCACCGCCGCACTTTGCAGCGGATATTGGCGAAACGTGCGCCTAGGTAGGGGGACCCACCTCCACCCCACGCTTTTAGCAACCGAACTGATCGTGTAGGGTCGCTG
>JBDVDE010000055.1:0-4792 GCA_039942135.1 Hyphomonadaceae bacterium
ACAGTGCTGCCTGCGCTTCCTGCCTTGGTCCCATCATCGCCAAATCCCCCAATTCTCAAAGGAATTGAATCAGCGAATGGCCTCCCGATCAAGGAAGAGTTTTTCAACACAATCAGCTCGGAGGAGACCTTCGCCGCAACAGCCCCGCGTGGCTGCTTCGGGAAATCGCGCCGTTCGCTTCGCGGTGCACTAACTGGTAAGATGCGGACCTAGCGGTCATTTGTCTCAACTGAGCCAAGGTCTGCTTTCAGATAACGGTACGGCTAAAGAGCCGTAGTTTCTAGCTGTAGCCTAGAAACTTGGTTCCCATCTCAGCGTGGGCACGGAAAACGAATACTCAGCAGTCTGATGGTCGAAACCTGATATCATGAATATTGGCGTCAAAGTTGCAGATTGTTACGAAGCCTGCTAGCCGCCCCAGTCCGGTAGGTTCCTGACCGCGCCAAGCCCAAGAACTTAGAAAATCGGACGATACTTCGTCGTACATGTTTATGTTTGCGCCAGTAAAGTCTGCTAAAGACAGTTGAGCGCCGCTAAATGTTGTACGTACAATGCTTGCTTCTCTAAAGCTTGAGCGAAAAAGGTTGGCTCCATTAAACTGAGTATCTCTAATTTCTGCCTGATCAAAATTCGCATCACGCAAATTTGCGTTTGAAAAATTTGTTGAGGCCGCATAAGTTCGCATAAGGCTCGCGCTACCCATATTAGCTCCAGCAAATTCCGAGGACGAGATATTGGAGTCTTCGAATTGCGCCAAGCTTAGCTCTGCATTTTCAAAATTGGTGGAAAATACCTCCGAACCTGACAGATTAGCCATCGACAGTTTGGCATTGTTGAAATTTGAGTTCGGTATATGAGAGAAACTTAAATTGGAATGTGTAAGGTCTTGGCTTGATAGGTCGATACCCTCTCCTCGAATCCCCTCAAAATTAACTTCGGACATGTCAAGGCTAGGTGTTTGCGATAGATCAAGACCATTTAACTGCGTTAACGTATCGCAAGGATATCTGCGCCTTGAGGGATCGTATCCGCTGCCCATTAGCTGACAAGAAATGTCTAATCCTTGCAGCGGCTCATTGTATTGAGCGAGCACCTCAAGTGCTGCAGCTTTTCCAGATCCGCCCGGTACTTTCTGGCCTACAACAAACCAAGCTTGTGCAGTAATAATTCTCGAATTTTGTCGGTTTGTTTCTGGTGAATTTGGCTGAAACTCATCGTTAGCGGCGGTGTTTTGAGGGCATATTTGTATGCCTTTGACCATTCGAACGACAATGTTCGTAAGACTGCGGTCGCATCGGTACTCAGAATATATACCAGCAATTACAAGCAATACAGGGGCTGCGGCAAAAATCCATTTTACGTACGTTCTCGTAGATTTAAATGTTAAGATAAATCCAAATATTGGAATGGCCATAATTGGCAAAAATTCGATGCTAAAAAAATTTGACATTCCTAACCCCTATTTAGTGATCCCAACACCTCCCAATAGAGGGTACTTACAATAGCACTCTACGCAAAACAACATTCCGCTAACGAGGCGAAGCTCAAACAGGTTTTTATACGTCTTCAGCGTGTTGTTGAACAGCAGACGTTGGTGCTCAGCGCAGCATCGGTCAAAGTGGGCTGATACTGGTGAAAAACTCTGTTTTTGGCAAAATCCGTGAAATTTTGCCCGTACGGCGCGGCCAACATTTTGAAGCGAGGGGTTCGGCCAAATTGGCCTTATGCCTCTCATGCCGGAGCTAACTGCACCTCTTGGCAGATCTCACCTGACTTTTCCGTATCACGGGCTCTTTCCGAAAAAACAAGACACCCGAAATTCGGAGTTTTTCAACAGTATCAGCCCATTTTACTATTTTTTCGTACCGTAGCGAATGTCCGGTTTGGGAAATCGTCAAAATTGCGATCCATTCCAGACTTCAATTAAGCATCACTATGTGGCCGTCACAGTAATTATCGCGCCACGAGGAGCTCGTTTTCTTGAGCTGATTGCGCCGTATTCTTGAAAAGCGTTATGGGTTATTGCACTTTATACCATAAGCCAATTTGTTAATGGCACCCTTTCGTTCCTCCAAGGATACATGGTGCGCCCTCCACGTGAACTTTGTCTGTTGTGGTGTAACTTTCAGAGCGTACCCGTTCTAAATTCAGCCAAGCTTTCCTCGAACATCGACAAGAATTCCAACGTCAATAGTGAAGGCGGTTTATGAATCGGGCGTAACAGGGACAATTGATGAGCTACATCTGGCAAGAACGGTCGAAAAGAAACGCCGCGTGTTTCGTAACTTTTTGCGTCAAGTTCGCTGACAATAGACACGCCCGTTCCATGACTGACCAATTCGCAGGCACAAGTGAACTGGCGCGTTTCGACTATTGATTTGAATGTGTCGCCCGTCGATGCGAAGGCATCGACGACTGCTCGATAGAACGGGCTGTCTTTGCGATCATGAATCATTTTTTCGCCAAGCAAATCCGATGGAGTTATCGTTTCTAAGGCTTCTAACGGGTGGCCTTTAGGAAAAACACATACAGACCGCACTGAAATCATTCGGCTTTCAACAGCAGGATGTTCTTCGAAGCCATCTGTGATGCCGCAATCATACTGCTCGCCGATGATCCATTCCAGGATGCGTTCGGGGCGGTCGGGTTCGATTGTGACTGTGACGTCTGTCCGGTTTTTGAGAAACTTCGAGACGAGTTCGGGCAAATGGCTGGTCGCAAATCCGGGCAAGCATGCGACGCGCAAATGCCCCGCTTGACGTAGAGGGATATCGCGACCCATTTCGGAAATATATTGCATGGATTCAAGCACACGTTTGATCTCAGGCAACAAATACCGCGCTTCCTGTGTGAGAATAAGTCTACCCTCTTTTCGATGATACAATGTAAACCCAAGCTCTGTTGAAAGGTCGGTCAACAGGCGACTGGTCGCAGGCTGAGAAATACCCAACTCGTCAGCTGCTCGCGAAACTGTCCCTTTTTGAGATAGCGCATGCAAGGCTTCAAGTTGGCGAAGTCGAAGTTTTTCTCTCATCTCTTGTCCTAATTATGGGAGCGTCGTTACATTTTAATATAACACTATATTATACAATGGGTGAAAAATGATTACTTGTATTATAAATATTTGATGTCTAACCTTCGTCAAAACGGGGACTGGGAGGGGTTTATCATCTCATGCGCGCGACAACATAAACTGCCCAATTTTCGCTTTGAGCAAGAGGTATTCGCTTATCTCCGGCTCGTCGCCAAGCGGCGTAAACACTTCAATGGGTAATCTCCGTAAAATCGTCGCCACACCACGGATATACGGCCATCGTGGTGCGCGTGGTGAAATGCCCGAAAACAGCATGGCTGGGCTGGTTCATACGCTGAAAGCTGGGGTGTGCGCGGTCGAGATTGATGTTCAAAACTCATCCGATGGGGTTACCGTCGTTTGGCACGACCATAACCTTGATCCTGACATGGTGCGTGATCCGAAGGGGGACTGGCTAACTTCGGATGCGGCACTAGTCGTTGAAACGTCTTACGAGAATCTTAGAGCTTTCGACTTTGGCGCGTTACGAGAAGGCAGCGCGCAGGCCACGGAGTTTCCGCAACAGGCCCGTATTGATGACGTACGCATCGTTTCGTTGAAAGACGTGTGCCGTTGGGCACAACCCCTTACGAACTTCACGCTTAACATCGAAATTAAATCCTACGCAGATCGCACGAATTGGGGCGATAGTCCCATTGTTTTGGCGCAATCGGTTTTAACACTCATTCAAAGATATGACCTAACTGATCGCGTAATCGTATCGTCGTTTGATTGGCGTGTCCTCAGTGTGATGCGCGATTTAGCACCGGATGTAACACGCGGTTATCTGTCCTACCTTGACCGCCCCAATCCTCCGATGGCACCTAATGTTATCGATGGTAGCCCATGGCTGGATGGTCTTCGTTTGTGTGATCACGACAACAGTTTACCGCAGGCGATTGCTGAAATGGGTGGATCGGTTTGGGCCCCGTATTTTGAGGATTTGACAGTCAAGGACTTGGAACATGCTCACGAGCTGGGGTTGATCGTCAATGTCTGGACTGTCAATGCTGCCAAAGATATGCAGCGCATGGCGGGTATGGGCGTGGACGGAATTATCACCGATTACCCAACATTGGCTAAGGCACTGATGGAGCGATTAAGGCCGCGCGGAAAGGCGGTGCCATGTGACTGAGTACAGGAGCCTTGCAAACACAAGCGATGTCGATGGGAAGGCCGTGAAAACATCAATTCGCAATGTTAGCCTGCACACTATTCGAACAAACCGAAGCCTTTCTTGCGAGAAGATTGACCACGTAACGTAAGGTGCCACAAAGAAAGCTCGCAAGAACGAACGGGCGGCAAGCCTTGAGAATAACAACCGGAAACCAACAGACAGAGGACTAAACATGAAAGTAATTTCTACAACAGCAACAGCCATGGTGCTCGCGATGACTGCGGGCCAAATGGCTCACGCGGATACATTACGCCTTTTGACATGGGGGGGATATGCTCCCGAGGCCGTCGTCGAAATGTTTGAAGCTGAGACGGGTCACACCGTTGAAATTACGCTTTCTAACAACGAAGAAATGATCGCCAAATTACGTGCAACTGGCGGCGGTGGATTTGATCTTGCTCAGCCAAGCCAAGACCGTATCGCTGGCCCGCAAGCAGAGTTCGGCATCTATAAGCCAATGGACTTTTCTAAAGTCGAAGGCGGTCAATTCATTACATCCATGTTGGAAGCCACCCAAGCCAACACAACTGTTGATGGCGACG
>JBDVDE010000056.1:0-10431 GCA_039942135.1 Hyphomonadaceae bacterium
AACTTCATTAGCCCCGGCACAATAAAATAGAGCGCCAATAGCAAGCGGCCGATCATTATAGATATCGAAGATGACATAGTAGCCCCCATTTTGCGTCCATCCTGACCAACTATGTGCCCGATTGCATCTCTAATGCAAACATCTCAGACCCATTCGAGCGGTGCCCCGTTCATAATTTCGGCTGCGCGCGAGGTCAGATCGCCGCCTTTAGAGGTGTGCAAATCAAGCCCCGAGAGCAATCGCACCCGCCCGCGTTTGAGGCCCTTGCGTGCCGACACGAGAATACGAGACGCTTCGCTTCCGGGATGGGGCCGGATTGGCAAAACCCTGATCTCCCCGCCCTGCTTATCGAGCCGCTGGAGGATACGGGCGAGCTCTGCCGCCCTGTGGATCAGCACCACATGCGCTTTGGGTTTGGCCGCAAAAAGCATGGCTTTGAGCCAGCCATCGAGAGGTAGGCTCTCCAAATATGCATCGGTTTTTCCAAACCCGGGCGGGGTCGTACGGGACGCTTCGAAAAATGGCGGGTTGGAAAAAACCAGATCAAACCTGTTTTCAAGCGCGGGTACCAAAGCCTGGATATTACCTTTGCGCAGGTCGATCCGCTCGGTCCAACTGTTCTGCTCGATCCCTCGTTGAGCGAGGTCGACCGCTTCAGCGTCAGCTTCAATCGCAGAAAATTTCGTATCCGGCAGATGGAAAGCCGCAGGAAATAAAGCCCCGCCAACACCGCAACCGAGCTCCAGCCCTGTCTCAATTCTGGTAAGATGCGCGAGCGCAGCACCAAGCAAAATACTGTCTGTGCTGGCGCGAAACCCTTGTTCGGGTTGATAAAGACAGAGTTTGCCCCCCAGCAAAAAATCCTCGGTGACGCCGCACATGTCACTCGGTTCATTCATAAAACCCCACTCGCGCCGTCTGGCGATAGTTCAATAAGCGTCCTACGAGCCCGTTCGGCTCTGTCACGTGGAACGGTGATACGCCTTGGAAACGCACCAATTCCGCCCTCAAGCGCCGACATAAACTGATCTGCCACGAAATACTCGATCCCAGCCTCAGCCAGCAAATGGCAAGCAAAGGACAATTTGACCGGGTCCGTCGTGCGGAAAACTTCTTCCATTATGCCTCAATTGTGACTGCGGCACCGGGCCGCGCTCTGTTGACGTAGTTTTCGCGCTACACTTAATGGGAGGCAAGAGTTTTCCCTCAGAAGGACATGTATCACTTGGCCCAGCCCCTGACCCCTAATACCGCAACAGATGCAGCATCTCCAATCGACCGGATGCAGGCAATGCTGGCAGAAGACCTCACCGCTGTCGAAGAGATATTGATAACAGAATCTGCGAGTCCGGTTGATATGATCCCCGACCTTGCCGGTCATATTGTGGCAGCTGGCGGCAAACGCTTACGCCCGATGGTGACACTGGCGGCCGCTCATGCTTCCGGCGGCGCCAATGCAGCGACGCATAATCTGTCCGCTGCGGTCGAGTTCATCCACACGGCGACATTGCTGCATGATGATGTGATCGATGAGAGCGATCTGCGCCGAGGCAAGCCAGCCGCCAAAGCGATCTGGGGCAATTCTGCGTCGATCCTTGTCGGCGACTTCCTGTTTGCACAGGCCTTCACGCTGATGGTTCGCACGGGCAGCCTTGAAATTCTCGGCATTCTCTCGCGCGCCTCTACGGTGATCGCCGAAGGCGAGGTCCATCAGCTCGCGGCCTTGGGGCGTTGCGACTTACCGACCGAAGAATATTTGAAGATCATCGAGTCGAAAACGGCAGCCTTGTTTGAGGCCTCTGCCCGCGCCGGTGCATTGTCGGCCGGATCGGACGAACATGCCGAGGCCCTCGCCCATTATGGCAAAAATCTTGGACTAGCTTTTCAGATTGTAGACGACGCGCTCGACTATGGCGGCACGACGGCCGTGATCGGCAAATCGGTTGGCGATGATTTCCGCGAAGGGAAGATCACCCTGCCCGTGGTTATCGCGCGCCGCCGTGGCTCAGATGAAGACCGCGCCTTCTGGGACCGTGCGATGAATGTCGACACGCAGGAAGAAAGCGATCTGGCCCGCGCCATCCATCTGATCCGCCAAACCGACGCGGCGCAAGCAAGCTTGGACGAGGCCAAGGCCTATGTCGGGCTGGCAAAGGCATCGCTCGTGAGCTTGCCCGATAGCCCGTATAAGCAAGTGCTGGCGGACCTAGCTGATTTTTGTGTGAGCCGGGAGAGTTAGGGCGAGCTCAAAAGCCCCGCCACGCCCGCCAATCATCGGCCTCGTCGATATCGATCAGCATTGGCAGCTCGGCCACCTTCGCGCTTTCGCCCAAATTCGCGCGGACATCTGCCATGGCGTGGGGGCCAGACCAGCGGACATTGTTTCCAAATGGCGTGACGGTGCGTGCCCCTTTGTGCATGCCGAACAGCCAGAAGCCGCCATCACTGGCCGGGCCGAAGACAGCGTCATGTGTTTTCAGTGTCTCGAACGCTCTCCAGATCAGGGCGCGCGACACGTCCGGCGCATCCGATCCGATGAACAGCACTTGACCGCGCAGCGCTTCGAAGAGGCCTTTGTCGAGGCGCGCAGTGAGATCGCCTGTGCCTTGTGAGCGGCGCTCCAGATGTTCCGGCCACAGCCCGCCAAAGCCGCACGGTAGATATTTGTCGGGCGTCGAATAAAGCACCGTATTCCAACGGGTTGCGCCGCATACTTCCCGCAAGGTCTTGGCCATGGTCATGCGCGCTATGCGGCGCGCCTCAGACTTGCCGAGCGAGCGAGCGAGCCGCGTCTTGGAAAGTCCGATAAGGGGCGGTTTAGCAAAGATCAGAACGCTGCGGTTCATTTTCCGTAATAGGCCTTTGCGAGCTGTTCGGGCGTTGCGCCGCGCGAGAACCGGAACAAGAGCCACAGGTTTCGTAAGCTGCGGCCGAACCAGCCATCGCGCTCCTGTTTCTCGCCGCTCGTCGCCGCAATTGCATCAAGTAGGCATACACGCGATTTTCCGATTTTGCGCATGATCATCACATCTTCCATCAACGGCACCGGATCAAAGCCTCCAATTTCGTCATAGAGGCTCCGCGAGATCAGCAAGCCTTGGTCGCCATAAGGCATACCAAAGACCCGCGCCCGCCAATTGGTCAATGCCTCGACGATGCGTGCACGCTTTGAGTCCGACCGGAAGCCGAGACGGAATGCGCCGGCCATGTCTGCACGCTGGCGCAAATGGGTATCAACAACACCCGGCCAGTTTCCGCCAAGCCATGTATCGGCATGGAGGAATAGCAACCAGTCGCCACGTGCCGCCTCCGCGCCTGTCTTCAACTGCACACCTCGCCCTTCGCCGCCTTCGACCCAGACCGCGCCTGCATCTTCTGCAATGGCTTGCGTTTCGGAGTTATTTGAAGGCACAGAGGACACGATCACCTCGCGCACCAGTCCGGTCTCAACGCCCGCAAAAAGCGCTGACAAACAGCCGGGCAATTCACCAGCGGCATCCTTGGCCGGAATGACTATCGAAAGGGGCGCAGGCATAAGGCTAGCTGGTCTCCTGCTCAAGCCGCGCTTGAACCTCCAGCAGATCGCGCCAAGCTCGGGATTTATCCTCAGCGCGGCGAAGTAGATATGCCGGATGGAATGTCGGCAGCATCGGCGAAGTGAACCCGTGAGGCGTCGTATAATCGACCCAATGACCTCTCAGCTTCATGATGCCGGTTTTGCTGGCAAGCAATGATTTGGCAGAGACCCCGCCTACGGCGAGAATAATCTTCGGGGCATTCAGCTCGATCATCCGGTCCACGAAAGGACGGCAAACGGCCAGCTCGTCGGCGGAGGGATTGCGGTTTCCCGGCGGACGCCAATAGGTCACATTGGTGATAAATGTGTTGGTCTTGCGATCCATACCGATGGAGGTCAGCATCTTGTCGAGCAGTTCCCCCGCTTTGCCGACAAAGGGCAATCCAATCCGGTCTTCTCGTCCGCCCGCGCCTTCGCCAATCACCATGACGGGCGCGCCTTGTACGCCGTCAAACACAACCGTTTTGTTCGCCGCTTCCTTCAGGGGACAGCCTTCAAACCCCTCAATGGCGGTTTTTAGAGCGTCTAATGTATCGCAAGCGCGCGCGAGTGATTCGGCTTCGGCCACCCAATCTTCGAGCGTTTTACGCCGTCTTCGACCAGACTTTGCCGGAACAGGAGACGATTGCGAGGCAGGCAGAGCATTTGGTGGAGCGGCGGTGATGGTCGCATTTTTCAGTGCGGAAATCACCGCATCGTCAATATCCACGCCCATATCACCCCACCAACCCGTGAGCGAATCAAGCGCCATTTCCGTAGAGGGATGAGACATTACTACCTCTTTGGTTTTCCAGATAAGAAGGTATAAACCTATTCAAATCATTTTAGCCATCTTTTGGAGATTACCTTATGGCAGACCAAACGCCCGAACGGGAGTCAATGGAGTATGATCTTGTCATCGTAGGTGGCGGCCCGTCCGGACTTGCTGCAGCGATCCGGTTTATGCAGCGGGCCCAAGAGACGGGCGAGGAACGCTCCTGCGTGGTTCTGGAAAAAGGCTCCGAGATTGGCGCCCATATTCTGTCCGGCCTTGTGCTTGATCCAAAGGCACTTGATGAGCTGATCCCCGACTGGCGGGACCGCGATGACCGCCCGCTTCAAACCGAGGTCAAAACCGACCACTATAAGCTGCTCGGCCCGAAAGGCTCGCTTGATGTCAGCTGGGCCCCGTTCCCGCCGCTGATGAGCAATCACGGCTGTTTTGCCGGATCGCTGGCCAATGTCTGCCGCTGGCTTGGCGAACAGGCCGAAGCGCTTGGCGTCGAAGTCTATCCCGGCTTTGCAGCATCTGAAGTGCTGTATGGCGAGAATAACGAGGTGCGCGGCGTTGTTGCGGGCGTTATGGGCATTGCCGAAGATGGCTCGCGCAAAGGCAGCTTTGAGCCGGGTATGGAATTGGTTGGCAAATATGTACTCTTCGCCGAGGGCGCGCGCGGGTCGCTGACAAAGAGCCTGAAAGCCAAATATGATCTTGAGGCTGACTGTGACCCACAAAAATACGGCATCGGCTTGAAGGAAGTCTGGACGGTTCCAGAAGAGAATTTTCAAGACGGCTTGGTGCAACATACATTTGGCTGGCCTGTACAGGGCAAATCCGGCGATGGCGGCGGCTTCCTTTATCATTTCACAGACAAAGGCGACCGGTTCATCTCTGTTGGTTATGTCGTCCACCTGAATTACAAGAACCCTTATCTCTCGCCTTATGACGAGTTCCAGCGCTATAAGCACCACCCCGATATTCTGAAATATCTCAAGGGCGGCAAGCGTGTCGCTTATGGCGCCCGCGCGATTACATCTGGCGGCTTGCAGTCTATTCCCGAGCTGACCTTTCCGGGCGGCGCTCTGATCGGGTGTTCGGCCGGTTTTGTGAACCTGCCGCGCATCAAGGGCACGCACAATGCGATGAAGACCGGCATGATGGCCGCCGAAGCCGCCTTCGACGCGATTGCCGCCGGACGCACCGGCGATGTGCTCGGCGCTTATGCGGCCGCTTATGATAAGAGCTGGGTCAAGAAAGATCTCTCTCCGGTCAAAAACATGAAGCCGCTTATGTCGCGCTTCGGCACCCTTATCGGCGCGGCGATCGGTGTGCCTGATATGTGGCTTCGTACGCTTTTGGGCTTTGGCTTCCTGCCTACATTGCGGCACAAGAAGAATGACGCACAGAGCCTGAAGCCTGCGGCCAAGTTCAAGCCGATAGACTATCCCAAGCCCGATGGTGTGATCAGCTTTGACAAGCTGACCAATGTTGCGTTCACGGCGACCAATCATGCTGAAGACCAGCCTGTGCATCTGCAAGTGCAAGACGAGCATCTGCAAAAAGCCAGCGAGTTGGAACAGTTTGATGGCCCGTCGGCGCGCTATTGCCCAGCTGGCGTCTATGAGTGGGTCGAAGACCCTGACGGCTCGAAACGGTTCCAGATCAATTCGCAGAACTGCATCCATTGCAAAACCTGCGATATCAAAGATCCGAACGGGAACATCAATTGGACCTGTCCTGAAGGCGGCGGCGGCCCGAACTACCCGAATATGTAGTAAGGCACGCGATGGGTCTTGCGCTCAGGCGCAATAGCGCCACAAGGCGGTCCCTTGGCGAGATAAAGCTCGGACGGCGCAAACAACGCAACCGATTGTAATGCGTGGCTTTCGCCGACGCTGGAAAGGTGCGCGTTCGCGCCGTCCCGGGTCTTTGTTTGTTATCAGGGCAGAGCTGGCTTATCGGGCCGCTCCCCGAGCCTTGTATATGCACGGCGATCGTCTGCCGCGCTTATTATAGGTTGCGTCATGGCTCCCGCCTTTGGGGCGCCGGACACGTTACGACCGATCATCCCGCCAGAAACCCGGCCCTCCACCAATTCCGGCCGGACCGGAACCCGCTTTTGCGAGATGAAGAACAGGCGAAGTATGGGCAGGAATTTTGCGGCGGGGGATAGATTTTTATATATAGAACTCATCAACACGTCATTTGCCCTCGCCTTACAATACAGTCACAATCACGCCATACCTTGCCCACAAGCTTGCGGCAGACCATATTAATGCTGCACACTCTGTTTATAGTTCTTACATTGGAGCCCCCATGCGCCTGAAATACCTCGCTACCGCCGCGATATTTGCGATTGCAACTGCATTTTCTGCACCTGCAAGCGCCGACCTATCTAAAGCTGCCAAGGCAACATCGGTATTGGATGAACGCGGCAAACCGGTTGGCCCCAGTGCATATGAAGAGGCCACGGACGCCATTAAGGCCGGTGATATGGCGGCATATCTTCTCGCAATTGCAGCGGATACGGACAATGAAGATAGCTCCGCGACATTTCGCGGCCTCCTGCTCGCAATAGATGCACTGGCTGCGGATGATTATGACGGTGCGCGAGAGATTGTAAAAGCCACTGATGGTGACAATGAACCCACACAGTTTAATGCCTATATCTCGGCATGGGTTTATGCCTTTGAAGGCAATGCGGACAAAGCCATACGCGAACATCGCGCCGCTGCGTCGGGTCTTCCCGGGC
This sequence comes from Hyphomonadaceae bacterium, assembly GCA_039942135.1. Taxonomy (GTDB): domain Bacteria; phylum Pseudomonadota; class Alphaproteobacteria; order Caulobacterales; family Hyphomonadaceae; genus CALLCD01. The sequence continues at coordinate 7,090 of JBDVDE010000056.1, forward strand.
TAACGTCTGATCTATCGCTTGCAGCTTTGCTAGAAGCTATTGGGCAAGAAGAAGGCGCTCTGGCGGTCTATACCTCCCTCACCCCGGGCGAAATCGATGCGCCGGAACATGATTTCGATATTCAAGGCCTGTATTTTGCCGACATCCAAACAGTGATATCCCGCCGCGCGCTTTTGCTGCGCCGGCTTGGACGCATTGACGAAGCGATTGAGGTTTATCAACGTCTTGCCGAAGCAGAGCCGGAACAAGCTGTCTCTTATGCTGCGGCGATACAATCGCTCAGAGATGGCCGCGGGCTTGACGATGAAGCGCTGACACCGCGAACGGCGCTATCGCGTACACTGACCGATATTAGCCTCGCTATGGCACGTGGTCGCCTGTTCGAACGTGTCCAACGCGGCCTGCCGACCAATGTGTTTGACGCCACCAAGTCATCGCTCGATCAAGCCGCGCTTCTACTGTCGCCGGAAAATGAAAACCTGCGCAGTCTGGTGATCGGCGGCCTGCATCAAAATGCCTATTATGACGGCGCCGCCCATGTTGCTTTGAGCGCACCGGAGCTCAAGCCCAATCTTGCCATGTCGGCAGCCTTGGCATTGATGCTTCAGCAAGATCAGGAACAGGCGAAGAAAGTCTTGGGCCAAGCGCTCGAACTCGACATTGAAGACGACGAACAGTTTGGCATCAATTTGCGTGCAGCAGCGCTCTATAGCCTGCTCGGTGCCGAACAAACAGCGTTGGACCTGACCGATGCGGCGATGGCAGAGGCCGACAATCCGTCACGTCTGGCCCGCGCCAATGCCTCCAAAGCAGATGTGTTGCAACATTATGGCCGCTATGAGGAAGCTCTGGTGTTTGCCAGCGAGGCACGCCGGCTTGACGATACGCATGACCGCCGGATGTATCTCACCACAATTATGGGCGAACTTGACCAAGACCGTGAAGCGTTGAAGATTTTACGCAAGGGCCATCTTGAGCGTCCAAATGATGCTTATATGCTGAACACGCTCGGCTATTTCCTGATCTCCCACACCGACAATTATGAAGAAGGCTACAAGCTGCTCGGACGCGCCTCCCAACTGGCGTCACGCAACGCCTATATTCGCGATAGTTTTGGCTGGGCCCGCTTCAAACTCGGGCATGTTGCTTCGGCTGGACGGATCATCGAAAGCTCGCGTGAACTGCTTGCGCCCGAGCGTCATTGGGAAATCGAAGACCATTTGGGTGACATTTACTGGTATGAGGGTGATGAAGAAAAAGCGCGCGAGCACTGGGAAGGCGCTTTGGAAGTCTATCCACCGGTTAAAGTTCGCAATTTGATTGAAGCCAAGCTTAAAGACGGCATCACCGAACCGGCACCAAGACGCCAAACGCTGCCCTCCCTCTCGCTTGAAGGCGATGGCCGTCTGGAAGAGCGGGATATCTAGCGGAAACCGGATCGGATTGACCGCGAAATTTCATCGGGCAAAACCCGCCTACGGGCTTGCAGATGAGCCCGGAAGCTGGAACAAAGTCCTATGAAACCGGGTTCATCACTCTTTGCCCTTGTGGCGGTCATAGCACTGACGACCTGCACGGTCGGTCAGGTCCAGCAAGATTTGGCCGAACGCCGCTCGACACAGTGGCAGCGCATGCAGGATGGCCGTGCCTATTCCGAATTCCTTCGCGGGCGCTATGCGGCACTAACAAATGATCCGGACCAGGCGGCGAAGTTTTATGCGGCGGCAGCGAAAAACGAGCCATATGACAAAGACCTGCTCGAACGCGCGACCTTTACATCCCTGATTGCAGCGGATGTCACGGCAGCCATCGCTACGGCACAAAATGCGCCCTCCGAAGCGCGCGATGACACGGCGCTTCCCAAGCTCGTCCTCGCAGTGGATTCGCTTGCGACCGGAAAACCACGCAAGGCCGTGCATTGGCTCAAGCAAGACACCAATAGCCGGTTCAATAATCTGATTGCCACCAGCTTACGGGCTTGGGCGCTATATGATGTAGCAGGACTAGAGGCTGGCCTTTCCGAGCTTGCCCCGAGCAGCGAAGGTTCGCCGCTGATCAATGGTCTGGCCGGCGTAACCCGCGGTCTGATGCAACATCATGCCGGTGAGGATGCCGCCGCGCTCGCCACGTTCGAAGCCATGTGGGAAGACGGATTACGCTTGGCGAGTACCACAGAAGTGCAAGCGAGATTGCTCGCCAATGCTGGCCGCCGCGACGAAGCAATAGATCTGCTGACCGTATTTGGCAGACGCGTTGGCCAGAATGCTTCAATCGAAGCGACACGGCGCGCTCTGATCGCGGGCGAGGACGTCGCGCGGAGAGATTTTACGACGAGCCAAGGCGCCGCTATTTCGATCTATACCGCCGCCGCAGCGCTTGAGGCGCAAACCAGCAGCGACCTTGCGGGCGTCTATTTTGCGCTCGCTCTGCATTTGGACAATGATCTCCATGTCGCGCGGACACTTTGGGCAAACTCGCTCGACGATGCCAATCGCCGCGAGGCCGCGATTAAAATGCTTCAGGAGGTTCCCGAAAGCTCGGTGTTCTACTCAACCGCGCGCGGTCAACTTGCATGGGCCCTCAGGCGTGAAGGCCGCAATGATGAGGCGCTGGGCACCGCCAGCGAAGCCTTGGCTGTCAGCGCAGATCGTAACCTCAAAATCCAGCTCGGCGATCTGTTCAGATCGCTTGATGAGCTTGAGCAAGCCGAACAGATCTTCACGGAAATTCTCGACGAGGATGCAGAAGGCGGTCTTCAGGATTGGCGTTTATTATATGCGCGCGGGGCTATTCGTGAGCAAACCGGCAATTGGAATGAGGGCGAAACTGATCTGCTCACAGCCCTAGAGCTTGCACCCAATCAGCCTGCTTTGCTCAATTATCTCGGCTATTCATGGATCGACCGGGGCCAGCGGCTCGAGCAAAGTCTCGATATGATCCAGACCGCCGTAAAGCTGCGTCCGAATGCAGGCTTTATCGTCGACAGTCTTGGCTGGGCTTATTATCGGCTCGGCGAATATGACAAAGCGGTTGCGCATCTCGAACGCGCGGTGGAACTGTCCCCGAGCGAAGCGGCACTTAACGATCATCTTGGCGATGCTTTCTGGCAGGTGGGGCGCAAGACCGAAGCAAGGTTCCAATGGCAGCGCGCCCTAAAAATCGAGCCTGAGGGCGAAGATGCAAGCCTGATCGAAGACAAGCTGACAAACGGGCTGGGGCAACCGAGCCGCCTGCCCCGAAACCAATCCACACAAACAACACCGTGACGAGCTGCCCCATACCGCTTTGTGACGCGCTGGACCTATAACCGCCCCATGACCATGTTGATTACCCTCGCCCCCG
>JBDVDE010000057.1:0-78361 GCA_039942135.1 Hyphomonadaceae bacterium
CGCCGAGGACTTTCTGCCAGCTATAGGTCACAACATCGAGTTTCTCCCACTCGATATCCTGTGCAAATACGGCGGAGGTGGCGTCGCATATGACAATGCGATCGGGGTTAGGCTTGATCCACTCCGCATTGGGCACGCGAACACCGGATGTGGTTCCGTTCCACGTAAAGATTATGTCTGCATCATCACGCGCTGCAGTAAAGTCAGGCAGGACGCCATAATCGCCAACATGCACACTGGCATCAATGTCTGTCAGTTGGTCGAGGGCGTCTGTGACCCAATCCTTGCCGAAACTTTCCCATGCAAAAATATCTACCGGTCGTTGGCCGAGCATTGACCACATGCACATTTCGACGGCGCCAGTATCAGACGCTGGAACAATGGCCACGCGGTAGCCTTCAGGCAGTCCAAGCAACTCTTTGGTCCGCTCGATTGCTTCTTTCAGCTTGGACTTTCCAAGGGCTGAACGATGCGAGCGGCCAAGGGCAGCGTCTTCTAATTGTGAGAGGGAGAACCCCGGGCGTTTGGCCGTTGGTCCGGATGAAAAATTGGGGCACGCTGGGCGCACCTCCGGCTTTGAAAGCGGTGTCGTCATCTGTTTTACTCCTATCCTTACAGATAGGCTGAGCATCGTTGGGGATGCCTGGCCCATCGCCCGTATGACAGGTTCCGGCTTTCTGTGCAAATTCTTTTACCCGCAAACAAATGGCGGCGCTCTCTTCTGAGAACGCCGCCCGGGGCAAACCTGCTATAGTTTGTAGTACAGGTTTATTCTGTTGCTAGTAGAGATCGTCCGTCCCGTTTTTTGCGTCGGGATTGCGAATATGAATTCTGACCTTGCTCTGGCGATCTTCGGTCTTTGCCCAATCAGTCGAGCGTCGACGCGGCACAATTGTCTGCTCCGAAGATGTATAAGGGTGGCGGTTCGGGTCGCGCCGTTCTACGCGGCGTTGTGGTGCTTCGCGAGTTTGTGTCGGTGCTTGAACCCGTTCCTCGCTGGTTGGTGCCTGCGCCTGTTGACTGGTGAATGCGTCGTCACGAACGGGATAGGTGTAGATACTGCTTGGCCGCATTGCTCTGTGGAAGAATAGTTTCCAGTATTTTTCGAATACACGCTGTCTACCGTCGAGCCGGCGTAGGCTACGAACCTCGGCCTGCGACGTGAGTTTAGCGCCTTCGATCTTTAGCCGGTCGGTACCGCGAACATATTGCAAAAAGCCATTATAACGACGCGCCGATGTCTGGTTCATTTCCAGCTGGATTTCGCCAACACCTTCGCGTTTTCCGTCTGAGCCATCTGATAGAGAATTACGGTATTTGTAGACCATAAATGGCCACTCAAAGCGCGAAAATTCAATCAGGGTATTTGCCTCAATCTCCAGCTCTTCATTCAAAGCATAACCAGAAAAGATAAAGCGATAGCCGTCGGGCTGAATGTCGATCACTGACATGCGGCGTTCTTCTACACCCCGCTCGGCCTGCAACCATGTGCCTTCAATATAATACTTCCCGAGAATGAGTTTTCTAAGTGCCGTCATGCGGAACAGGATTGGAAACACCGTTCCTGTGAGTGCTAACCAACCTACGACAAGGAGTGCGATCCCCGCACCTATCGTTGCCATCAATGTTGGACCGGTATCTCCGTTTGCCAAATTGGAAATACGTTCGAAGCTGGGAAGCCCGAACGCTAATATAGTAGCCGTAATGGCCCCTGCGGCCATCAAATTGGATACTTTGTTAAATCGAGTATATGGATTCATCTCGCTTTGCCCCTGCGAATAAGTTTGAATTGTTTGGAATGGGCGTTTCTCGCCGTTAATTATTTGTAAAGATAATTTAACCTTAACAAGTCGTTAACTCAATGATCAGTTCGTTAACGGAAAGGGCGATCCTGTTAACTATTTCGGTCGTGACCAATACAAATTCAGCCTTCTAACCTAACAATGCTTGACCCGATGCCCGACCACGGCCAACGAGTTATAGATGGGTGGCAAACGCGAGCTTCAAGAATGGATGTCCTTCGGGGCGGTTAGTCTGATTTGGGCGAGCGCTTATGCCATGACACGAGGAGCGGTCTTCGGTGATGAAGGATTACCCGTGCCTTTGGTTATTTTCTGCCGGTTGGCGATTGGCGCATTGGTGTTGAACATCGTCATGTTCGCGCGAGGACTACGCTACCCGCCCCTGTCCGACCGGACAAAGTGGGCTGCAATGCTGGGCATGGGATTTCTCGGCATGACGGGGCCATTTTTCATAATCGGCATTGCTCAACAAACCGTCGATTCGAGCCTCGCTGCGCTGTACGTCGCGGCCACACCGATTTTCATCGTGTTGGGGGCAAATTTCTTATTTGATGACGAGAAGCTGACATCACGAATAGCGGTTGGAATTGGAATGGGTTTTTTGGGCGTGGCGGCTCTATTTGGTCCGGAGATTTATCAAAGCTTTGGATCGGCGAACGCGACGGCTCACCTTCTGCTGTTAATCAGTGCCATTCTGTATGCGAGTTCGACCCTTCTAGCCCGCGCATCACCAAAGATCACACCGCTCGTATTCGCCTCGGGGTTTGTCAGCTTGGCGGCAGTGATGGCGCTTCCAATGTTGTTCTTGGTTGAGTGGGAGGCGCTCAGTGTCACACGTGGGCAAGCGCTCAACGTTATTGGACTTGGTGTCGGGCCATCGGCGATAGCATCTATTCTCTATATGAGCCTAGTTCAGCGGTCGGGCGCGACATTTCTTGCGTTGACCGGATACCTTGTTCCAGTCCTTTCGGCGATAATCGGTTTCGTCTTGTTCCGCGAAGTGTTCAGCTGGAATGCGGCATTTGCATTTGTGCTGATCTTGAGCGGCGTTTGGCTCGCCCAGAGTCGTAAGCTTGCTAAAGCGTAAACTTGCCTTCAATGACCGTGACAGCTTGTCCTGATAGCTTGACGCGATCTCCGACCAGTTCTGTTCCGATCCAGGCACCCCGCCCCGCAAATGCCTGAAAACACTTTAGCGATGTCTTGGTATATCGTTCGGCGACGACTGGCGCGAGCATACAGTGCCAGCTCCCAGTGGCTGGATCTTCATCAATACCGGAGCCCGGTGCGAAGAACCGGCTGGTGACATCTACGCCGTCCGCGCCGCCCATCGCAAAGCAGCCAATATTTCCCCGTTCCCAATCGCCATCATCTGCGCCCAGTATGCAGAGCGCCTTATGGTCAGGTGCCAAGTCAATAACGTCCTCGGGTGTATCAAAGCGGCAAGCGAGAAAGCTACCCGCCCACATTTGAACCGGACGCGCACCGAGCGCAGCCTCCATCTCATCTGTCACGGCAATCTCTTTGACGGGCGAGGCCGGAAAATCCATTTCATACCCCTCACCCTTGCGCGTCACGAACAATTCCCCTGAGTACCGCGTCTGGAAGGTCACTTGCGTGCCGTTATATCCCAGATGGGTGAAGATCACATGCGCGGAGGCCAGTGTGGCATGCCCACATAAAGGCACTTCAACAGCCGGCGTGAACCAACGTAGTTCCCAGCAGCCCTCGCCTGCCGGAACGACAAACGCTGTCTCGGCAACATTGTTTTCAGCCGCGATGGCTTGCAGGGTCTCATCCGGAAAAAATTCTTCGAGCGGCATCACGCAGGCCTGATTTCCTTCAAAGATCCGTTCGGCGAATGCGTCGATTTGATAGAATGGCAAAGTCTGGCTCATGGCTTGCTCCTTTCCAAAGATATTAAGCTTGCGCCGCCGCTATGGTGAAACGATGATTTCTAGGCCAATGTGCAGAATAGCTAATCAGTCACAAAGGCCCCATAATGATCAAACCCTTACATATTCTCGTAGCAGCTACGCTCTTTGTCATGGCTGCATGCGGGGCTGATGTTGAAACAAACCCGGCTCCGGATGCAGATGCCACCAGAAACAAGGTCATTGTGCTGGGGATGATCCATTCCGGCCACGAAACCAGCGAGGTATATTCCACAGAACGTGTCAAAGGCGTGATGAGAGCGATTGCCCCAGACTATGTGCTTACCGAAATCCCGCCGGACCGGATGGATGAAGCTATGCGTGGCTTTACCGAAGATGGCATAGTGACCGAGCCGCGCGTAACGCGATTTCCAGAATATAAAGATGCACTCTTCCCATTGCTGAACGAGATCGAGTTCGAGATTATCCCTACCGCTGGCTGGACACGTGAAATGGCGGACTTCCGCAGCGACGCCTTGCAAGCCATTTCTAAAGACAAAGCACGCGAGGGTGATTGGGCAGCGTATCAAGCTGGATTGGAAACCATGCGTCGCACCATCGGTGATAGACAGGACGATCCATATTACATTCATTCGGACGCTTACGACGAGGCCACCAAGGCGGGCTACACACCCTATGCCGAGCTATTTGCCAACGATCTGGGAGTTGGCGACTGGGAGAGGATCAATGCGGCACATTATAGCTATATCGAGCAGGCACTCGATCTGCACACAGGTGAAGGTGCGACCATTCTCATAACTTATGGGGCCGGTCACAAATACTGGTTCCTTGAGCAATTGCGCGAACGAACTGATATTACGCTCGTTTCACCCTTAGCATACTTCGACGAAGTCCCTGCTGAGCAATAGACAAAACTTGCAAATAGAGCTTCAACCCATCCTATTAGACCTTTTTCAAAACGGAAATGTTACATGACTAATTCAATACGTCCTTCAGGCCGCGCGCTCGACCAATTGCGAGATATTACATTTGAAACCAATGTGACCCGTTATGCGGAGGGCTCGTGCCTCGCCAAGTTCGGCAATACGCATGTACTGTGCACCGCAAGCTGGACCGACAAAGTCCCCGGCTGGATGCGCAACACAGGCAAAGGCTGGGTCACTGGCGAATATGGCATGTTGCCACGCGCCACCCATAGCCGGAACCGCCGCGAAGCTACGGCGGGGAAACAGTCAGGACGCACTCAGGAAATTCAGCGTCTGATCGGCCGGTCATTGCGTTCAGTCGTAGACCTAGAGGCGCTTGGCGAAAACCAGATCACCGTCGATTGCGACGTTTTGCAGGCCGATGGCGGCACGCGTACGGCATCGATAACTGGTGGCTATATCGCACTTGCATTGGCTTGCCGTTACCTAAAAGACGAAGGCCTCATCACAAATGACCCTTTGACCAAGCAAGCTGCTGCGATCTCGGTCGGTCTGTTCAAAGACACTCCGGTCCTCGATCTCGACTATCCCGAAGACAGTGGCGGCGAAGGCGACATGAATGTCGTGATGAGCTCTGATGGCGGCTTCATCGAGGTACAAGGGACCGGTGAAGAACGTCCTATGACCCGCGACGAGTTGAACGAAATGTTGCGGCTGGCCGAAAAGGGCTGCACCGAATTGTTCGACATGCAGCGCGCGGCCTTGGCATAAAACGGGGAGTTTGGGTTTGAACGGGCAGACATCTCCTCAAGTACGCATTTTGGTGGATGGAGATGCCTGTCCGGTAAAGGACGAAATTTACAAGGTCGCTGTTCGGCACACCGTTCCTGTTCTACTTGTAGCAAATAGCTGGATTAGAATGCCCGACCACCCGCTTTTCACATTCAAACTGGTCAGTGACGGTTTTGATGCGGCCGATGATTATTTGGCCGAGCAAGCAACCAAGACCGACATCGCAATCACTGCCGACATACCCTTGGCCGACAGATGTCTCAAAGCCGGGGCAACGGTTCTGGGGCCTCGTGGTCGCCCCTTCACGGAGAACTCCATTGGAGGTGCGCTCGCTACGCGCGCGATTATGGCCGACCTGCGCGTAGGTGTTGGTAACGAGCAGATCGGCGGTGCAGCGCCTTTTTCAAAGTCCGACAGGTCAAGCTTTCTTCAAGCGCTGGACAAGGCCATCGTCAACACAAAGCGTGAGGCAACGCGTGGCTAAGATTATATCAAACAGCTCGGTCAGTTATAGTGACATCCCTGTACTCGAGACTTCAAGACTGCGACTGCGCGCTCATACGATAGACGATCTTGAGCCACTGACACAGATATGGGGTCAATCGGCGACCACGCGGTTTATTGGCCGCACAACACGTTCGCGCTCTGATCTATGGCAGCAAATACAGCGCGCAATTGGGTGTTGGGCACTGTTAGGATTTGGCTATTGGGTCATCGAAGCTCTAGATACCGGTGACTGCATCGGGGAACTCGGGTTTATGGAAGGTCTTCGCAACATAGAACCGAACTATACGGGGACCCCCGAAGCCGGCTGGGTCATTTCGCCGTCGTTCTGGGGAACGGGTTATGCAAGCGAAGCCTTGGAAGCTGCCTTTGCGTGGCGGGACCAAAACGTTGGAACCAACCGTACAGTCTGCATCATTGAGCCCGAACACGCTGTCTCGATACACATCGCAACAAAATTCGGGTTTGAAAAAATCAGCGATACCCAATTGGGAGGCGAACCTATTGGTATCTATGAACGCCTGACTTAGCTCAGAGCCGCATCTCCAAAACGCGCCAATACGCCGCCGGCATCAATGATCCCCGGAACACGCGATGGGGCCTCGGCTAGATCGGTCTCTGCAAAGAATGCCGCGAGGGCCAGCATGGTATCGCCGAGATCATGCGCTTTTGCGTCAAGCGCACCTCGGGCCAAAAAATGCCCGCCGATGACATCACCGGCCATAGCGAGATAGGCGGTTGCGCCACTCAATGCTGTTTGGCGGTCGGTCTTCATCGTCTCAACCATCCAGCCTGTAGCCTCTTCGAGTGCAGCGGCTCCCGCATCAAGCCGATCGGCTATGGCAACAAATTCCGGCTCATTGCTTGCCCTAGCATCACGTGCCGTTTGGGATACGTCTTTGAGCATGGCATCCATCGCCTCGCCATTGCCCATGGACAATTTGCGCCCCACCAAATCAATGGCTTGTATCCCGTTGGTGCCTTCGTAAATTGGCAAGATACGCGCGTCTTTATAGAGTTGCGCCGCGAGCGTTTCATTCATAAAGCCCATGCCGCCGTGAACCTGAACGCCTAGGCTGGCCATCTCTACGCCCATATCGGTTGACCATGCTTTCGCAATCGGCGTGAGCAGGTCTTCACGTAACTTGGCCTTCGACTTGATCGCCTCATCATCGCTATGTTCGGCTAAATCGGCAGCGACACCGCACGCATAGCAAATCGCCCGCGCTGCCATTGTCTTTGCTCGTATCGTTGCAAGGTTTCGGCGGACATCGGGATGGTGGACGATCGGAGCTGATCCAGAAACTCCTTCAGCGCGCCCCTGTTTTCTTTCTCCGGCATATTCGAGCGCGGTTTGATAGGCTGCTTCGCCGATTGCGACCCCTTCCAAACCCACATTCAAGCGCGCGGAGTTCATCATCGTAAACATGCAGGCAAGGCCCTTATTGGGCTCTCCAACAAGCCATCCTGTCGCCCCGTCAAATTCCATAACGCAGGTCGGGGAAGCGTGGATACCCAGCTTTTCCTCTAGCCCTATGCATTTAACGTCGTTGCGGTCACCGAGGCTACCATCGGCGTTGACAAGAAACTTCGGTGCAAGGAAGAGAGACACTCCGCGTGATCCTTCCGGCGCATCAGGTAGACGCGCCAAAACGAGATGAATGATGTTCTCTGCGACATCATGATCGCCCCATGTTATAAAAATCTTCTGGCCAGTAATTGCATAAGACCCATCATCATTTGGGATTGCTTTGGTTGTGAGGGCACCGACATCGGAGCCAGCTTGGGGCTCGGTCAAATTCATGGTTCCGGTCCAGTTGCCAGATACGAGTTGCGCCAAATAGGTTTGCTTTTGATCATCGGTCCCGTGCGCCAGAAGTGCCTCAATTGCGCCAAACGAAAGCAATGGACACAGGCCAAATGCCATGTTCGCGCCATGCACCATTTCCATAACGGCCAATGCCAGAGCCTTGGGCAGCCCCTGACCGCCCCATTCTTCGGGAAATGCCAGCCCCATCCATCCGCCATCGCGAAATGCCGCATAAGCTTCAGCAAATCCCGGAGCAGCCACAACGCCATTTTCGCCAAGACTTGCGCCATTTTTGTCGCCGTCTTGGTTTAGAGGTGCCAAGACATCTCGTGCCAATTTTCCGGCCTCTTCGAGTATTGGGGTGATCAGTTCCGGATCGTGAGCCTCCAGCCCCGACAGACCTTCCAATCTAGACAGTCCGGCGATTGAGTTGAGCGCAAATGCTAGGTCTTGGACTGGTGGATTATAGGGCATTTTAGTCGATCTCCGGAACGGATGTGTTTTACTTGGTCTGGCTTAGTCGTACTAATTGCGGCATACAAAGCAATACGTTTGTGTTTTTCTAAAGGTGATTCCCATGTTTCGTACTATCGCTTCTATTGCCGCTGCTATCGCTGTTGCATCATGTGCAACGGCTGGCGAACAGTCATTCTCCGAGGCCAATAGTGCCACATATGAGCTGGAGAAAACTCACGCATTTATCACGTGGCGGATTAAACATAATGGCCTGTCAAATTACACTGTCCGGTTCACCGATTTTGATGCGACGATTGAATTTGATGCGGAAAACCCCGTTGAATCATCGGTATCAGCAGTGATTAACCCGTTATCGGTAGAGACTGACCACCCGACAAAGCGGGAAGACTGGAACAATCAAATCGCAACCGATAGCAAATTTCTCAATGGTGATGAATTTCCCGCCATTACTTTTCAATCAACCGGTGTTGAACAAACGGGTGAGTTTACGGGGATCATCTCTGGCAACCTGACGCTGCTTGGTGTGTCAAAAGAAGTGCAACTTGATGCGACGTATAATGGCACTGGCAACGCCCCTTGGTTTGGCACACGCGACATTATAGGATTTTCGGCTACGGCGACATTCAACCGTTCCGACTTTGGAATGACAGCTCTATTGCCAAATATCGGCGACGAAATTGAAGTCATAATCGAAGCAGAGTTTGTAGAAAAGGGTTGAGCCACCGCATAAGTTGGCCAGAGGACGCATTATGAAATTGAACCACCTGATGATTGCTGGCGCCGCGTTCGCGGTACTCGTTGCGTGCACAGAAACCGCTCCGGATAGCGCTCCTCAAGCTGCTGAATTGCCCTCAGTGCCGGCAAATTTACTGATCGATGAAGGTGTGAATTCCGGGGGATACGAACTTGAAGAAACACATGCGTCGTTAATCTGGACCGTGAGCCATAATGGCTTATCGAAATATACGGCGCGGTTTACTGACTTTGACGCGAGCCTAACGATCGATCCGGAGAATCCAGCTAATTCTACGGTACTCGCGTCGATCAACCCGCTTTCTGTGGAGACCAGCCATCCATCCGGAGACGATTGGGACACCACACTTGGTAATGATGAGAAATGGTTCAATGCAACTGCATTTCCTAAAATCACGTACACATCGACGTCGATCGAACTAACCGGCGAGCGAACGGGAACAATTATGGGCGAGCTGACTTTGCTCGGCATAACCAAGTCGGTTCCTATGGACGTGACCTATAACAATGTTCGCAATTTTTCATGGTATGGTGAGCGCGATGTCATCGGGTTTTCGGCAACGGCCAACCTTAAGCGTTCCGATTTCGGCATGATGGCTTTGTTACCGGGCATCGGAGATGAGGTGTCCATCAGTATAGAGGCTGAATTTGTCGGAGCGGAACAGACGGAATAGCCCAATGGCAAATAGTCCCGCAACCGAACGCTATACGAGCGTTGCGATCACTCTACACTGGATCATAGCGTTACTTTTGGGCGCGATGATTGGTTTAGGCCGCAACATGCATGATGCCGAACACGTCCCGATCGAATGGATGTTCCAGCTTCATAAGTCAGTCGGGATTACAGTTCTTGTGCTCATGATCGCGCGTTTGGTTTGGCGTTTAATGAACCGGCCGCCGCCCTTACCTGCTGCGATGAAACAAGTTGAAAAACGGGCATCGCATTGGGTTCATATTGGCCTTTATGCCTTGGTCTTCGCCTTGCCAATAAGCGGCTGGATCATGGTGTCCGTGTCGCCATTTGCGATCGCGACTGTTTTGTACGGCACAATTGGTTGGCCCCATATTGCCTGGTTGCCAGAGCTGGCCCTCGAAACCCGGCAAGCCATATATCCGAGTGTAAAGAATGTTCACGAAATCATGAGCTGGGCTTTAATTGCACTGTTTGCGCTACATATCGTAGGAGCAGTTAAACACGAGTTGAGTGATGAGGAAGGCGTAATGAAACGTATGATCCCTGGTATATTTGGAAAAACGACACCGCCGCGCGCGCCTGCTCGCGGAGCACTCCTGACCTTTGGTAGTGCTTTTGCCTTTTTTGGAATGATTGCCGGGGGACCCGTCATCGCACAGAGCCTGACAACCGAACAAAGCGTAGAAGCGGTAAACTCCGAGAGCAATTGGATTATCGACTATACCAATTCGGAAATCCGGTTTTCAGGGACCCATAGCGGCAATGACTTCTCAGGCATATTTGAAGATTGGTCAGCGAGCATCAATTTCGATCCCGCGAATATTTCAAACGGATCCGCCACAGTCACTGTCGCAACGCAGAGCGCGAAGACCGGTGACACGCTTTATGACAACACATTGAATGCGGTAGAGTGGTTCAGTGTCTCTGCCTTTCCTAATGCGACTGTGGCGCTCTCGAATTTTCGGAATGATGAAACCGACGATAACGCCATGTTGGCTGATGCCTCACTGACGATTAAAGACGTAACAGTTACGGTCCCATTTGGTTTTCGTTTGGAAGAGATCAACGGCGTGACGACGATGACGGGTGAGACTGTCTTGTCGCGCGAAGCCTTTAATCTTGGACAAGAGAGCGATGCAAGTGCTGACTGGGTTGGGGCTGAAATAGCTGTCTCAGTCATTGTTAAAGCCTCGCCCGCAGACGGATAACTGTGCTATTGGCGCAATCATGACAGCGTCTATACTTGCCCCGACGGATGAAAATATCACCCATGCTGCAGACATTCTGCGTTCTGGTGGCCTCGTCGCGATGCCGACAGAAACGGTTTACGGGATAGCGTGTAACGCGGCTGATCCGACCGCAGTTGCCAAGCTATACGCGGCAAAGGGACGGCCGAGCTTTAACCCCTTGATTGCACATGTCCCCAATCTCGAAGTGGCGAAACGCGAGGGGGTGTTCAACGCAGCTGCGGATGAACTGGCAGCCCGCGCTTGGCCCGGTCCTCTTACGCTTGTGACCCCGCTCGCATCCTCGCATACAGTGTGCGACTTAGCGCGCGCGGGTAATTCATCGATAGCCTTGCGCCAGCCTCGGCATCCGGTCGCGGCGGCCTTGCTTAAGGCGTTTGATGGCCCGCTCGTTGCCCCATCTGCAAACCTGTCTGGACGCATCAGCCCGACGCGTGCCGAACACGTATCAACGGACTTGGGAGGAGCTGTTGACTTGATCCTTGATGGCGGCCCTTGTGACATCGGCATAGAGTCGACCATTCTGTCTTGCCTCGAAGAAAGACCAAGACTGCTGCGTCATGGTGCGTTCGATGCAGTAGAATTCGCAGACGGGATACAAAGCGAGACGGCGCCTCTGGCTCCAGGTGCTTTGTCTCGCCATTATGCGCCGAATGCGACGCTCCGTTTAAATGTGCCAGAGCCGATTTCAGGTGATGCCTACCTCGCCTTCGGACCTACGACTGGCCCGAAAGGCCGTATCAGTCTCAACCTGTCCGAATCTGGCGATCTCACTGAAGCTGCCGCAAACCTGTTTTCTATGCTTAGGGTGCTGGACCGCTCCTATGCGCGCATCGCGGTCGCGCCCATCCCTATGAGGGGGCTTGGACTTGCAATAAATGACCGGCTGACCCGCGCGGCAAAGCGAGACTAGGTGCCCTAATGACAAAGCTTCCGACTTCTTTCCTTGATGCTGCCAAGCCCCTACTCGGCACCTCCGGATGGAGTGAAGACAGTGATCTACTCTCACAGCACGCGGCTCCGTGGCGCGGCACCTATTCGGGGCACACGCCGTTCCTTGCACGTCCCGCAAGTACGCAAGAGGCTGCTGCCCTCCTTAGATTGTGCGGTGAGCATGGCATCGCCATAACGCCTCAAGGCGGCAATACGGGACTGGTTGATGGCGGCACGCCGCACGGCGAGATTTGTGTGTCGATGACAAGAATGCGTAAAGTTCGCTCGCTCGATACACTCAACAACTCTCTGACAATTGAAGCCGGTGCACCGCTCGTCATCGCACAGGAAGCTGCGCGTGATGCAAATAGGCTTTTCCCGCTTTCACTTGCATCAGAAGGAACCGCGACGATTGGCGGCTTGATCTCCACAAATGCTGGCGGCGTGGCTGTCCTTCGATATGGAATGATGCGCGACCTCATTCTTGGGCTCGAAGTCGTGTTGCCAAATGGCGAGATCTGGGACGGATTATCTGGCCTGCGCAAGAACAATACGGGTTATGACCTCAAACATATTTTTGCTGGAGCAGAAGGGACTCTCGGCCTTATCACCGCAGCGACGCTCAAACTGTTCCCAACAGTAAAAACAGCAACGGCATGGATCAGTTGCAAAAGCGCGACTGACGTCATCTCTCTACTGTCCCATATACGAGACTGTGCTGGCGATAGCGTGACAAGTTTCGAGATCATACCGAATAACGCAATCGATATGGTCATCGCCGATAACAAGGACATACGCGATCCCGCGCCTTCAGATCTTCCTTGGCGGGTTCTGTGCGAGATCTCTATGCCGACGACCGACATGGCAAACATGGTTCTAGAGACGGCACTAGAAGCTGCTATTGAGCTAGGCCTTGCGGGGGATGCGCAGATCGCATCAAGCGGGAAGCAAGCAGCCGATTTATGGAGAATCCGTGAGACAATTCCGCTATCGAAGCGCGCCTATGGTACTGCGATAAATCACGATATTTCAGTTCCGATATCGGCAATCCCGGAATTTCTCGACGCGTGTAAAGATGCCATTGCGGCAATTGCCCCTGATGCGGAGATCGTCGCATTTGGGCATGTTGGCGACGGAAACTTACATTATTCGGCCTGTGAGCCCGAAAATGCCGATGCGCCGGTGCTCGCGAGTATTGCCGATAAGATTACTCAAACGGTGCATGCAATGACGATGCGCTATGGTGGTTCGATTTCGGCGGAGCATGGTGTGGGGCGTCTCAAGCGCGACGAATTGCTCGATATTCGCTCCCCTGCCGCGACCGATGCGATGGTGGCGATAAAGCGTGCGCTTGATCCGCACAATATCATGAACCCGGGACGGGTACTGCTGCGCGATTAACTTTTCGCTAACCAAATATGTGGACCTCTAACTCATCGTTCGTCAGAAAGTCGAGCTTCGGAGGCTATATATGCCATTTTACAAGGGTCTACGGGACCAGAACCATTTTACCGATGATGAACGTGATTGGGTCTCCCGACGCCTGCTCGATCTGCGAGCACGCCTGAAACAAGCCCCCCCGACCGGCGTACCAAATCGGACCTTGCGATCCTCTTTGATCATAGGAACGTGGAATATACGGGACTTTGACAATAACAAATTTCGTCATGGCCCCCGCCGGCGCGAAAGTATCTATTACATTGCCGAGATCATATCGACGTTTGACGTTTGTGCGGTCCAAGAAGTGAATGAAGACCTGACACCGCTCAAAGAGGTGATGACGATCCTCGGCCCGAATTGGGACTTCATTGCGACGGATGTGACCGTCGGTGCATCCGGTAACCGCGAGCGCATGGCGTTTGTCTATGACAAGCGCAAGGTTCAGTTCAGGCATATTGCCGGCGAAATCGTACTGCCGCGCAATAAGCTGGTCGGTGATTCAGAGCAATTCGCCAGGACACCATTTATGGTGTCATTCCAAGCTGGGTGGTTCAGGTTCTCACTCTGCACCGTCCATATCTTTTTTGGCGATAACTCTTCGCAGTCGGACGGATATAAGCGCCGTGTGGCCGAGATCAACAATATCGCAACTGAGATGGCGGCGCGGGCTGACCGCGAAGACGAGAACTATATCCTGCTAGGTGACTTCAACATCAAGAATACGATGGATGAATCAATGCGCGCGTTAACGGATGCGGGATTTATCCTTCCGCCGGAACTGTTTCCGTCCAACCTGACCGGATCGAAGTACTATGACCAGATCGCCTTTAGGACCCGGCGGGACTGTGTCAGCTTCTTGTCAGCGGGCGTCTTTGATTTTTCCAAAGCAGTCTATCTTCCCGACCAATATGAGCATTATGCCCCCGTACTGCCTAGCCGACACAGAGAACTGAAAGAGGACGGCAAACCGGTCAATGTCGGCAAAGACAAAGACTATTACTCGAAGCGCTGGCTGACATGGCAGATGTCGGACCACCTGCCATTGTGGGTCGAACTCGCGATAGATTTCTCCGACGAGCACCTGATGCACAATTTGTCGGATGCTATGGCAACGCGGGGCGAATGCGCCCAGCATGAAGTCGACATGGCGGAAGATGATGACGAGGCTGAGCGGCCCGTCATGGCTCGCCACGCGCCGCCTACTCCAGCTTCCCAACCACGCAAACGGCCCAAGCGACGTAAGCAACCCCTCAGCCCGCGCCGTGAAAAAACTGGTACCGCGCGCCCCGATAGCAAGCTGACCTTGCGCGAATGCTGGCACATATTTTGGTATGTTGCGTCGGGAAAAGCCGATGCTGCCAAGCGCCGACGGAAAGAAGCCGAGCAGGTGCAGGATCGGCCAAAACGCAGCCGTCGCAAAAAGCCGTAATGCCAGCGCAACCGAATTTACTATGATTGTTGGGGCAAAAGCGATAAAATATGGCCAATGGCAGATATTGACGAATATGATGCATTAAAGAATGCAGATGGCACGAGGATGCAAATCCTGAATGCGGCCATGACATGCCTTATCCGGCATGGCCCGAAACATACGAACATCTCCACGGTTGCGAGCCAAGCTGGTGTGAGCCGTCCGACCGTCTATGCCCATTTTGACAGTCTGGACGATTTGGTTTCCGAGGCAATTACCCAAGGCATCGGTATCTTGAGCGAATCGATCAAGGTACACGCTTCGAGTTATGAGACGCCCGCCGACCGGATTGTTGCCGCTTTCGAATATGGCCTCTCGCTGGCAGATCAAGTTGACGTACTTAGACGCCCGATGTCGTTTGATATTCCAACAACGGAACGTGACATCATTCCGGCAGAAGCAATAGTCACTGCGCGCGAAGTCCTGCGTCGTCTGATAGAAGATGATTTGGGCGAGGGTCAGGAAGCAGACGAAAAGAGTGAAACGGCTGTGCGTCTGTTTTTGTCGCTTGCCGCTTATAGGCGTCCAGAGGCATCCGAGGGCGGCGTTGAAGGATATGTTCGACGCGTTGCGCTACCAGCGCTTGGCATTAAGCCCTGATCTTATTTGAAGGCGCGCCCTTTTCGCAGCGCGTCGATACCAAGGACAAGGCCCGATAGTGCAAGCGTTAGACCAAAAAACGCGGCAATCTTGAGCCACCAGCTATCAATCCTGTTGGCGCCTGTAACATCCATAATATGAAACCGCCAGAGGGCATCAAAGGTGCGCCAGAGCCGCGTGCGAACCGTCCTTAGCTCGCCAGTTTGCCCGTCAATATATGCCCGAACTGTACCTGGTTCGAAATCAACCGCCCAGACTGGTAACGGCCCCGTATATTCTCGCGGAGCATTCCCTTCAATCAGCCAAGGCTCACCCGGAGTGCCGGCTTTCCCGCTCATGCCAAGCGTGGCTATTTCGAGGGCGGATTGTTTCGATATTGGCGAGAGGGTTTCACCGGTCTGGGCATCGATGAGGTGTGTTCCCTCCTCTCCTGACAGCTTCCATACGGGCGTGCCAAGGAACATCTTTAGCTCGGCGGCATCAGGGCGAGCGTCTAAATCTGAATACTTGTGCAACGTTGAAATGTTGGCCGCGGCCATATCAAGCTCACCATGATCGATTTCAATCCGCAAATTTTCTCCGCGCACCTGTTCAATGGGAAACAATGTGAAGAACAGGCCGCTAAGGGTCCAGAATACGAGTTGAATACCAAACACCAGACCCACGATTTTGTGGAGCCGAACAATCTTTGCTTGAGCCATCGATATTCTACCTCGCAATAATTCATGGACTTATGCACACAGACGGTAACTGGCACCAGCCCCAAACACCTAGTGGTGACATTTCATCTCAGGAGGCGGCTCGGACCGCGGGTTTTTAGTCAACAGGTCATGCAGAGCGCGAGGCGTCATCTCCCCTACGTCATGCTTGCCATAATTAGCGCGCTGATTAACACTGTACTCAGCGATAGATTGGAGATCACATGAGTAGCGAAGATATAGCATTTGACGACATGAATGACCTGCGAATGTCTGACAGCGCGCGGCCACTTTATGAACGTGTAAAGAAGTTCATACATGAGCATGTCGAACCGATGTCCATCGAGTTTCACAAACTTGGTGAAGGCCGTGAAGATCGTTTTTCCTTTGTCCCCGGTCAGTTGGAAATGCTCGAAGTGGTAAAAGATGAAGCCAGAAAGCAAGGCCTGTGGAACTTCTTCCTGCCAGATGCCGAAACGGGAGAAGGTCTCTCAAATCTGGATTATGCCTTCATTGCCGCCGAATTGGGTAAGGTGCCGCTGGCATCGGAGTCCATGAACTGTTCAGCACCTGACACCGGCAACATGGAAGTGCTTGAACGTGTCGGGACGCCGGAGCAAAAAGAGACATGGCTAAAGCCGTTGCTTGAGGGGAAAATCAGGTCCGCTTTTGCCATGACAGAGCCTTGGAATGCTTCATCGGACGCCAAGAATGTCTCTACGTCTGCCGTGCTTGAAAACGGTGAATGGGTCATCAATGGCGAAAAGTACTATATTTCCGGTGCTGGGGACCCGCGTTGCAAGATCATGATTACCATGGTCAAGACATCGCCAGATGCTGCGCCAAGTAAACAGCAATCTCAAATCCTCGTGCCAATCGATACGCCCGGCGTAAAGATCCTCGGGCCCATGCATGTGTTTGGAAATGATGATGCGCCGCACGGCCATATGCATATCAAGTTTGATAATGTGCGTGTGCCGGAGTCCAATATGCTCCTTGGCGAGGGCCGCGGGTTCGAAATTTCTCAGCTACGCCTTGGGCCTGGCCGTATCCACCATTGCATGCGCTCGATTGGCGCTGCGGAAAAAGCGCTCGACCTGATGTGCCGGCGTGGTCTGTCTCGGACGGCATTTGGTCAGCCGTTGGTAAAACTGGGTAAGAACATCGAAGTGATCTCTCGCGCACGTATCGATATTGAAGCAATGCGCCTCATGGTGCTCAAGGCAGCCAAGGCCATGGATATGCTCGGCAACAAGGAAGCACGCGTTTGGGTCTCCATGATCAAAGCCATGGTGCCTGAGCGGGTCTGCGAGATCATTGATCAAGCCATCCAGATGCATGGTGCAACGGGTGTATCCCAGTGGACTGACCTGCCGCAGATGTATCACGGACAGCGTACGCTTCGTCTTGCCGATGGACCGGATGAAGTCCACCACATGGTCGTAGGTCGCGCCGAGACGCGTAAGTATGGACCGGATGTAAAAGATCCTGCTGAAGACGCCGTTGGCCGAATGTAAGCAGACATCTCAACGAACCAACCAGAGACGCCCCGTTTTATAAGCGGGGCGTTTTACGTATGTGGCGCAGCCGCCTCAACCGTCGCGCAAGAAGCCCGCAATATGTTCTGGCACCTCGCCGCGCCGCGCCATATCCAGCGCGCTCATCACCATGAGGTGGGTAAAGGCATCGGTAATCGCGCCAGAGCGCACCCGCTCGATCAGTTCGAATACTGGCACGCGGCGGATGTCCAGGGCTTCGCTAGGTTCTGGTGCGGCCTCTCCCAAAGTTAAACCCCATGCGAGATAGCCAAATGCCACTTCGTCGCTAACCGAGTTCGACAAATGCCAGCGTCCTAGCGGCATATATTCAGAGGCAACCAGTCCCGTTTCTTCTTGTAATTCGCGCGCTGTGGAAACTTGCGGGTCTATCCCGATTGGACCGCCGCCTTCTGGCAGTTCCCAGCTGTAGGAATCGAACGGAAATCTGTGCTGGCCGACGAGCCACGTATGCCCCTCATCATCGATAGGCAGGACTCCGCACGCGATGTTAGCGAACCGTACAACCCCGTAAGTGCCCGCCGAGCCGTCGGGATGAGTGATATTGCTCGACTCGACTTTGAGCCAAGGGTTTTCAAAGCTCATCTCTGTGTCATGGACCATCCACGGTCCGTTGCGCATTTTCGTCATGCTTATTCCTTAAAGCTTCCTTCGACACGGAGCCAGCGATTTGGGATACGAATTCGACTCGCGTTATGCCTACACCATGCCTATTGCGATTGCCTTGATCATTCTCACTGCCACGTTCATCACCTCGTTCATTTCCGGCATTTTCGGCATGGCCGGCGGTTTGATCCTGATGGGTGTCCTGATTGCCCTCGTTGCTGTGCCTACCGCCATGATCACCCATGGCGCAATTATGATGGTCGCCAATGGCTGGCGCGCCTATCTCCTGAAGGACGACATCATCTGGCCGGTGTTCTGGCGCTATATGATCGGTGCGGCGCTCGGCATTGGCGTCCTGTTCGCCATTGTCTGGCGCCCCGACCGAACCGCGATCTACCTCATTCTCTCGATCATCCCGCTCGTCGTCTGGGTCCCCAAGCGTTGGTTCCATCTTGATATCCGGAAACGCGGCCAAGCCGAATTTGCAGGGATCATCGTGCAAGGTATGAACACGCTCGCCGGCGTCGCTGGCCCAGTACTTGATATTTTCTTCGTCAACACCAACATGACCCGCCAGCAAATTGTTGCAACCAAATCAGCGACCCAAGGCGTCTCTCACGTCATCAAGATATTCTTTTGGACCGGCCCCATCCTCGCTGCTACGGGCGTCACCGAGGCGCCAGTCTTTCCACCCATCTGGCTCCTGCTCATCGCTGCCCCGACGGCGATGAGTGGCACATGGGTCGGCAAGCAAATTCTGGAGCGCATGACGGATGCCAATTTTCAGGTCTGGGTGAAATGGCTGGTGACGATTATCGGCGTCGTTTATTTCGCCCGCGCCATGGGCTGGCTGTAGGCCCGCTTAACGCCTGGCCTTGAAGAAGTCTTTCAGGAGCCGAGCCGCCTCATCGGCATATTGTAGATCCTGCGCGACTTCAGGTCGCCAGTGGCATGTCGGTTGCTCGAAGAAACGTGGGCCATTCACAACCGCGCCGCCCTTTGGATCGTCTGCTGCAAAAATTACTTTCTCAATGCGCGCAAAGCTGATCGCCCCTGCACACATCGCGCACGGCTCTAGCGTGGTATAGAGGTGTAATTCTGGCAGCCGATAATTCTTCAGGGTGCTCGCTGCTTGGCGTAGCGCGACGATCTCTGCGTGTGCTGTTGGGTCATGTGCCCCAATTGGACCGTTCGCGCCCTCTGCCACAATCTCGCCAGTAGAGGGATCAATGATCACAGCCCCCACGGGGACCTCGCCGCGCTCGGCGGCGGCTTCAGCCAATTCAAAGGCTCGTTGCATGGGATTAATCATTGCGCTTAACTCGCCTATTGGGCAACGCAATCGAAGCTTACGCTGGCAAATAATGTATCGAATGGGACTTTCGCACTTGTCACGATTGTACCAGCTCCTATTACCAACAGTCATGCGCATCGTAGCCGGAAAATTCAAGGGTCGCCCTTTAACAACGCCCAAGGGACGCGCAACCCGTCCCACGTCTGATCGGGCACGTGAAACTCTATTCAACGTATTGGCTCATGCCGATTGGGCACCTCCACTTGAAGATGCCCGCATCATTGATCTATTCGCGGGATCAGGTTCTCTCGGGCTAGAGGCCTTGTCGCGCGGCGCAGCCTTCAGCCTGTTCGTAGATACCGACAATTCAGCGCGAGGCGCGATACGCTCGAACATCGAGACACTTGCCCTATTCGGCGTGAGCCGCATTCACCGTCGTTCGGCCACGGCGCTTGGGCCTCGGCCCGCCAATCTGGGGGATGCTTTTGATTTGGTGTTCATTGATCCGCCTTATAACAAAGACCTCGTGCTTCCGGCACTCCAAGAGTTGAAAATTGGTGGCTGGCTAAACGCAAGTGCTGTTGCTGTTGTCGAAACGGGTGCAGACGAAGAATTGGATTTTCAGGGCTGGGAAATACTCAACCAAAGGATCAGTGGCGCCGCGAAGCTTACCTTCATGAAACAGGTTTGAGTTACGTGTGATACATCGTCAATGCGAGGCACAGGAATGGCCATCCCAACAAAAGCAATAGCCCCATAAACAGGGCAACGCTTTTCAGACTATCTTTGATTTGAGCCATTCTTACAATTTCGCCTAAAATTGTTAAGTTTCACTTAGGCCATAATGGCCGAAATAAGGCAAGCCCTAAGCTGTTAAATCTAAAGACTATAATTCGCCTGGTGTCAAAAACTCTGCTTGGATATCAACACCGGATTTTTTGCCAACATGCTTAACGCAGCTCGCGAGCCAGTCATCGGCCAAATCTGCGCCCCTCTGCCGTAAGTTCTGCAGAAATGCCATATCCGTATCATACTTGGTTTCTAGCTTTAGATCACACATGGCTGCGCCGCCGCGAATTATATGGAGGTATAGGCGGCGATATTCACCCCTCGCACTTTCAGAGAGCATATTGTCATCGAACAGTTTTTGAACAAAGCCGATTGCCCGCAGCTCCCCCAATAGAGACGAGTTGAAATTGATTTCGTTCAGCCGCTCCTGAATTGCACTTGCCGTTTTCGGGACGCCCGCACGTGAGAGCGGATTGAGCATAACCAGCAAAATGTCTTTCGGAGCATCGGAGTAGATCAGCGGAAACAAAGATGGGTTTCCCATATATCCGCCATCCCAATAGGGCACCCCGTCGATTTCAACAGCTTTGAAAGTTTGCGGCAGGCATGCAGACGCCAACACCGAATCAACGTTGATCTCGTCGCCGGTAAATATTCGGGCTCGCCCAGTCTCGACATTCGTGGCGGCAAGATGGAGCGCAATATTGCTGGCGCGGACGGCATCGAAATCGATCGACGCTTCAACCGCGTCGCGCAATGGGTTCAAATCAAACGGGTTCAAATCATAGGGGCTGGCAATCGCGGTCATAGCTGACAGCAAGTTGAAAGGTGACCAAGGCATCAAGGGGCGGAACATCTCCGGGGTTTTGAGCTTTGAATATGGTGCGCTGCGCTTGGACACTTCGGTCCAAAAGGCCTCAAGCCCCGCTTGCGCGCCCTTTGGTCCGCCTTTTGCCATGCCCGCAGCGAACGCCACAGCGTTCATTGCGCCCGCTGATGTAGCCGTAATGGCTTTCACCTGAACCTTTTTCGATGCGGCGAGCCGATCTAGTACACCCCAACTGAGAGCACCGTGTGAGCCGCCGCCCTGCAACGCTAAGCTAATTGGTCTTGCGGTCTGTGAGTTTGTCTTTTTTGCCATCACAAAGGGCCTTACTTGAAATAGGTAAGATTAGCATTGCCTGAATGCATCAACTTTGCGGGATATTGCGTAACCAATGAGAAAGGCAAGGCTTGACGCCCGTAAGGGGAACTCTTCATCGTTCAGGCATTCTCATGCCTACAAAGGAAATATGTATGCCCTATCTACCGTTCGATCTTACAGGAAAAACTGTTGTCATTACCGGCGGCAATCGAGGCATTGGTCTTGGTATGGCAGAAGCATGCGCGGCTTCGAATGCCAATCTTGCGGTATGGGGCCGGAATGCAGAGACTAATACGGCTGCCGTTGCACATTTGAATACGCTGGGCAGCGGCTCGGCCAAGGGTTGGGCGGTTGACGTCTCTGAAGAAGATGCGGTTATCGCTGCGATGGCTGAAACCGAATCCCATTTCGGACGAATAGATAGTTGTTTTGCCAATGCGGGTATTGGGCTGGGCGCGAAATCCTTTGCTGACATGACCACGGAGACATGGCGCAAGAATATGTCGGTCAATATGGAAGGCGCTTTCTGGACCTTACGAGAGGCGTCAAAGTCGATCATTAAAAGGGCAAAAGCCGGCGACCCCGGAGGGTCATTGGTGGGGATCGCGTCGCTCGCAGCCATTGAAGGCGCGGGCCGCAATCAAGCCTATGCAGCGACAAAAGGCGGACTGATTTCAATGCTCAAAGGCATAGCGGTCGAATATGCCCGCTACGGTATACGTGCGAATGCAATTTTACCGGGCTGGATTGCCACCGACATGACCGAAGCCGCGCAAGATTCGGATGTATTTGCGTCTAAAGTGATTTCACGGGTGCCCGCGCGGCGATGGGGCGAACCAGCCGACTTTGGCGGTGTCGCGGTTTACCTCGCATCCTCGGCATCCGCTTATCATTCGGGTGATACGTTTGTCGTTGATGGTGGCTATGCCATCTTCTAGGTCTGCAGAGGCAGTGCGAAACGTCGCTGGATGTTGGAGCCAATAGAAAACGGCCGCGCCTTTTAAGGGCACGGCCGTATCCAATTTATGTGTTCAAGTGAACAGGTGTGCTAGCTGCCTTGACCAGGTAGTTCTTCAGCGGCGTCAACGACCACTTCAGTCGCACCTTCTGCGAGATCGGCTGCTCCATCTGTGACAACGTCCGTCGCGGTATCAACAACATTACCAGCTGCGTCCGAAACAGCGTCTGTAGCCGCATCGACAAGATTGCCGCCAACTTCCCCTACAGCACTAGCTGCATTGCCTGTAGCATCGACAGCGTCACCCGCAAGACCAGCGGCCCCACTTACAGCGCTAGATGCTGTGTCAACGATTGCGCTACCAGTTGAACTGGCTGCGTCGCCAACGGCTGAAGCAGCATCACCAGCAACGGAAGCAGCACCATCAGCAAGATTGCCAGCGCCTTCTACAGCGCCCGATGCAGCGTCCGCGATAGCCCCGCCGGCGGCAGACGCGGTATCAGCTACGGCATCACCAGCGGCTGAAGCAGCATCACCTGCAGCAGCTGCAGCGTCTGAAGCAACATTAGCTGCGCCATCGGCTGCGTCTTTAGCGGCGCCGCATGCTACGAGTGCAAGTGCAGCTACGCCTGTGATCAAAATCTTTTTCATTCCAAATTCCCCTCATCAGAGTTTTAGTACTATTTATGAGCAGCAAAACCGCCGTCATTCTTTTGCGTCAAACTCCAAGCGTCTGATCGACGGCCAAAGAGAGACATATTCACCGATAAAATACAATCTTTATGTACATATCGTAATATAGCCCAGGGTCTATAAAACCTTAGGCTATTATTGTAACCAAGTAGAGTTACTCCTCGATCATTTCGGACATTGCGGCCATATCGCCTTCTAAATCATCAGTTAGCGCGGCCAGAGCATCCGCCTCCATTTCCAGTTCTTCGTCTGTGACGATGTCAGCATTTGCTGCACCTTCGGCGAGGAAATACTCCGTCGCGACGGGCTCGGGGTCATCGATCAGAATTTGATCCGACGTTTCAGCGACCCGTTCTTGTGTCGATTGATCTGACTCTTGGGCAGTCGCTGCACCTGACAAAAACATCATCGCAGTCACTGCGAAGTAAGACGTTTTCAGCATTTAGATTTCCCCTCAGGTAGAATCGAAACTCGTTTGCATCGCCAACCAACCGCTCAAACATGCCGAAAATGGGGCATATCCATGACAAACAGGCCATATGAAGTAATGGCATATTCCCAAACAAACCCGAATGCAAAGACTAAGTTGTGAGCTAACCCAGTGTTTTTGGTAACTATTTTTCTATGACTCCTGATCCTTCGCGACCAGATTGCGCATGGGCTTTTGGACTAAAAAGTGATCCAAGTTTTCAAGAAACACGAGATCCGAACGGCGTGCCGAACGATCAGTTAGCGCTGATATATGCGCCGTTAGCGTAACCTTCGGATGGTCCCAAAGCCCACTTTCAGGGGGAAGCGGCTCAACTGCCGTTACATCGAGCGCAGCGCGATCGGGTCTGTTTTGCGCCAATGCTTCAATCAATGCAGCCTCATCGACAAGCCCGCCTCGACCAACGTTCAGGAACAAACTCTCTGACTTCATCTGCGAAAAGAACTCGGCATTCGCCATGTTTTCGGTTTCGCTCGTTAGCGGGCAACAGAGGAGAACGCAGTCTGCCTCGGGTAAGGCGGACAAGAGTTGAGAGGGCGTGATCATACGATCGGCGTCTTGATCATCTCCCGGTGTGCGCCGGACGCCGGTTATGTGCGCACCAAAAAAACGCAAGCGTTGGGCACATGCCCGACCGATACTGCCAAAACCGACAATCACCCATTTGGTGTCGGATAATTCGCGGAATTGAGCGCGATGCCAGATCTTTTCCGATTGGGCTTTCCGGCGCGCCGCCCCGCCTTGGCACCAATCGAGCCCAGCCCAAAGAACCCATTCGGCGATGGCTGGCGATTGCTCGTGTGCGCTGGTGTAAAGCTCGGCATGGTCGCGGATAGCTCGCAATATCGGATGCTCGATCCCGGCCGCAGCAGACTGAAACCACTGTAGTTTTTTCGCTGATAGAATGGCTTCCATGTATTTCATAACTGCCGGACTGAAATATGCGTCCTGTGTGCCATATCCAATGTCGGCGTCAGGTGGGCCGTCAATTGCATTGCCGCCGGCATCCACAAAACGGCCATCATCGGTCATCATGATCGGGCGAACAGCCGCTTGACGGGTCTTGAGTTCGTCGGCCAATCGGGCAAAGGATCGTTCATGGATAAGCAGATCAAGCAATGTGTGGCCTCCGCGGTTTTGCTGCTGGGCGGATTTGGGTTTTTAGCGCCGCCTCTGTTTAGCCATGCCCAATCAAATGGGGTTGAGCAAGACTTGCCCTCGCGCGACCAAGCCTATTTTCGTAACCTAACGCGATTGTCAGCGGTTATCGGGTCTGCCCATGCAGTGCGGGTGGCGTGTAATGGGGTCGATGACCAATATTGGCGGAGTTATATGCAGCAAATACTGGGGCTTGAAGCATCGGAACGCGGCAATTTGCGGAGCAGTATGGTCGATGCGTTCAATCGCGGATACCAGCAAGGTGAACGGCGTAGCAGCCGATGCACAGCCGAATCAGCGCGGATTGAAGCGGAGTACGCCCGCGAAGGAAAGCGGCTCTCTGATGCCCTCGCCGCGTTCTATTTTCCGTCGTAAAACCCGCCCTATACCACAAAAATGGAATCGACTTGGCTTGTTGGATCGGGCGGCTTAGTGTCACTAATCTGATAAAAGGACGCACCCCATGAAAACACGCGCCGCTGTCGCTTTTGAAGCCGGAAAACCCCTCGAAATTGTCGAACTGGATCTTGAAGGCCCGCAAGCCGGAGAAGTGCTCGTCGAGATCATGGCAACTGGGATTTGCCACACCGACGAATTTACCCGCTCAGGCGCTGATCCTGAAGGCGCGTTTCCGGCTGTGCTTGGCCATGAAGGCGCTGGTATTGTGCGCGAGGTTGGCGCGGGCGTCACCGATCTTGAAGTGGGCGACCATGTAATCCCGCTCTATACCGCCGAGTGCCGGACTTGCGAGTATTGCCTGAACCCGAAAACCAATCTCTGCCAGCGCGTGCGCGCGACCCAAGGCAAAGGCGTGATGCCGAACGGGACAAGCCGGTTCTCTTATAAGGGCCAGCAGATACTACATTATATGGGCTGTTCGACGTTTTCGAATTTCACCGTCTTGCCGGAAATCTCGCTGGCGAAGATCAGGAAAGACGCGCCGTTCGACAAGGTTTGCTATATCGGCTGCGGCGTGACGACGGGCATTGGTGCGGTGATGTATACGGCCAAGGTTGAGCCGAACTCAACGGCGGTTGTGTTCGGGCTTGGCGGGATTGGGCTGAATGTTGTTCAGGGGCTGAAGCTGATTGGTGCGAAGCAGATTGTCGGGGTGGATTTGAACCCTGCCCGCGAAACCATGGCGCGCCAATTCGGCATGACGCATTTTGTGAACCCGAAGGATCATGACGGGCATGATGGCCTTGTCGGGCATCTGGTCGAGCTGACTGGCGGCGGGGCGGATTATTCGTTTGAGTGTATCGGCAATACGGATGTGATGCGTGCAGCGCTCGAATGCGTGCATAAAGGTTGGGGCGAAAGCGTGATTATCGGCGTGGCCCCTGCTGGCGCGGAGATTAGCACGCGGCCTTTCCAGCTTGTGACGGGACGGGTCTGGCGCGGCTCGGCTTTCGGCGGCGCACGCGGGCGGACGGATGTGCCCGGCATCGTCGATATGTATATGGAGGGCCGGATTGATATTGATAGTCTGATCACGCACAAATTGGTGCTAGAGGATATCAATAAGGGGTTTGACTTGATGCATGCGGGCGAGAGCATTCGGAGCGTGGTGGAGTTTTAGGGTGAAAGTTTCAGCCAAACTCGATTTGATCGACAAGATTGGTCGAGAGCTCCAATCGCGATACTCTTATGAAGAGATCAATGGATATTTGACCGAGTTCGGAATATCAATTGGCGACTACAATGGGACTAACAGCAAATGGGTTTACTCAAAAACCCAGTTATCGGGACAGAAATTAGAGCTCATTCTGCAGATAGCGCAAGATCTCGATATTCAGGCGCAATCTGATTTGCTTTCACAAACACTGCCCGCAAATTGGCTTGAAACCGATAATCTAAAGCTCTTCATTAGTCATATCTCAATAGACAAAGACAAAGCTACGAGGCTACGAGATTGCCTTGTGCCCCTAGGAGTATCAGCTTTTGTAGCTCATGAAGATATTGAGCCAACAAAAATATGGCGTGAAGAGATACTCAAGGCTCTATCAACTATGGATGCTTTCCTTTCAATTCATACAGACGGTTTTTCAAAAAGCTTCTGGACACAACAAGAAGTCGGTTTTGCTGTTGCACGGGGTGTTAAACGTATAGCGTTCAAGATGGGAGAAGATCCGACTGGTTTTCTATCTGCGCAACAAGCATTGCCCAGAAGGAATCGAAATGCTGAAGAAATTGCCGCTTGCGTCGTTGATCTGCTAAAAGCTGACGAACTCACGGCTGCTTTTTTTACCTCTGACGACAATGCAAACCGTATTGGCGACGAAATACCATTCTAAATAAGGAAACCCTAAAATGTTCTCACATATGATGGTCGGGACGAACGACATTGAAAAATCGAAAGTGTTTTACGACGCTGTGTTTGGTGCGCTTGGCGCGAAGGAAGGCTTTGTCGATCCGAAAGGACGCTTGGTCTATGTGCATGGCGGGGCAGCCTATCTGATCACGCCGCCAATTGACGGAAAGCCAGCGACGGGCGGCAATGGCATGACCATTGGTTTTGCGACCAGTTCGCCAGAGCAAGCTGATGCATGGCACGCTGCTGGTGCTGCTGCGGGCGGCAAACCGATTGAAGACCCGCCCGGCTGGCGCGAAGGTGGCGGTCAGCGACTATACCTCGCCTATTTGCGTGATCCGGACGGCAACAAGCTTTGTGCTTTGCACAATGGCTAGGTTTGAAATGAAACGTCTGATCGCTAGATTGGCTCTGATCGGTATGGCGGCAGCATTGGTCGGGTGTGCGAGTGCGCCTCTGCCGCCTGCCCCACCGCCGGGGGTGTTGCCGGTTGCACAGTCCAACAATGCTGTGGCGCTCGCAGACGCCCGCGGACAGGCGGTTTTGTACTCGTTCAATGGCTTAGGCACGGGCAAGACACATGAGGATGTGTCCAAGCAGGTCTTTGCCTGCCGCATCGCCTCGCCGCCCTGTGTCCGGATCAAAGATGTACCGGTTCGCAAAGGACGACTCGCAAGTTCGGCTGTGACACTGGGCAACCGGATCTATCTGTTCGGCGGGTATACGGTAGCCGAAGACGGGGCTGAAGTCTCAACGCCGGAGGTGTTCTTGTTTGATCCCGAGCATGACCGCTTCAGGGAGCTCGCCGAAATGCCGGTGCCTGTGGATGATGCGGTGCTGTTTACGCATATTGACCGGTATATCTATCTCGTATCCGGATGGCACGATACCGACAATGTATCGCTGGTGCAGGTCTATGACACCGAAGACAATACATGGGCACGGGCGACGAATTATCCGGGATCACCTGTGTTTGGGCATGCTGGCGGGGCGGCGAATGGCGAGATTGTTATCGCTGACGGCGTCGCGGTGCTTGGGACCGAGAACGGGCGAAGGCAATATGGCGAAGTTGGCGAGGTCTGGCATGGACGCATCTCGCGCGATCATCACTTGCAGATCGAGTGGACGCGGCTACCCGCCCATCCATATGGACCGCTCTACCGGATGGCAGCCACGGGAAGCGAAACGCGGCGGCAGATCGTATTCGCGGGCGGCGGGGACAATCCGTACAATATTACCGGCGTCGGCTATGACGGGGTGAATGCGGTGCCGTCTGATCAGGTGTTCGCTTACGACTTACGCAAAGATGAATGGGTGACGCTCGGCACGCTTGACGAGCCAAGCATGGATCATCGCGGATTGCTGGAATATGAAGGACGGTTCTATATCGTCGGAGGACTTGATGCGGAGCTTAATGTACGCGACGCAATTACAGTTTTTACCCCAGAGGATAAACGATGACACTTACACTCGTTTCCCAGCAAGCGAGCTTTGGCGGGACGCTTTCAGTTTACGATCATGCCTCGGCAGTGACGGGGACA
Organism: Hyphomonadaceae bacterium; assembly: GCA_039942135.1. GTDB lineage: Bacteria > Pseudomonadota > Alphaproteobacteria > Caulobacterales > Hyphomonadaceae > CALLCD01. Next base: position 28,583 of record JBDVDE010000057.1, read on the forward strand.
AATATGCGGTTCGCGGTGTATTTGCCGCCGCAAGCCAATACTGGCCCCGTTCCAGCTGTGACGTATTTGTCTGGGCTGACCTGCACATGGGAAAACGTCATGGCCAAGGCCGGGCTTCAGCGCTGGGCCTCGGAGCTCGGTATGGCCGTTATTGCCCCCGATACTAGCCCGCGCGGTGATGGTGTCGCCGATGATGAAGCGTATGATCTCGGTCAAGGTGCTGGCTTCTATCTGACCGCACGAAAAGCCCCTTGGGCCGAGCATTACAAGATGGATGAGTATATCACCGAAGAGCTTTGGGCGCTGGTACATTCGGAATTCCCACTGAACCCGGAGCGCCACGGCATCACGGGGCATTCCATGGGCGGGCATGGTGCCATCACTCTGCATTTAAAGCATCCGGAAAAGTATAAGACGTGCACTGCTTTTTCACCGATCACTTCACCTGCTCAGGTGCCATGGGGACAAAAAGCGTTCACAGCGTATCTCGGCGCAGTTAATCCGCTCTGGGAGCTCTATGACGCGACCGAAATTGTTAAAGAGCGTCAGACACGTTCGCATATTCTGATCGATACCGGAGATGCGGATCAGTTCCTCAAGGAGCACTTGCGGCCAGAGATATTTGAAACGGCGTGTAAGGCACATGGGCAAGCGCTCACCAGCCGACTGCAACCGGGATATGATCACTCGTATTACTTTGTTGCGAGCTTTGCTGAAGATCATATGCGCCACCATGCGGCGGGGCTTGCCTCATAGGTTCGATCACGCTTAAGGTGATCGCCTTGAAACCTATTGGATGGAACGTGAATGGCCGAATATATTCCCTATATTTTGGCCTGTATCGGTGGGTATTTGCTTGGATCGGTACCATTTGGACTGGTTCTTACCCGCGCGGCAGGGCTTGGCGATGTTCGTAAAATCGGGTCTGGCAGCATCGGGGCGACCAATGTATTGCGAACGGGCCGTAAAGACCTGGCTCTCGCGACGGTTCTGCTCGACAGTTTCAAAGCAGGCATTGCCGTACTCGTTTTTTCGATGATCTTTGACCGGAATGTAGGGCTTATCGCGGGAGCAGCTGCATTTGTGGGGCATTGTTATCCCGTCTGGCTGAAGTTCAAGGGCGGCAAAGGCGTTGCGACCTATACGGGACTGCTCGCATTTGCGTCTTGGCCGGGGTTTTTCGTTGGCGCTCTTGTATGGCTGGGGCTGTTCGCACTGACGCGGATTTCGTCTTTCTCCGCATTGTGCGCGGCCGTCGCAGTTCCGGTCGGCGCATTTTTCATCGGCGAAACATGTTTTGCGATCTATGTTCTCACTGGACTTTCGGCGCTCGTCTTCTGGCGTCACCGTGCGAATATCCAACGCCTCATCAACGGAACTGAGCCAAAATTTGGCAAGAAGTCCGGATCAGAAAATGAAAAATAGGAGCCTCTCCGACCGCGAACGCGCCGATTGGTTGAGACTATCGCGCACGCCGCAAGTTGGACCTGTTACATTTGCACAGTTGATTGCGCGGTATGGCACTGCGAGCAATGCGCTGGAGGCCTTACCCGAACTGGCAAAGCGTGCTGGGCGAAAACGGCCACTAGTTGCGCCCTCACGATCAAGTGCCGAAGACGAGATTGCGGCCACCCAAAGATATGGAGCGACTCTGCTGTGCTCATGTGAGGCGGCGTATCCAGCCCTGCTTCGCGAGGTGAACCCGCCGCCTCCAGTTCTATCGGTGCTGGGCCGAACCGAGCTTTTTGATCTACCGGCCATTGCAATTGTTGGCGCGCGCAATGCCTCGGCGGCGGGTCGTAAGATTGCGCGCGACATGGCCGCTGATCTTGGTAAGGCGGGGTATTGCGTCGTCTCGGGCCTTGCACGCGGGGTTGATGGTGAAGCGCACGCTGCGGCACTGGAAACAGGGACGATTGCAGTTCTCGGCGGCGGGGTCGACCATATCTATCCGCCCCAACATGACCGCCTCTATGCGGCTGTGGCGGCGGATGGTTGTATCGTTTCGGAAAGTCCGCTCGGACACAAAGCCACGGCACGCGATTTTCCTAGACGTAACCGTTTGATCACAGGGCTCGCGCTGGGAACAATTGTTGTCGAGGCGGCCGACCGTTCGGGCTCGCTGATATCGGCGCGGACCGCAAATGAACAGGGCCGCGAAGTTATGGCCGTGCCGGGTTCACCACTCGACCCGCGTGCTGCCGGAACGAACCGACTGATCCAACAAGGAGCATCCTTGGTCCGTTCAGCGGACGATGTACTCGAGATTATCACCGGGCTCGGCCAAAGACGGATGGATATGCCGCCCGCTCCCGAGTTTGAACTGGAACCCGAGGGACGGCCTCCAATTGATCAGATATCACGGGTGTTGGAGGCCTTGTCGTACAGCCCTACCAGCCTCGACGAGATTGCGCGTGCGGCGGATATCGGTGCAGCGCGCTGCGCCGCAATTTTGATGGAACTGGAATTGGCAGGCGATGCAGTCACACTTGCCGGCGGACTGGCCGTATTAGCCGTTTCGGGTGATTAAGCGCATTGCTGTTGATTTACCTCGAAATCGCACGATTACTGGCCTTAACTGGTAGACGACTGGTGCAATGTTCATTAAGCATAGCCAATAAATCGGAGCGATTTTCGTGTGCCCGATGACGAGGGGAAGGAGTAGAGTATGAGAAAATGGACTTCCATTTTCAGTGCGTGCATGTTTGCCCTCGCCGCCCCAATAGCAATCGCTCAAGAACAAGAGAAAGTTATCCTCGAAGCGGATGACATCTCCGAAGAAGAAGATAGTAATATCATCGTCGCTACCGGATCGGTCGAAGCGACCTATGGCGGACGCGTTTTGCGCGCTGATAGGCTCGTTTATGACCGCCGAACCGGCAAAGTTCGTGCAAGCGGGAATGTCGTGATCCTCGATGATGAAGGCACGCAGCAGTTCGCAGATGAAGTCGAAGTTAATGAGCGGCTAGATGACGGCTTTGCAGTAGGGTTCTCAACGCGTTTGCCCGCTGGCGGCGTCGCAACGGCGAATTCCGCTGTCAGGCAGCCAAATGGCATTAATGCGTTAGATCAAGCCGTCTATACCGCCTGTGAAGTGTGCGAAGCTGAAGGCAAACGGCCGACTTGGGCACTTAGAGCTCGCCGCGCAATTCTCAACGAAAACAACGATATTATTTCCTATCGTGATGCTGTGCTCGAAATTGCTGGACTCCCGGTTTTCTATCTTCCCTATTTCTTCCATCCCGATCCGAGCGCCGGTCGCAGGTCGGGGTTTTTGGTTCCAAATATAGGCGTTTCATCCCGTCTTGGCGCAACATATGAGCAGCCATATTACAAGGTACTGTCGAACTCTTCGGACATTACGATTACGCCAAGATTCTATTCGCGCGTCCGTCCTTTGCTCGAAGCCGAATACCGGAAACAATTCTGGTCTGGTTATCTCAATGCCACGGGTAGCATCACATATGAGAGCGATTTCGATGGGAATGGGAACCGATTTGGCGAGGAAGAAGTCCGTGGGCACATTTTTGCTGACGGCGAGTTTGAAATAAACGATACGTGGGAATGGGGTTTTGGTGCGGAACGGGCCAGCGATGATCTGTTTACACGGCGCTATTCCATTGAGGGATCAGAAGTCTCTCGTGGACTTTTCGATGGCCAACCCCGAACGTTACTTTCGCAACTTTACGCCGTGGGCCAGACCGACAATTTCTATGCAGACGCGTCGCTATTATTCTTTCAAGACCTTCAAGCATCAAATCCAAACACAGCCGAACCACCAATCGCCACCCCCCTCGTCTATGCGGATAGATTATTCGACTTGGGCAAATATGGTAGATCTAGCATCACTGCATCGGCCGCAGTTCTATCGCGGGATCGAGCCGACGGCATTACGCCTGACATAAACCCCGACAGCCGCCGTGTTTCGATCGGCGCCGACTGGAGTTTAACACGGGTTCTGCCCGGCGGTTTCGTTGCAGAACCTTTCGCTGAAGTTCGCGGCGATTTCTATGATCTCGATGCTCAAGCATCGGGGCAAGGCAGTGTCTCACGCGCGGTTGGTTCTGTGGGGGCAAAACTATCTTGGCCGCTTCTTAAGCAAGGCAAATACGCCGATATTCTGATTGAACCCACGATACTCGGCGCATGGGGGCTGTCAGACACCAATGATCCCGCGATACCAATCGAAGACAGCGAATTATTTGAATTCGACGAAACGCGCCTGTTCGAATCAAACGGGTTTAGCAATTTCGACCTTTACGAAGGTGACGGGAAACTGTCGGTCGGGGTCACAACATCAGCACGTTTCAAGAATGGATGGTCGATTGATGCGATTGCAGGGCGGCGCTGGCGCTCTGAGGTGGATGAGGCCTTTAACGTTGCGACAAACCTTGATGGCAAATCTTCGGACTGGGTGGGATCAGTATCAACTGATTTTGGTCGCCGTTTGAGACTTGAAACCCGCGTGCGGCTCGACGGCGACGACTTTACGCTCAATCGGATAGATGCCAAAGCAAGCACCCGTTTTTGGCGGCTTTCGGCCTCCGCACGCTATTTCCGTATCGATGAAGACATTCGGCCTGACATAACGGTACCTGATGAAGGTATTGATATCAGCGCGCGCTTCCGGCTGCACAAGAATTTTTCACTTAGCTATCGACAGTTGCGCGACTTTACCGACGAAAGAGACTTGAACCGCTCGGTGGGCATCGCCTACACGGATGACTGTTCACGTTTCGAGATTATATATCAGCGCAACGAGTCTATTGACCGGACAATTGGACAGACAGATACCGTGCTTTTCCGGTTTTCGCTGCTGACTTTGGGCGAATTCGGTAGCTCTTAAAACAAGCATAATTTTACGTAATATTCGCAATTTCGATGAGATATGTGTTTGCATCAAACAAATGTCGCGATATTTTAGCGATTATATCACTGCTTAGGCAGAACGGGAGTATCGGTAATGAAACGAACATTTTTAGCCGCTTGTGCCATGACCATGTTTTGCACAATTGCAGCAGCACAAGACTCGCCCCTTCCTGAAGGCGATCTACAGCTCGAAGGTGTGGCGACACTCGTCAATGATGAGCCGATCTCTTTTCATGATATTCGGCAGCGTGTACGAATGTTAGCGATGACCGTTGGTGCTGAAATCACGCCAGAAACTCAACAACAGCTGGCCAATACAGCCCGTGAACAGCTTGTTGATGAAATTTTGCAAATGCAAGCTGTCGAAGAATTTAGTGTTGAGGTGAGCGATTCCGATGTGAATAACTCTATTTCGGACTTGGCCCAACGCACCGGCATCACGATTGACGATTTGTATACTCAGTTTGCGGCCGCAGGTATTAATCCATCGACCCTCGAGGCACAAACACGAGCGGATATTGCGTGGCGTCGCATGATGTCTGGGCTTTATGGCTCCCGTATCCGGATTTCACAAAACCAACTTGATAGCGAATTTGAGCAAATGCGGGCCAGCTCGCAAGAAACCGCCTATCAGCTGTCCGAAATTTTCCTGTTTGCCCCTGACGAAGAGTCTAAGGTGCAGGCACTTGAAGCTGCATATTCGCTCGTCGACCAATTGCGGCAGGGAGCGCCCTTTCACCTAGCCGCCGGGCAGTTCTCATCCGCGTCGACATCGGCGACGGGCGGCGATATGGGGTGGGTGGCGCTGCGGGATTTAAATCCGGTCCTTGCCGAGAATGTTGTTGCATGGGGCCAACCCGGAATTATGGACCCGATTGTTGTATCCGATGGTGTACACATTCTCGCTTTACGTAATCGTCGGGAGCCACAACCGGAGACATCACGGTTGGAATTGCATCAACTGATCGCAACAGATGGCAATATTGCTACGCTTGAGCGAGCCATGAACCGGGTCGGTAGTTGTACTGAACTGCTTGAATATACCGAAGACCGTGATGGCCTTCTGGGAGTTGATCTGGGCACGACGCGATTGTCTGATCTTGCAGATGCGCCGCAGGCGTTACTCGTAGATCTGGAAAGCGGCGATACGACGGTCCCTTTCGAGATGTCCGCCGGTTGGGCCTCACTTTATGTCTGCAAAAGAACCGATGGCGCCGAAGGCTTGCCCAGTCGCGACCAAATCGAGAACCAATTGTTCGGTGAGCAACTTGGCCTCATTTCCGAGCGCGAGCTTCGCAATGCACGGCGGGAAGCCACGATCCTCGTTCCTTAATGGAAGTATGGGCTTGCTTTTATGCTCTGAGCGTCAGACACCCAGCTGATGAAGCATAAACACGCCTGCCCTCTTGCACTAACTATGGGCGATCCTGCGGGCTGCGGGCCGCAGATCACCGGATTGGCGTGGCAACAGCTCCGTAATCAGGCTGAGCACACATTTGCCGTTATCGGGCCCGCTGACGCATACGCGGCATACGCCCCTGTTCAAGTGATCAACAGTCTATCCGAGGCCGCTGATGCGTTTGGAAAGGCTTTGCCGGTCGTGGAGGTTGGTATGGATATCACCTCGCACAAGGCAGGAGCGCCTGATCCACAGAACGCTCCGGCCATTATAGGTTCGATCGAACGCGGCGCAGCCTTGGCAATGTCTGGCGAAGCATCCGGCTTGGTTACGAACCCGATCAACAAAGCGCTTCTGTATGGACATGGGTTCAAATTTCCCGGTCACACCGAATTTTTGGCACATCTAACCTCGCCGTCCTCGGCTTCACTTGATCCAGTTATGATGCTTGTTGGCGGCGGATTGCGCGTGGCTTTGGCGACGATCCATATGCCACTGATGCAAGTTGGTGCGATGCTAACCCAAGAGTTGCTCTCGAACATCGGACAGATCACCCATGATGCGCTCGAGCGCGATTTTGGTATTGATAAACCGCGTTTGGTATTTACTGGTCTCAATCCTCATGCCGGAGAAGATGGTAGCATCGGAACCGAAGAACGCGACATTATTAATCCGGCCGCGAGCGCGCTTCGTGGCATGGGGCTCAATATCGGGGATGCCCGTTCGGCCGACACGGTTTTCGCCGAGATGCTTGATGGAAACTATGATGCCATTATCGCGATGACCCATGATCAAGGCCTGATCCCAGTTAAGACACTCGACTTTTGGGGCGGAGTAAATGTCACGCTTGGCTTGCCGATCATTCGCACCAGTCCCGATCATGGGACGGCCTATGAGGCTGCTGCAAACGGCACCTGTCGGCCTGATAGTTTGATTGCGGCGATAAAGCTTGCGGCAGAGAATGCGGCTAGGCGGACCTCATGACGACACCCTATACGCCGCGATTGACAGAAGCCCCTGCCCGCAAAGCTCTTGGCCAACACTTTCTATCCGATCCAGATATTTTGCATCGCGTCGCCCTAGCAGCAGGCCCCGTTGCTGGCCGGACGGTGATCGAAATTGGTCCCGGGCCCGGCGGCCTGACACGGGCCCTGCTTGAAGAAGGCGCTGGAAAATTGATTGTTGTCGAAACCGACATACGGTTTGCCGAGGCTCTGGAGACATGGCCAGAAGCAGGCACTCGACTGCACATCCACAAGGCGGACGCCCGCAAGGTCAACTGGACCGAATTAATCGAACAGGCTGGCGGCAACACGCCCGCAATGATCATCGCCAATCTCCCATATAATGTCGGAACGCCATTGTTTGTCGCATGGCTAAAGGCTGGAACATGGCGCAGCGAGATGGCCTTGATGTTCCAAAAAGAAGTCGCCCTTCGGATATGTGCGCGCCCCGGTGAACGCCATTATGGACGGCTTGCTGTTTTAACCGCCGCTGTAGCGCAGGCACATATTGCGTTCACCTTGCCGCCCGGCGCATTCAAGCCGCCTCCTAAAGTCGACAGCGCCGTGGCTGTGATAACGCCACTGACCGAGGCCGAGCGTTTCACAGACCTTGCTTTGCTCGAAAAGCTTACAGCGGCAGCCTTTGGTCAACGTAGAAAGATGCTACGCGCGAGCCTCAAGGGTATCGCAAAGGCGCATGGCAAATCGGCTGCATCCATACTGGAGCAGGCAGATATTGATCCGACCGCGCGGGCAGAAACAATAGAACAATCAGGTTGGCGGCGACTGGCTTTGGCGCTCGGGTCTTCCTAGTCTTCTAACCCCAGAACTTTCAATATCGCTTCGCGCGCATCCATACATTCCTCCGCAAAGGCAGGATCAGCCAAGTCAGCAGGCGAGAGTTCTTCGCGATAATGTTCCCGAACAACGGCTTGTAGAGCGTCGATCTTTGCTTCGTCGAGAAATACCCCCTGATGAGCTGCTGCACGTTCTTCTTCGGTCATGACCACACGCAGCCGCAAACAGGCGGGACCGCCGCCATTGCGCATGGATTGGCGAACATCGACATATTGTACGCGGCCAATTGGACCGTTGCCTTCAACCAAACGTTCACAATAGGCAGCGGTTGAGGGTGTATCGCGTGTTTCAGTCGGCGCAAGCAGGACGAGGCGGTCTTCACCCGGCCATTGAAGAAGCTGGGAGTTGAACAAGTATGACGAGATTGCGTCCTCAAGTGGGACTTCAGCGTCCGGCACCATGACGGGTTTCAACTCGAATAGGTCGCCCGCAGCCGTGCGGATGTCAGACAAGGTATGTTCTGTGTCTTCGAAAGCGTATTCGTGAAAGAAGAGCGTATCGAGCGTACCGACGCAAACGACATCATTATGGAATGCCCCTGCCTCGATCGCGCGTTTAGCTTGACGCGCCAAGACCGTGCGTTCGGAGCGAAGACGATGAGTCCGTACAATACTCTCACTCGCGAGCTTTGTCTGGCGCGCAGGAAAGCCGACGGTGCTCTCGCCCGCTTCACGGCCGAAGACAAACAATTCGACGCCTTGAGCGCCATGTTCAGAACAAAGGCGGACGTGATTGGCGGCGCCCTCATCGGAGAAGTCAGGATGGGCGGGCAATTCATGGTGAAGCACGAGGTTTTGATGGTTCTCCAAGTCTTCAGCCATGGCATCAGCCCCATATAGAAGGCCCATCAGCGTCCAATACGTATCACCCGGTTCAAGACTGCGATGGAGCATGGTCGACAGATTGGCCACTGACAAATGCAACTTACCATCTTGAGTATCGGCACTTGGTGAAATCGTTGCAGCATTTGCCGCCCACATCGAACTCGCCGAATAGGCAACCTTCAAAATATCCGGCGCGATCTTTGCTGCTTCCGTGATAATAGACGTATCAAAGCCGTTAAAGCCCGCATCGAAAAGGAAATTGATATTTGGACGCGGCAGTGGCGGCAAGACGCCTTGCACCAGTCCAGCTTGGACGAGCAGACGCATTTTCTCCAAGCCTTGAAGCGCGGCTTCTTTTGGGCGCGATACAAGACCTTCATTCTTACTGCTGGCTAGATTGCCATCAGACAGTCCGCCATAATTATGGCTCGGGCCAATCAGGCCATCAAAGTTGACTTCGACGGTTGTCATTTCGGGAACCCCTGTGCGGTCATTCGGTTAGCTTTGCTCGATATCTGGCTGGCTTGGGGCCACGCGCAATAATCGGCGGCATAATAGGCGCCCGGGCGGAAGTTACCAGAGTGACCGGGACCGCCAAACGGCATCGATCCGCTGGCACCGGCTGTCGGGCGATTGCGGTTCAAGATGCCAGCGCGCATCAACAAACTCGCTTCACTCCAAAGGGCATCATTGTCTGACACCAATCCGCCCGAAAGGCCGTAGCGGGTGGCATTGGCACGATCTATGGCTGCTTCAAAATTGGGGACGCGGTAGATCTGCAAAAGCGGGCCGAACAGCTCTTCGTCTTCTACAGGTTTGGCATTGGTCATATCAATGACGCCTGCCGAGACAAAACCGCCGCCGCGCTCGAGGCGTTTCAAACGACGCAGGGATTTGCCGCCAGCCTTGGACAGGTTCATCTGGAAAGTGACAGCACTCTCGGCCGCTTGCTCAGACACGAGTGGTCCCATGAAGATGTCCGGTTCGTTCCATGCGCCGATTGTTAGCTCACGCGCACGAGCAACAACAGCCTCGACAACCGCGTCACCATACTCCCCTTCGGGAAGTATGAGGCGGCGGGCACACGAGCAGCGCTGGCCCGTTGTGTAGAATGCGGATAGCGCGGCAATATCGGCTGCGGCGTCGACATTTTCGGCATCCCAAATGATGAGGGGATTATTCCCGCCCATCTCCAGCGCGAGGATCACCTCCGGACGACCAGCGAAATGCTTGTGGAAGAAGGTTCCTGTCGCAGCTGACCCAGTGAACAAAAGTCCGTCTATGTCGCCGTTGATCAAAGCCCCGCCCGTCTCGCGCGCGCCGTGAACGACGTTCAGACAACCTGCGGGCAGTCCGGCTTCTTCGAACGCTTCAACAATAAGCGCCGCCACACTAGGGGCCTGCTCGGATGGTTTGAAGACGCATGTATTGCCGGCAAGCAGAGCTGGGACGATGTGGCCATTAGGCAGATGCCCCGGGAAATTGAATGGCCCGAGGACCGCCATAACGCCATGTGGGCGATGGGTTAGTTCTGCATTCCCAAATGCTGCCTCGTCGTTCCGATCCCCCGCACGTTCGGCCTGAGCGCGAATAGAAATTGCGACTTTGCCAACCATTGCACCGACCTCGCCAAGAGATTCCCATTTGGCTTTGCCCATATCGCGACTAATCGCTTCAGCGATTTTGTCTGTGCGGGCTTTGATCGCCTCGGCATAGCGCTCCAAAACGGTAACGCGTTCTGCTCTCGAACGACGCGCCCAAGCTGGAAATGCGTTACGAGATACCTCTACAGCCTGTGCAACTTGCTCCGCACTTGCGGCATTTCCGCTCCAAACTGTCTCTCCAGTCGCCGGACACATATTCGACAGAGCTACGCCCTCTCCGCTGGTCCAAGTGCCGTTCAAATATACATCCATCTTCAAGGTGTCCTTATCCAGATACGGGCCATGTCACCGCCCTTTAATCCCATGATTTCCAACTGGTCTGCGTCAATCACCAGCTTGTTCCCATTTTGCATCTGGCCAAGCAGTTGCATGCAAGTGAAGTCTTTTGTGTGTGTCGATGCGATCAGGCCCGTCACTGAACCGTCTGGGCTTCCAGCTTCGACTTGCACAAGAGAGCTCTCATTGATCGTTCGTATATTCCCAGTATCGGCAGCGACAAGCGGTCCGCCGTCAAAGATGTCTACGGTGCGTTCGAACCGGAAGCCTTCCCATTCGAGAAGCTTTTTGGCCCCCACACCTTCGCTGTGACACCGCCCAATGGCTTGGCGCCCTTCTTCGGGAATAAGGTCAATATAGATCGGATATTTGGGCATCAAATCGAGAATAAACTGATTGTCTGAAACTGCTGACAGATAGTCTGCCTCAGGAAAGGACATACGGAAGAAGTGTGCTCCGAGACAATTCCAGAACGGTGTGTTGCCATTTTGATCGGTCACGCCGCGCAACTCGGCGAGGACGCGCTCGCCAAACCGTTCAGGAGCAGTGGCCATGAGCAGATATCGCGACTGAGCGGCCAACCGACCTGCGCCGCCGCCTCTATGTTCGGCCTTGAGGAATAATGTTCCAACTTCGGTATAGCCAACGAACTCGTTCGTAAGAATAAGCGCATCCATATCAAAGCGCTTGCCTGCGGCATGGCTTGCCTGCGCGACAGTAATGATACGATAGTTAAAGAAAGGAGCCTCAACACCAACTCCGCACTTTACCGCAGAACACCCGACAACCTCTCCGGTCCGGGTATCTTCCATCATCATCAGATACTTGCCGTAATCCGGCTCACTGGTTTTGCCAGAAAATGCCTCTATCGACTTTTCCAATTTTGAACGCAAAAGCTCTTCATTCACGGGTAGGCTCGTAAAGCCTGTGCCCGAGTTTTCAGCAAGTTCCATGAGCGCGCCGAAGTCAGTCAGACGAGACGGACGCATCAGATAGCGTGTCATGGCATCAGAGCCTTTATGGCTTTAGCATCAATGCGGCCATCAGCTAGCCGGTTCAGGAGCAATGCAGACAGAGCGCCCCGGACAGCAAAACTCGACGTATCAACAAATTCCTCTGCCGAATGAATGCGCCCCCCGAGGACGCCAAGTGTATCCACGTTGGGAACGCCGGCTGCAAAGATGTTATTGCCTTCACATACGCCGCCAGTGTCAATAAATTCCAGATCAAGCCCCAAAGCGCGGCCCGTGCCATGTACGGCATCGAACAGAGCCTGCTGGGCGTTATTGCGTGGTTTCGGCGGTCGATAGAACCCGCCATGTCCATGTGCACTTATACCGCTGTTCGCGGCAGCCTCGGCGATGAGACGATCGACTTGCGCGGTCGCCCATTGCGCTGCTTCCGCATCGGGCGCGCGCGCACCAAACCGGATGACGGCTAGATCTGGAACGATGTTAACTGCGTTCCCACCATCTATCTTACCCGTATTGAACGTCACGCCTTCATATTGGCCATTAAGTGCTTCCATATCGGCTACAAATCGCGCTGCCGCTGCGATGGCGCTTCTGCCCTCGGCATGAGCACGCCCAGCATGGGCCGCTCGTCCCTTCAGCACGACGTCAAACACAGCCGAGCCCTTGCGGCCGCCGGACATGGCCCCGGTTTCCATGCATGGCTCATATGTCATGCCGATCATGGCACCCGAAGATGCAGCTTCTGTTAGCGCTTTTGCGCTCGCGAAATTGCCGATCTCTTCATCAGGAGAAATAACAATCTGGTAACCAATTGTGTCTCGCATCGGGCCGAGCTCGAAAGTATGCATGGCCTCGATCATCAGGCGCAAACCACCCTTCATATCGGCAAGTCCTGGCCCGTTGAGCCTGCCGTTCCCTAGGTCAGTGACAGATGTAAACCCACTGTCAGGCGGAAAAACCGTGTCGTAATGTCCACTCATAACAATCTGTAAGGGAGCGTCCGGCCTGCCCTTCACACGGATCACAGGGCCTGTTTCAATCTCCTCAAGCTCGCCATGGCTATTTACATGTTCAAAGGGGTCGGGCGCATCCAGTGATATCTCTGCGTCCAATGTGCTGAGCGCATCTGCGAGCTTGGGTGCAAAGGCTTTCAAACCATCAGTGTTCGTGCTGCCGGTGTTCATCTCGGACCAGCGAACCGTCTGCTCAACCATCACCTCTGAACAGTCTTTCAAGCGCTCAATAGCGTCGTGATCTTCACGACTTAGATCATTCAAATTTGTCATGCCTTATGGGTTTCACGACAAACCAGCCAAGGCAAGGCCCGTTTCGTGTCAACTAAAAAAAAGGCCCAGTCGAAACCGGGCCTTTCTCAGAAAAGAGGAACTCGTCCTTAGCGTACGAAAATCGTAACTTCGGCGCGACGGTTAAGTGCTTCACGCACGCCGTCACGAGTTGCCTTGGCCAATTCAGATTCGCCGCGTCCATCAGAACTGATGATGTCTGCATTGATTCCGCGGCTCGTCAGTGCGTTACGAACAACGGCAGACCGGCGATTTGCAAGTCTCTGGTTGTAAGCGCTTCCGCCTGATGAGTCGGTGTGACCAACAATCGATACTGACCCGACTGAGCAATCTGAACGCGCGCTCACACGTGCCAAAGCGTCATCCATAACAGCCGCAGCTGCGCTGGTCAGATCCGCTTTATCCCACTCGAAGTACACCACTATCGGGGTGTTCAAAGTCGAACACGCAGCAACCTGTGTCACCACTGGAGCCACCGGACGTGGTGGTGGAGGTGGTGGCGGTGGTGGTGGTGGAGGTGGTGGAGGTGGTGGCGGAGGTGGTGGAGGCGGCGGAGGTGGTGGCGGCGGAGGCGGCGGTGTTACGCCGAACTTGTACCGCAGACCTGCCGTAAACGTGTGATCTTGGTAATCGCCTGTGAATGGCACGCTGCTACCGAATGCGTCACGCCCATCAAAACTAAGATCGTCAACATTGAACCACTTATAACCGAGGTCGAATGACAAATTCTCCGTCAGAGCCACGCCAACACCAGCCAATGCCTGATAGGCAAACCCAGTGTCTTTGTCACTAAATCCGTTTGTATCGGAAGTACCGCCAGCAAGGTTCGAAATCGCCAATGACGCAACATCAGCATTAACCTGAGCAATACCAACACCAGCACCAACATATGGCGTTAGGCGTCCTTCACTCGGCAGATCAAATAGCAAGTTGACCATGGCATCCCAGACTTGAATGTCGCCGTCATCTGGCTCTGCAGATGAGAAGCCAGTCTGCTGAACGCCATTAAACGCGCCAGAGCCATCAAGATCGCCGCCACGGTAACCGAACGTGCTTTCCAGACGGAAATTATTTCCGAAATCGTAGCCAGCACCGAGCCAACCGCCAAGCAGATCGCGAGGGTCAGAATTTTCGGCCAAGGTACCGACGGTATTGTCAGCCGGGTCGTGGTCTAACACGCCACCAGCAGTCCAGCCAATATCAGCGCGGGTGTACCAGCCTTCATCGTCAGCATAAGCAACAGCACTGACCGATACGAGGGCCACGGCGGCAGTCGCGCACATAAGAGTTTTTTTCATACCCATCCCCTTTTGTGTGCCGCACATACACTATTGTTGAACGGCCGCAGGATTACAAAAACAACGCATTCAAAAAAATACGTCGATTCATTCTCTAAGGGGTTTTCCCCTATTTGGCGACCCTGAAAACCCAAACTTGACTGCAAAAAGTGATAATTTTTCCGCAGCGCCCCGTTGTTGCTTGAAAGTGTTCCCATATCGCCACACTTCAAGCTGTATTCAACCAGCTATAGCGATATTCAAATTTCAATTATTTTCAGAATTTCGACCATTACTTTCCCGACAAAATACTAACGAATGTCGAGAGAATGGTCGGAGCGAGAGGATTCGAACCTCCGACCCTCTGGTCCCAAACCAGATGCGCTACCAGGCTGCGCCACGCTCCGAAGCGCCCTCATAAAACCAAGTCGGGACAAACTGCAAGCGCTAATTCGGTTTAATTTGGAGTTAGCTGTGAATTTCCGCCCGCTATTCGCCCTCAGCTTCCGTATTTCCCAATAGTTCATGGGATACCGTATCACCTGGATTTAATCCCAAAGCCCGAGCTTGCCCGCCCGCTAATTGAAGAATGAGAGGTGTTGGGCCATTGAAATCTATTGTGTTTTGTGAACCAGGCGCTGCATTATGGGCGATCATCGTAACCGTTCCAGTTGGCGAGACGAACACCAAGTCTAGTGTCGTTGAGGCAGGTGCTGATGAAATCGCTATGGCGGTCGCATCAAACAGGTCGAGCAAAATTCCTCCATCGGCATTGGCAATATTCTGGTCGGTCAGGGCAACGCCATCACGGATGGACGCTTTGGTCAGGTTCACTTGCAAGGTTTGCACTGTCTCGCCAGACCGGACCTCCAAGGAAGACAAAGTTTGCGCTTCAGCGGGGACGGCGAAAGTGGCAAGGCTCACGGCAGCGAGGCAGATGAGCGAACGAATAGAATTTGAAAGCATATTGGAAGAACCTTTGATGACGAACGGCCAATGGCTTTCCGGGCCGCATTTGACCTATTAGCTGTCTTCTTTCGGCAGAACCAGGGCGACATGCCTGCCTTTTTTGCCAACTTCGGCAACACCGCGAAGAATATCACCAACTTCAACCGATTCGCGTCCTGATCGCCTAAGAATGACGATATGTAGAAAGATGTCTTCTTCGGAATTTGGAGTTCGAACGAAACCGTACCCCTTGGTGGCATTAAACCACTTTACGATAAGTGTCTCTGATTCGAGATCATCCGCTTGCTGTAAGATCGAAACGCGCGGCGGATCCATTTCAATTATCTCGGTCACCTGCCAACCCGAATCGCGTTTGACAATATCGCAGACGATAGGTGCCCCTTCATCAGCTGCTGTCTGCCCAAATTTGCGAAGACTGCTAATATGCATGAGCACATCGCCTGTTACTTCCGGATACGCATCTGGCGCCAAAACAACGAAGCCGTAGCCCTTCGCGGTATCAAACCATTTCACATGGCCTTCTACCCGAAGCGTGTTTTCTGCTTCTGGTGGTTTATTATCATCATCATCGTCAGACATGTCAGCCCATTTCACCCCTAATAGGTATAGTAAATAGAGACAATCATGCCCGCTGTCACGCGACAGTTGGCAAACTCGAGCATCTTTTTACATCAGAGTAAAATCACTGGCACTCCCTAGGGGAATCGAACCCCTCTTTCCAGGTTGAAAACCTGGCGTCCTAACCGATAGACGAAGGGAGCACACGGTGAGAACCCGCGATATAGCGACACTCGCATGAGTGCGCAAGCGTCTTTCTTACGAAACCGCACTTACGTCACTAACATCGAACTGCACACGTCTTTTTCCATTCCACTCATTGATCTTGATCCGCCCCACAATATGGAGCTGTTCGCAGCCCCGAATCGCATCACCCATTGCCGTATCGAGCGATCTCCATGCCACACATTCAAGACGTCCCGAGGCATCTTCAGCCACGAATTTGAGATGATTATCACCGATAATTCTGGCCCCCGAGATATATGCCGCTTTCAAGGCAAACACGGGTTGAGGCGCCGCTGCTCCAAATGGCCCAAGCTGTTCGAGGCTATCGCAAAGCTCGGGGGTCGCCGCCCCCGGAGCGAGCACGGCATCAACGCATAGTTCACGTGCAGCCAGAACCGTCTCGCGATTTTCTCCTATCCGAGTGTTGAGCCAAGCTTCAAAATCGGGAATTTTATCTGGATCCAAGCTTAGCCCTCCAGCCATCGCATGGCCGCCGCCCGATGCTATAATACCGTCTTTCGCGGCGTCCGAGATCGCGTCGCCTATGTTGACGCCGGTCACCGAGCGTGCCGATCCTTTTGCAATATCGCCGAGACCATCTCCCCAACCGATGACAACACTGGGCAAATGCAGCCGATCTTTCAATCGTCCTGCAACAATGCCGATAACGCCCGGGTGCCATCCCTCGCCCGATGCCACGATGACATTTTTATCCGGATCGCGCGCCAGAGCTTTCTCGGCTTGTGAAATGGCTTCTTCAAGAATTGCAGCCTCAACGGCTTTGCGTTCATCATTCAAGCCATGCAGACGTTCAGAAAGCTGTATCGCCTCGTCTCTATCGTCCGTGGCAAGCAGTTTCGCCGCCAGCCACGGATCACCGATGCGCCCACCCGCGTTGAGCCTTGGGCCAAGCATGAATGTCGCATGATAGACGGTTTCTATCTGGCCAATTCCTGCAACTTCCGCGAGCGCTTTCAATCCTGTGTTGGAATGGCGGGACATTATTTTGAGCCCTTGTATGGCAAAGGCCCGATTTACCCCCTCTAGCGGCGCCATATCGCAAAGAGTACCGAGGGCACAAAGGTCCAGCCATTCCATCAGGTCCGGAAGGCTTCCGCTCGACGGCATTTGCTGTCGTTCACGTGCCAAGCGATTAAGTGCGACGGCGAAGACATAAGCGACGCCAGCACCTGCAAGGTGACCGCAGCCTGAGGGACAATCGGGGCGGTTAGGATTTACTAGCGCCGCACATTTTGGCAGCTCCCCATGCATCAAATGGTGGTCTAACACGATCACCGGCAGGTCGATCTTCTCCGCTTCCGCAAGCGCATCACGCGCTGCCGCGCCACAATCGACGGTGATCACAAGATCGGAGCCAGTTTCTTTGAGGTGCCGGAATGCTGCCGGACTAGGCCCATAGCCTTCTGTAAGCCGGTCTGGAACATATAGCCCCAGCTCTTGCCCCCAAGCACGGAAATATCTCGTGAGGATCGCAGATGCAGTGCCCCCATCCACGTCATAGTCAGCGAACACGGTCACATTCGCGCCTGCAATCAAGGCATCAAGCGTCAGTTCGGCCGCTTTATCCATGTCGGCAAAGCTTGAGGGATCGGGAAAGGTGTCCCGCATCGTGGGCTTGAGAAAGCCGGCAACGCTATCGGGGGCAACTCCGCGGCGGCCAAGCAGCCTGCCAATCAGGTCATTGCCACCCGATTTCGCCGTAAGGGCACGTGCTGTGTCATCCGCCACGGCCCCCAATGTCCAGAACCGCCCACCGAGGGAGGCATCGACGCCAAACAGATAGTCTGGCGTCCCTGCTTCAAGATTTGATTCGCTCATCCAACCTGTTTACGACAGACGGCGCGTTGAGCGAACCTTTCGTGTGAGACCTGTCGAAGATGACATGACCAGTGTTTCAGTTTGAACTGTCTGTCCGACAATACCGACACCGCTGAGCAGGTCGCCATTTGTCACGCCAGTCGCGCAGAAAACCGTCTCGCCAGACGCCAGTTCATTAAGATCATAAAGGCGATCAAGGTCAGTAATACCAACGCGGTCAGCACGGCCACGTTCTTCGTCGTTACGAAAATGCAAACGTCCTTGCATCTGGCCGCCAACGCATTTCAGTGCCGCTGCAGCCAACACACCTTCGGGCGCGCCGCCTTGTCCGACATAAAGGTCAATGCCTGTGGTCGGGTCTGTTGTATTGATTACGCCTGCAACGTCACCATCGGTGATCAATGCGATTCGCGCCCCAACAGAGCGCAGGCTTTCAATGATCGGAGCATGGCGCGGACGATCAAGCACACAAGCGGTCATCTGATTTACAGGAAGACCTTTAAACTTGGCCATAGCTGCAATGTTCTCTGCGGGTGTGGCGTCGAGACTTACGATACCTTTGTCATAGCCCGGTCCGACAGCAATTTTGTCCATGTAGACATCTGGCGAGTGAAGCAATCCGCCACGGGGGGAAATTGCGAGAACCGCAAGCGCATTCGGCATAGACTTAGCAGTCAATGTTGTCCCTTCCAGAGGGTCCAGCGCAATATCGATTTCCGGACCTGTTCCAGTGCCGACTTCTTCTCCAATGTAAAGCATAGGCGCTTCGTCCCGTTCACCTTCGCCGATGACAATGCGTCCGCGCATTTCCACCGCGTTCAGCGCCGTACGCATTGCGTCAACGGCAGCCTGATCAGCTTGCTTCTCGTCGCCGCGACCAACTTCTTCATAGGCCGCAATCGCCGCCATTTCGCTGACGTGAACCATAGCATCGGCGATGCTAGCGCTTAGTTTAATGTCGGACATTTAAGCCTCCTAAAAGTGAACCACGCCCATTAGTGGTCCATTTCGATACGAATCAATCGTGGTTCGCCCACGATAGATGATAATTTCGCCAACTGCTTCACAGCGCGTGCCACATTTTCGCGTCCCGCGCTATGCGTCACGATTGCGACCGGCGCATGGCCGTTTTCATCAGCAGAGTCTTGCAGCAGTTTATCTATGGAAACACCTTCTTTGGCCAAGATATCACTCAGTGCAGCAAGTGCACCGGAGACATCGGACAATTGGACCCGAAGAAACCAAGGTGATGCTTCGCCCGCGTCGGAGACGATAAAATCTCTCACTGGATGATGGGCCGCCCAACCAAGCGGGGAGCTTTGACCCTGCTTGAACAGTTTTGAAATATCTCCCATCACAGCGCTTGCCGTTGGTCCGCCACCTGCCCCGGGGCCGGTAAGGACTATCGCGCCAAGTGGATCGCCTTCAACTCGGACCGAATTTAAACTGCCATTGACCCGCGCCAATGGATGGTTTGATTCAAGCACTTTTGGTTCGACCCGGCAGACGACCCCCCTATCGGTCAAGACGCCCTCTGCAATCAATTTGACCGTATAGCCAACACGTTCGGCAAATTGCAGATCAAGCAAGCTGAGGTCTTCGACACCATCTATCGAAACTTTCGAAAAATCGAGTTTGGCTGTGAATGCGATGGACGAGAGAATTGCAATCTTGTGCGCGGCGTCTGTCCCCGACACATCCAGAGCCGGATCGGCTTCAGCATATCCGAGCTTCTGCGCCTCTGCGAGAACATCGCCATAGTCGCGTCCCGTCGAAAGCATTTCCGATGTGAGGAAGTTGCAGGTACCGTTGAGAATGCCCGAGACGCGTTTTACCTGAACACCCGACAGGGAGTCACGCAGGGCCCTAACGATAGGAACACCGCCAGCGACAGCTGCCTCGAACAAGAGATCGGCGCCATTGTCATCGGCCAGTTTGGCGAGCTCCATACCATGCTCGGCAATCAATGCCTTGTTCGCGGTAACGACGGATTTTCCCGCTTTGAGAGCTTCCTCAACGGCGCGCCTGGCTGGTCCCTCGGACCCGCCAACCAATTCAACGAACACATCGATCTCTGGATGCACGGCCAAGCTCTCCGCCGTATCGAACCACTCGTATTCAGAAACATCGACAAGACGTTCGCGCTCGCGCGTGCGTGCTGTAACGCCGCGAATTGTCACGCCAGCGGGAAGCCGCAAACCGTCCTGAGCTCGTACTAATTCTATGAGGCCGCATCCGACATGCCCCAATCCAGCAATTCCCAGTCTGAGTTGTTCCACAGCACTGTTCCTAATCATGTTGTTGGTTTGTATTTACCGGTTTCGGCTAAGCCGCCGGTTCGATTTCGTCGACCCCATACTCTTGCATGAAGCGTCTAACATTGCGCGCCGCTTGTCGGATCCGTTGTTCATTCTCGACCAATGCAATCCGGACATAGCCATCGCCATACTCTCCGAACGCACCACCCGGCGCGACCGCAACATGGGCGCGTTCGATGAGTTGCAAGGAAAACTCGAGGCTTCCAAGATGTTTACACGCATCGGGAATTGGCGCCCAAGCGAACATTGATGCCTTAGGGCTTGGCACCGGAAACCCAGCACGCGTAAAGCTCTCGACAAGAACATCGCGTCGTCCCCGATAGATATTGCGGGCGTCGTCCACGCAGTCTTGCGGGCCGTTTAGCGCGGCAGCGGCTGCAACTTGGATCGGCGTATACGCACCATAATCGAGATACGATTTTACGCGCGCCAGTGCGCCAACGAGACGCTCATTGCCAGCGACAAAGCCGATCCGCCAACCCGCCATCGAATAGGTCTTCGACATCGTGGTAAATTCAACGGCAATATCTTTGGCGCCATCGACCTGCAGGATCGACGGGGTCGGCTCATCAAAATAGATCTCGTTATAGGCAAGATCAGACAAAATCATCAGATCGTGCTTCTTCGCAAACGCCACGGCTTCTTTGTAGAAGTCGAGATCGCATATCTGTGCCGTCGGATTTGACGGGTAGCACAAGACCATCGCTGTCGGCGCCGGATTACAATATTTGAGCGCTTTGGAGAGATTTGAAAGATAGAGTTCCGGTGTGTCTGCGGGAACCGCTTTGATTGAGGCTCCAGCGATGATGAACCCGAAATGGTGAAGCGGGTATGATGGGTCGGGGGCTAGGATAATATCGCCCGGCGCGCTGATCGCTTGCGCGAGATTTGCAAATCCCTCCTTCGATCCGAGCGTGACAATCACCTCGGAGTCCATATTCAGGCCTACGTCCCAGCGGCGCTGGTAATAATCACGCACAGCACGGCGTAACCCCGGAATGCCTCGGGATGACGAGTAGCCATGTACATTCGGCTTTTGCGCTGTTTCGACAAGTTTATCGATGATGTGCTGGGGCGTTGGCAGATCGGGATTGCCCATGCTCAGATTAATGACATCGGCACCCTCGGATCGCAGAGCGGCAGCTTTACGATTGACTTGCTCGAACACGTATGGCGGCAAGCGCCGGATTTTATGAAATTCCATGGCCATAGCAGCTTTAATCCTGATTTACCGGTTGCCAACTTGAGCCCGCAAAGCATCAAGTTCACTTTCACTTAGAAAGCCTTCCGGCTTGGGCTGTAAATTTGGCAATTGCGGACGCAGGCGAGCGGCCATTTGCTGCATATCTTCCAAAGTAAGATGAGCCAGTGCCGCGCGCGGGTTTCCGAACAATGTATCGCGGGCCTCTTCAGCCTCACGCGCGCTCAGGTCTAAGCGCGTATTGGAGCCAGCAATAGGTGCAGCAACCGGAACTTCATTCAGGTCCGGGTAACCCTCGCCCCTGATCTCTACGCGGCGTTCCTGAAACCACTCAGGCGCATTGGCAATACCACCCACGACATTGTCCAAAGACGCACATCCACCAAGTACGGACAGGCCAGCAACCGAAAGAAAACTCAAAACTCGCAAAAACATGCAATTTTCCCAATTAATTGTGATCTTTTAACCATCTTTTCCCTGTATAAGAAACTTCGAATTTCGGTACGAGGTTAAATACAGAACGTATGTCTTCTAAATCTGGGAATAGCACAGACAACGGGGGTCCGCCCAGCCTTGCCAAGCTGATTGCCGAGCAAGATCCTGCAAAAGTACAAGCGCTGCTGGGGGTTATGGCTGCTGCCAATCAGGAAAGCCATGCCCTTCTCTCGGACGTGTTAGGCAATGCTATGTCACAAGGCGGCCGGAAAACAGCCGATCCTTTTGCCGCCGCCCAAAGTTTCCAAAAAGTCAGCCAGTCGCTTTACGCCGACCCGATGCTGCTTATGAAAGCAAATTCCGAGCTATGGCAGGGCATGATGACCGCTTGGATGGACGTAAATTCGCGCAAAGGGAATCAATCGAAGAGTAAAGATCGTAGATTCTCCGATCCGGAATGGTCGGGAAACCCGATGTTCGGCATGCTTCAGCGCAGTTATGAGCTGAACTCGAAATGGATGATGACGCTGATCGACGGCGTGCAAGGCGTCTCGGATGCGGACCGCCGCAAAGCAAAGTTTTTCGCCCAGCAAACGCTTGATGCCTGCGCGCCGACAAACTTCTTTGCAACAAACCCTCAGGCGCTACGCCGGATGATCGAAACCGGCGGGCAAAGTGTACTCGACGGATTGAAACAAGCCCGCGCTGATTTGCGCAAAGGCAATGGCAAGCTGACCATTAGCCAGACAGATGAGAGCGTATTCAAGCTCGGCGAAAATGTTGCGACTGCCGAAGGCAAGGTCGTGTTCCGCAATGATCTGATCGAACTCCTCCAGTTCGAAGCGAGCACCGACACGGTCTACAAGCGTCCGCTCCTAATATTCCCGCCATGGATCAACAAATATTACATCCTTGATCTGCGCGAAGAAAACTCGATGATCCGGTGGCTCAGGGACAAAGGCTACTCAGTATTCGTTGTGTCCTGGCGCTCGGCCGACGATGTTACCAAGGATTTCACCTGGGATGATTACGTCGAGCATGGCGCGTATGCAGCGGTTGAAGCAACGCTCAAAGCGGCTGACGCAAAAAACCTCAACGCAGTGGGATATTGCATCGGCGGCACGATGCTCACATCGGCTATGGCACATATGGCAAAGAATGGGGACAAACGGATCAAATCCGCCTCCTATTTCGCCTCTCAAATGGATTTTGAGCAGGCTGGTGATTTGCTGGTGTTCACCGACGAACACGCATTCGGCCAGATCGACACGTTAATCAAACAAAATGATGGTCTGATGCCTGGGGAGAGCATGGGCGAGACGTTCAACTGGTTACGTCCCGTCGATCTTGTTTGGCGCTATGTGATCGACAATTACATGCTCGGCAAAAAGCCACGGCCGTTTGATCTATTGTATTGGAATGCCGACCAAACAAATATCCCCGGACCAACCCACAGGACATATTTGCAAGACCTCTACGCCAATAATGCGCTCGCGAGCGGTAAGTTCAAAGTACTCGGCGAGACGGTAAATGTGCGCGATATTGAAATCCCCGTACATGTGCAGGCAAGCCGCGACGACCATATTTGTCCCTATAGCTCGGTCTACCGAACGGCAAAATCGTTTAGCGGTCCCTCGCGGTTTGTCTTGTCAGGCTCCGGCCATATCGCTGGCGTTGTCAATCACCCTGATGCGAACAAGTACGAGCACTGGATCAATAAGGAACTGCCTGACACCGCCGACGAATGGATCGAGGGCGCCGAAGAGATCAAAGGCTCGTGGTGGCCTGCATGGCATAAGTGGCTAAAGAAGAAGTCCGGCAAGAAGATACCTGCCCGCAAACTCCCGAAGAAGACATATGGTGATGCTCCGGGGACCTATGTCCGCCGGCGGCTAGAGCATATCCGGTCCGAGCGCGGCTTGGATTAGAGACCCGTCGCTTCGTCAAACTCAAGCACGATATTGAGGTTCTGAACGGCTGCGCCTGACGCACCCTTGCCGAGATTGTCATAACGGGCAATCAGACGCGCTTGCTCGTGATTTCCGAAGACGAAGAGATCGAGCATGTTTGTGTTATTATTTGCTTGCGGTTCGAGTGCTGTAAGTGCATCCGTTTGGCTCATCTGATGCAACTTCACAAACTTGCTTCCTTCATATGCTCCTCTCAAAACATCGGTCACCTTTTGTCGATCAGTTCCGAGGCTCCATAAGGCGAGCGGCACTTCAACAATCATTCCTTGCGCATAGTGGCCGACTGCTGGCGTAAACACTGGTGCGTGTGCAAGCCCGGCATGATGCTGCATTTCTGGCGCGTGTTTGTGCTCTTGCGTTAAGCCATAGGACCGATACGCATCGCCTCCGGCCTCAAACTCGGCAATCATTTTGTTGCCGCCACCAGAATACCCAGAGATAGCATTCACCGTCACTGGATAGTCAGCCGGAACAAGTTCAGCCTCAACCAGTGGCCGCATCAGAGCAATAAAGCCTGTCGGGTAGCAGCCCGGATTGGAAATGCGTTTCGAGCCTTCAATTTTCTCCCGCTGTCCATCTTCCATCTCTGGAAACCCATACGTCCAATCTGGATGCGTGCGGTGCGCGCTCGACGCATCAATGATGACCGTATCAGGATCGGTGACCAGCTTTACCGCTTCGCGGGCGGCCTCGTCCGGCAGGCAGAGAATGGCGACAGTCGCCGCATTCAGCAGCTCAGCCCGCGCGTCCTCGTCTTTGCGCTTTGCCGGATCAATCGACAAAAGCTCAATATCCTGACGCCCCGCCAACCGCTCACGGATTTGCAGGCCGGTTGTTCCAGCTTCGCCATCGATAAAAACTGTTGGTTTCATAATATCCTGCCCCAAAAGAAAACGGGCGCCTCGTCTCCGAAGCGCCCGTTTGAAATCGTAAAGATTGCTTGCGTAATCTAGCGCTTGGAGAACTGGAAGCTACGGCGGGCTTTCGCGCGGCCATACTTCTTACGTTCCACAACGCGTGGGTCACGTGTCATAAAGCCATGCGGTTTGAGAACTGCGCGAAGTGCAGGCTCATAGGCTACCAAAGCACGAGAAATACCGTGACGAACGGCGCCAGCTTGTCCGGATAGGCCTGAGCCTTTGACGGTGCAAACGACATCAAATTCTGTTTCGCGGCCAGCTTCGATCAGCGGTTGGGCAATGACCATACGCAGAACGGGACGAGCGAAGTATTTCTCCTGATCGCGACCATTAATCGTGATCTTGCCGGTACCAGGCTTGACCCAAACGCGGGCAGTTGCCGACTTACGGCGACCTGTACCATATGCGCGGCCGAACTCGTCGATCTTTGGATCTGGAAGAACAACTGGCGCAGCAAGTGTTGCTTCGCCGCCTTCTAGCGTGTTCAGATCTTCGAGTGTCTGTGCGGTATCTGTATCGGACATTTAACTACGCCGCTTTCGTGTTCTTGGAGTTCATGGCTTTGAAATCGACCGTTTCAGGCTGTTGCGCCTCATGATCGTGCTCGGCACCAGCATAAACGCGCAATTTCGAGAATTGCTTGCGAGCTAAAGAGCTTTCGCGTGGAAGCATACGCTTGACGGCCATATACATTGCCCGCTCAGGGAAACGTCCGTCGAGGATTTTTCCAGCTGTTGTGGACTTGATGCCGCCCGGATGTCCCGTGTGCCGATAGTATATCTTGTCGGACAGTTTCTTGCCCGTAAATACAGCCTTATCAGCGTTGATGACGATCACATGGTCACCACAGTCTACATGTGGTGTATAGTCTGCACGGTGCTTGCCGCGCAGGCGCTTTGCGATGTATGAGGCGAGACGACCAACAACAACGCCTTCGGCGTCAATGATGATCCATTTGGTTTCGACCTCGAGAGGTTTAAGCAGAGTTGATTTCATTGCCTTGGGCCTTGGCCCCTCTTTTCGGAGTGAATAAAGAATATGTTCAAGCGCCCGCGTTTACGGCCCGCCAGCCCCCTTGTCAATGTGAGCCTTGCCGCAAGTCTCATTTTTATTTCCGCCTGTTCTGGCGAGAAAGCCTCTATTGCCCCAGAAACCGACGGTGACCCGAGCGCTGCAGTCGTTGTCGAAGTGGTAAAACCGACGCAGTTGCAAGCGGTTTGGGCTACAAGGGCTCTGAGTTCTAAAGTTCTCGATATTGCGATTTCTGGCGGCCCGAATCCCGTTCTTGCTGCTGTATTGGCAGGCGAACAAATACAATTGTTCAATCTTGACGGCGAATTGCTCATCGATCCTGAGACTGTTGGCATCACAAAGATCGGAGATGGACGTACATATGCCGTCAACGATGTCCCCCTCACCCTATTCCCCGGCATCGGCAATGCGGGTGATTTGAACGTATATGTGCACAATTCAGCACTATCTGCCCCCGTCGCGCTTGATCTTTTGCCAAATGCGGGCGCGGTTGACCTATGTTCAGGGACAACCGAAACGGATGGCACGCTGCTCATGGTCGCATATTGGACTGAAAGTCAGCCCGATACGCTGATTATAGGCAATGTCTATGAGGACGGTGATTCGTTTGCGTGGGACCCGATTGACGAAATCGCATATGGCAGAGCGATTGGCGGTTGCCTGCTTGTGGCGGGTGAAGCTCCGGCTATAGAACCTGCCAACCAAGCCGCCGGGATGATTGCTATCAACAATGGCGCTCGACAGGTCACCATGCGGCGCGCTCCCGGTGGCCAAATTGAGAAACTGAACGAAACGGGCTTCGAGCCGATCTCAGTCAGGAATGGCATTAGTGTACGGACACCAGAGCCAATCGCTGCGATGGCCGCTCTATCGGTTGTGCAATTTGGCGGATACCCGAACGGCGTGATCGTTGTCGGCGGTCAGGTTGAGGGGCAGTCGCAGCTTGTATTCGTCGAACCTATTGCGCTTTTTGAGGACGCTGCGGGCTAAGTCGCCAGACCAGCCGGACCGAAACAAGCAAAAGAATCACACCAAGCCCCTGATGGATCAGCGCCAAACCAAGCGGCGCAGCGGTTACGAGTGTGACTATACCCCACAATGCTTGCGCACTCACGAGGGCTGCGAGCAATCCAAAGCCTATTGAACGATTGCGCCACCATGCTGCGAGCGCTCCCAAGAGCAGACCGTAAGCAAGGAAGCGATGATTGAACTGGGTTGCGGCGCGACCTTCAAACAGGCTCCGGACCCCAAGTTGGTTGGCAATATAATCTGACGGGAAGACTTCACCCGCCATAAGTGGCCAATCAGTATAGGTACGTCCGGCATCCAACCCTGCGACCAAAGCTCCTGCCGCCAGTTGTACACTCAGCAGTACGAGCAGACAAATAGCCCAGATCCGCGGCGCGCCGCTCCGAGGCTGATCAGGTTTGTCGCCAAGGTCGAGCCATGTCCATGCTGTCAAAGCTATGATCAGCAGCGCCAGACAGAAATGCGTCATCAAGCGGTAAGGCGCGACATCGAGCCGATCAGTATCGCCTATGCCGCTCGCGACCATCCACCAACCGATAAAGCCTTGCAAGCCGCCCAACACGATCAATAGAGCGAGACGGCGGAACAAAGGACCATTGAGCCATTTGCGGGCTGCAAAATAGATTGTACCGCCGACAGCAACAAGTCCGATGATCCGGCCAAAGAAGCGGTGCGCCCATTCCCACCAGAAGATGTATTGGAATTCGGCCAGAGACATGCCGCTATTCTGGAAACGATATTCTGCAGTGGTTTTGTACTTTTCGAACAGGATCGCCCAAGCTTCAGCATTAAATGGCGGAAGCGCGCCTTTAATCGGGTCCCATTCGGTAATCGACAGACCAGAATCTGTGAGCCGCGTGGCGCCACCAATCAAGATCATCGCATAGACCATCAGCCCGACAATGAGTAACCAGAGCCTGATGGCCCTGCGTGCATTTGGAGCGTTCACTTGAAGAGACATCTGCTCTAAATGCCTTTATCTGAGGTGTCGGCAAGCCGTCACACTGCCGCAGGGCATTATCTGTCGCCGAATATCAGGCAACGCAAACTAGGAACCAAACCCATGCGCAAACCCGTCGCAATGTTTATTATGCTGTTCTATCTGGCCGTCTATATTTGGTTTGCAAGCTTGGTTGCAGCGGCGATTGGCGATGCACATAGCCTCATTCAGTTGGGGTTTTACGTGGTCGCAGGCTTCATCTGGATCATTCCATTAAAACCTCTATTTGCATGGATGAATGTCGGTACGCCGCCACCAGAATAGTGTATTCAGCGGGGCTTACTCGTCCTCAGACCCGTTCTCATCCTCGTTTTCAGCGTCCAGTTTGAGTCGTGCCATTAGCGCTGCGGACGCTTCTTCGGCAGATACTTCCGGATCGATCTCTACATCATCCGTGTCTACCGTGGCTTTCTCGTCGGGCTTGACGTCAGATTCACTCACAGCATCGCGAACGAGGCGGCACAGCATTGTCTCTCCCCCGATGAGTGTTTGTCCGGCACGTACGAGAACGCGTGCATCGGCATCAAGGAACACGTCGCACCAACCACCCAGACGCCGCTTACCGACCACACGACCAGCCCGAACCGGATCACCGGTTTCGGACATGATCTCTAGCCGAGGACCGAACCCGCCTGTCGCAACCATACACCCAACATTCTGACCGAGGCTTTCATAGGAGATGTGGGCGACGGCCATTCCCGGCAGGTCTGGTTCGGTCGCAAAGATAACCGACGGGTCCGCTTCTTCGATAATAAGCGATGATATCTCACCATTCATGACCGAATAGATCGGATTGGTCGCGATAGGCGACGAGGAAATACGCAAGCGAAGACGTTCGACCGAACCAAGACGTAGCTCACTCGGCGGCACCGCACGGGTCACAGACTGCACGATGCCGTCGCATGGCGCGATGACCAAATTGGCAAGCTCCGGCGGTGTGCGTGTCTGCTTGCGGGTGGCAAGCAGAACGATGATGGCCCCAACAAAACCCAGCCAAAAGAGCGGCGACCAGATCGCACCTAGCAAGAGGCCGAATAACCAAGCTGCAAGTGCACCAACAATGCCCTCAAGGTCAAACCCCGTACGCGCCCAGATATATTTGCCCAGTCTGGTTGATTCAGTCGTTTGAGCCATTCGGGTACCCTCTTCCTATTCTGCCGCAGCGCGTGCGGTCATATCGGCAATTTGTCGTTGCCACATATCTGTATATTTTCCGTCCAATGCGAGCAATGCATTGTGCGTGCCGCGTTCTACGATCCTCCCTTCGTCCAACACAATTATTTCGTCCGCGCCCTTCACCGTCGAGAGCCTATGGGCGACCATCAGCGTCGTCCGTCCTTGGGAGGCAGCCTCAAGCGCGCTCTGCACAGCTTGCTCGGTCGCCGTGTCGAGCGCGGAGGTGGCTTCATCGAGCACCAAAATTGCGGGATTATTGAGAATAACGCGGGCAATACCGACGCGTTGCTTCTCTCCGCCGGATAATTTCAAGCCGCGTTCGCCAACGCGCGTGTCCCATCCATCAGGCAGACGCGCGATAAAATCACCGAGCTGTGCACGGTTTGCAGCGTCATCAAGATCGGCCTGATTGGCCTCGGGGCGACCATACGCAATGTTTGCGCGCAATGTATCATTAAACAGGACAACATCTTGGGGCACGAGCCCGAGCGACTGACGAAGAGACGTTTGTTGTACGTCACGGACATCAACGCCATCAACCAGCACACGGCCAGAACTGACATCGTAGAACCGGAACAAGAGCTTGAGCAGCGTCGATTTACCAGCGCCGGATGTTCCCACGAATGCGAGTTTCCGGCCGGGCGGGATATGAAAGCTGACATCATCGATACCAGCCGAGCGACCCTTGTGGCTGAAGGAAACATCCTCGAAGCGAACCTCGCCTTTGGGCTTATCGAGTGGCGCGGCATCGGGTTTGTCGCTCACATCACTTTTCATGCCCATGAGGCCGTAGAGCTTTTCAAGGTCGACAGCGCCCTGTTTGATCTCACGCCAGGCCCAGCCGAGAATGTTGAGTGGTCTGTAGAGGTTCATCATCAACATCATTACAGCCGCTATGGCGCCGATTTGCAGAGAGCCTTGCCAGACACGGAAGGCCGCAAAGCCCATCATCGACAATAGGCCGGCATTCATGATGAATTCTTGCCCGGCATTTAACAGATTGAGCGAGCGAGAGGCTTCGATATAACGCCTATTATAGGTTTTCATCGCGGCATTATAGTGTTCGGTCTCGCGCTCTTCAGCGGCGAAAGCTTTGACGGTTTCAAAATTGTTGAGACTATCGACCGCCTTTGCACGCAGTTCAGTATCAGCCTCGTTCATCCGGCGTCTCTGCCGAACGCGCCATTCGGTCATCATAAATGTGAAGACACCATATCCGACAACGGTCACAACCGCGATCACTGCAAGCCAGACATCATAGGCCACCGCGAGCAGCGCCGCAGCGAGGCAAAGCTCGATAATGGTTGGTCCAATATTGAAGGCGATAAAGCGTAAGAGATAGTCGACCGCCCCTGCGCCACGTTCGATGATCCGGTTCAGCGCGCCCGTCCGGCGTGTCTGGTGGAAGCCGAGCGAGAGGTTTTGCGCATGTCCAAACGCGTCAACGCAGACAATGCGTTGCGCATCCTGGCTGACGGGAGAGAAGAACCAGTCGCGTAGCTGAGGAAGTGCAGCCGAGAGCAGCCGTCCTCCCGTAAAGAACAACAAAAAGAGCAAGGATGCCGAGAGGGTTTCAGACGCAGTGCTGCCGCCTTCTAGCGCGTTAATCGCATGGCCGAGATAGAGCGGTGCCGCGACAGCCACAACTTTGGCCCCTAAAGTGAGAATAACCGCCAAAAGCATAATCGGCCGCCAACGTTTTAACTCGGGACGCGCAAGCACGCCGACAACCCGCACGACCGAGGCTGCGATACCGCCATCTGCGCTCTCGATTTGATCAGGATTATCGGGTGATCCGGCATGGGCGTGGTGTCTTGTCATGTGTTGCACATATGGTGTCTTGCCTGCGCGCGCCAGTTCCAGAGGCATATTTGATGGATTTTCAATTGCCTGCATAAACGAGCGGGCCTAGGCTGCATTGAAATTCGAAAGTGATTCAAAATGAGCGACATCAAAACGATATGCGTCTATTGCGGTGCGTCAAATGATGTTCAGGCGGGGTATATATTGCTCGCCAAGGAACTTGGGAAGAAGCTAGCCGAAAGCGGCATCCGGCTTGTTTATGGCGGCGGCGGTGTCGGCCTTATGGGGGCATGCGCCGCAGCTGCGAACGATGCAGGCGGCGACGTATTGGGGATTATCCCTCGTTTTTTGTTGGAAAAAGAGCAGATATTCGAGGAAGTCGAGCACCGTATTGTCGAGGATATGCACACGCGTAAGCAGATGATGTTCGAGGAAGCTGATGCCTTTATCGTATTGCCCGGCGGCATCGGCACGCTTGAGGAAGCTGTGGAGGTCTTGTCCTGGGCACGGCTTAGCCTACACAACAAGCCGCTGGCATTTCTTGATGATGACGGATTTTGGACCCCCTTTTTCGATATGATGGAACATATCATCGAAGGGAAATTTATTCCGGAGAGGTTTGCCGCCGCACTCATTCATTCTGATACGCCTGAAATGGCGATACAGGCGCTAAAAGATAATGCGCGTTCAGAGGTTTAGCTTTCGGCTATTTCAATCTTGGTTGTGAGCGCGTTTAGAGACGCTATTGTGACCGCTTCAAAAGAACATAGGTGACGGCCATGATGCTGAGCGTTCCAAATATTTTGACACCACAGGAAACGGCCGAAATTCTCGGATCACTTAAAGACGCTGGCCCATCAGTATGGAAGGACGGCGCATCATCCGCCTATGGGGCAGCCGAAAGAGCCAAGAACAACCAACAATGCGACCCCGAGCACCCTATTGTCCAGGGCATACTGGAAAAGGCGCGCGCGGCTTTACTGAAGAACGGAGCATTTGTCGCTGCGGTCCAGCCTGAAAAATTCTCACGCATGCTGATCAACTCGTATGGACCGGGGATGTCTTACGGCAATCATCTCGATGCTTCTTATATTCGCGATCAGAGAACCGATGTCTCGATTACCTTGTTTCTGACACCGCCGACAGATTATTCGGGCGGTGATCTGGTGCTTGCCTCGCACTTTTGCGAGATGTCGGTAAAGGGGGAACAGGGGTCCGTGTTCTTATACCCGTCAACGCATTTGCACCGCGTCGAGGAAGTATCGACTGGCAACCGGATCGCAATTGTCGGCTGGGTCAAAAGCCGGATAAAGCATCCCCACCAGAGAGAAATATTGTTCGATCTGGAACAGTCTGCGTCCGATTTGGCAGATGATAATTCCCAACGCGCAAACTATATGCGGCTGCTTGGTATCAAGAACCGCTTATTGCGCGAATGGGGCCAATAGCGGCTCTAGCCAAGCCGTTCCTTGGCGCGTTCGCGGCCCATGAGCTGAAGGATAATGCCCATGTCAGGTCCGTGGCTTTGACCGGTTAAAGCTTTGCGCAGCGGCATAAAGAGGCCTTTGCCCTTGCGGCCGGTTTTCTCTTTGAGTTCGGCTGTCCAAGCTTTCCAAGCCCCCTCGCCAAATTCCATATCGGGTAAAAGAGCCGCGGCCTGTTTGATAAAGTCGGCGTCCTCATCCCCAATATCGGCCGCAACAGTGCCGTAAACGACATCGACCCAGACACCAGCATCCCCAAGTGTTTCGCAATTGGCTTTTACAGTTTCCCAAAACCGCGGGTCGGCCACAGCGCGCTCATCAATCGCGGCAAGCTCATCTTTAACACTTTCGAACGGCCTTTCACGCAGCAAAATCGCGTTGAGACCATTCAGGTCATTGTCATCGAACCGCGCGGGTGCACGACCAATTTTATCGAACCCGAATTCAGATGCCAGCGTGGCAAGATCGTTGCGGGCTTCGACATTTGCACTGGTGCCGAGTTTCGAAAGAAGTGACGTAATGGCCATCGGCGCTATGCCGCGCTCACGCAATACATCCATGGATAAAGACCCAAGACGCTTGGACAGCGCCTCACCATCTGCACCAATCAGAAGCGGCGTATGCGCCATCTCTGGCGATGTGCCGCCAAGGGCCCGGAATATTTCGATCTGTGCACCAGAATTGGTCACGTGGTCCTCGCCGCGCACGACATGGGTGATGTTATATTCAATATCATCGACCACGCTTGGCAGCGTGTAGAGGTATGATCCATCTCCGCGAATAAGGATCGGGTCAGACAGCGAACTTGTGTCGATGCTCTGTGGCCCGCGCACGAGGTCGGTCCATTCAACGCGGTTGCCTGAAAGCTTGAACCGCCAGTGCGGGGTACGGCCTTCGGCTCCGTGTTGTGCCTTGTCTTCTTCGGTTAGGTTGAGCCCTGCTCTGTCGTAAATTGGTGGTTTGCCGCGGCTCAATGCAATTTTGCGCTTACGGTCGAGATCTTCGCTGCTTTCATAGCAAGCATAAAGCAGTCCCATGTCTCGCAACTTCTCTGCGGCAGCGTCATAGGTCGCGAAACGGTCCGATTGATTGAACGTGTCAGCCCATTCAAGACCCAGCCAAGTCAGATCTTCCTTCAGACCGTCTTCATAGGCCTGCGTTGAACGTTCGGTATCGGTGTCATCAACACGCAAGATGAACTTGCCGCCTTCAGCCTTGGCATACAGCCAGTTGATCAAAGCGGTGCGCACATTACCAACATGGAGTTTCCCTGTCGGTGATGGTGCGAATCGAACGGTAACAGTCATATCAATTAGCCTCGAAAAATCTTGCCTTGCTTTCGACATCAAAACGGCCCGCTTGCCAAGGCATTTTATCTATTAGGCAAACATGGCTATAACAATGCTCGGAGGGAAAACATGAATCATTATGTGACATATACGACTATAGCGATGGTACTGGCGCTCGCGGCCTGTTCAGGCTCGGACGAACCGAGCACAGTTGACGTGAGCGAAGCGTCGGCAGAAACGCCAGTTGAGCCAGCAGCGGCCGCTGCAGACGGACTAGCCTATGGAGATGAGATCTATGTGTCCGATTTCTGGGCCGGCGAATACCCCAATGGCTTGGCCGTAACGCAAACCAGTGTCGTGCTTCAAGCCCGCGCGCAGATGCATGTTGATTCCCCGCAGGATGTCTCCTGCCCGCTTGCACAAAATGCAAATTATCACCCTTGGAATTTCGAGCGAGCAGAAGCGGACGAACTAAGATTTCGGTCTGTTATCCAAAAAACACAGATTTCAATGACCGCCGATCATACGGTTGAGGCTGACTATGATGGTGCAGAAGCGGTGGTCGAACTAAACCTGAGTGCTGGTGATACGCTCACCTATCTCAGCTATATCGGTGAGGGATTTATACTCGCCGAATATGACGGGCGTGAGTATGTTTTCAACGAAGAACAACTCGTCAATGCAGCGGAGTTCGAGGAAGCGAGTGTCTCGCCGCAGCAATGGGTGAATGTCAAATGCTCGGATGAAGCAGCAACGCGTGGCTGGCTGTTATACACCGAGGCGCTCGAACATGTCGGGGTTACAGAATCGCCAATCGCGGGCTACGGGGTCGGGTTTGATCTCGACCATGAAGAAATGGCGAACGCTCAGACACCCTAGTGACAGCCCGTGTGCTAGCTTGCCGCGCGTTTATCGATCCACGTTTTAGGAGCCGGGCGTTTGGGGCGCGAGCTTACATAACGGCCCTTGCCTGCCTTTTTTGCGACATAGAGCGCGGTATCAGCCTTCGAAAGCAGTTCGCTGGTAGATGTCGAATCTGTCGGAAATTGTGCACTTCCCACCGATGCGGTGATCGTCAACTCAACGCCGCCCTGCTGCTTACTTATAGACAGCGCTTCGACCAAACGGTGTCCGAACGAAAATGGGTGAGACATATTCGAAGCTGGCGCGTCCACCGCAATAAGGAACTCGTCGCCGCCAAGACGCGCTAAGAGTCGCGCATTACCAGCAATTTTCTTCATCCGTTCGGCGACCGTAACAAGCACATCGTCCCCGGCCGCATGGCCAAACTGGTCATTGACCTGCTTGAAGCCATCTAGGTCGATCAAGAACAGGTTCACATGATCTTTATTTGGGTCCAGCTTGTCGAGAAAACCGTTGACTGCCGCGCGATTTCCAAGCCCGGTTAAACTATCGTGCAATGCAAAATGGGTCTGCAGTTCAACCAATCTCTGCAGTTGCACTTCGATGGCATCGCCATCTCTGACCATCATAAAGGCAACGAAACCGACGCCCACCGTCGCCCACATAATTGTCAGACTGTTACCGAGGAAATACGTATCGGCATCAATCAGAAAAACCGGAAGTGCCTCATTATAGAGGCATAGCGCACCAATACCGATCATTGAGAACATGATAAAGACGATGGTATCACGTGCGCTCAAAACCAAAGCGCTCATGAGAGGCATGAGAGTGAGAATTGGCGCAACGTATCCGCCCATGCCGCCCGACAGTGAGATTTCCCAAAAAACCGCCAACATCGTGACGTATAGCCCGATGCGAGCCACCGCGATGGCGTGCCATCCGTAATGAGCGCACATAAACCCGATGATGCAGATGACAGATACGATCCCGCAAACGACGAGCGCAAGTATAGCTGCACCACCAAGCGCAACTCCCTGGGACACACCAATCACGAGGTTCACAATCATTGCGAACACATAGAGCCGCATCAAACGTTGCCGCTGACGGTTTTCTTTCGAGTGAATACGGGTCACCCCGCTGTCTAAAGATATCATGCCCGTACCGCCATCTTCACAGGCTCGATCGCCTATGTAATTTTGATGTCAATCTGGGATAAAATGACTAATATCCGGCTTATATATTCGATGAATTTGATGGGAATTCGCAACAAAACTTATAGTTTCGCGGAGAGTTTCGACGAAACCAACTTAACTGTGATGGTCGGAAACGGAGCAATTAGTATCTTGGGTTTAAACCTGAAATACACACCCCTATTTGATACCTAACCAGCATTCCCAAACCCGATTACGCTGCTTACCAGCGGCAAGTCTGCCATGGTCGCAATACCGGGTTTCGCTGCGCAGACGGCAGGGATCGCATTCACGGCGTGCATGGCCGTTGCCACGCTTGCCGCGCGCACATGCTCTGGAAATGGCACGTCTTTGGAAAAGCTTGCAAGGTTCAAAAAGTGGACACGTTGCGACGGGTCTCCTTCCAACGTCATGGTCCAACCCATATCAGGGTTAGGCCAATGCTCCGGATATGCGCCGCCCACGGTCCAATATGTCTCGATCTCTATCAGGGACTCTCCATCCCGTTTTCCTGACCAAAGCCAACGCTGGGCGCCGACGGTGCCCGCTTTCAATTCACGATCAAAAATCTTGGCGTCACGGGGCGCAGGCAATACTTCGACCTCGGCTGTCACCTCTTCAAGCCCTGCATTCAACTTGTCACCGAGCATCCAGATCATCTCTTTAAAGATACCCGAATTAAACTTGATAAAGTCATTTGCGTCCTCGGACACCTGATCTAGCGGACCGCCGAAACACATATTGTCAAAGGTGATGAATGTGCTCTCGTAAAAGCTCCAATCAGCTTTTTCCTGCAACCGTATGTGTTCAAGCTTACGGGTCATGCCAGACATTGCGAGCGGCAATATCCCGGAAATCCAGCCCGGGTTTAGTCCGGCACCATGAACGCTCGTACCGCCTTTGACGCAGGCCGCTTCCAGCTTCGCCAAGTCGGCAGCCGGCAACGCCTTGGGATAGAATAGGAAAGCGGTGGTGACGACATTCTTGCCGCTCTCCAAAAGTGCGCAAACTTCATCAATATCGGTATTGCGGGGCATATAAGCGACGCAATCCGCCTCCATATCGAGAATGGCCTGAAAGTCGGTCGTCGCTTTGACACCGCAAGCAGGACGTCCCGCCAATTCTGCAGCGTCCGCGCCTTCTTTTTGGCTGTAATAGCATTTGCAGCCGACAAGCTCGTATTCCGGCGTATCGAGGATTGCCCGGATGGACTCTGTGCCTTGTGCGCCGGTTGTCCATTGAATGATCTTCAAAGGCTCTGTCTTGGATGTCATATGAGGCCCGTTGATTATGCGCTGACAGGAATAATCGTGACGCTTTCGCCACATCCGCAAGCATCGGTCTGGTTTGGATTACTGAAGACGAATTTCTCGTGCAGCGGCGTGATTTCATAATCGACAACCGAGCCGAGCAAAAAGAGAACGGCCTTCGCATCGACGACAATCTGCACGTCTTTATCGGTCACCAACTCGTCTAGCGCGTCGGGAGCTTCGGCATAATCCATAACATATTCCATGCCCGCGCAGCCGCCATTCTTTACGCCTACGCGCAGGAACCCCGCGCCACGTTCGGACATGATTTCGCGCACGCGCTCTGCAGCGGCGTCAGTAAGGGATACGATCTTTGGTCTAGGTCTACGTGCCATGAGGTGGCCTCCTAAAGCATATTCAGGGATAGGCGGGCTTCGTCGGACATACGAGACGGCTCCCATGGGGGATCAAATGTCAGGCGAACCTCAACATCATTCACACCCTCGACTGTGCGCGCTGCATTCTCGATCCAACCGGGCATATCGCCCGCAACAGGACACCCTGGCGCGGTCAAGGTCATGTCGATATCTACCTTGCGGTCATCATCGATATCGACCCTGTAAATAAGGCCAAGTTCGTAAATATCTACGGGAATTTCTGGATCATAAACCGTCTTGAACGCGGCAATAAGCGCATCTGTAAGCCGATTTAGCTCAGCTTGCGGTATCGACGAAACGTCTTCGGCCGCTTCCGGTGTTTCGGCAGGCGAGACACCCTCGACGTCTGTCGCATCGGAATCGGCGGTATGGTTCATATCTTCAGTCATATTCTCTTATACCAGCATTGCGCGGGTTTTCTCCAGAGCTTCTGCAAAATGCTCGACATCTTCGAGCGTATTATAGATGCCAAAACTGGCCCGCGCGGTCGCACTAACCCCTAAATGGGTCATTAATGGCTGAGCGCAATGGTGCCCCGCCCGAATTGCCACGCCGTAGCGATCAAGTATTTGTGCGATATCATGGGGGTGTGCGCCCTCAAGGCTAAACGATAAGACAGCACCCTTGCCCTTTGCGGTGCCATGAATGCGCACGCCATTGACCTTTGAAAGCAATTCAGCCGCGCGTTGGTAGAGCGCATCTTCATGAGCCTGAACCAGTGAACTGTCGAATTGTTCTAACCAACGGATTGCGGCGCCGAGGCCGACAGCTTCGAGGATAGCCGGTGTACCAGCTTCGAACTTGTGAGGTGCGGCATTATAGGTGATTTTGTCTTGAGCCACGGTTTCGATCATCTCGCCGCCACCTTGATAGGGCCGCAAGGCATCGAGCGCTTCGGCTTTCCCGTAAAGAACGCCTATTCCCGTGGGGCCATAGAGCTTGTGGCCGGAAAATGCGTAGAAATCGCAGCCCAGTGCAGCCACATCCACATCCATGTGTATTGCAGCCTGACAGCCATCAAACAGCGTCAGCGCGTTGACCTGCTTTGCCATAGCGACAATCTGCGCTGCGTCTGTGACGGTGCCCAAGACATTCGACATATGGGTGACGGCAACCATGCGCGTTTTGGGGCCGATAGCAGCCTCTAGCGCGGACATATCCAATGCGCCCTCATCGGTCAGTGTCACCCATTTAAGGACTGCGCCATAACGCTCGCGTAGAAAATGCCATGGAACAATATTGGAATGATGCTCCATAACCGAGAGAACGATCTCGTCGCCGGGCTTTATGTGTTCGACCATACCCGATGCAACTAGATTTATGGCTTCGGTCGCTCCTTTGGTGAACACGATATTGTCGGTCGATGGTGCGTTGAGGAACCGGCGTGCATCTTCGCGAGCAGCTTCGAACGCGTCTGTTGTTTCATTGGCCAGCGTATGAAGTCCGCGATGGACATTTGCATACGCCGTGCGCGCCTGATCTGCCATTGCGGAAATCACGGCTTCCGGCTTCTGGGCGCTCGCAGCACTATCGAGATAGATCAGCGGCTTATTGTTCACGGATCGCGACAGGATCGGAAATTCAGCGCGAATGGCAGAGATATCAAGGGTCATGAGGGAGGCTATGCTACAATTGATGCGGATTGTCGATGTGACCAGAGTTCACACGAAAACGAAATTGAACGATCTATTTTTCTTGCGAGCGGGCTATTGTTGCGGTGGTTGAGTGGCCCTCGATCAAAGGAACGATGTGAACTGAACCACCAAGCTCGGTCACTTCCGATGCGCCGACAATCGTCTCGATCGTGTAATCGCCTCCCTTTACCAGCAAATCAGGCCGTATTCTGGTGATCAACTGCAAGGGCGTAGGGTCGTCGAACAAGATCACGCCATCGACGGCAGCCAATCCGCCAAGCACTTTTGCGCGGGTCATCTCATCATTCACTGGCCGTCCCTCGCCTTTCAAAGCGCGCACGGAGCTATCACTATTTAGCCCCACGATCAGACGACCGCAGCGTGCCTTTGCTTCTTCAAGCACGCGCAAATGTCCAGGATGGAGTATATCAAAGCAGCCATTGGTGAACCCAATCGAGCGGCCCGTCGATCTCCAGTCCGCAAGTTTTTGGTCTAGCGTATCCAAGGTCAAATATGCGCGCGTTTTCTGGCTGAGGATTTCTGTCGCCGAGACGGTTGCTGTTCCGTATTTACCGACCGCAATTCCTGACGCTGCCAGCGCAAGCTCTGCGGCAACTTCGATAGATCCCCCCGCCGACAAGGCCGCGCCAAGTGCTGCAAGGCAAGTGTCGCCCGCGCCAGACACGTCGAAGACATCACGGGCATTGCCGCGCATATGGACGACCTCGCCCCCGCGCGACAGATATGACAATCCGTTCGCCGCCCGCGTTACGACGATGGCATGTGCAGAAGACAGCTCGATGGCCCGGATCAAGGCCGCCTCGACTTCCGCATCGGTTTGCGTTGGCAGACCCGTAATTGCAGATAGTTCGGCAGCATTCGGTTTAATCAGATTGACGGCGCCATAGCGGGCAATGTCGCGCCCTTTGGGATCAACAATGACCGGACAGGCATTTTGTCGCCCAGCACGTAGCACCGCATCGATGATGGCCGGTGTGATGACGCCCTTGGCATAGTCTGACAGCACAATTGCTGTCGCCCCTGGCGATGCCTCATCAAATGCGCCAAGTAGGTCCGCTTCCGCACTAGAGCTGATAGGCATCGGGGCTTCGTGGTCCAGGCGCATCAATTGTTGCCCGCCAGAGACCAAGCGGATCTTGCGAACACTGGTAAAATCGGGCTGGATCAGCATATGACCGTCGACGCCTTGTGCCTGATCTAGCAAGCGCGTAATCGTCCGCCCCGTTTCATCATCGCCTACAATGCTGAGAAGACGGGTTTTGACGCCAAGGCTGGCAAGGTTACGCGCGGTATTTCCAACACCGCCAAGCATATTCTCGGTGCGCACATGATGAAGCACGGGCACGGGCGCCTCTGGCGAAATCCGTGACACCTGACCGTGCACATATTCGTCGAGCATCACATCGCCGATGCAGACGATGCGCTGGTCTCCCGCTCCAAGCAGTACAGATCGCAAGGTTTCGTATCCCATGCCCTATACTAACCGTCTTCTCGCATGAATGATTTGGCCAAGGCGTCAATCTGCATGATCCGAGACATCACGCGCTCGGCGTCTTCAAGCTTGATCATATTTGCGCCATCGGATGGTGCATTATCGGGATCTTCGTGAACTTCCATAAACACCGCCGCGAT
Source organism: Hyphomonadaceae bacterium (assembly GCA_039942135.1). GTDB lineage: Bacteria > Pseudomonadota > Alphaproteobacteria > Caulobacterales > Hyphomonadaceae > CALLCD01. Next base: position 69,308 of record JBDVDE010000057.1, read on the forward strand.
GCCCACTGCTGCAGCCGCATTCGCTAGGATAGGTGCATATCTGCGATCCCCGCCCGAGGTTGTTCCGTTACCGCCCGGCTGCTGAACCGAGTGCGTTGCATCAAACACGACGGGACATCCGGTCTCACGCATTTGCGGAAGCGCGCGCATATCATTGACCAGCGTGTTGTAACCGAAACTGACCCCGCGTTCGGTCAACATGATATTCTGGCAACCACCGCCCGATAGCTTGTTGACGACATTTTGCATATCCCAAGGCGCTAGGAACTGACCCTTTTTAACGTTCACGGCTTTACCCGTCGCGGCGGCCGCCAATAGGAGATCAGTCTGGCGGCACAGAAACGCCGGTATTTGTAAAACATCGACACTATCGCCAAGCGCTGCACACTGCTCGGCGGTATGGACATCGGTAAGCACGGGTCTACCCGTCTCTTTGCGCACAGCTTCGAAGATCGGTAGTGCATCAGCGAGTTCGATACCGCGATAGCTAGATACACTCGTACGGTTCGCTTTGTCGAAACTCGTTTTGTAAATCAGAGGTGCACCAAGCCGTTCAGCAATTTCAGACAAGGCCGCTGACATCTTCAGCGCGTGATCACGGCTCTCCAAAGCACAAGGACCTGCGATAAACACCACGGGGAGCCCATTGGAAATTTTCACCGTTCCCGATGGTGCAGCAATCTCGACCGTCTGATTGGACTTCAACGTTGCAGAATCAGCCATGGTGCATCCTTTGCTGCGGCATTTCCCTTTCTATAGGAAATATTTGAGCCCAGACCAATGGTAGACGGGCAATTGGCCGTCATGCCTTGACTGAACTGTGAGGCAAACACAAGAATATTGTTAATTTTCAATGCGCAAGATTGGCCCCTATATGTCGGTCTTCCCCAAAGTCACGCAATCTGTGCCCCAGATGCGGGTTTATGTTTCGCCGATCGTCGGCTACAAAACACTTAAGGATTGCGTATTCTATGAGAATTGCTGTTATCGGCTCAGGAATTAGCGGCTTGTCTGCGGCGTGGGCATTGCGCGAGACTGCGGATGTAACTGTATTCGAAGCCCGTGACCGAATTGGCGGACATAGCTGCACGCTCGATATAGATTATGATGGAACGCCTCTGAGCGTCGATGTCGGCTTTATCGTCTACAATGCACTCAATTATCCAAACCTCATCGCTCTGTTCGAAGCGCTTGGAGTCGAGACGCAGCCAGCAGATATGAGTTTTGCGGTGTCCAATCCGAACGGCTATGAATGGTCATCCAATCCGGCAGGATTGCTGGCATGGAAACGCAATCTCCTGAAGCCGCGCTATTACCGGTTCCTCAAAACTATTTTGCGATTTAACGATATCGCGCGCCAAGAGCTCGCTGATGGTCTTGTCAAAGACAGCACGTTGCGGGCTTGGCTTGAGCGTCACAAATTTAACGATGACTTCATTGCGAATTATATCCGGCCAATGGGCGCTGCCATCTGGTCTACGCCGCAATCAGAGATCCTCGATTTTCCCGCATTGAGCTTTTTCCAGTTTTTTGAGAACCATCGCCTGATGCATCGCGAACGCCCTAACTGGCGGACTGTGTCGGGTGGAAGCCGCAATTATGTCGGCAAGCTAATCGCGGCGCTTGAGGGAAAGATACGAACCAATCAAAAAATAGTCTCTGTACGGCGAATTGATGGCCGTGTTGGCGTGAAGCCTGAACATGCCGAAGAGGAAATTTTCGATCATGTCATTATGGCCGGTCACTCTGATCAGTCCCTCGCAATCCTCGACAATAGTTTCGAGGATCGGCGGTTTCTGCTCAAGTCTGTGCGATATAGACCCAACGAGATTTACCTGCATCGCGACACGCGCTTGATGCCAAAAAGGCGAGCTGCGTGGGCTGCTTGGAATGTTCTCGAAACGGGCAATGCCCACCAGGCAGATGTCTGCCTATCTTACTGGATGAATATCCTACAAGGACTTCCATCCGACAAACCCGTTTTCGTAACACTCAACCCGTCTACCCCACCCGCGCCAGAGACGGTCTTTTCAAAGTTCTCGTTCGATCATCCACAGTTCGATCTCGCAGCGGAAGCTGCAGTGCGTGAGCTGCGCCGGACGAATGGCGATAATGGCTTATGGCTTGCGGGCGCATGGATGGGGTCAGGGTTTCACGAGGATGGCCTGAAATCAGGACTAGAAGCCGCACTGTCTTTAGGCGGGAGCGTCCCGTGGGAGCCACAGAACATTGCGCCGAAGACGTCTATACGCATGAACGCCCCTCCGCATGGGCAAGCCGGATTGGCAAAGCGCGATGGTTGATCCTCTGCCAACCACGCCTGCCCTCCGCCTCTTCAAGGGACGTACCGCGCATCAACGGTTTACACCCGTCGAGCACAAGTTTTCATATAGGCTGTTTCTCATTGACCTCGACATCGACAGATTGGATGAGGCGAGCAAACAGTCGCGCCTATTCTCGGTCAACCGGGCTAACCTCTTTTCGTTCCGCTCGACAGATCATGGCAATCGACGCGACGTGGACTTGCGGCCTTGGGCCGACGCGATATTTGCGGACGCAGGGATAGACCTCGGCGGCGGACCCATTCGGCTGGTCACTCTCGCACGACACCTATTCTACAAGTTTGCTCCGATATCACTCTGGTTCGGGTATGATAATTCGGGATCGGTTGTTGGCATCATATACGAGGTCAACAACACATTCGGGCAAAGTCACTGCTATGTCGCCAATGTGGATGGAGCACGTTCCGTTCATGACGCCGACAAGAAGCTATATGTGTCACCATTTTTCGATGTAACGGGACAATACAGGTTCACACTGCGAACGCCGGACGACAAACTGAGCTTGGTTATCGAGAATATGCTCGAGGGCAAACGTCAGCATATGGCCAGCATTCAAGCACGCGCGTTCAATGCCACAGGTATGGCATTTGCGGTAGCGGCGATTTTTCGTCCCCTTTCAAGCTTCGGAGTAAGCATGGCAATCCATTTTGAAGCTCTTAAGCTTTGGATCAAGAAGGCTGGCTACCGATCGAACCCCGGCGCACCCGTAACCGCTTCGACCAAAGCACATACTGTTCCCACGCCAAAGCCGGCACATGAAAAGAGCCTCCAGCAATGACGAAAATTTCGAACACAGAACTGATTATGGCCGACCGCGCGAGCATTCGGGGCATGCGTGGCATCCCGCCAAGCTTCCGCTTGGCAGGGCTAGCATTGCTTGGCGCCAAGACAGGCAAAATAAGCTTCTCGCTACCCGATCAACGCACCGTCGTGTTTGACAAAGGTGACGGCGGCCCCGAAGCCCATCTTGAGATTCATGATTATGCGTTTGCAAAGCGTAGCGTTGCCGGCGGCGATGTGGGCTTCGCTGAAACCTATATGGACGAGATGTGGTCTACGCCCGACCTCACGGCAGTATTGCGGTATTTTGCCGACAATTTCGACTCCGTTGGCGATGGCAAGCTCCCGCGCGGTAATTTGAAGGCACGGCTCGTCAATATTGTTCGCCATCTTTTCCTCAACCGAAACAGCAAGTCCGGCGCCCGTAAGAACATCTCCACACATTATGACCTTGGCAATGAGTTTTACGCCAAATGGCTTGATCCATCGATGACCTACTCCTCGGCTCTATTTCCGAGCGCCAATACCAATTTCGAACAGGCTCAGATTGCAAAATATGATGCAATCTGCCGATCACTTGAACTGGCCGAAGGAAAAACAGTCTTGGAAATTGGCTGCGGCTGGGGCGGTTTCGCAGAGCATGCCGCGCGCCGTTATGGGGCCAATGTGACTTGCCTGACGATCTCGGAAGAACAAGCGAAATACGCCAAACAGCGCATCACTGATGCCGGACTAGATGACAAGGTCGACATCAGACTTCAAGACTATCGCGATCATGATGGACAATATGACGGGGTCGCATCGATTGAAATGTTCGAGGCTGTCGGCGAAGCCTATTGGCCGTCCTATTTCCGCAAAATTTCGGACGTGCTTCGTCCCAATGGTAAAGCAGCTCTACAAATCATCACGATCGATGACGACCTGTTCCAAAGTTACCGCAAGCGGGCCGACTTTATCCAGAGGTACATTTTTCCGGGCGGCATGTTGCCGAGCCTCGAAGCCCTTAAAGCCGAATTTGAAACGGCCAGACTTACGCACGATGACACCATGTTCTTCGGTCCAGATTATGGCCGGACAGTGAAGCATTGGATGAAGAGTTTTAATGAGGCATGGGGAGAGATTGCCCCGATGGGATTTGACGAAAGGTTCCGCAGAATGTGGAATTTCTATCTGAGCTATTGCGAGGCGGGCTTTATGGGCGGCCGGATCAATGTCGGGCAATTCACCCTCTCGAAGCCAAGCTAATAGCAGCCCCTAATACAAGCTTTCCAACTCATATTCGATGTTCTGGCCGCGCGCGCTAAACGCGCACTTCAACCAACGCCCACTATCATCATACCAAAGAAACACGGTTAGATCTGACGCAAGACTAAACTTCGTTGTTTCAATGCTCTCGCCATCAATGACGAGGGTTTCGCGCCCCAACTCTTCAACAACAGCCTCGATGGTTTGACCGCCTTCGCTGGAGAGAATACCGCCTTCGAACATTTGCCTGACATTCCAATGGGTCGCGGGAACAATATCCGCATCCACTGTGCCGGTAAAATTGGTTCCGTCGATTGCGAGCTCTTCGCCGTCAAATGTCGCTGTTACGGAAATATCGTCACCATTTTTGCGGGTCTCGCCACGCAGAGAGATCAGTTGGTTGTCTTGCCATGTCTCTGTCGCTTTGTGCGAGTATTTGTAGACCGTGACCGGCCCGATTTTAGCTTTCAGTTCGATACTATGTTCGACATTGAATGACCCGTCATTGGTAATGGAAAAGCTTGATACATGGGTTCCGAAAGGTTTGCCTTTACGTAACACATTATAACGGATCTCAGTGTCTTCAGTTGGTTGCCAAACGGGTATCTCGTTCAGACCGTCTATATCTGCATGCGCACTCAATGGTACCGCGCACAAAAGAACAAGCATGAGCAAAGATGCAATAATACGATTCATGTATATGATTCCTGAAATAACACTCTTACGAAGGTCCAGTTACCATTCCTTTTAGCAAAGTACGAATGAACAGGACGTGAGTACTTCGTGACTATATTCCATTGCTGTTATTGGCGAAACTCATATATCTTAACCGCACATCATCAAAAGGCCCCCGAGTTATGACTGTAAATCGCTCCATTCTTGATACTATCGGCAACACACCGCTTATCCGGCTCAATCGCGCCTCCGAAGAAACGGGCTGCGAGATACTTGGCAAGGCCGAGTTTCTCAACCCCGGCCAGTCGGTGAAGGATCGGGCTGCCCTTGGGATCGTTCGTGATGCTGAAGCCAAGGGCTTGCTGAAGCCCGGCGGTACGATCGTCGAAGGTACGGCAGGCAATACGGGCATTGGCCTCGCCTTGGTCGGCTCTGCGCTCAGCTATCGCACAGTGATTGTTATGCCTCGCACACAGAGCCAAGAGAAAAAGGATGCGGTTCAGCTTCTTGGCGCTGAACTCATTGAAGTTGATGCGGTGCCCTATAAGAACCCAAACAATTATGTCCACTATTCGCGCAGGCTTGCGGAAGATTTGGCCAAGACCGAACCCAATGGCGCTGTCTGGGCGAACCAGTTTGATAATGTCGCAAACCGTCAGGCGCATATCGACACGACCGGACCCGAAATTTACGACCAACTTGATGGCAAGCTTGACGGCTTTATTTGCGCAGTTGGCTCTGGCGGCACGCTCGGCGGTATTTCCATGGCGCTCAAAGCCCGCAACAAAGATATTCAAATCGGCCTAGCTGACCCCGGCGGCGCAGCGCTGTATGAGTATTACAAGAATGGCGAGTTGAAAGCCGAGGGTACGTCGATCACCGAAGGCATTGGTCAAGGCCGGATCACCGCCAATCTGGAAGGCGTTGTGGTGGACCGTGCTTACCGCATCGCCGACGATGAAGCCTTGAACATCATCTACGACCTGATTGAGAATGAAGGCCTATGTCTCGGTGGATCTGCGGGCATTAATATTGCCGGAGCCATTCGGCTTGCGCGCGATCTAGGCCCGGGAAAAACCATCGTTACGATGCTTTGTGATTACGGAAACCGGTATCAATCGAAAATGTTCAATCCCGAGTTTCTGGAATCGAAAGGCCTACCGACGCCGCCTTGGACACGGAGCTAAAGCATGACTTTGCCGTCTCCACTGGTAGATGCTAAATGGCTGATCGAGAATATGGCCGCGCCGGACCTGCGTGTGGTCGACGCGACCTGGTTTGCGCCTTTTACGTCCCCGCCAGAAACGGGTCGGCAAGCCTATATGCGCGCGCACATTCCCGAGGCCGTCTATTTCGACATTGACGAGATAGCCGACCCCGATAGTGACTTCGCTCACATGCTCCCCTCACCAATCGTCTTTGCTTCGAAAGTCCGTAAACTTGGCCTCGGAGATGGTAACCGTCTTGTTGTTTACGACCAGAACAATTTCTTCGCTGCGGCGCGCGTCTGGTGGATGTTTCGCACAATGGGCTTCACCGATGTTTTGGTGCTTGATGGCGGATTACAGGCTTGGCGCGATGTAGGCGGCTTAACCGATGATATCCCGCCAGTTGCGGTCGAACGCCATATTACCCCGCGTGTGCGCGGTGATCTCATCAAGACCAAAGAACAAATAGCAGCGCAGATCGGTAATCAGCACGCGCGAATTGTCGATGCGCGGCCAGCCGGTCGTTTTACCGGAGAGGCACCCGAACCCCGCAAAGGACTGCCATCAGGGCACATCCCCGGCAGCGTGAACATCGCGGGCAGCGAGTTCACGGAAAACGGTTATATGAAAAGCACCGATGCGCTAGCGGAAGTGTTTGCAATGCAGGGTATAGACCCGATGGAGCCGATCATCGCGACGTGTGGCTCAGGCGTCACGGCCGCGATTACTGCACTTGCATTGGCGACACTCGGCAATGACCATGTTGCTGTTTATGACGGCTCCTGGACCGAGTGGGCCAGCGACGGCACACTTCCGATCGAAACCGGAGCTTGATCTTGACGCGGAAACTGTCAACACGGCTGGTCCATCAGCGCAGCGGCAAGCGGCATTCACCTACGGTCAATCCTCCGGTTGAACGTGCTTCCACGCTCCTCATGCCGGACACGGACTCGCTCAATAGCCAAAAGCCGAACTACGCCCGATTAGGACTCGCGACGCATAACGAGCTTATGGATGGGCTATGCGACCTCGAAGGCGGATATAGCGCGCATCTGGCCCCGTCTGGATTGACGGCATGTGCTTTGGCCATATCGAGCCTCGCCGAAGCTGGTGACCAAGTGCTCGTCATCGAAAATATATATGGCCCGACGCGCAGTTTTGCGCGGCGCCGACTAAAAGCAATGGGGGTTGAGGCAGAGTTTTTCCCTGCATCGATTGGTGAAAATATCGACACGCTGTTCAAACCGAACACGCGCGCGATCTTCCTTGAAGCCCCAGGCTCACTCACTTTCGAGATATGCGACACGCGAGCGATTGTCGCCAAAGCGCAGGCGCACGGTATTTCGACCATTATGGACAATACGTGGAGTGCTGGCGTCTATTTCAAGCCCCTCGAACTTGGCGTGGACTTCTCTGTTCAGGCGCTGACGAAATATGTCGTCGGGCATGCTGATGCATTTGGCGGAGTGGTGTTGGCGCGCGACAAGAAACATAGCGTGCGTGTGGCCACGGCTGCCCGCGATTGGGGACTATCCATGTCTCCCGACGATGCCTATACCGCGCTTCGGGGCTTGCGGACACTCGTGCCTCGCTTGAAACTGCACGAAACGGCGGCGCTCGAGCTTGCCCGATGGCTTGAAGATCAGCCTCATGTTTCCCGAGTTATACATCCGGCACTTCCTTCCCATCCCGATCATGCCCTTTGGCAACGAGATTTCACCGGCTCAAGCGGATTGTTCGGGCTGGTGCTCAAGCCGATGTCCAAGGCGGCGCAAGACACGTTTTTTGCGAAACTTGATCTGTTCGGCATCGGGTTTTCATGGGGCGGTTACGAAAGCCTGCTTATCCCCGCCAACCCAGACATGACACGCCATGACGGACATTGGTGGCATGGGGAAGACGGCTTGGTGGTCCGCATGCATGTCGGGCTTGAAGACACAAGCGATCTTATCGCCAATCTCCAGACAGCGTTTGCCGCAGCCTACTGATAGGAAAAATCCAGACGGTCTATAAGCCGGGTTCTGTTCCCCCTTGCGGGTTCGGCAACCATTCCTCTGGGATGCTCCTTGCGAAACACCTCACGCGACACACCCGGGGCACGGGCCAAAGACCGCCCATATGCGCCCCCTATTCGGTCTTGCTCCAGGTGGGGTTTACCATGCCGCTTGCCTCTCGGTTCGCGCGGTGCGCTCTTACCGCACCCTTTCACCCTTACTTTTGCCAAAGCAAAAGCGGTCTACTCTCTGTGGCACTTTCCCTCGACTTACGCCGGGCGGGCGTTACCCGCCACCTTGTCTCCATGGAGCCCGGACTTTCCTCCAACGCATCGTTACCAACACGCCAGCGGCTGCCCGACCGTCTGGACCCGCTGTCTACGTGAATTAATCGAAAAGCACAAAGCCAAATGTTAGAGACATTAGCCCAAGCCCGATGCAAAAGCTCCAGACACCGAGATAGAACGGCCAGACAATGAGGTTTCGGTAGCGTTGGCCTATGCTTCTTAATGGAGTGTCCACGGTATCATAGTCGCGCCGCCGCAGATAATGCACCGTTTCAGTCATATCTACGGCTTTGCGTTCGGTTCCGCCTCCCGGCACTTCGGTCTCATCGCTGATCGAAAGGTTCTGCCGATCAAGCGCACTACGGAACAGGAACAGACCAATCCCGAACAGGACAAAGAAGAACACGCCGAGAAAAGCCGTGTAACGTCCGAGTTCAAATATAAGTTCCATATACGGTCTCCACTCTGCTTAGCACTGCCATTAAAATGCGAAGAGTCTCGAGATCGGCCTGACCGGTTAAGC
>JBDVDE010000058.1:0-4428 GCA_039942135.1 Hyphomonadaceae bacterium
ACTCAAGCCAATGGTAACCGCCACCGGATAAAAGGTCGTCGACCTAGGGACGTTCAAAATAAATCAACGCGATAGCCGACTTCGACAGGCTGAAACCAAAGAGTTTTTCAACACAATCAGCCCATAGCAACCGATGCTGCACCACCAACGAACGGCAGCTCTTGGTAAAGACGCGGAGCGACCTTCTTTGCCTCAGATTCCCGACTCTGGCAACTTATCCAGTTTGGATTGATTTGGAGCATTGCCGCTGATCAGGACAAGCACACCTGCTGCGATGATCAGCGCCATTCCTGCTGTCGTCCACAGTCCCGGAACTTCGCGGAAAAATACAAACCCCCAGAACGCTGCGAAGATCAGATAGGCATAATCAAATGTGGCGATGACCTGCGGGCGCGGAGACTGATAGGCGCGGGCGAGGCCGAAACTGACCCCGACGATAAGCACGGCCATAACCATCAAAATACCGATGGTCCGCAGGTTAAGATTGGACCACTGACCAAACAGAAATGGATACGAGGCCGCATGCTCAGATGGGGATGCGACCAGCCAAAGGCTCGCGATACCACCACAGACCACCAATGCGACGTTCAGACTGACGGCCAAAGTTGCCGGAGCCTCGTGGGCGCATTTGGCGCGGGTCAGAACTGCTGCAACCGCGTAGAGAAAAGCGGCGATGATCGGGATAAACGATAATGTGTTGAAACCGGCCCCGCTTGGTTGCACAACAAATAGCACACCGACGAAGCCTATTGCGACGGCAATCCACTGCACAACCGCGACCGTCTCACGCAGAAACACTGCTAACAAAATAACGATAAATAGAGGGCCAGTGTAGAGCGACGCGGCAATAACTGACAGGTCGAGCAAGGGGATGGCCGCGTAGATCGCAAGATACATTGCGACCAACGCAAGACTGCGTGCAGTGACCCAACCCACCGCCTGAGGCTTCAGACGGCCCTTTCCGACGAACATGAGGAAAGGAAGCGCCAGCACCGAACGACACACATATATCTGCCAAAGCGTCATGTCTGCGCTGGCAGATTTTACGAAGGCATCTGTCAATGCCATTGCAAACACGGTGAGGAGGATCGTCACAATTCCTGATGTGACCGAACGCGGTGCTGGTGTGATACCGATCATCTGCTGACTTTCTTTTGAGAAAGTTCAAAATAGCAGGGTTGGTTTATATAACTATATGGCATAATCTGAACAGTATGATAAGCTATGATACATAATGAATCGTACTGATCTAAATGGGCTGCGTACATTTCTGGCTATTGTCGAGCATCGTACAATGCGCGCGGCGGCGCGTGAGCTTGGCGTAAACCCTTCCGCAGTATCGCAAAAGCTGAAAGCTTTTGAGGACGTGCTTGGCAGCGCAGTGTTCGTGCGCGATACAAGGTCGGTGTCGCTCACCGATGTGGGTGAGGCTTTGTACGCGCGGACGCATCACCTTTTGGGTGAGGTTGATGCAGCGTTGGATGCGACGCGACGTGCCGCACTCACCACATCAGGCCAGTTGCGGATCACATTGCCCTATCGCGCATGGCAACTGGCCCTTGCCCCGCGTATGGCTGCGTTTCAATCAAAGTATTCTGATATCGAGCTGAACTTTTCAATAGATGAGGAACTGACGGATATCGTCTCTGGTGGTTTTCATGCCGGTATCCGGTTGGGCGACTTTCTGACAGACGACATGATTGCGGTCGCCCTCACGCCGCCGCTTGATGCGACCTATGTCGCCAGCCCCGCATATTTGGAAAAAAACGGCACACCCGATGAACCAGCTGACCTTTTGAGACACGACTGCATCAGATATCGCCAGATCACGGCACAGCATATCGCGCCCTGGCACTTTACGGTGGATGGCGCAGAGGTTGAGGTCAATGTGTCCGGTCGGATGATCTGCAACGATCTCAGATTAGTGATGGACGCGGCCATGCGCGGATTCGGCATTGGTTGGTCGCTTCGCGCAGGGATCGAAGAGCAGATCATCTCAGGCGAGTTAGTCGAGGTCTTGCACACGTACACGCCAAACCGCCCGAGATTTCATCTCTATTTTCCAAAGCAGCTCAAAAATATGAGCCGATTGCGGGCGTTCATCGACCACTTTTCAGTTGGCGTATGAGTTTCGGTTTGGAGTTCGCTGAAACCATCGACAGGGATATTCGGCAAACCGTAAGGTTGCTGGAAGCGGTCTCTCGCTCCAGTGCTACGAACGGCAGAAAGATCCCGCTTTGGGAGATGTTTATGACCTTTATTGCAGCCTTGACCGCACCACGTTTCCGAGAACTGAAACGATCCCTGCGGCCAATGCCAATTTCAGCATATCAGGAAAGATGAACGGCCCAACTCCGTAAGCGATCCCTTGAGGTACACCAAAAAGATACATCAGCCACAGTGCTCCAAACATCAGCAAAATCAATTCACCGACAAACATCGCAGCACCGATTTTGAATGGGTTGCGCCACCATCCTCGATCTGCCGCCCATCCAGTGATTGCCACCATCAAAACATAACCGACAAGATAACCCCCGGTTGGGCCAACCATATACGCGACACCTATTCCACGTTCCGGTGCTCCTTGAAAGACGGGAAACCCCAACGCGCCCTCTGCGAGATATAGCAATATCGTTGCAAGACCGAGCTTCAAACCAAAAACAGCCCCTATCGTGAGTATCGCCAACGTTTGAAGCGACATATCAACAGGCCACATGGGCACCTTGGTCTTTGCCGACACAGCAATCAGCAACGACCCAATCAACGCAAGGGTAAATAACCACACTGCCTGATTGATCCTGTTGCTTTCCAATAGAGATGGAAAAAGTGCATCTGTCCTATTCATGTTTGCCCTCACTGTATTGTTTCTGTTCTGTCCGCATCGAGACTGTCATTGGGAACTTCGGTACGATCCCGCATACTATAGTCGCGAATGACGGATGCCACACGTAGTCGGTAATCGTCGAACACAACTTGTCTGCTGCCTCGTTGAATCTTACGATGTTCGACAACGTTGCGCCAAGCCGTCACTGCGGCTTCGTCTCGCCAAAATGACAGCGCCACAAATTTACCCGTTTGCACGACGCTTTCGAATCGCTCGATAGAAATAAACCCATCGAAACCCTCGACCAAAGACGCCATGCTCTGCCCCATTTCTAGGTAAGTGTCGCCGCGTTCCTGTTTTGGCCAGGATTCAAAGATGACGGCTATCATATTGCATTCCTTTGTTCTTCATGAGCGAGTTTCATCGCATTGGTCAATTGAGCCGCACGGCTATCCAGCAAAGCTGGTGCCATTGGCCTTTACTGAATACCTCGCCAACCGACTATCCAGCACTGCTGCTTGCCGATGCTTCATTGCTTCACGGTAGGTTGGGTGCCTCATCAGATCGAGGAAGGATTGCACACTTGGATATTCTGCAACAAATGCGATGTCCCAGACTTCACACTGCGGACCAACCATCATCAGTTCGTAGCCGCCGCGCCACACTATCTTGCCACCCAGTGTCTGAAACACTGATGCGCTAATATCGCTATAGGCCTTGTAGGCGTCTGTGCCGGTAGAAGCACGCCCGTCTGGATAGTCGGCCTCCTCACGTAGACTGATAAGATTCAGCATATGGATAGGCCCAAAACTCTGATCCGCTTTGAATTGATCCCATGTCTCTTTTGAGAAGCTGGTGTGAAGTTGATTAATGTTCACGTCATACCCCCGTGTATTCGGGTGTCCGTCGCTCGATCCATGCGTTCAGACCTTCATGAACGTCGCTGGTAGCTGCCATCCGCGCAAACTGTTCGCGCTCTATCAACAACCCTTCTTCAATCGTGGTGTTGATGCCTCTGGTCACAGCGGTGATGATACGTGACGCCGCGAGAGAAGAATGTCGGATAATTCGCTCGGACAAATCAAATGCGGCTGGCAACAATTGGTCATGCGGGACAATTTTGTTTACCAGTCCCATCTCATACGCTCGTTGCGGAGAAAATGTATCACCTGTCAGGAGCAGTTCCAGCGCGCGCTTCCGTCCTGCGAGACGCGGCAATCGCTGTGTGCCACCAAATGTCGGAGGTATTCCGATGTTTATTTCTGGCTTGGAAAACAGAGCATTTTCGCTTGTAACGGCTAAGTGAACGGCCTCGGTAATCTCACATCCCCCTCCGAACGCGATGCCGTTCACAGCCGCAATGATCGGTTTGGGAAACGCCTCCAGTCTGGCAGTCATGGTTTGGCCGCGTTTGCAAAAGTTCTTCACGGCAACATCGATGCCCGCTTTGACACTTTCAGTGAACTCATGGATATCCCCACCTGCAGAGAATGCCCGATCACCTGCGCCAGTCAGGACGACAGCTCTCGTGTAATGGTCCGTTTCGATTGAGTCGAGTAGCGTGAGTAGCAGGTCATTTGTTGCGTAATTGAGGGCATTCAGCT
>JBDVDE010000059.1:0-75703 GCA_039942135.1 Hyphomonadaceae bacterium
TAAAATCCTCGACGCAGAAGGTGTGGCCTCCGCGATCGCAGCCCAGAATGAACAAGTCAGCTACTGGCTTGATACATACGGGCCAAAGCCGGCCGAGCCATTGTTCGGATTTGAAGCGATCGAAGCAGCTCCGATATTCAGACCGGGCGAAACCGCACCTCTGCCGACGGGCCCAGACGAGTAAGTAACCCAGACGAGCTAGTTGATTTTTCGGGTGTGGCGGACGCCGGGCATTGGCGGTGTCTCCGGCGCTCCGGCAAAACACTGCGCTTTACTCATCCAGTCTTGTGCGATTGGCCCCGTCACGGTCAGCTCGGTATCAGCGATATTGCGGGTTTGCGTTACCGTTTGGCAGAAACCTTCGGCCGGACCTTCAATCATGTTTTCGGCGCTCTCGTCGCCATAGGTCCATATTTCCCCCGAAGGCGCCGTGAGCCGCAGATATGGCATTGGTCCCGGTATCGTTTCCCGACGGGTTTTGTAGGTCCAGCCATAGGTATTAACTCCGAGGACAACAATGTTCCGGATTCTATCTTGATTGACCCGCCTTATGCCGAGATGATCATACACCTCCTGCCCATGCGCCCAAGTCTCCATCAATCGAGCTGTAATAGATGACCTTGCGCTCATCTCGGGTCCGGCCCATTTTAGACGCCGCTTAGGGTCAGCTTGAGCATAGATGTCAGCTGTTGCCTGCATATCGAGGTGCCATTGCGAGCGTAGTTCCGGTCCGGAAAGACCCGCAAAATAATCTGCTTCGAAGCCGCGCATACCACCATCATGGTCGGCGATTGATGACAGTCGATGAACAAGCTCATCCTCATCGGTGACTTGCAGTCCAGCCATCTGGTTCCAGAAGCACAAATGTTCAAGGACCATATTTATCGTCCAAGATTTGAACAGAGTTGGCTCATCATAAACGGCCGCATCCACGCCTTCCAGAAGCCGGTAAAGGGCATCGCTTTCAGCGCGGAAATCTTCAGCCTGTTGCATGCCTTAAGTATCCATCGTGCCAACGAGGCGCTCATAAGCGCGTAGGTAATCCTCTTTGAATTCTTGCACGACTTGCCCTGTCGACATGGATTGGTTCATCATGCCAACGCCTTGCCCCACCCAGTATGTGGCCAGCGCTTTCGCGCCTTCATGTCCACCTTGGCTAAGCTTGTCGATATGGCCCAATGCCGGTTCAGAGACGAGCGACTGCAAAGGCATCGGCAATGGATCTGGCGCGTCATCGCTTTCCCATGCGTCCGTCCAAGGAGATCGGAGCTGACGCGAATGCTTGCCGGTCCGCGAGCGCGAGCGCACCGTATCGCGTGACGAGGCAGCAAGCATTTTCTCTTTCACCACCGGGTTGGTTTCGGCTTCTACCGTCGTTAGCCAGACCGAACCACACCATGCGCCGTCAGCCCCCATCGCCATAGCGGCCGCCATTTGCGCGCCTGTGGTTATACCGCCCGCAGCGAGGATGGGCGTCGATGCCCCCATCGCTTTAACGGCTTGGTAGACTTCGGGGATAAGCACCATGGTTGATACGTCACCGCAATGACCGCCGGCCTCTCCGCCTGCAACAATGAGTGCGTCGACCCCGGCATTGACCTGATTGACGGCATGTTCCTTCGCACCAACAAGTGCACCCGTTGCCACGCCATGCTTTTTCGCGAGGTCCATCATACTCTTTGGCGGCACACCCAGCGCGTTCACGATCATCTTGATCGGGTATTGAAACGCAACTTCCATACTCGACTCAGCGCCTTCATTGCCAAGGTTCTTGGCAAAGTTCAGTGAGTTGCTGCGAGCCCCTTCAAGGTCGACCGGATCAATACCGTGATCGGCCATGATCGAGTCAGCATAAGATTTGTGTGCGTCTGATACCGCACCAAGGATACGGGACTCGTCGAAACCGTCGGACTTACCTTCAAACTTGTTAGGAACGATCAGGTCGACCCCGAATGGTTTGCCGTCAATATTGGCGACGATCCAGTCAAGTTCTTCGCGCAACCTGTCAGGCGGCAGGCTAACCGCACCGAACACCCCCATGCCGCCTGCCTTGGACACGGCCACAACGACGTCGCGGCAGTGAGTAAACGCCAAAAGTGGGAACTCTATCCCCAGCTTTTCGCAAATTGGTGACTTCATCATAACGGTTCTCCTAAGGCCCCGGACCAGCTAAAACATCAGCATGGTACGACGATGATTAGGGACCACTTTCACCAAGTCAAGCAAGCAACCAAGCTTACCTTAGGTCACTGAAAATTTGGTGCATACGGCTTATATGCGCACTGCAAATGTATTAGGGTTACTCCAATGCGACGCCACGAATAGACAGCTCAAAAATGCGTAAGGACCTCCACAATGCTCACACTCACCCCAGAACAAGTGTCAGATTACATCGCCGTGTCGGGCCGCAAAGCGTGGACCGTTGAAGGTCTGCCAACAGGGCTAACGCTGCGCCCCATGAAGAAGATCGGGGTGATCGGCGCTGGCACTATGGGCGGCGGTATATCGATGAACTTCGCCACGGTGGGAATTGATGTGACGATTGTCGAGACTAAGCAAGAGGCGCTTGATCGCGGCTTAAGCACCGTACGTGGGCACTATCAGCGCTCGGCTGATAAGGGACGCTATCCGCAAGACCAAGTTGATGCACGCATGAGCAGACTCCATGGCGTTCTCGAGATGGAAGCACTCGCCGATTGCGATCTCGTTATTGAAGCGGTGTTCGAAGATATGGAGCTTAAGCGCTCTATCTTTTCCAAACTCGACAAGATCATGAAACCCGGTGCGATTCTGGCGACCAATACATCCTATCTCGACATCGACGAAATCGCCTCGGTTACTTCCCGCCCGGAAGACGTGATCGGCTTGCACTTTTTCTCACCAGCCAATGTCATGAAACTGCTCGAAATTGTGCGGGCGGACAAAACAGCGGATGATGTGATTGCAACCTGTATGGAACTTGCGCGCACAATCAATAAGGTCGCGACACTCGTCGGTGTTTGCCCTGGATTTGTGGGCAACCGCATTCTGTCAGCTCGGCGTATACAATCCATGGAACTTTTGAACGAAGGGGCAATGCCGTGGGATGTTGATGCTGCTTTGAATGATTTCGGTTTCCGCATGGGCCCATTCCAGATGTCAGATTTGGCAGGGCTGGATATTGGCTGGAAAAAAGGCGGCACTACGACCAATCCAATCCGAGATGCTTTGTGTGAACTCGATCGGCGCGGACAAAAAACCAAGGCCGGATATTATGACTATGACGGGCGTACACCTGTTCCATCCGACATCACTGCGGAGATTGTTCGCAATGTAACCGGCATCCGTGATGGCACGCCGCCAAATGCAAACGAGATTGTAGCGCGCTGCATTCATCCGATGATTGATGAAGCCCTGAAAATTCTCGAAGAGGGCAAAGCGCAGCGAGCCTCGGATATAGATATCATCTGGCTCAACGGCTATGGTTGGCCAGCCGACAAAGGTGGACCGATGCTTTATGGCGACATGATTGGCGCTGAAGCCGTGCTCGAGACTATGGAGAAAATCGGCGCGGGGAACGAGCGGTTTACACCGAGCAAGACGCTGCGCAGACTCGCCAAAGATGGCGGGCGGTTTACAGAGGTTCAGCCCGGCGGCTAAGCGCTAGCCATTATAATTCAACTTCAGGCCAGCTTCGTCCCATCGCTTTTTGGCAAGCACACCTGTACCCGACATGGTCACCCATGCAGTTTGCATATCCTCGCCGCCGAACACGATATTCGTGCATAGAAGATCGGGAAAAGCAGTGTGGTAATGGCTGCCATCAGGCTTGATCGTCGTGATACCGCCATTAAATATGGTCGCAACGCAGATATTGCCCGCGGCGGTAACGGCGAGCGAGTCAAAATATTGGAGGCCCGGCATTGCTGCAACAACGCGCCCACGCTGGAGCGGACTGGCCGGAGTAACCTCGCCAGGCGCCGAAAGATCATAAGCCCACAGGCGGCCGGTCAAAGTGTCAGACATATAGACAGTTTTCTCGTCCGGCGAGAGGCCGACACCATTGGGACTGGTATGTCCCCAATCCAGCTCTTTGATCATATTCCCATCAGGTGACGCGTAGAATAGCCCGCCAAGATCGCGATGGCGCGGATAGGTTTTACCGTGGTCGGTAAAGTAAAAATTGCCATGCCTATCAAAGACAATATCATTTGGGCCTTTGAGTGGATTGCCACCGACAGCTTCATAAAGCCGTGTCACCTCTCCCGTGTTCATATCCACCCGTTCAATGCGCCCACCCGAATAGTCATCCGGTGCATGCCCGGGTACCTTGATACCGGCCATCTCGGACCATTCAAAACCGCCATTATTGCAGATATAGAGCGCGCCATCCCGACCAATCGCAGCGCCATTTGGGCCGCCGCCCGTATGCACAATGACCTCGCGTTTGTCTGCCCCCCAGACGCGGGTGATGTCCCCGCTGGCAATTTCAACAAGGATGACTGAGCCATCTTCCATCAGCACTGGACCTTCAGGAAAGTTCAGCCCGCTTGCAACAATTTCATAGTCCATGCCCGCTCCCATACGCCTTTGCAGGTCAAAAAGACCATGCTTCGTCATCTAGTTGTGACGGTAACAAATCCACTTGGCAAGGTCATTCATAGGCGCAAAAGTCTCGTGTGACGCGGCAGTCTTCACCAGCTTCAGAACAAGCAAGCACCGCATCGACCCGCGCGTGTCCTGACCTAGAAGCCTGCGCATGGCCGAACGCGCCTTGTGCATTGGAGGCAAATGCGAAACACCCGTTGAAGCGAGAAACGACGGCGCACGAGCCGCCGGTTTCTTCACAGCTCGCCAGCGCTTCAGCCACAGCTTCGTCCTCGGTTTTCGCGAGGCGCGATTCTCCGGTCTGCCCACTTGCTGACAAGGCAAACGCACCCCAACGCGGCAAAGCACGTTCGATCCGCTCAATCCGGCAATCCGGATAGAGCGCGTCGCGCGCGGCAACATCGTCCCATGTCATTCCGCGCCGCCATCTTCCCGCACCTTGGACATCTTGTCCGTGTGCCAAAGCCGCGCCGTCATAGTCGAAAGACACGATGAGTCCCTTCGAGGGAGCACGGCAATCTATCGGGATTTCATTGCCCGGAATTCTATCTGTATCAAGATTATAGCGCACATTATCTTCGGGATGACCAATGCCGAGCGCATGGCTAATCTCATGTAAGACAAGCGAAGGGAAATGTACGCATGTATCCACCGCCTGATTTGTGTCGATATAATAACAAAGCGCCGCATTCAGCCTGACATCTGCGCTTTCGATCCGGCCAATCGGCCCCTCCGACATCACACCGTTGGTCAGCACCATCGAAGCTTGAGGCCGTTCGTAAAACAAAGTGTACCCCGTGGTACTTGGATTGGCGAAGATCGGAAAATCACGCGGGGTCGCGCCAAAGAAATCTATCTCTGCGCCCTGTCCCCGACTGGCCAAAGCAGCCAGCGGAAAATTGGGTTCAACTTTTCCCGTAATATCTGTAAAATTCAAAGTTGGATGACCGGACGCCCAATGGTCGAGCGACTCGCGCAAGGACTGCTCGATCTGGGCACATGTGGACCCATCGATAAATCGCATCTCGCAAACACTCTCATCAATGGCATATTCCAGCCCGCCGCCAAGACCGCGCTCTCCGGTCTCAAGCATGCTGCCTAGTGACAGGCCCCAACGTGGTGCAAGATCAAGATGCTCTGATGCCGAGGCGGCCGGAGTACGGGGGCCTTCGACGACAAATGCCGAAGCAATGCCGGATATTAAAAGACAGAGCGTGAGAAGTAGGCTGGTACGTATCATGGCCCTGATCCTAACAGACTGTCGCCCCGGCGAAAGGGCCCTTACTCACCTCAAGCTTACACCCGATCCAGACATGTAATCGTGAAATTATGGTCATTTTTGGCGTCGGAAAGATGCTCTGTGTGCCAGACAGTTTTCCAGTCCGCCATATCAATATCGGGGAACAGAGCATCCCCATCCGGCGAAGCCTCAACACGGGTCAGATACAGCCTGTCCACACGCTCCATAGCCCGTTCATAGACCGTCCCGCCGCCCGCGATGAATACCTCATCCACACCTTGCTTTTGCGCAATCGCGATCGCCACATTGATAGCTGGTGCAAGGCTTGAATACACCCGCGCGCTCGGCGCTGCATAATCTCCATCGCGGCTAAGAACAATATTCTCGCGGCCGGGCAAAGGCCGGAACGGGAGTGATTCCCATGTTTTACGGCCAAGTATAATCGGCTTTCCCGACGTAATCGATTTGAACGACTTCAAATCCGCCGATAACTGCCAAGGAAGGTCACCATCGCGGCCGATCACGCGATTTCGCCCCATGGCCACAATTGCACATAGTTTTACCGTTCCGGCCAAGATGCTCTTCCTTCTGATGCAACGTGCATCATAGTGAGAGTCGCAAATAGCTCCAGAAATTTTGATTAGACAGATGCGTGGACCGTGGCAGTTTGCGAATGTCGCAGGATGAATGGTAACGTGACCGACTAAAGCGCACAAATGAGGGCCAGCTTGGATTTTATCATTGAGAACCAATCGAGCTTTCGACTCGTGATATTTGCGGGCGTCCTGCTGTCAATGATGGCATTGGAAGCAGTCGCCCCTCGCCGAAAACGCACGAGCACGCGCACGAGGCGATGGTCGACCAATATGGCGCTTGTCGTGATCGATACATTTGCCGCCCGGCTACTTGGACCGCTGATCGCTGGCGCAGTTGCGATTTATGCCCAAAGCAAGGGGATAGGCCTGTTCAATATGATCGATGTACCAGTTGTCGTCGCAATAATTGTCAGTGTCATGGCTCTCGACATGGCGATTTACTGGCAGCATGTCGCGTTCCACAAAGTCCCGCTATTTTGGCGGTTTCATAAAGTCCACCATGCCGACCGCGATATTGATGTGACGACGGGCGTGCGCTTCCACCCTGCAGAGATCGTATTGTCGATGCTATATAAAGCCATCTGTGTACTGGCGCTTGGGCCTTCCTTGATTGCCGTTATTCTGTTTGAGGTGATCTTGAATGCAAGCGCAATGTTCAACCATGCCAACTTCAAACTTCCTCAGGCCGCCGACAGGGTCATACGTCCCTTTCTTGTGACACCGGATATGCACAGAGTTCACCATTCCGAAATAGAGCGCGAGACAAATTCCAATTACGGGTTTTGCCTCTCGGTCTGGGACCGACTATTCCGGTCTTATATCGCACAGCCCGAATTGGGGCATGACAAGATGACGATCGGTTTGTCAGAGTATCAAACACAAGAACCGAACCGGATTTTATGGAGCTTGATTGTGCCATTTACAGGCAAACCAAAACCATCAGCTCCAGCCAAAAGTGAAACCGTTTCATGATGCAGATCCCTGACAAAAATAAAGTTCGCATTCTAGCGCTAGCTGCGATTGCACTCTCGTCTACCGCACTAGTTTATGCCGACAATGAAAGCCTTGATGCGGTCCACAAAAAAATCGTCCGCAATTATCCGGATGTCTCCCATATCCGCCGCGAGGCTCTTGATAGTTTGCCCCAAGACACATTGTATTTTGATGTACGCGAGCCTGACGAGTATTCGGTGAGCCATATTGCCGGTGCTGTGCAGGTGTCGCCAGCAATTACAGCCGAAGACTTTCAAGCCCGGTTCGGAGATCAGATTTCCAGGAAGACAGCAGTGTTTTATTGCTCGGTCGGACGGCGGTCCTCACGCCTCATTGATCGCCTTGAACCAGTGCTCGAAGACACGGATGCGACGGCCTACAATCTCGAAGGAAGCATTTTCCGTTGGCACAATGATCGCGCGCCCTTGGCCAATACTGAGGGCGAAACCAGCAAAGTCCATCCCTATAACTGGCTGTGGTCACGGCACCTCGACCGTCGGTCAGAAACGAGCTACGAGCCGTAGCATAAATATTGTGTAAGATCGCCCAGATAAACCGGGTCTAATGGGTCCAAGGCTGCTTGCGATCAGCATCAAAATTTACCGAATAGGATTTAACCAGCCGCTTGCGCTCGCGCGGTTCTTCTACGGTAAAGGTCATCCCCTCGCGCTTGGCATAGGCGACGGCATGCGCACGCGTATCGAAGACCATTTTCACCTGCCCGCTCATATCGTCAACCGAGGTCCACCCCATTAGTGGATCAGACGAACGCACGGCACTCGATGCAACCTGCAACACCCATTGTCCGGTTTTTGCGCGTCCCGATTGCATAGCAGTTTTGCGGGACTGGTAGATTTTTGCGTTTGCCATCTTCGACCTCTAACCTAACTTGCCTTCGAGATACTCTGATCCTTGCCGCGAAACAAGCTCGGAACGGGCATTTGACCTTGCCAAATTGTATCGGCTCTGCAAGCTCAACCAAATTTCCAGCCGCCGATTTGGAACTATACCATGACGAACCACCCCGATCTGCCCCAAACCAAAGCAGCCTTTGACCAACTGGTCGAGATCATGGACCGTTTACGCGACCCCGAGACGGGGTGCCCATGGGATATCAAACAAGATTTCGCATCGATTGCGCCCTATACAATCGAAGAAGCCTATGAAGTGCTCGACGCCATCCAGTCGGGAAATATG
Organism: Hyphomonadaceae bacterium; assembly: GCA_039942135.1. Taxonomy (GTDB): domain Bacteria; phylum Pseudomonadota; class Alphaproteobacteria; order Caulobacterales; family Hyphomonadaceae; genus CALLCD01. The sequence continues at coordinate 8,614 of JBDVDE010000059.1, forward strand.
GATGATCTGCGCGATGAACTCGGCGACTTGCTGCTTCAGGTCGTATTCCATAGCCAGATGGCCAAAGAAGCCGGTCATTTCACGATTGAAGATGTGGCGCGCGCAATCAATGAGAAAATGATCCGTCGCCATCCGCACGTTTTTGCCGGTGCGAGCGAGCGCGACGCCGAAAGCCAAACCCTTGCATGGGAGGCGCAAAAAGCCGCTGAGCGAGCGCTAAAGGCCAAAGCATCAGGCAAACCCCAAAAGCCTACCAGCGCACTTGACGGCGTCGCACTCGCATTGCCCGCACTCACCCGTTCGGAGAAAATACAAAAACGAGCCGCGCGGGTCGGGTTTGATTGGGACAAGACCGAGACCATTTTTGACAAGCTGACCGAGGAAACCGGGGAGGTCCGCGAAGCCATTGCTTCAGGCGACATGGATGCGGTTGAAGACGAAATTGGCGACTTGCTGTTTGTGGTGTCGAACCTTGCAAGACATTTGAAGATTGATCCCGAGCAAGCCTTGCGCCGCGCTAATGGCAAGTTCGAACGCAGGTTTCGCGCGATGGAGGCCGAAGCAATTGGCGATGATGTCGAATTCGCGTCACTGCCGATAGACGAACAGGAAGCCTATTGGCAACGTGTCAAAGCCAAAGAGAGCTAGGACGGAACTTCTGTATCTAGTGCTATTGCTGGAAATGTGGACTGAAAGCGTCCTAGCTGGGCAAGCGTAAAGCTGACCTTCATCTCGATATTTCCAGTTTCCGGGCTGACAGCTTCTTCGAGTACATCAGCATAGTCGTGCAGCCAACCGCGAGCGGCCCCATCGGCCGGTCGTAAGACCACACTGCCGCGAATGGCGCTCGTTTGCAGAGCCTCGGTGATGGCCACCGTCAGCGCTTCCATCCCCGTCCCGTCTATCGCGGAGACAAGGACCGCAGGGAGCGGTTCATTGGCTTGGGCTTTGATCGCCATATCGGATCGCAAGTCGTCATCGAACCGGTCGCTTTTATTCCAGACTTCGACCATTGGCGGCAAGGTCCGCCCCGAATTGGCCTCAAGCGCGCTCAGGACAATCTCGACATCGCGTTTTTGCAAGCGGTCATCCGAGCTTGAACGATCGCGCACATGTAGCAGTAGATCAGCCTCAAGGGCTTCTTCCAGCGTAGCCTGAAACGACTCAATCAAATGGGTCGGCAAATCCGTGATAAAACCAACCGTATCGACCAGTGCAACGGGTCCGGCCTTCGGCAACTCAACCCGCCTGATCGTGGGATCAAGCGTCGCAAACGGCATGTCTTTGGCCATGACATCCGCGCCGCTAATCCGATTGAACAAAGTCGACTTGCCCGAATTGGTATAGCCGACAAGCGCGATAACAGGCGTACCGGACTTACGGCGGCCGTCGCGCTGTAGGCCCCGTGTCCGGCGGACATCTTCGAGGTCTTCGCGCAAACGCCGGACTTTGGTGTCAAGCATACGTTTATCGGACTCAAGCTGCGTCTCGCCGGGGCCGGACAGGAAACCACTACCGCCACGCTGGCGTTCGAGATGGGTCCACGTCCGCACGAGACGCGAGCGCTCATAGAGTTGGCGCGCAAGTTCAACTTGCAGCTTACCTTCGCGGGTCCGTGCCCGCAGGCCGAAAATTTCGAGGATCAACCCTGTCCGGTCAATCACTTTCATTTCGAGCTTGCGTTCAAGGTTGCGTTGTTGGACCGGTGTGAGCGCCCCATCCACAATCAGCAGATTTATCGACGCCTCTTCGATTGAGTTGGTGATCCGTTCGAGAATACCAGCCGACAACAAATGTGACGGCGAGACGCGGCGAATTTGCTCAGCTTGAACAAACCCAAGCTCGCACCCCAAAGCTTCGGCCAAACCGGTTGTTTCGACAAGCCGTGCTTCCGACGGTCTGTCTGAGGGCGTAAACCAAGGCACAACAACCCCCGCCCGACTGGTCTCGGGCATGCGGTCTATAGTTGCGCTCAAGAGCGGTTACCCATCTTCAGCGGTGGTTTCTTCATCAAACAATTGGACCGGCGCATTCGGCGCAATGGTAGAGATCGCATGCTTATAAACGAGCTGGGGTGGACGTCCTTCGCCGCGCAGCAATACGCAGAAATTGTCGAACCAAGTCACGACCCCCTGCAATTTGACGCCATTTACGATGTATACTGTAAGCGGTGTGCGCGATTTGCGGACAGCATTGAGGAAGGCATCTTGCAAGTTCTGTTTTTTCTCGGAAGCCATTGTTTTCCCATTTTCTTTTTTATCGGCCAATTTGATATAAGCGGCTAAATTGTTTGCCGCAATGATGCAAGCTCTTTGTCGATATTGAGCAAGCGTTATGCACGCCAAAATGCAGGATTCAGAGTGGGCAGCAATGCGAGTATTTCAAGCCGTCCCAATATCATCGCGAATATCACAACCAAGTGCTTAGATATCGAAACATTCTCGCCAATGTCGACAAGCCATCCCGAATTTGAAATCGCCCCCACCGCAATAGACATTGCTGGTCCGAATCCTTCCCCGAGAAAACTCAGCCCGGTAAAGACGAGCGACACGGCGACAATATACGCAATCAAATAGACCCAAACGCCAAGCACCGAACTTTGTTTCTGTTGTCGATCGCGAAACCTCAGCGCGACAATCGAATTTTGAAACCCCAATTGCGCAAACTCTTGTCCCGCACGCCGCAGCAGAATAATGATCCGGGCCAGCTTGATCCCTCCCGCAGTCGACAGAGCTGCTCCGCCGATCAGCGCCGGTAAAATAAGCACTGTTACCGGCAGCACGGATTTAACCTCAGTAATGCTCATTCCGAGTGACAGGCCAGATGTGGACAAGGACGATACGGCCCAGCCAAGCGCATTGAACACGTCGATGCCGCCAAGCCATGCCAGCAATGCGAGCAGCCCGATTAGTCCCAAAAGCAAATAGAGTTCGGTGTCCACAACAGCGAAGCGCAGCCGCTTCGGGCTAAGATTCATGAGGACAGTCAGTCCCGATGCTGCAAGAACGAGCCCTGTAAACACAAGGAAAACCGCCGCTGAACTCTGAACAATCTGTCCTTCGAGATTGGGGTCAACCAGTCCCGTCGAGGCAACACTGATGGCCAGAGATAAAGCCTGCCCGGGCTGCACACCTGCAAACAAGAGCGCGACAAACAATCCACCAATCAGACTGCCACATACAGCGACAACCGCCCTTAGAACGCGCGGGATTGCTCCGAAAAAGCTGCCATCGGGCACTGTGAACAGGACGGAGCGCTGGATGCCAGGGCCGCCAAAGCTAAGCGCAGCAAACACGCTTGCAGCGAGCACGAGGCTGAACACCATACCAATACAATGCAGAACCCCTCGCCAAACCAATAAGGACACCGGCCAGTCATTGCCATCAAGATTGATCACAGAATGTCCGGTCGTCGTCAGGCAGGATACCGCCTCATGTAAACCGGCGATCAAGGATGGCTCCGCCGTGCCAAACACGAAAGGCAAAGCGGCAGGGATAGGCGCGCCAAGACACCAGAGCACGGCAACCGCCAAAGCATCATTTACATGTGAGCGGCGTGTAGGTTTCGAGGTCAATTGCAAACACATGCCGGCCAGCATTGTCGTCAGCATCCCTGCCAGACCGAACGCCATGATCTGGGACGTTTCTCCATTGAGCAGCGCAAACAGAAACGGCAGCACCATCGTACCGCCCAGCACCAAGCCCATATATGAAAGAATGCGGATAATCGCGATATGGTTCAAAGCCCGCTCCCTTTCCGGCTAGAAAAATTCCGGACTGACCCTGAAAAACTGCTCAACTTTTCGGGTCATATGCGCCTCGTAAAACACTATAACGCGGTCATCTACCTTGACCCTCAAATCGGAGTTCGGGAAGTAAATCTCTCCATCACGAATAATTGCAGCAGCGGTCACCCCTTCGGCAAGATCATCATAACCAAGCTTCTGGCCGATGAGCGGAGAGCTGTCCAAAACGACCCCTTCAACAGCTTCGGCGACGCCGTTTTCAAGTGACAGTAGATTGAGAATGCGCCCGCGCCGCAGCCTTTGAAGAATACGCGAGACAGTCAAAGCACGTGGATCAAGTACAACATCGACGCGCATATCGCGGCTAAGCCCCGCAAGCTCGATCGAATTGACCAATGCCAATGTACGCTGCGCTCCGGCGCGTTTGGCCAGATTGCAGATCAGGAGATTGGTCTTATCGTCATTGGTCAGAGCAATCACAAAATCAGCCGAGTTGACGCCCGCCTCTTCCAAAATCTCCGAGCTCAAGCCGTCACCTTGTATGACAATCGAACGTTTTAGCTGCATGACCGCTTTCTCAGCGCGTTGCGGATCACGTTCCACAAGACGCACGCGCGCGCTCAGTTCGCTTTCGATTTGGGACGCGAGATAAACGCCAATATTCCCGCCCCCGACAATAACAATATGGCGGGCTTCCTTATAATCCTTGTTCAAGATCCGAGTGATACGCGGTGCATGCGCATCCCTGACCGTCAAATATGCGCGATCATTCTCCATCAACCGATCATTCGAGCGCGGGGCAAAGAGTGTCTTGCCGCGTCCGATCCCGACAACACGGGCCTCCAGATCTGGGAACAGGTCGGAAAATTGATCGAGAGCCGTGTCCAGAACAGGACTGTCCGGACCGACATCAAAGCCGAAGAGTTTGATTTTTCCTTTGGAGAAGTTCGCCGTGGTTAGCGCACCTGGTGTGCGAATACGCTGCAAAACGGCATCTCCGACCGCGATTTCTGGCGAAATCACCATATCTATCGGTAGACCGCCGCGCGTGAACAAATCGCCGGCGCTTTTTTCAAGATAGGCGCGGGCCCGAACGCGCGCGATTTTGGTGGGCACATTGAATAGGGTGTGAGCGATCTGGCAGATCACCATGTTCACCTCGTCATGATAGGTGACCGCGATGATCATCTCACACTCTTCAATACTGGCGGAGCGCAACACGTCCGGATGCGCCGCGTGCCCCACTATCCCTCGCACGTCTAGTTCCGTCGAGACCTTGTCGACAAGCTCGGCATCTGCATCAATGATAATGATGCTGTGTTTTTCAGCAGCTAACTGTCGTGCTATCCCCTGCCCGACACGGCCAGCACCGCATATCAATACGCGCATGTCCTATTTCCCTTGGCGTCCTTGCCCAGATTGTATGCCAAGAGCCTTTAATTTTCTGTGCAAGGCTGAGCGCTCCATCCCAATAAATTCGGCTGTTTTCGAAATATTTCCGTTAAAACGGGATATTTGGATCGATAAATACTCTCTTTCAAACTGCTCGCGGGCATCACGAAGTGACATACCGACCAATTCAGCAGACCCAAAAGACGGAGTTCCACTAGACATCGCATTCTGCTCTGTTGGCAGTTCTTCAACGCTGACAGGACGATCAATGTCAGATGATGACAGGATCATGATCCGTTCCACAATGTTTCGCAATTGACGAATGTTCCCCGGCCATTCCATCGATTGCAGGACGGCGATCGCCTTCTCCGAGAAGCTACGGGCATTGAGCCCAGATGACTCACTGATATTCGCGGAAAAATACGAAATTAGGTCTGGAATGTCCTGCCGTCTCTGGCTCAAGGATGGAACATCGAGCGGTACGACATTCAAGCGGTAATAGAGATCTTCGCGAAACCGCCCGCCCTCGATCTCAAGCTCCATGTCTTTGGTTGTTGCCGACATAACCCGAACGTCAACCGTGACATTCGAACGGCCGCCTACGCGCTGGAACCGCTGATCAGTCAGGACCCTTAAGATCTTATTTTGGGTTCCGCGCGGCATGTCGGCCACCTCATCAAGCAGCAATGTCCCGCCATGCGCACGCTCGAAAAGGCCGATCGAAATCGGTGTGCCGTCAGCATCTTCTTCCCCAAACATTTCGCGTTCCATTTCGTCTGGCGAAAGGCTGGCTGCGTTAACGACCATAAAGGGTCCTGTGCCGCGGTTCGACTGTTCGTGAATGAGGCGCGCGGCGAGCTCTTTGCCAACGCCTGCCTTGCCGCGAATGAGAACCCGCGAATTGGTCGGCGCAACTTTCTCGATCGCTGCTCTTAGAGCTTGGGCCGGCGCACTGTTGCCAACCCATTTTTCATCGAGTCCTGCCTTCGCTTTTAACCGTTCATTCTCGCGCTTGAGCGAGGCAGCCTCTATCGCCCGATCAATAACATGAAGGAGCTCAGCGCTCTTAAATGGTTTTTCGATAAAATCGTAAGCACCGCGCCTGATCGCGGAGATCGCTGTTTCGCTATTGCCATGGCCACTGATGAGAATAATCGGCAAAACCGGATCAACGGACTTCAAATATTGTAAAACCTCAAGCCCGTCCATGCCGCTGCCTTGCAGCCAGACATCCAGCACGACAAGTGACGGCGTCCTTTGGCGGACTTCCTCAATCGCCAGTTCCGCAGTCGCGGCTGTGCGAGTTTTATAGCCCTCATCCTCGAGCACGCCAGCGACAAGTTCCCGAATATCAGGTTCATCATCAACGATCAGAATATCGCTTGCCATCAAACAGCTTCCTCTTGAGGTTTATCTACGTGTCGTTCTTCTTCGTTACCATCCTGTTGCTTATCCGCACTGAGCGGAAGCACAATACACACTCTCGCGCCGCGCACACCATCAGGTCGAGGCGCCAGCATAATCTGTCCACCGTGGTCTACGATAACGCGGTTTACAATTGCCAACCCCAGACCAGTCCCCCTATCGCGTGTTGTGACATAAGGTTCGAGCAGCTTTTCGCGCGCTTCCTTCGGGAATCCCGGTCCATTGTCTTCGACGATCACTTCGAGGGTATCATGGAGCGGCTTGGCGATCAGTTTGATATGCCCGACAACTTCCATATCTTCTGGAAGTGATTGAATTGCTTCTAGTGCATTTTTTGTAAGATTGGCGAATGCCTGCCGCAATAATCGCTCGTCGCCTTGCAGCGTTATAGGGGGCTCTGGTACCTCAACGGTCACACTGATATCAGGCGCACCAACCCCTTGTGCGAAGGCCGCATGATTGAGCATTGCGGAAAAATCGAAGGCGCGGATATTCGGCTTAGGCATGCGGGCAAAATTGGAAAATTCGTCGACCATGCGGCCAATGTCTGCCGCTTGCCGATTTATCGTTTCCAAACTGCGTACGAACACACCGTCATCATCAATCTTGTCAGCATAGCGTCGCGACAAGCGGTCAGCCGAAAGCTGTATGGGGGTCAGCGGGTTACGGATCTCGTGGGCAATCCGGCGGGCCACATCACGCCATGCCATATGTCGCTGGGCAGTCACAATTCTCGTGGCATCGTCGAATGTCAGCACGCAGCCACCCTCCCCATCAACTTGGGTACGCAGTCTGATATGGCGCACATCACCACCAATTCCAATTTCGAGCGACGCATCATCGGATGCTCGCTCACGCAGGACATATTGAGCACGCGCACGAAACTCCGGCATGATGTCCCCAAGCTTACGTCCTTGAAGTTCCCCCTGTCCGATCAGCGCTTCTGCTGAAGAGTTGGCCAGAGTGACAGTCAGAGACTGGTCCGTCCTGATTACTCCGGCGCTGACCTGAGACAATAGCGTTTCTAGAAACTGACGCCGGTTTTCCGATGTGGACCGGGCTGCCATCAAGGCACCGCGCTGTGCTCCAAGTTGGGCGGTCATCGTATTAAAGGAGGTTGCAAGTTCGTCGATCTCGTCATCGCTGCCGGGCGGGGGAACACGCGCAGTCAAGTCGCCATCACGGACTTTCTGCGCAGCCGCTGCCAAACTCCCAATAGGGCCAGCAATGCTGCTCGCTGCTTCAAGACCTAGCCAGGCAAACAGGAGCAATGCCAAGGCCACAATCTGAAAATAGGCGACAAAGAAAATTGAACTGAGTTGTGAAATCAGGGCTTCAGCATCGCGATACTGCCCAAGTGCCGTTTCAGCCTGCCGGTATTGCGAGAATGTCGATGGAGACGTTTCTTTCAAAACGTATAGATACAAACCGCCATAATGTTCGAGCTTGACCAAGGCCGTCACCAATCCGGTGTTCTCGTAAAGCGTTAGCCCGATAACACGCCCATCGGCAGGGTCAGCATTGACCATGTTCGCCTCGTCCAATGCCTTAGGGTCTGGGGGGATAAAGTTCGGCAAAGCGTCGAGCTGGGCAGTTGCCAATTGGTCCCCCGCTTCATTGATCACATAGGCCATCCGAAACGAACGGAATCCTGCTTGAGCGCCAAGAAAGTCCGCAAAAATAAGCGGCCTTTCCCGCAGCCCTAACGCTGTTTCGGGATAATCGATATCCTGCGCCATCAGTCTTGTATCTTCTTCAAACTCGGCGACAAACTTATCGTAGTTTTCGCGCGTGATCTTGGCTGAATCTTCGACAAATATAGCGATATTATTGTCGATATAGGTATTTGCGCCCTTGGTGACTGCCGCCCCCATAACGATAGCAACAACTGTCGCCGGAATCACCGATGAGAGGCTGAACAGGACCAGAAATCGGTTGATCAGCCGGCCGCTTCCCTTGCTTGATGACTGGGTTTGCACAGCACGATACCGGTTCACGAGCCAGATCGCCAGACTAACGATGAGCACGAAATTGATCGTGATCAACGCAAGATAGTAACCGGTAAAAGGTTGAATGGGGTTAAGCCCGGAAATCGTCAATAGCGTGACAACCGTCGCGATGAGCACCGCGATAATAAACGCGACCTGAAACAGCCGCCGACCGGGAAGTCTTTTAATAAGGTCTGTTTTGTCGCTCACTCGCACTCTCTACACCACACCTTGTCACCCATATGCAACAGTGATGTACTAGAGCAACAGTGCCGGTTCAGGTCAATCGTCTTCTGCAAATCCTAATGACTTCATCTTTGCACGCAATGTGTTTCTGTTGACGCCAAGCAAACTGGCCGCGCGCACTTTGTTGCCAGATGTGATCGATAGAGCGAGCACTATAAGCGGCTTTTCGAGGCTGGCGATGACATCTTGATGAATACGGCTACTCTCGTCTGATGTCACCGCCATCAGTTTCGGCATGATGTGTGATTTGAGTACGGCGGCAAACTCATCTTCGAGGCTGACAGATGACGGTGCCAAACGGCTAAGATCAATGCTCATTGCCATTTCAACATCGCGGGCACTGATCATCTCGTCTGGGCTCAGCGCGCACAGACGTAAAATGATGTTTTCCAGTTCACGGACGTTTCCGGGCCAGTCATAGGCGGTCAGCAGGTCCATACTTGCCGCGTCCAGACGCTTTGCCGGTAAACCGCTGTCGCGCGCGCGCACCAGAAAAGCCTGCGCCAGTTCCGGAATATCCTCCTTACGATCCCGTATTGGGGGCAAGCTTAACCGGATAATATTCAGCCGGTAAAACAAGTCGCGCCGAAACACGCCATCTACAACACTTTGATCGAGATCATGGCTCGTGGAGACAATCAGGCGGGCATGCCCCGGACGACGCAGCAAGCGAACAAGACGCGCTTGAGCGTCGGCTGATAGTCCCGCCACTTCATCAATATAAACCGTCGATCTGACATCTTCGCGGATAGACGCAAAGGCGTCTGTCATTTCGTCTGCATTGACGCCATCAAGGTCGAGCATGATGAATGGCGCGTCGGCATATTGTCCCAAATTCTGGATCGCACGCGCGGTCAGCTCTTTGCCGCTGCCTGCTTCGCCTTCGATCAACACGGTCAAATTGGTGTTCATGATCCGAGACACGACGCGGTAGACGTCCTGCATTTGCTCGGAGCGGCCAATCAAGGGAAGCACGGCGTTTTGCTCGGCTTTGCGCGTTTCCCGATCAATCCGCCGTACGCCACCACCCGGCTTTTTGAGTGCGCGCTCAACCAGATCGCTCAAAGCTTCGATATCAAACGGTTTTGGAAGATAGTCGAACGCACCGTGCTCAGCGGCGGAAGCGGCTGTCAGAATTGTATTTTGTCCGCTCATGACAATGATCGGAAGTTCCGGCCGCTCCATCTTTATCGCTGGCATGACATCGAAAATCAGATCTTCGTCGAGATAAACATCAGTGACGATGACGTCGCCCTCGCCATTACGTACCCAGCGCTGCAAAGCATCAATGGAAGCTGTGGTACGAACTGCATAGCCCGCCGATGTCAGTGTCTGGCTAATGACCAGCCGGATCGCGGCATCATCTTCAGCAACAAGTATGGTTGGTTTGGCCATCAGACTTTGCTCGCGATCGGAATAAACAATGAGAAACAGGTGTGTTCAGGACGACTGACGAGCCGGATTGCACCGTCATGCGCATGGATAATTTGATTGGCTATGGTCAGCCCCAGCCCGCTGCCCGTGGCTTTGGTAGTTTTGAACATATCGAAGATTCGCTCTTGTTGATCAGGCGGAATGCCCGGCCCGGTATCTGTTATCGACACCAGCACCGACCGGTCGGCTGTCTTGCCTGCATTGCGCGTCTTTTGATGGTTTAAGGCAAACCTTGTGGTCACGCTGATCTGCCCACGACCGCCCTTCTCGCGCATTGCTTCGATCCCGTTGCGGATGATGTTCTGGAAAGCCTCGTGGATATGATCGCTATCGGCATAAATGTCTGGCAGAGAGGGATCGAAATTGCGGCTAAAATTAATAAAACTCCCAAACGCCGCTTCTTCAGCTTGTAAGACGCGATCAAGAATTTGGTGCACATTGCAAGGCAGCCGGTAAGGCGAAGAGAACAATTCGAAAGCAGAAAGCTGATCCACCAGTCTCGCAATCCGGCTAGACTCCGAGATCACGAGATCAAGAAGTTCGGCCTGATCCGGCGTGGCCGAGCGCAAAAGAAGCTGCGCCGCACCAGAGATACCAGCTAGCGGGTTCTTCACTTCATGCCCGAGAATTTTCCCGAATGCCGCAAGCCCACCAGACTCCGCTTGTCCTGCATCTGGCAACGCGCCCGATGACAGAACCAGGACAAACCCGCCCTCGGCGGTTAAGTCGATAGAGACATGGACGAGGCGTTTATCGAGCGACGGACCGGTGAGTTGCAAACCGCCCGACACAAGATGGCTAGCCGTTTCTTCGACCGTGTCGAGGAGATCAAACAGAGCATTATCATGATAGACCAGTTGTGACAGACGCCGCCCATGTGCCGCCTTACGCGACAGCCCCATCAACTTCTCGGCGCCGAGATTCATCGCCTCTATCGATCGTTTCCGCGATAAAGTTATCAGCGCAACTGGAGCAAGATCAGGGTCAATACCTGCGGGTGTTTTAAGCTCATCTACGATTGCCATCACGCCACCTTGTAAATCTGTTCGGGGTCGGTCTCTTGACGGGCGAACACGTCGTGCAAAGCGCGCTGTAGATCTTCAAGCACGCTAATCTGGCAAAGCCTCGATTGCATTGCGCGGCGGACATCTGCCGACATATCGATTGGCGCATGAAGGATCGCCGCAGAGATATGCTTCCGGCAAATCCTGACGCCAAGCGCCGGACCATAGAGCTGGGCCGCATCGTCGAGCTGCGCAAGCAAGCTCTCGAGCCGTTTCTGCGCATTCGGGATTTCGAACACATCACCAGCAAGCTCGGTTGCAATTTGAGCTGGCAACCAAGGCCGACCAACGGCAGCCCTCCCGAGCATAACCGCTTGAGCACCAGATGCCTCTAACGCGGCACGTGCCTGCTCAGTCGTCTCGATATCTCCATTTGCAATCACCGGCACCGAAACCGCGCTGACCGTATCGGCAATGCGCGACCAGTCAGCCTCGCCCTTGTAGAACTGGCAGCGCGTGCGGCCATGCACCGTGATCAATTGCACACCTGCCTGCTCAGCCCGGCACGCAAGCTCGGGCGCATTCAAGCTGGCATCATCCCAACCAAGCCGCATTTTGAGTGACACTGGCACATCGCCTGCGCCCTCTAGCGTCGCAGAGATGATATTGTCGGCAAGCTCCGGCTCACGCATCAGGGCAGAGCCCGACAGCCCTCCTGTCACTTTACGTGCAGGGCAGCCCATATTGATATCGATCATATCCACACCGGCTTGCGCCATAAGTTTTGCCGCGCCCTGCATATGTTCAGGGCAACGCCCGGCCAGCTGCACAATCCATGGGCTATCTGCATCAGGGCGACAGGCACGGCGCACGACATCTGGGCGTTCGGCCAAGAGCTGCTCACTCGCCGTCATCTCTGAAATCACGGCGTCTGCCCCGAATTCAAGGGCCTGACGCCGGAATGGCGCATCAGTTGCGCCCGACATAGGTGCAAGCCAAGCTTCGGCCGCCTCAAATTTAAGCAAATCGAGCATCGCGCCCTAAACTCCTAATCCAATCCGCACAGTTTATGTGCAGCAATGACTGCGTTGTCAAAGCTAAATTGCCCGAGCAACCAAATGCTACTGGTGAAGTCGGCTGAGACGACTTATGCAAGGGCATGACCAAACCAATTGTTATTATTGTTGCTGCCGGACAAGGCACTCGTATTGGCGGCGACATCCCAAAGCAGTTCCGGACTTTGCTCGGACGCCGTGTGATTGACTGGAGTCTCGATGCATTTGCGCGACATCCATCAGCCCCGACCGTCGTTGTTGTCGTCCCTAATGGCAGGCTCGAGAAGTATGCCGCCTTAAGCGCACAGTGCGATCATCTGGTTGAAGGCGGCGCAACACGAGCACAGTCGGTTGCCGCAGGCCTCAATGCAATCTCTCACACACCTCACACGCCGGTTCTGATCCATGACGCAGCAAGGCCCGGCCTATCGCAACAGATGATTACGCGATTGCTCGACGCGCTCGAAAACGCTGATGCTGCCGCACCCGCGCTCAAAGTTCCCGATGCGCTGAAAGATGTATCAGGGACCCATCTGAAAACAGTAGACCGCAATCCGCTGCGCCGGATGCAAACCCCACAAGTGTTTCGCTATGGCGATATTCACTCTGCAATTGGTAAAGGCACGCATGACTATGTTGACGACCTCGAAGCGGTTGAAGCGCTTGGGCGAACGGTGAAACTGGTTGCCGGTGAAGCCCGCCTCGGTAAGATCACCTATGAAGAGGATTTTGACATGATTGCCAGCCTGATGACCGGAGGCAGCGCCATACCGCGCATAGGTTCGGGCTACGATGTGCACCAGTTTGGCATTGGCGATCATGTGACGCTGTGCGGAACCCGCATTCCCCACAGCCACGGCCTTGTCGGACATTCGGACGCCGATATTGGCTGGCACGCACTGACCGACGCAATTTTGGGGGCCGTCGCTTGCGGCGATATTGGTGACCATTTCCCGCCCAGCGATCCGCAATGGAAAGATGCAGACTCAGGCGTCTTTCTCGCCCATGCGGCAAAGCTTGCGCGAGAGGCAGGTTATATGGTCGCCAATGTTGACATAACGCTGATCTGCGAGGCTCCGAAGATCAAGCCCCATCGCGAGGCTATGCGCGAGAATACGGCGCGGGTTCTTGGCCTGCCAATAGATCAAGTCAGCGTCAAAGCAACCACCACGGAAACGCTCGGATTTGAAGGCCGCCGCGAAGGCATGGCAGGACAAGCCGTTGCCATTCTGGCGCCCGTGCCGAAACTCGACTAGGATAAGCCATATGTTTCCAGGCCATTTGATACATCTAGCGCTCCTTGTGTCCGATGATGCGAGACAGAAACGCCTGCGGATTGCCACGGCCGAAAGCTGCACTGGCGGCCTACTTGCCGGATTGTTCACCGAACTTGCCGGATCTTCGGATGTGTTCGAGCGCGGATATGTGACCTATTCCAACCGCGCTAAGCAAGATGTTCTGAATGTGCCGGGCGACATGCTTGCAGATTTTGGCGCAGTATCAGAAGCCGTGTCCCGTTCAATGGCTGAAGGCGCGCTTGAGGAAAGCCGCGCCAATATCGCCATCGCGATTACAGGGATTGCAGGCCCCGGAGGCGGCACCAAAATGAAACCCGTTGGAACCGTCCACATCGCCTGCGCACGCGAGAACAAAGCGATTTTACACGAGCATTGCCAGTTTGGCGATATTGGTCGCTCGCAAGTGCGTATGGAAACCCTGACCACCGCGCTAAATATGATCCAGAAACAGATTGCGAGTTAAGCGTATCGGCGTTTAGCTTCGTCCAGAAACGCTGCCATGATCAACTCGATTGCCACATCGCGATTGGCGCTAGCAAGCGCGCGCAGGACGAAATTGCTAAACTCATAATCAATGCGAAAGTCTATTATGGCACCGCCTTGTCCATTGTCACTAAACTGCCAGTTATTTGCGAGCTTACGAAATGGACCGCGTACCAGATTTACCGAAACGGTACGTTGCTCCGATTGCGCCTCTACACTGGTCGAGAAGCTCTCGGTAAAGCCCTTGAAGCCGACCACAGCTTCGCCGACACAACTATGCAGCGGACCGTATTGTTTTGGCGAACTGACACGCAGTGCTTTGATCCATTTTATGAATTCGGGATAGCGGGATATATCTGACACCAGCTCGAACAGTTGATCCGGCGTGTAAGGTACATCCAAGGTCTGGTGGTGCTTTGGCACGTTACAGCTATGACTTAGTTGCAGCCAGCTTCGCCTCGCGGGCCGCTCTCAGCCGCGCGAAGTCATCACCAGCATGATAGCTCGAACGGGTGAGCGGCGAGGAAGAGACCATCAAGAATCCCTTCGATCGGGCGATCTCTTCATAGTGGGCAAATTCCGACGGTTCGACATAGCGGTCGACGGCGGCATGTTTGCGCGTGGGTTGGAGATATTGCCCAATGGTGAGAAAATCGATCCCTGCCGAACGCATATCATCCATCACCTGCATGACTTCTTCTTTGGTTTCACCAAGGCCGACCATCAGACCAGATTTGGTGAACTGGCTAGCATCGCGCTCTTTGACTTTCTCCAAGAGGCGTAGCGAATGGAAGTAACGCGCGCCCGGCCTGATTGAGAGATAAAGGCGCGGAACGGTCTCAAGATTATGATTGAACACGTCGGGCCGTGCTTCAATGACTTTATATTCCCAATCCGTTTTGCGAAGGAAATCAGGAGTCAAAATTTCGATTGTGGTGCCCGGGCTAGCCTCGCGGATCGCATTGATCGTATGGACAAAATGCATCGCACCGCCATCTTCGAGATCGTCACGGTCGACGCTCGTAATCACGACATGCTGCAGCCCCATCTCGGCAACGGCCTCGCCAACACGGCGCGGTTCGTCAAGATCGAGGCCAGCAGGCGGTTTACCCGTTGCGACATTGCAGAATGAACAAGCGCGCGTGCAGATCTCGCCCATGATCATCATCGTAGCGTGCTTTTTCTCCCAACATTCTCCAATATTCGGGCAACCTGCTTCTTCACAAACCGTAACAAGTTTGTTGGATTTCACGATCTCGCGTGTCGCCGAATAGCCTTTCCCCATAGGGGCTTTAACGCGAATCCACTCTGGCTTACGCAAGACAGGTGTATCGGGCCGGTTGCGTTTTTCCGGATGACGATGTTCGCGTTCGCGGTGAGGGTCATTGATCAAAGTGGCCATACATAGCTAAATGGACCTAATCAACGGATCAAGCAAGCGGGCAAAAGTGCACATCTGCTATCCGGTTTCGCGGAAGTCCCGCAGCCGGCGCCTCTCGCAAAAGGAAGTTATATGACCGATCAAGCCGAAATACCGCTGCATAAATTCCAGCTTTCAAAGACCAAAATCGATCTATTTTCCGCATTGTTGCGAGCGCGAAAGACCTTTGGCAAAAATGAGATTGCATTGGTCGACGGAGATGGTCGCGAGCTGAGCTACACAGATTTGGTGCGCGCCTGTTTCGGTCTTGGGGCCGCGCTTAAAAAGCACACAAAATCCGGAGAAACGGTCGGCGTAATGCTGCCCACAGGCGTTGGCGCAATTGTCGTCTTCTACGCTCTACTCGCTTATGGCCGCATTCCCGCTATGCTGAACTTCACAGCAGGGTCGCGCAATTTGAAGTCAGCCATGAAGGCGGGGAAAATTTCTAAGATTGTTACCGCAAACCAATTCATTGAACTTGGGGCCTTGGAACCATTGGTCGCCGAACTCGGTGACGCTGCCGAATTTGTCTATATTGAACAGGTCCGCGAAGGGCTAACCACCGCCAATAAAATGGCTGCCGTGCTTGGCCCTATGATGCCCGCATTGTTCCGCCGCGCAGCACATCACTCCAAACCGGGCACCATCCTATTTACCTCCGGCACAGAAGGCGATCCCAAAGGCGTGGTCTTGAGCCATCAGAATATCATGGCCAATGTTGAACAAGTCCGGGCGCATATTGGTCTTGATCCAAAGACAGACAGTGTGTTCAATCCGCTGCCGACCTTTCATTGCTTTGGTTTGACGGTTGGCGCGGTCTTGCCATTGATCTCCGGTGTCAAAGCCATTTGCCATCCAACTCCATTACAACCCAAAGAAATTGCCAAGCGTGTTCGCAAGACGGGCGCGACGATTCTGCTCGCGACCGACACATTCATTTCCCAGTATACGCGTGCCGGTGCGGAGGGCGATCTGTCGAGCGTCAGGCTCGCCGTCTGCGGCGCAGAACGGGTACGCGATGAGACGCGGGCGCTCGTACGCAAAAAGTTCAACATCGAAATCCTCGAAGGCTATGGTGCGACCGAGACAGCGCCCGTAATTGCCGCCAATCGCGTGGGAGCAAACAAGGCTGGCACCGTCGGGCAGTTCATGGCCGACGTTGAACACGAATTGCTGCCGGTGGAAGGCATTGAGGATGGTGGCCGGTTACGGGTCCGCGGGCCTAATGTCATGCAAGGCTACTTGCGCGCCTCCAATCCGGGTGTCCTCGAACAGGTGAACGAGGGATGGCACGATACCGGTGATATTGTATCGATCGATGCCGAGGGTTTTATTCGTATTCTTGGACGGGTAAAACGGTTTGCAAAAATAGGCGGCGAAATGGTGTCCCTCGCAGTCGTAGAAAACTGTGCAAGTGCCATCTGGCCAGACAATATGCATGCCGCCGCGGCGCTACCTGACCCGCGCAAAGGCGAGCAGATTATTCTCCTCTCGGATGCCACAGACGCCAATCGATCCGAAGTGCTGACATGGTGCCAGAACCACGGCACGCCGGAAATCGCTGTCCCGCGCAAGGTCTTTTTCGTAGATGAAATCCCCGTGCTGGGCACCGGCAAGCTGGACTATGGCACGATACAAAAACTCGCCGAAGAACTTACCGCTGGCTAGCTGGACGTTCGAGCCTTGCTTTTTTGGCGGCATCATCGCGCGTAAACAAAAGTGTTGAAACCGCATCTCCTGCAGTGATGTTCACAAGCGCATGACGACGATCATCGCCGTTGATTTGATCAAGAACCAGAGTGTTCTCGATGATGATATCCTGATCCGGACTGATGAGCTGGAAATAGACCCAGAAACTGTCTGCGTCTTCCTCGGCTCCCAAATATGAGAAGCGGATATCATCTTCAGTTCCGCGAATGTTGAAATGGGACAGAATGAACCGCGCCATGCCTTCTTGTGCTTCGCGTGTGTCCAGACCTGCATCTCCAACCTCTGGAATAACCTCATCGAAGTCATGTGACGACAATTTGTGGATCAGGTGCCAGCTCTCGCTAGGCTCATGCCATTCGAGCGTCGTCAGGGGAATGCCGACCCGGTGCGCCTGCGCTGGTGTGTTGATGCCAACAAGCAGCATCAACACACACAAGAATAGGCTAGTCTTCCGTGTCAGAAGCTTCAACATCATCGCTATCTTCGTCACTCTCTTCAGCTTGTTCCTGAGCGAACACCGTCAGTCCCGTTGGCTCGACCTTGAAGTCTAGACGATCCATCAGGTTTGGCCGAGGGCCACGCTGAAAATTCTCTAACCGGCTTGGCTGGATTTGACGCGGGAATGCGTTGTTTGAGCGGTCTGTATCCGCAGTTTCCCACCGCGGGTCGAGTTCAATGCTGACAATTTCGCGTTCTGACACGACGAGTTTTGTCACCGTTTTCGAATTCCGACGCCAGATTTCTGCAGGTATGCGCAAGATTTCGGTGTCACCATCGGCATAGGTCATCTCGACAATCAGCGGCATCACCAATCCGCCTTTGTTCGAAAACGTGAGATAATAGAAATTGTCCGTGCTGTCGCGGGCGGCACGTTCCCAGTCTTCAAGCGCTGCCGAGCTGCGTTCGAAGCTATCAATATCACCTTGTCCGAATGAGAACTCGTCATATTCGTTATAAAAGTCACGCAAAGAGGGGTCTGTATCAACTGCTTTTGGTAGATTACGATTGCGCTCCACAGTCAGCGACAAGGGCTCACCGGCTCTTTCTTCGCGTTGGCGGACATTCTCGATCTCTGGGTTTCCAGTATTCAGGCTTCCGCGTGTCACATTATCGAGCGAAATATCGACATGATCAGTCGTGTAGAACCAACCGCGCCAGAACCAATCGAGATCGATGCCAGAACCTTCTTCCATGCTGCGGAAGAAGTCGGAAGGCGCAGGGCGTTTGAACTTCCAATTGCGTGAAAACTCTTCAAAGGCCGTGTCAAATGCATCACGCCCCATAATCGTCTCACGCAAGATATTCAGCGCAACCGACGGCTTGTTATAGGCATTGTTCCCGAACTGGATGATCGAATCAGATTGCGTCATGATCGGCACCTGAAACTCCGATTTCATATATTCGGTAATAGAGCGTGCTTCACCCGAACGGCTCGGATAATCCTCATCCCATTCTTTCTCTGCAACGAATTGCAAGAAGGAGTTGATGCCTTCGTCCATCCATGTCCATTGGCGCTCGTCCGAATTGACGATCATCGGGAAATAATTGTGCCCGACCTCGTGAATAATGACAGTGATCAGCCCGTGCTTGGTACGTGAAGAATAGGTCAAATTGCCGTCATCATCTTTGACAGGACGCGGCCCGTTAAAGGTGATCATCGGATATTCCATACCGCCGACAGGCCCGTTAACCGATTGCGATGTGGGGTACGGGTACGGGAATGAAAAGCGGGAATAGACTTCAATCGTGTGAGCGATGGATTTTGTCGAATAGGCCGACCAGAGAGGTTCGGCCTCGTTCGGATAGAACGACATAGCCAGCACGTCTTCACCGCCTGAATTGATCTGTTCGACATTCATCGCGTCCCAAATGAATTTGCGTGAAGATGCGAAAGCAAAGTCACGGACATTCTCGGCTTCGAACACCCATGTTTTGGAGTCCGTTGAAACGTCTTCTTCATTCGCGCGAGCTTCTTCAGGTGATACGATAAATGTGATCTCGCCTTCAGTATCGCGGGCGGTGTTCAAGCGGGCGCGTTGCTCGGCGGTTAGAACGGCGCGTTCATTTTGCAGCTCGCCCGTGGCCGAAACAATATGATCGGACGGAACGGTAATCTCGACTTCATAATCGCCAAATTCAAGCGTGAACTCGCCGCTGCCAAGGAAAGGCTTATTGTGCCAACCTTCATAGTCCGAATAGGCGTGTAGACGCGGGAACCACTGCGCCCCGAGGAAGATGCAATTGCCATCCTCGTCTTCCTCGTCAAAGCACTCATATCCGGCCCGACCACCGATCACGCCCGTATCATACATATTGAAGTTGAAGTCGAGTGCGAATTCGAACGTGTCACCGGGCTTTAGCGGGCGCGGTAGGTCGATCCGCATATTGGTATCGCGAATAGTGTGGTTGAGCGCTGCGCCGCCTCGCACAGCACGGACATTGGAAATCTTGTAACCGCCATCGAGATCCTCAAGTGCACCGGCCCTGCGAATATTGTAATAGGCAATGAACCCGTCATCAGTGGAGGTTCGGGTGAGATTGTCCATGCTCTCGGGAGTGAACCGGTTCTGGTCAAGCTGCAGCCAGAGATAAGTTAGCGTGTGAGGGGAATTATTTGTGTAGCGAATTGTTTCACTGCCCGTCAGGCGACGTGCTGCTTCATCAAGTTCGACAGAAATTTTGTAATCAACTTGTTGTTGCCAATAGTCCGGGCCGGGAGCTCCGGAGGCCAATCGGCTCTCGTTCGGGGTCGGAAAGTCTTCTTCAAGTTGGCGGAATTTATCTTCGTAATCGCCCTTTGTTTGGCGCAAAGCTTGCCCCTGAGCTGGTATAGATAAGGCACAAATACTCAAAATTAAAACCAAATAACGCATAACAACTCCCATTTCACTACTGCTATTTAGACATATATCCCAATTGCGCTAGCGAAATTTTCAATTTAGATATCAGGATGCCCGTCTATAGTTGTTATAACGCAACAACAGGGTGGGGATAATGGTTCCCGTACAAGGAGAAGGAAGTCGGGTGCCTCAAAGTTACTTCACGCCAATTAGGCTTTGTCTGGCCTTCTTTGTCGCCTTCGAGCATGTGTTCTATTTTCAAGCCGGTGAAGCAAACTCACCATTTGAATTGGGACATACATCGCTTGGCTATTTTGCCGTCAATGGCTTCTTTATACTGAGCGGTTACCTCATTACAGGCAGCGCAGAGCGCTCCGCAAATGTACTTGTCTTCGCCCGCTCACGCCTGCTTCGGATCATGCCGGCGCTTATATTTATCGCCCTGCTGCTTGGCCTTGTCGTCGTACCGCTTCTGAGCAAACCAGACCTTGCAAGCTATTATTCGGATGGCGCGCTATGGAGCGCCATTGCCAAACTGTCTACGTTCATCGACCCATACCCCCAATGGCCGACACTGTTAATGGAAGGCAATCCGTTCGAGCTAGATCGGGATATGACGGGGCCAATCTGGACCTTACGTTTCGAAGTGCTCGCATATCTTGGCACAGCGGGTTTGCTGCTCGTGGGGCTACATCGCAACATACCGATCATATTGCTCGGAGCGGCCGCGACGACGCTTCTATTTGTCTTTGACCTGCAAACCCACCGCCTGACAGAGCTCAACGGTACGCTGGCTAGCCTTGTACGTTTTGGTAGCTGTTACCTCTATGGCGCGGCTGCATATCTTTTAGCGGATCGGGCGCGGATCAAATCTCTCTTTGCTTTGCCGGTTTTGCTCATCGGGGCCGTCCTCATCGCCTTAGGGATAGCTTCGGGCGAAGTGCTTATGAACCTCGCTTTGACGCCAATCCTGTTCGCGATTGCATTCTCAAGTGTCAAAGCACCGGAATGGGTCTCGAAACCACCTGACTTTTCCTACGGCCTCTATATCTTTCACTGGCCGATCTATCAGGTATTGACCGAAACGGTCAGCCGTCCACCAAATGGTACGCTGCTATTTCTCGTTGGCTTGCCGCTCGCCATCATCGCGGCCATCGCTTCATGGTATCTGCTGGAAAAACCAATGCTAAAGCTAAAAGCTGCGGCAGCATATCGGCCAGACTAGCCGCCGGTTTCAAAACTTGCATGATAGGCTTTGGCCGCAGCGCCTTCTTCAGCACTATATTGCCGGAACGCCTTGAATAGACCAAGGTCGAGGTCAGGCGCTTGCCCGGCTCCCATCCGTTTGATTTGCAAACAGAACCAGCCTTGCTGGCCCCAACCATTCAGGCCTTTGATGATGTTGATTGGCGAATTCACGCCCAATAGGCGCGTCGGTCCAAGCCGCAGTTTCTTTTCCCAACTCTCCGCCGAGATCTGTTCGCCAGACAAAAGCTTAGCTGGCAATGACGGTTCAGCACAGAGCGGGCGGCCAAGCCCGATCAAAGCCGCTTCGCCGCCCTCTAAAGCAGCATTCATTGCCGCAACAGAACGAAAGCCGCCGGTGACCAGAAGCGGCATCTTGGCGCGCGCTTGAATGCTGCGTGCATATTTCATAAAATAAGCTTCGCGTGCGCGCGTCGACTCGCGCATCTCTTCTTCATATTTACGCTCGGCGCCCTCAATGCCAGCCATTTGTGGTTGTTCATAATTGCCACCGCTGATTTCGACAAAATCAAGATCCAACGCGTTGAGCATATCAATGACGGCGAGACAGTCTTGATGACTAAACCCGCCCTTTTGGAAATCTGTGGAATTGAGTTTGATGGATACAGAAAACCCGTCGCCGCATGTGGCTTTGACCGACTTGATAGATTCGGTCAGGAGCCGTGCTCTATTCTCAAGGCTGCCGCCCCAGTCATCATCTCGCTTATTCGCCAACGGAGACAGAAACTGAGACAGGAGATAGCCATGCGCTGCGTGGAGTTGCACACCATCAAAACCCGTTTCCATTGCAACTTTCGCCGCCTCAGCAAACCCTTGCACGACAGCAAGGATCTCGTCTTCCCTCATCGCTCGGGGATGGCCAAACACGCCGCCAGGCATCTTTAGCTCTACTGCACTTGGCCCGACCGGTTCCTTGTTGACCGAGCTTGGGGTTTGGCGCCCCGCATGGGAGAGCTGCATGACAACTTTGCCGCCCGCCGACTTTGCTGCCTCGGCATACGCGGACAAACCTGCCCGCGCCTCATCTGATTGCGGCCCCTCGATCACAACATTGCCCGGACGCTCGAGATGTCGCCGCGAAATCTGGACATTGCCGGTGAGCTGCAAGCCTATGCCGCCAGCCGCCCAAGTCTTGTACAATCTTGCAAGTTCCGGGGTTGCGCGATTGCTCGCATCTGCCAGTCCTTCGGTCATTGCAGCCTTGACGAGCCGGTTGGGGACTGTAAGCCCCGAAGCCAGAGTTAATGGATCCTTAATAACAATTGGCATGAATCTCTCCCAAAGACCGCGAGTCAGCCTAGAAGGGATAACATGGCCAAATCAAATCAAGCAAAGTTGTTCGAAGATATGTCGTCTGACCCGTCCGGTTATAGCGCAAAAGATATTGAAGTTCTTGAAGGACTTGAACCGGTTCGCAAGCGCCCCGGCATGTATATTGGTGGAACCGACGAGCGAGCATTCCATCACTTGTTCGCAGAAATCCTCGACAATTCAATGGATGAAGCTGTTGCGGGACACGCAACTCGGATCGAAGTGGAACTGGCTGAAGACGGCTATCTGACGGTTATCGACAATGGACGGGGCATCCCGATTGGCGAACACCCTAAATTCCCCGGCAAGTCGGCGCTTGAGGTTATTATGACCACGCTGCACGCTGGCGGTAAGTTTTCTGATTCGGCATATGAAACGGCTGGCGGCCTACACGGTGTCGGTATTTCTGTCGTCAATGCACTTTCTGAGCGCGTTGAGGTGCAAGTTGCCCGCGACAAGAAGCTTTATGCACAGAATTTCGAACGCGGCTTGGTTCAAGGCCCTATTGAATGTATCGGCGCTGCCCCCAATCGGCGCGGAACCACTGTACGATTCAAACCTGATTATCAGATCTTCGGGGACAAGCTGCGCTGGAAGCCTGCAATGCTGTTCCAGATGGCGCGGTCGAAAGCCTATCTATATCGTGGCGTGGAACTGCGCTGGAAATGCGCACCGGAACTTCTCCCTGAAGATTCCAAGGTGCCTGCCGAAGCGAGCCTGACATATCCGAACGGATTGGCCGATCAACTCGATGAGGTCTTTACAGGCAAAAACACGATCACCAGCGAAGCCTTTACTGGTCTTGTTGAAACACCGGACGGTAAGGTCGAATGGGCTATCTCATGGACCGCTGCGGGTTTCGGTGAAACGGATGGGTTTTCGCGATCATATTGTAACACGATCCCCACGCGAAATGGCGGAACGCATGAAGGCGGCATGCGCTCTGCGTTGACCAAGGGATTGCGCAATTATGGCGAACTCACAGGGCAGAAAAAATCGAGCCTGATTACGGCTGACGATGTGATGGGCCATGCTGGACTATTATTGTCTGTGTTCATTCGGGGACCGGAATTTGTTGGCCAGACCAAGGACAAGCTTTCTACCACGGCTGCTTTCCGGCTGGTTGAAAACGCAATCCGCGACCGCTTCGATCACTGGCTCGCAGGTAGCCCGAAAGAAGCGGATAAACTGTTCAACTGGGCAATGGAACGCGCTGATGAGCGCGCCAGACGCCGCAAGCAGCGCGATGTGCAACGCCAGTCAGCAACACGCCGTCTGAGACTACCGGGTAAACTTGCAGACTGTTCAAACAAAGGCCCTGAAGACACCGAAATCTTCTTCGTCGAGGGTGACAGTGCGGGGGGATCGGCCAAACAGGCGCGTGATCGCAAAACCCAAGCTATCCATCCCTTGCGCGGTAAAATTCTCAATGTCGCCAGCGCCACTGACGAGAAAATTTCGAACAATCAGGAACTGTCGGATGTTGGCTTGGCCCTAGGTGTCCGGTTTGGCACCCAGTTCAATGCAGATGATCTGCGCTATGAGAAGGTCATTATTATGACCGATGCCGATGTGGATGGCGCGCATATTGCGGCGCTGCTGATTACCTTCTTCTTCAAAAAGATGCCGGGCCTGATCGAACAAGGACGACTGTATCTCGCTATGCCGCCGCTCTATAGTTTGAGCTATAAGGGCAAGACCGTTTACGCGATGGATGACGAGCAGAAGAACCATTTGCTCGAAACTGAGTTCAAGCCCAATCAAGATGTTAAAATCGGGCGCTTTAAGGGGCTTGGGGAAATGAACCCCGGGCAGCTAAAAGTCACGACGATGAATCCCGAAACGCGCACCCTTGCACGGGTTACTCTACCGGACAGTTTCGATGAGCTGACGGAAGTGAAACCTGCCGAACTGATCGAAACCCTGATGGGCCGCAAAGCCGAGCTACGCTTTAAATACATTCAGGAAAACGCACACTTCGTCGATACGTTGGATCTCTAGAGAATAAGCCATGCCAGCCGGTCTGACCTTGATAGGAATAGTATCGGTTGGCATACTTGTCCCATGAAAAAGGTAGACCTCTCTGGCGAAGACTTCAAGCGTGCCCCTTTTCCAACGCTGACAAGACTGGTCGACGAAAGCCCTTTTTGTGAAACGAAAGTCCCGCTGCTGGGTAAAGTGACATTCGTCACCCGGCATGGCGGTATCACGGCGTTTCTCAAAGATCAGGAAAGTTTCGCGGTCGATGCGAGGAACGCTGGCAAGAAGAGCCCGTTCGGCATGTTCTGGTTACCTAAATCCATCCAGATCGTCGCCGAGAACATGCTCTCGCTGGACGAGCCGGACCATCGCCGTTTGCGAAAACTCGTCGATCTCTCCTTCCGCGCAGGCGCGATCGACAAGCTTGGACCTGCTATAGAGCGTATTGCGAACACACTGATGGATAAGATGGAAGCGACAGGTGAGCGCGACCTCTTACACGGGTTTTGTCGCCCTCTGCCTTTGGCCGTGATCTGCGAAATGCTTGGCTTGCCAGAGAGCGACCGGCCGGAATTCATGGGCTGGATGGAGGGATTGCAAGGGGCTGGCACAGTGCGCACGCTATTTACCTTCATGCCAATACTCAAAAAGATCAGCTCTTATCTGAAAGCCGAGTTCGAACGCCGACAGCACGACCCTCAGCCTGGCCTCATCACCGAACTGGTGCAAGCCGAAGCCGATGGTGAAAAGCTCTCGGAGGATGAGTTGCTGGCCATGGTTTTCTTACTCTTCTTTGCCGGACACGAGACAACCACACATCTGTTTTCCAATTCCGTCCTCGCCCTCGACACACACCCTGACGCGCTCGCCAGTTTGAAAGAAGACTGGACCCGCGCGCCTGCCGCCGTCGAAGAACTGCACCGTTTTACATGCCCGGTTCAGATGACCAAGCCGCGCTTTGTGCGCCGCGATATGGAATTTCTCGGACAATCCTTCAAACGCGGCGACAAGCTAATGGCCCTGCTCGCGGCAGGTAATCTCGATCCAGCGGTCTTTAATAACCCTACGACGCTAGATATCACTCGCGAGAAGAACCGTCATTTGGGGTATGGCGGCGGACTGCATCTCTGCCTCGGCTTGCATTTGGCCCGCGCCGAGCTGCAAATTGGCTTGCAGACCCTCTATACGAGATGGCCAAACCTTTGCCCCGTCCGCACACCAAGTGAGCTAAGC
Source organism: Hyphomonadaceae bacterium (assembly GCA_039942135.1). Lineage (GTDB taxonomy): Bacteria > Pseudomonadota > Alphaproteobacteria > Caulobacterales > Hyphomonadaceae > CALLCD01. Next base: position 34,447 of record JBDVDE010000059.1, read on the forward strand.
TGGACAAAACGTATCGGCACACGCGGGGTCACCAGTCTGCCAATTAAATTCTAACTGACGAGCGCTAAACGCTCCAATTGGAAAAGTCGCGGCCAGTCATCCGTCTGAATTTTTCAATATCTTGACGAAGCAATTCTTCCAACTCTGATTTCACTTCTGGGCTGATCGGGTTGAGCGTGACCGTTTTTGATGAATTGGAAACAAGTTGCTTTGCTCGGTTGATCAGCTTCCGTGGCGTACGCGCGCGTAAGCTCGTTCCAAATTTTGATGCGCGAAATGCTCCCCACCAACCTGGAAGGGCGTTCACACTGTCAGATGCATTGGCCTTGGTGACATCAAACCCTTCGACAAGCGGCTCTACGCCAATAAAGGTCAGTATGTCATTCACGGTCTTAAAGGGATCGCTCTTCAGCTCGGAAAAATCCACAATATGGATATCTTCAATCGACCAATACTCAAGATATGGTTCTAGTTGCCACGCATACTTGCTGGTATCGGTTATATGAGGACCATCATCCAGTTCGAGAAAATTCTCCACATTGCTAGGTACGAGCCCCATACCGCTCATCATCTGATACTGTGAAACCGCACGAGCAACAGGGTCTCGCACAATGAAAATCAATTTCGCATCCGGATTGGTTTGGTGAATTCGTTGGCTAACAGTCGGCCAGACATCACGCTTCGTGTAATTTGGAGAAATATCTCCCATCGGCAGGCTCAAGTTGTTGTAGCGTGCTTTAAGCCAGTCATTGCCTTTCGACCAATTCTCTTCGGTCAGAAAGAAGTCCGTTTCCTTCATATCCGGCAAAGAAACACGTCCACTGGAGCGTAGCCATTCATATATACTGGTTGTTCCAGCACGCATGGCACCAATGACGATAAAGTCTGGCGCAACACGTGTGTCCGCAAGCGAGCGTTCAGTCATCGCTTTCTCCGCTTTCGAATTTCGATTGAGTTAATATACCCGGCTGGCCGATTAGTACGCCATTTCGCAACTTCTGTACACAGTACCATGCAGTGAAAAATGGTTCTCTGCGGTTAAAGGCCTAGCACCATCTTCGCCATGATATTCCGCTGGATCTCATTTGAACCCGCATAGATAGACGTCTTACGATAATTGAAATAGCTCGGCGCAGCAGGCGCGGCATAGGCCGGCGTAGGCATATCGTAATTTGCACCCGCGTGCAGATGGCTCCATGTATCTTCTACAAACGGCGCCGCATACCCCCCGCAAGCCTCAACGATGAGCTCGGTAATCGCCTGCTGGGTTTCTGACCCGGCGCATTTGAGCATTGAGCTTTCCGGCCCTACAGCTTCTCCCGCCGAAAGTGCAGAGAAAATGCGAAGCTCGGTCGCGTTCAGTGCTTCAATCCGCATTTCCATCGCAGCGATCTTGCGCTGGAAGTCGGGATCCTCAATCAAGGGCGCGCCATTGGCCTGTTCGATACCGGCAATCTTGCGCGCCTTTCTCAGCATGTTCTTCAAGCTAGGCGCATAAGCATTACCCCGCTCGAACTGGAGCAGGTATTTGGCATAGGTCCACCCCTTATTCTCTTCGCCGATCAATGCATCCTCGATCTTTACACGCACATCTTCAAAGAAAACCTGATTGATCTCCTGCTGACCATCAACGGGTCCATCAAGGGTTGGTAGAGACGAGACGGAGATGCCGGGTAAATCCATCGGAAAGACAATAAAGCTGATGCCTTGTTGTGGTTTACCTTCTTTAGATGTGCGTACTAGGCAGAACATCCAGTCAGCCCACTGAGCATGCGTTGTCCAAATCTTCGAGCCATTGAGCACATATTCGTCGCCATCGCGCACCGCGCTCATTTGCAGGCTGGCAAGATCAGAGCCAGAACCCGGTTCGGAATAGCCCTGACACCACCAGATGTCCGTCGACAGGATGGGCGGCAAGTGCTGCTCCTTCTGCGCGTCATTGCCAAACGCCATTATGACGGGCGCGCACATGCCGAGCCCCATAGGCGTCACTTGCGGCGTACCGGCGGCGGCCATCTCCATATTGAAAATGTATTTTTGTCCCGCAGTGAACCCTGCCCCGCCATATTCAGTCGGCCAATTTGGTGCGATCCAGCCTCGTGCGTGCAGTTTCTTCTGCCACTCGACCATGCCTTCTTTGTCGAGATAGCCATTCTTGGACATTGCCTGTTTGGCACGCAGCTCCGGCGTATAGGCCTCTTCAATCCATTCGCGTACTTCCTTGGCGAAAGCAATATCCTCAGTGGTGAATGCGAGATCCATCAGCTCTACTCCTAAGTAACCAGATCGAGCATCTCAATCTTGGGCGCGCCGCCAAGGCAAGCACCGAGGCCAGCTTGGGCAGCTAGAAAATAGTCGGTCTTACCATGCGCATCGAGCGCTTCGGCAGAGGCGTATTGTTCCAGCACGGTGTATGTCGTGGCCGAGGTTTTAGATTTGAACAATTGATACCACATGCATCCAGGTTCATTGGCATGCACTTTAGCGATAAGGTCTTTGAAGACCGCCTCAAAATCCGCCTGTTTTCCGTCCTGTACTTCCAGCGTGACAACCAGTCCGATCATAACCATTCTCCATTTTTAATATCTATCATCACTCTAGAGCCGGTGCGGGCATTCGCAATGCCTGACGTGGCGACAGGTTACCTGATCCAGTTTTACGCTGCCTTGATCCGTGATCACTTCCACCCTAGCCTGTTTTGAGAATAGCTTGAGGGGAACGATAATGACGAGACTGAGCGCAGCACCGCCTGACGTATTGAACACCAGCAAGCCTTTACTCGATCAAGCCGCGGCAGTGATGGGGTTTACCCCCAACTCCCTCAAAATCATGGCGCGCTCGCCGGAACTTATAAAAGGGTTCATGATGCTTTCACTTGCTCTTATGGGACCGGCGGCAACACTAGCCCCCCAATTACGGCAGATGATTGCACACATTACGAGCGCTGCGGCGGGCTGCAATTACTGCAAAGCCCACACCGCGCACGGAGCGGAGCGGCTTGGGCTGCCTGTCGAAAAAATCGAAAACCTCTGGAATTTTGAAACCAGCCCGCATTTCAACGCCGCAGAACGGGCAGCCTTATCGCTCGCACAAGCGGCCGGTAGCGTTCCCAATGCAGCAACAGACAGGCACTTTTCGGATCTGAAACAGCATTTCTCGGAAGATCAGATTGCCGAAATTGTCGGCGTCATTTCCTATTTCGGGTTCCTGAACCGCTGGAATGACACGCTCGCCACTCCGCTCGAAGAAAGCCCACTAGGCTTTGCCGAAGCACATTTGGCGCATACAGACTGGGAGGCTGGCAAACATGGCTGAACGCTGGACCTATACCAAGGGCCTCAAAGAGCTTGGCAATGACCAATATGCATACTTGCAGCCCGATGGCGGCTGGGGCTGGTCGAACGCCGGATTGATCGTAGACGGCGAGGCCTCGCTTCTGGTCGATACACTGTTCGATATGCGCCTGACCGCCGACATGCTGGCCATCATGAAAGACGCAGCAGGCGTGGCAGGGCCAGACATTGGCGTCATCGTCAACACACATGCCAATGGCGATCACACGCATGGCAATGGCTGCTGCCCACATGCGGAGATCATTGCCTCTGCCGCGAGCGCTGCCGAAATGGAAGCCTTTGGCGCGACGGAGCTGGCACAGATTATGAAAATGGCGCCCGAGATGGGACCGGTCGGGGCCTATTTCACTGATGTCTTTGGTATGTTTGATTTTGCCGGCGTGCAAGAGAGATTGCCAACGCGCACCTTCACCGACCAGCTTAGCCTGACCGTTGGCGGCCGCACCGTCGAACTGATCGAGGTCGGCCCTGCCCATACCGCTGGCGATGTCCTCGTGCATGTTCCTGATACGGGAACCGTCTATACGGGCGACATTCTTTTTATCAACTCGACGCCATTGATGTGGGCTGGCCCTGTCGCCAACTGGATTGCCGCTTGCGACAGGATCATGACTTTGAACCCGACCGCCATCGTCCCCGGCCACGGCCCGATCACCGATGCGAAAGGTGTTGAGCAAGTCCAAGCCTATTTGCGCTATGTCGATGCCGAAGCCCGCAAGCGTTATGACGCCGGACTAAGCGTGCGCGACGCATGCCATGACATCGTGCTTGGAGACTTCTCAAGCTGGGGTGACGCCGAACGCATTGCCGTCAATGTCTCAACGCTCTACCGCGAATATGCAGGCAAGCTCGATCAGCCAGATGATCCTGTTGCGCTATTCACGCTCATGAATGAAGTGCGAAATGCCCAGCGGTCAGGTTTGACCCGCTAGCCAATCAAGGCCGCGTAGGCATCGCTGTCGGGGTGTAGATACAGCGTATTGTTATACCCAAGCTCATCAAGCTGCACATCGCCGCCATTATAAGCGAGACGCTTCCATCCCATATCGACAAGGTGTTTATCGCCCGGCTTGTTATTTTCCATCAGGATAAGCGGTTTATTGCGCTCAATCGTTTCGTGCCCACCAATCAAGACCTGACGTTCATATCCTTGGACATCTATCTTGATGAAGACCGGATCAAGCGCGAGCGAGTCAAGCAGTTCAATCTTGCACGTGTCCTTTTGAAGCCTGAGGAGGTCCGGATCAAATCGCCAAACCGTATCCGCATTTAGCCATTGGCTCGCCTCTTCTTCACTGAAAGATGCAAGTCCATCATACATAAAATTTCGATAGAACGGCGTATAAAGGTCGAACGATCCTTGTTCATCTCCGAGCCCGATATTCAAAATTTCTGTATTGAGGTCCTCTTGCGTATTGCGTCTCAAAGCATCTGCCAAAGCGCCACTTGGCTCGATCGAGATGATCTTACAATCAGGCTTCATTAGACGAATAGCGTCAATGCTCTGGCCACGGTTTCCACCGATATCAAGACAGAGCCGATCCCCGAGATCGAGTCGCTCAAGAATATTGAAGTCCTCTTCGAAAGGCTTCTTCATGATCCGCCGTACGGTTCTTTGCAAACTTGCTTTAGCTTCGAGCAGCCCGGAAAACCGACTCTGCATATCGCGTATCACTGGATATACGTCCATGATGGTGTGTCCCCAAATTTTTACGTCTCTCGTCAAGAGAAGCAAAATTTGGACCAACACCTCGCTAAGGCGGTTGGTAATGCTAGTTCTCGGTGATTACTTCCCTTCGAACACGCCCTTACGCTTCTCGAGGATCGCGTTGACGCCTTCAATATGGTCTTCAGTATGGTGCATCATGGATTGAGCCGCCGCTGACATGGCCATGATCGTTTCATAATTGGCACTCTGGCCATGACGCAGCAGAGACTTTGCCACGCGAAGGCTTTGGGGCGGCTGGGCAGCCATTTCTTCGGCCAGCTTCATCGCTTCATCCATAAGTGCCTCAGGCGCTACACTACGCGACACCAGCCCCCAATCGGTGGCCGTTTCAGCGTCAATCACACGGCCGGTGAACAGCAGCTCGGCAGCGCGTGAATTGCCAATAATGCGCGGCAAGAGCCATGCCCCGCCATCGCCGGGGATTAGCCCGAGCTTCAAAAACGTCACGCCGAATTTGGCTTTGTCCGACGCAATCCTGACATCTGCCATACACGCCACATCGCACCCGAGCCCGATGGCCGCGCCATTGACCGCAGAGATCAATGGAATCTCCAGATTGTAAAGGCTCGTAACGATCCGGTGGATGTTGCGCCGATAGCCCTCATGGACATTATAGGGCGTGCCGCCAAAAGCCCCCGTCCGGTCACGCATCGCCTTCACGTCTCCGCCCGCAGAGAAAGCCCGTCCAGAGCCTGTCAGGATCGCCACGCGAATACTAGGGTCATCCTCAATCGCTGCACACGCCGCAGCAACTGCCGCGCCGTCACCTTCTTGGCCCAATGCATTCATCATATCAGGCCGGTTTAGCGTCAAGATAGCGATAGGCCCGCGTTTCTCGGTGAGAATGATGTCAGACATTGTGTGCGCCTTTTTCTGTTGGAATGCAGTCCTTGGCTTAACGGGTCTTTGGGAATGGGGGAAGCCCTATCCGGATTCGCCCTTTGCCTGCGCGGCATCATATCCCGGTTTCACCACCCATTTGATCGCAAGCGAGAACAAAATAACGACGATGATAAAGTCACCGAACGTCGTGTAATACAGCCAGACATCTTTCGAAACGAGTTTGACGACACCCCAGTTCAGCAATGCCATAATGATAGATATCCCGCCAAAAGCGAGCGATAATCGCTTTGGCACGATGTCCGGCATAAACATGTAACGCGCCGTACGCTCGCCCAGATACTTTCCGCCAAACATGCCGTCAACCAGATAGAGCCCAGCGCCCAGCATCCCCATAACTGTCGTCCGCATCTGGATCAGGTACTCATCTTGAAAGACCAAAGCATAGCCCGCTGAAATCAACATCATAACGATGCCGAACAAAGCCAGTCCGCCAAGCAGGTCGACCTTTTTGACAAACTGCTGAACCACAACCAGCCCAAGCCCCGCTGCCGCACCCCAAAGCGCCGCCGTTGTCAGGTCAGTCCATTTGGCGACAAGGAAGAAGATAAACCCAAGCCCGATATCCACCGCGAGCGACGGCCAATTGCGTTTGAGTTTTTCCTGTTGTGAAGGAGGGAAATTATTACTCAGCAGCAGTCGCCATATCGCTAGCAGAGAGCGCTGTATAGCGCTTCATATGATGGTCAACATTGCCAAGCTCGGCATCGATCATGGTCAGGCGCTTGAAATAGTGGCCAACAGCCAGTTCTTCAGTCATGCCCATACCGCCATGGATCTGGATCGCTTCTTGGCCCACAAACCGGCCAGCCTGCCCAATTTTCACTTTGGCTGCTGACGCCGCTTTCTTGCGTTCAATTTCACTCTCACCAAGCTTCAAGGTCGCCATATAGGTCATCGAAACAGATTGCTCATGCTCCATAAACATATCGACCATGCGATGCTGCAACACCTGGAACTTTCCGATCGGGGTGCCGAACTGTTTGCGCTGGCGTGAATACTCAACGGTCATCGAGTGTGCTACGCCCATCACACCGCATGCTTCAGCACAGAGCGCCGCAATCGCTTCGTCCGCAATTTGCTCGACAAGCGGCAGACCATTGTCGGCTTCACCGATCAAAGCGTCCGCACCCACAGCAACATTCTCGAAGTAAACTTCCGAAGCGCGACGTCCATCAACTGTTGGATAGTCACGGGTCGAAACGCCCTTGGCATCTTTCGCAACGATAAAGACCGATACGCCGCCTGCATCGCGTTGACCGCCAGAGGTGCGCGCTGTCACCACAAAATGACTGGCCCATGGCGCGCCCATGACGACGGCCTTGTGGCCGCTGATCACATAGCCGCCACCGTCTGCTTTTGCCGTTGTTTCAAGATCCGCCAAATTATAGCGCCCTCGCGGTTCTGCATAAGCAAATGCGAAAATTTGTTCACCGCTCATAATACCCGCAAGGTGGTTTTCTTTTTGGGACGTCGTACCGCCACTGCGCAAGAAACCGCCGCCGCATACCACGCTTGGGATGAACGGCTCGGTGACGAGACCTTTGCCAAACTCTTCCATCACGACCATCGCGTCGACCGCGCCGCCACCCAGGCCGCCATCTTCTTCGCTAAACGGCGCCATGAGCAAACCAAGCTCGGCAAACTGCGCCCACAAGGCCGGATCGCGTCCCAGCTCGGAACTGGTGGCCTTCTGGCGCGTCTCAAAATCATATTTTTCGCGGATCAGCCGGCCCAAGCTGTCGCGGATCATGCCTTGTTCTTCCGAAAAATTAAAGTCCATCTTGAGCTCTTCCCGTTCTTGAATTTCCTCGCAACGCACCGCGCTGCCCAACTCTTAGATACAGTTGTATTCGCTTAGGCGAATGAGGCAATATCTATTGTGGGATACCGTCGGGTTAGCCTGTCGGCTTATTCTTCCAAGAGTTTTGCACATTCACCCAGTGCAACGCGATCAGCTTCGCTCAAATTTGCTGGAATCGTAGGCGAAAACAACTCGATGGCACGAACATTATCGCCATTGCCATAGGTTCTAAGCACAGGCATCCCCCAATCTAGCGACAGCATAACATCGCTGCTGAAATCACCTTCTTTTACACTGATAAGCTGAGCCGGACGATCACCGTCAATTTGTGAGACCGCATGAACCGTACGTTGGCCAACTTCATAGGTGGTTAAAAACGTTTCTTCATTGCCAATCTGAAGGGACGCGCCCGTTTGAAGCGGCCAGAACCGTTGCAGGTCTTCGCGCTCATTCTCAGTCGGCATTTCGGTCGCGCACGACGTTACGTGAATACCAGAAAACTCTGCAAAAAATGAGGTTGGCTTCTCGACATCATAGCCAATATCAAAGAGGTAGATCGCAAAGTCTTTGCCCTGCCCGACAACTTGGCTGACACGAGTCTTGCTCGCGGGCGCATCAGCGCCGGTCTCATAGGATGGTTCCTGCCAAGTGATTTGCGTTCCTACAGCCGGTGGCCTGTATTCGGAATCAGCAAATGCAGCTCCCACCATTAGAATCACAAATAATCCAGAAATAACGAAACGATACATCGACCCACCTTCTGCGAGTGCCTACAGGGTTAACAAAGCATTAACCCTATACCCTAAGCAATGTCGTCCCGTAAAGGTGCTACTAAAGAGTAGATGAAAAACCGATTACAGTCCAAGTATCATCTTTGAAATGATGTTTCTCTGAATTTCGTTCGACCCGCCATAGATCGATGTCTTGCGCATATTGAAGTACATCGGTGCTGTTGCTGGGGCATATTCAGGCCCAATAGGCTGCGTATTGCTGCCCTCTTCGGGGAAACCTCGGAAATATGGGTGACCGTAATTCCCCGCAGCTTCGAGCGTCAATTCAGTGATCCGCTGCTGAATTTCTGTACCTTTGATTTTCAGGATCGAGCTTTCGGGGCCCGGTCCCTTACCCTGAGCTTCACCAGCAAGCGTGCGAAGCTCGGTATATTCAAGGGCCGTCAGATCGATTTCGATTTGTGATATTTTACGCGCGAAGTCTCGATCCTCGATCAGAGGTTCACCATCAAGCAGTTCTGTAGAGGCGAGCGTCCGCAACCGTTCGACACCGCGTTTCGAGCGCGCAACACCGGCAATACCTGAGCGCTCGTGAGCAAGCAGGAACTTGGCATATGTCCAGCCCATATTCTCTTCGCCAACAAGGTTTTCCACCGGCACGCGAACATCTGTGAGCCACGTCTCGTTGACTTCGTGACCGCCATCAATCGTAATGATTGGGCGCACTTCAATGCCTGGTGTCTTCATATCTATAAGGATGAAACTAATACCTTGTTGCCGCTTCGGCGCGTCTGGGTCGGTTCGACAGAGGAAGAAGCCCCAATCAGCATGTTGGGCAAGCGTCGTCCATGTTTTCTGACCATTGATGACATAATGATCACCATCGCGAACCGCAGTCGTTTTGACGCTTGCCAGGTCAGAACCGGCGCCCGGTTCGGAATAACCCTGACACCACCACTCTTCGCCAGAGAGAATTTTCGGGAGATAGCGATCTTTCTGAGCTTGGTTGCCAAACGTGTAAATCACCGGCGCGACCATCGCGATACCAAAAGGAAGCGGCATAATTGCATCAACGGCCGCGTTTTCCTCCGACCAGATGTAGCGCTGTGTCGCTGTCCAGTCTGTACCGCCATGTTCGACCGGCCATGACGGGGCGGCCCACCCCTTCTTGGCTAGAATTTTGTGCCAAGCCAAAAATTGCTCTTTGGTCAAATCATCGGCACCGCGAACCTCGGCATTCTTTGGATAATTCTCTTGAATGAAAGCCCGAACCTCGTCGCGAAACGCAAGCTCTTCTGCAGAAAATTCCAAATTCATCTCAAACCCTCTTGTTCGTTTCCCGCAATATAGCGTGTTTCGCTCAATCGGGAAATCATGTTTCGTCTGTGACGTCGGGTAAGCAGTTTAACTCTGTTGAGGTTCAGCGATAAACGGCGCGCACGCGGTGCGCATCAGACCAATCGCTGTGGTCGACCCCAAGCCCCCACCCGTCTGATACTCCATATCAATCAGTGGCTTGAGGCCAATCCGTTCGAGCGCTGCCTGATGTGCTGGCCGTCTTGTCTCATGCGCTGCGATCACATGAGACAAAGCGTCGGGATTGATCGCATGGACCACACTGGCTGCAATCGTCGTGGCAAACCCATCAAGAATCAAAGGGACACTTTCCAACCGTGCGGCGAGAATCGCGCCAACACATGCCGCCAGCTCCCGACCACCAAGGCATGCGAGTGCGGCCAATGGATTGCCGATTTCGGCACGGTGTAATGCGAGCGCCTTGTTCACGATTTCTGCGCGCATGGCCGTCATTTCACTGGGCGTACCAGGGCCCGGGCGCACCCAATATTCTGCCGTTCCGCCAAACAAAGCACATGCAACCGCGGCTGCCGCCGTACCAATACCAGCACCGCTCACCCCGAGCGCAAGCAGATCGGGTTCTCCGGCAACCGCTTCAAATCCGTAGGCAATGGTCGCCGCGCAATCGCGCTCGGACATTGCCGGGGCTTCGGCAATATTTCCCGTTGGCACATCAAGGGCCAACTCCATTACTCTAATTTCAGCACCGACTTGCGTTGCAATCGCTGAAAGCGGAGCCTTACCGCTTTTTAACGCGTCGACATGCGCATGTGTCTGCGCGGTTGTTGCAAGTGACACTCCGCTTGAAACCAAGCCGTGGGAGCCTGCGAATATAGCGAGTGTCGGTTTTTCAATGCGCGGGGGGCTTCTACGCTGCCACCGAGCGAGCCATTGTGCCGCTTCGCCAAGTTTGCCAAAGTCCGTCTCGCGGCCAAAACTGCGTAGTTTTTCGCGCACAGCCTCTGCAGACGCTTCGTCAGGTTCGACCTCTCGTAAAGCCAATTGTCTAGCATCTTCAAAAGGTTGCATCGTTCCGGTCATATTCAGATATCTTTACACTATATATTATTCAGTTGGGCGCAAAATGCGCCTGTCACCCCATAGCAACAGATTTCGCATAGACTTCCCTACTAGAATTACACCTCTTGCCAACCCTATAGCCCAAGATAGATAACGGTATTATGTCAGATGCAGCGATCACATCCCCCTGTATAAAAGTATGTGCGGTTGATGGCCGAACAGGGTTCTGCCTTGGTTGCGGACGGACGATGGCTGAAATCGGTAACTGGGTAAAACTCGGTACTGAGGGACGTGACGCGGTGCTTGAGACACTCCCAGACCGTATGCAAACCTTACGTGAACTCGGAAAATTGGGGCCAGTTGCCTCATGATTGAGCGTATCATCGGGCTGCTTGTCGGCGCATTCGCCATCGCGTTGGTCTTATCCTTCATAATCGAAAAGCGATTTTCCGGGCCTCTCCCTCAAGCAGAGCAAAGGCCAACAATCGCAAAAGCCACGACGGTGGAGCCCGTAATTGGAGCAAATGCTGCTTTGCTCCGACGTGAAGATGACGGGCATTACTGGGGCCGCGCAGATATTGGTGGGACAAATGTCAAACTGCTGGTCGATACCGGTGCCAGTATCGTTGCGCTAACATGGCAAGATGCCCAAAGACTGAGGCTGAAGCCAGAAGAACTCGATTTCATCTGGTCCATCAATACCGCCAATGGAGAGACGTTTGGGGCATCGATCCTGCTTCCCACAATCCGTATCGGAGATGTCGAGATCGAGAATGTTGAAGCCATGGTCATGCAAGACGGCCTGCTCGAGCACTCTCTGCTTGGCATGAGCTTTCTTGGCAAACTCTACTCTTACGAGTTCAAGCAAAACAGCCTGATTATCCGAGAATAGTGCCGTAGAGCATGCGCGATGCCACGAGCAGCAGCAACACCCCGAAGATTTTTTTGAGTAAATCCTGGTCGAGCCGGTGCGCGAGCTGTGCCCCTACAGGGGCCATCGCCATAGTAAATATGGACATCAGAGCAAAGGCCGGAATGTTCACAAACCCAATTGAACCGGGCGGCAGGCCCTCGTGTCCAAAGCCTACATACATGGCCGCAAGTGCGCTGGGTACCCCAATCACCGCGCCAAACCCCGACGCCGTACCGATGGCCTGATGCATCGCGCGCCCACACATGGTCATTAGCGAAACACCAAACGTCCCCCCGCCAATCCCCATTAAAGCGGACAATCCTCCAATACTCGCGCCCAATCCCATGCGGACCGGACCTGTGGGAAGGTCTGAAGCAATCTTCCAATCGGGTCGTCCAAGAATGAATTGAGCTGCAATCAGCAGGCCGACCAAGCCAAATATTGCAGTCAGCACGTCCCCCGACAGCCGCGTCGCAGTCCACATACCTATCCCTGCGCCGGCCACAATCCACGGACTCCATGTTTTCAAGACAGTCCAATCAACCGCCCCGCGCCGGTTGTGGGCCATAACCGATCGACTCGACGTCGCGATAATGATCGTCAGAGACGTTGCGATCGCGACATGCTGAGCCGTTTGCTCAAAACCGAGCGCCCTCATCAGGATGGAGAGTACGGGCACAATCACGATTCCCCCGCCTATTCCAAAGAGCCCACCCGCGAGCCCGGCAACCAGCCCCGCACTCGCCAATCCCGCTATCAGCGTCCAATTGTCCAATATCAATGAAATCATCATGGCTGTTTGGCAGTTCCCCCTGAAGGAGACAAGAACAAAGCCAATCGTCCGCCCTCTCTGCCGTCGTGAACACATTAAACGTAATCATCTCGCATCCAGAATAATCGAAAGGGGGCTCGAAACTGAACAGAGGACAACACGTCATTCAGAAATAGCAAAATTTATCGACATTCAATACCTTAAAACTTAAAGGATTTTTGAGGAATTTATTTTTTATCGAGATATTATTATTGTAATTCGATAATTAATGGTTATCTTGAATGTGTCGAAACGATCCAAGTGTCTCGGCAGAAAACAGAAGCAAAAGAAGGAATGAAAACTATGAGCCCGCGTGTCAACGACAATGCGACGACCCCATCGATCAACCCACTAGTGGTAGAGGTTGGACTCCAGACACTGAACGAGGGGACAAAACTCCTACAGCCCCTCCGCAAAGCCCAGCCCAAGACCTCGGTAGGGAAACGCCCCCTAATAGAGCGCCGTCGTAAACGTTGGTCACGCAGGCAATGGTAAACTTCTGGCCGGGTGCACAGACACAAAGTGCATTGCATCCGGTCAAACTTCCCGAAACTTCAAACAAAGCAAAAAAGGAAACCCACAATGAAAAAAGCAATCCTCCCAATCTTCGCGGCCTTGAGCCTCGCTGCAACGCCAGCTGCTTTCGCCTCGGATAACTTCGAATTCGAATTCGAGTTCTCTCCTGTCGAAGTGTCTACAGAAGACGGCGCAGCAGCCGTTTACTCAGATCTTGAAACATTGATCGAAGAAGAATGCGCACCATTAGGAAACAGCGCTCCTATCGAAGAATTTCGCTACAGGGCCAGCACTAAGATCTGCATCGATCAGGCTTTAAGTGAGGCGGTCGCGCAGATCCAATCGCCTGAAGTGACCAAAGTCCACGAAGCCAAACGCGGCTAGTTCGACCTTGAGCGCTAACAAGCGACAAGCCACCCTGTTCCCCTACAGGGTGGCTTCATCGTTTCCGGGTCTTAGATTTTTGGCAACGATAAAATCACTGAGCAGCAATGCATGTTCGAGCGGTGCGCCAGTTTCTTCAAGCTCGAACACAGCCAAGGCGGATGTCGGCATTTTGAGACCGAGTACTCTGGTTGCGTCAGCATCACTTCGAGAATGATTGAGCGCAAGTGTGCACGCAAGCTCGTGGATCCCCGGATTATGGCCAATAACGAGCAAACTCCCGGTCGCCTCCCATTTTGCAGCAATGAGCTCAAGCAAGGCATTGGCCTGTATTGCGTAGAGCTCTTCGAGTACCTCGTGCTTCGCACCGGGCATGACATCCGAGAGCGCCTTCCAAGTCTCGCGTGTTCGCCGTGCCGTTGACATGATCACCCTGTCAGGCACACAGCCACGTGCCACCAAATCTTGGGCTACAAGCCGAGCATCGCTCCACCCTCTGGCAACAAGGGCCCGCGACTCGTCATCGGTTCCTGGATACCAGTTTTCCGTTTTCGCGTGGCGCATGAGCAAGAGGCGTTTCATAGGCTTAGAAAAACTTATCTGAAAGTTGAGGCGTACAAGGCTTGAGACATACGCATTTAAGGGCCAATTCGGATAGTAAGATCAAGTCAGATCAACCATGGAGATATAAAATGACTCTTTTACTTGGCGATATTGCACCGGATTTTGCTGCAGAGACCACTGAAGGCCCAATTGAGTTTCATGATTGGGCTGGCGACAAATGGGTTGTTCTGTTCTCCCATCCGGCAGATTTCACCCCTGTTTGTACAACGGAACTGGGTTATACGGCCAAACTGAAAGCCGATTTCGACGCCCGCAATGCCAAGGCGATCGCCATCTCGGTCGACAGTCTGGAAAGCCATCAAGGCTGGGCTGGTGATATTGAGGAGACCCAAGGCACAGCCGTCAATTTTCCATTGATCGCCGACGAAGACGGCAAAGTTGCCACGCTCTACAATATGATCCACCCGAACTCGAACGCCAAGCTGACAGTACGTGCAGTCTATGTGATTGATCCGAGCAGAAAGATCCGCGCCAGCATTATTTATCCGCCAAGCACAGGGCGTAACTTCGATGAGATCGTACGCCTGCTAGACAGCTTACAGCTTGCCGACAGCCACAAAGTCGCGACGCCTGTAAATTGGACCGACGGCGATGACGTAATTGTCCTGCCAAGCGTCACCGACCCTGATGAGATTGCCCGTCTGTTCCCCAAAGGCGTAAAAGTGGTCAAGCCGTATTTACGGACCACACCGCAGCCGAACAAGTAAGGCTGGTTCTTCGGCGTCGCCGCCAAAACGTATTGGGGCGACGCCTTTACCGCTAGAACTTATCGCGTGTCTTGAACCCGCCGCGTTTACCGCCGGACGAATACCTATTTGATCCGCCGCTTGTGCGCCGCCCTGTTCTTCTCGATGGGCTTCGCCGCGAAGAGCCTCCACGCCGACGCGAGCCGCCCCCCAAGTCGCCAATATCAAATCCACCATCGCCGCGCATAGCTTCGCGTGCAATTTCCCAAGCGACATCTCCGAGGACCTGCTCGAACCCGCTCGATCGGCGTCTACGGTCCTGCCGTCGCCTATGTTTTCCGGTGCGCCCGCGATCAAGCCGCCGTATACCTTTAGCCAATCGCTTGATGACTTTATCAACCCCACGGTCACCGCCTAGAAGATCATCTACAGCCTCATCCAGCGCCGCCGTTTGAAACGAAATACGAGCACTATCAAATCCGGCACGCTTGAATTTCGATCTGAGCGCCTCAAGCTTTTTCAACTCCCAACGCCGACGCTCCGGAAGGCTCGCGTTTTCCACTGTCGACAGATCAATCTGCATTTCCTCGGCACGCAATTTCACAAGCCCATCGACAAGCTCATCGTCAGCCATTGTGATTGTCTGTGCGGCCAACACTCTCAGATCAGGAAAGCTCGCTTTGCGCAATTCTTGTTCGATCACTTTGCGCGCCTCTTCCGCAGGGCCTGTTCGCGCCTGCAACGCATCTTGGTGCGCACGCGCTTTGGCCAGATGGGCTGTTTCCGATTGCTCGATCTTCAAATCCAATTGATGGAGTTTTTTACGCTCCGCCTCGGCCTTCCTGTGCAACTCATTCGCGCCGCCGGTATCCAGTGCTTTCGCTTCTGCCTCAGCTAACTTGTCATTGGCTTGCTTTTCTAGCAGTTCCACACGTTCGACATGCTCGGCCAGCCGATCAGGCAATTCAACGAGACGGGCATAATTTAGATGAGCTTTGTCATAGCCGCAAAGGCGACCTACCCAACCGTCGAGAAATCTGGCAAATGGCCCAGCTTTATATTGCGGTGTTCTGAACTGCCGGTCCCACAAATAGGAAAACAACGGATCCTCGTCATAAGGCGCGCCTTTTTCCTCACGGTCAGAACGCGCCAGTTCAAGCTTGCGTTCAGCCCGCTCACTCACCGACCCGGCCCGTGCGACGGCTTCAGCCAAAGCAATATAGTCTCCGTCATCTTCGAGCGATGCAACAATCTCGACGGTTCTATCTTCCCAAGCCTTCACTGCCAGATCGAGTGTTTTTGCTTGGGCCTCGCGTTCTGTTTCGAACTGAACAATTTCAGCAACGAGAGCATCCAGCCTCCCGCTTTCGCGCTCGACGAATGTCTCATGTTCCACCATCAATTCTGCAGCTCGGCGGTCAATACCTTGCAAGTCAGCGCCATTGTGGCGTTTCTGGATCAGATCAATGCGCACATCGGCAAGGCCTCTATAGGCTTCCAACTGCTCACGTTGAATTTCAGCGCTGCGGCGTGCCTGTGCATCCACCGTATCAAGCGCTGCCGTTAATGCCCCGCGCGCATCGGCAATGACCATGTCCACTTTTCGAAGCGCGTCGCGGCCACTAAGTACCGCTTCCTCAGATCGTCTGCGCCTTACCATTCGAGAATTGCTCCACCCGGTGTCGGCACTGTGAATCTCGGCTCAAGCGTGCCGCGCAATTTTTGACCGATAATATCGTCCTGTATAATTTGATCGTCCCGTTTATCCTCAATCACGCGATTGAATGTCGCTTGATCAACGCGTTGTGCCCAGCGCTTCACGCGCGCGCGCGCATCCACTTCCTCACTTGAAACCGGTACGGTCAAAACATCGCCGCTATTTCCAACCGCCTCGACGATCAAATAATAATTGCGCGATGACGGATTATCATTCGGCACACGGGTAAACCCGCTATCAGCGCCGCCGCGATACCGTATCCGCACCTTATACGCTGCTGATAAATCACTTTGTAGAACTGATAATGCCAAGAGGCTCTCTTGCACCTTGTCCGCCTCTCGTTGCTCTATCGCGGCAACCCCGTCCTGATAATAACTCTCCGCAACTGTATCCACCTCGGGCTCAACTGCCAGTCTCTGCACACGGTTGCGTAAACTCTCAAGTTCCATTGGCAAGGTCACACTCAAGGCATGCTCTAGCCGTGCAGCTTCCGCCTTTTTGGGACCCGCCACACCAAACTGGTAGAAGCCAAGCCCGGCAAAGAGAGCCACTGCCCCGGCCGTTACTTGTCTCCACCAGCGTCCTCGCGATACATAGATATGAGCTAGTTTCACGCCAAACCCGTCTTCAGGCGGCTCGTAGAGGAAACGTCGCTCCTCCAGCGCTTTCACACCGTCTTCGAGAATATGGTCGGGCACGTCTATCCCTTGGGCATGATAGATCTCGCGCAGACGGACAATAAGGTCAGCTTTCCTGGTCTCGGAGTCGAGTTCTTCGCCGATCAATTGCTCGCGGTGACGCAGTGTATCCACCACATCCATCGCCAGCATCACCTCGTCGAGGGTTTCAGGCGTAGGGTTTGAAGGCGTCTTTTCGTTCACGTGTCAGACGGTATCAGTGCTGCTGCTGCGCCTTGCTCGACCAAGCGTGTCAGGCGGCGTTTGCCATCTTCCACAGCTTCGCGAATCTCGGTTGAGTTCCTGGTCGCCATAACACGCATCTCGGCAATGATGTCCTGACTGCGTTCCTGATAGGATACGACCGATTCGACAAGCATCTTAACCGACGCGGCAGAGACCGTAGGTCCATAGCCTGCCCGTGTCGCGGCTTCTTGCACTTGCCCGCCGATTTCAGCCAGTGTTTCAAGACTTTGATCGACACCCTTTTTCATGGCTTCTAGCGTTTGGGTGCTTTCGTGCAGACCATGTATTCCCGTAAAGGTCGCTGTCAGCGCGGTGAGAACGATCTCGTTGGTGCCAAAGAAACTAATCGACTGCGCATAAATCCGCTCTTTCGCATTCGTGGTCTGAACCAGCCGCGCCATGATCACTTCGGACGTATTGTAACCAACGGTTATATTGTCGGAGAGGTCTTTGGAAACCTGATAGCGCTTCTCTTCAGCTTGTAGATTACGCAATTGCTCATCGCGTTGAAGCTCAAGCGTGGCCCGCTCTGCCGCATCATCACCGGCATATCCTTCAACCGTCGCAACGGCAGCGCTGACCGCTTCACGCGCCTCGGTTAGCTTGCCTTCGGCAGTGTTCAACACATCGAGTGCAAGCACTTCGGACTGTTTCATCGCGCCGCGGAAATCGAGGTAGGCTTCAAGAATTGCCCGTTCCCGCTCGATCTGGTTGGCCGTCTCGCCTTGGACTTCCAAATACAAATCCTTAATTTTGCCAAAGCGGCTAGCAATATCACCGCGCGTCATTTTCATCCACACATTGGATGCACGCTCCATTGTCGAAATTTTACCGTCAGCATACTGGTCGACCAGAGATTTACTGTCGTCGCGGATGGAGTTGAAAGCCGACGTTATCCCCTCATAGCGCTCACCAACTTTCATGCCCGACACGTTCTCGCGCACGACATCATTAAAGGTTGACGCCTGATCGAGCGTACGCGCAATCGTGGTCACTTTGTCTGGATCGAGTTCCGATATCTGGTTGAGCAGCGCCACGATAGGCGCCGGATCGCCGACAGTCTCTGGAACAAGGCCAAGCTTGCGCAGGCCTCCCATAGCACGGTCAAGATACTGCAGCGCCGTCGGGCTGCTCGTTGTTAGGTCTGTCATTGTCGTCTCCGTCCCCGTCTCTCACAGCGCCAAAAACGCGCCATCTCCTTCCTTAGAGATAGTGCGCGTGTCCCCCATTACGCAAGTCATCAAGCCGAATTTTCCGAATTGCGAAAAACATTCACGCCTCAAACCAAAGGAAAGATACAAAAAAAGCCCCTCGGCAATAACCGAAGGGCTTTTAAATATTACCAATATGCTCTGGCCAACCGCCTATATGACGTCATAGCCTTTCTCATTGATATATCTGCGTAGTTCCGTCGCTCTATTAAGCGGGTCCGGATGAGTAGACATAAGCTCTGGCGGACGCTGACCTTCGCTTTGGGCGGCCATCAAGTCCCACAGTCTTGGCGCCTCGCGCACCGAATAACCTGCTCTGTGCATATAGTCGACACCTAGCTTGTCAGCTTCCGTCTCATGGTTGCGACTATAAGGAAGCACAACACCGAACTGCAGAGCTGCGCCGCCAAGCGCACCAAGGGATGGCCCAAACCCGCGCAATGATTCTTGAGACGCAATGGCAATAGAACCCACCTGCAAAGCTGTCTGCGAAGCGACACTCACCGACAGGCGTTCAGCAGCGTGGCGGCCCGTCACATGTCCGACCTCATGACCGAGGACCGATGACAACTGGTCGTCATTTTCGGTCAATTCGGTAATGCCGCGAAATACGCCGACTTTATTGCCGGGCATCACGAAGGCATTGACAGTGTCAGCGTCAAATACGGCAACTTCCCACTCTTCATCACCTTTGCCGGCACCATCGGCAATGCGGTTCCAATTGTCGAGAACGCGCCCCCGCAACCGATTATCGGATGTCTGCGGAATTTGGGTTTTCATATCCGTCCAAGCGGCAGCTGAAAGTCCGGCGATTTGCCCTTCCCCAACGAGCAAAAACTGGCTGCGCCCTGTTTCTGGATTGGTTGTGCACCCAGATAAAAACGGGAACACCGTACCACTCGCCAATCCTGCAATAATGGCTCTACGCGATATGTGAATTTCCGGCGCATTATCTAGCAACCCGTCCGGGATATCTATTCGATCTTGCATTAGAAACAATCCTCCAAACTATTCTATAGACCTAATATTAACCTTAAAACACATTTTTACAAAATGCGTATAAAATCAAAAACTTACGCACAAGTTCACATATGACGCTTGAATACAGCCTGAACGTCAGTTGAAGGATTACAGATCAACCGCAACACGCCCATTAAAAACGGGCTTAACTTCCGTCGCCATCCGCTTTTTCCAGCTGAGCTAGCAACGCTTCAGCAGCACTTGTGTTATCAGTTTCGTCAGCATCATCTGCACTTGCCGCATCATCTTCAGTTGCCCCGCCATCGATATAGGCAAGTCGCCCCTCCAGATACCGGTTCCTCCACCGCAGCCTTGCCAGTTCTTGCTCAATATCACCCGTGTCTTCATCGTCAGTGCCAGCCACCGGCACAGCAGCCAAGACGGGTATTTCGGCCTCTTCAATGGCGGTTTCATCGGTATCGGCAGCCGATTCAGGCGAAGTATCTCCCCGACTTGAAAGCCCGTGTTCTTCCAAAAAGGCGACGCGCTGGCGTAGATATTCATTCTGCCATTTGGCCTTTTCGGTCTCGACCGAATCTGTTGTCTCCCCTGCCGCGATGGCCTGACCCGCAATCATAGTGCCCGCACCGGCCGCAGCTCCAGCAACTATACCGCCAGCTTGAGCCGTTTTCGCAGCAGCGAGCTGTTCTTGCATGTCGTCTATTTGGGTCTTTAGCGCCTGATTGCCCGCTTCCAGCTCGGCCACACGCTCGGTTTGATCTTCAATGATAGGCTGCGGCTCTACTTCGACCTCGGCTTTGGCCTCTTCCACGCTCGAAATTTGAGTCTCCAGTGACCGCACACGGCTTTCGAGATAGCGGTTGCGCCATTCAGTCTGTGCATTGGCCGTATTCACGCCCGCGTCCAGTCTCTCTGTATTCTCTACAACCTCGTCAGATCCGCCAGTCGCAATCGCGGCGGCCCCCCCACCGGCCGCCGCAGCTGCAGCAGCCGCAGCAATCAGTTTTTTCTCGCTATCGGCTTTGACACTTTCAAGCTCGTCTCGCAATGCAGCAAGCTCGCCCTCGAGCTCCTCCATACGTGCCTCACGGGCTTGAATATCAGCCTGTAACTGGGTATCCATCGGCATCTCGCCAGCATCTTGAGCACGCTGAGCACTATATAAGCTATCGAGCTCCCCGCGCACTTGGCTCAGCTCGGTGAGCGCAATGTCTCGCTCAACCATAGCCCGCCGCGCGCCGCCGCTGAACCGGATACCGCGCAGTGCCCAGCCGAGGATCAGGCCAAACAGCGCTGCCGCACCGATAAACATCCAAATATGGGTAACAAGCCAGACCATATCCTAGCCCCCTTCAACTACTTTGAATTCAATTCGGCGATTGGCCGCTCGCCCGTTCGCGGTATCATTAGAACCGATCGGAACGTCGGGGCCAAACCCTATCGCATCAATCTGATCTACGGCAATGCCTCGAGATGTCATATAATCTGCAACCGCTTGCGCGCGCTTTCGGCTTAGCGAAATGTTCGCCCCGCGATCTCCTTGAGAATCGGTGTGGCCGCCAATCTCGAAGATCAGTCCTTCGCAACGTCGCGCGACACTCATCAATTTGTCCAGTGTGCTGCCGCTTGATCGGTCGATACTCGCACTTCCGCTTTGAAAGTTAACACGGTTTACCAACAAGACGGCCCCAAATCCAGCCTGACAAGCGGCCAACGTGTCTGCCGAAAAGTCCAATCCGGCAATTTCCGCAACGTCTTCCTCGACAGAAACGACATCAATATTGACCGGAAACCCAAGCGATCCATTTGTATCTTCCCGAAGAAACGCAAGCGTACTTCCCGTTGCTTCTCCAGAAACGCGATAGCCTTCCTCTTCCGGGGTAAAGGTAACAAAGCCAGATCGAAACCGTAAGAAATGAGGCATAATTGCCTGCACTCCGGATAGCCATCCTGCGTGATCATGTGCGCGGACCGTCATTTGGTCGACAACCGGCCCCTCGAAATTGTTTTGCACCAGTTGGAGAATATCGCTGCGTTCGTCTTCGCTGGCTATACTCCCGTCAAGCGTCAACGTACCCGCACTCAGTGACGCCGACCAAAGCCCGGCACCTCGAATATCCGACTCAAACGAAAAATTCTCATCCAGCCCTGCAAACCCGTTTTTGATGCTGGCACGGTATTCGGGTGACAAGGCAAGCCCTTCAAGCCTCAGTGTGGAGTCAATAAGCTCGGCTTTGCCATATTCGAAATTCTCAAGCTCCTGCAAAGCCCTATGCGCCGTCGTAAACCAATCTCCGCGAGGTTGACCATTGCCAACTTGCAAAAGGTTTTCAACTTCACCCGGCGCCATCGCTTCTGCGTCCTCAATCAATGCATCGACCGTCGCCCGGTCCGGTGCATAACCAGTAAAAACGAAACGGCCTGACCGTTTTTTTTCCACGGACCAAATATATGGCGAAATAGGCGCGCCAGCGACGACCTCATCGGTTAATACCGTAATTGGCCCTGAAAACGCGCCTCCAAGTACACCTGACTCGGATAGGGTCTCTATCGCCCCCTTCCCAGCACCGTCTCCGGGCGACTGCCCAGACAAAACCGCATGCTGCCCATCCAGCGTAAGTTCAGCCCAAGCATATCCGTTCTCGCGCAATACTTGAGTTGCCTGTGTTTGAAGCGTTTTTTCAAGCGATTCTGCGCCGTTTTCGCTGCTATAAACAGCCCAAGCTCCCGTCACAACAATCGCGACCAAAGCAAAAAGTGCTAATAACCAATCTACAATTCGACCAAACATACCTTTCCCTTAAGGCTGACCTCTGCTTTAGCCATGCATGAACTCAGTAAGACAAGCAAGCTGAGGCTGCAGAGAACATTGATAAACCTATGACCAACCCACCCCTTTCAATCACCAGCATATCCAATCCGCTGATTAAGACATTGCGCGGGCTTGATCGAAAGAAGAACCGGTCTGAAACAGGTCTCTTCCTCGCCGAAGGTACCCGCCTCGTCCTACAAGGCTTGGAAAATGGATGGCAGGCAGACACGCTGATTTGCGCCAGCACAATGCTTGATCGCCCTGTCATAAGTAGTTTGATCGATTTGGCGGAGGCGCAAGGCGCGAAAATTGTTCAAGTGACCGATCGTGTTATGGGGCAGATTACCCGCAAGGATAACCCTGGCGCAGTCATCGGAGCGTTCCGGCAAAAGTCGCTGGCGCTGGATGACTTGCCAAGCCCAAAGCAAGGAATTTGGCTGGCCCTCTACGAAATTCGCGATCCGGGTAATCTCGGCACAATTCTTCGCACGGCCGACTGCGCTGGGCTTGCGGGCGTGGTGCTCGTTGAGACATGTTGCGATCCATATAGCGTCGAAGCCGTGCGCGCCTCTATGGGGTCCGTGTTTGATATCGCGTTTGCAATGTCAGGCTTTACCCAATTCAATGATTGGCGCCAGCGCACAGGGATGCATATGACCGCCGCAAGCGTAAACGGCACCGTGCGTCATGACCAAGCCGCTTATGGTGATCAAGCGGTGATCATTATGGGCAATGAGCAATCTGGACTTCCCCCAGACATCGAAGCGCTGTGCGATACGCTTGCCATCATTCCTATGCGCGGTGGAGCTGATAGTTTGAACCTGGCCCAAGCCACAGCCCTGATGAGCTATGAAGCGTGGCGCCAACATGGCTATGCAGGCGCGCGGGAGCCAAACACATGAAACACGACACCAAGCTCCTCATTGCCGATGATTGGCAAGATTACGCCCTTCTCGATTGTGGGGACGGGCTAAAACTCGAACGGTTCGGGACACAATCTGTGATCCGGCCAGACCCGCAAGCTTTTTGGTCACCCGCCGCGCACACAGACACATGGCAGGCCGATGCGCGCTTCGCCTCGAAGTCGGAAACGGACGAGCGCGGCAATTGGCAAATTGAAAGCCCGAATGCCCAAGACCTCTGGCCGATGCGTTGGAACAATCTGACCTTTCAGGCGCGCCGCACCCCTTTTCGGCATCTTGGCATCTTTCAAGAACATTCGGTGCATTGGCGATTTGCACAGGAAAAAATCCGCACAGCAGGCCGCCCGATCAAAGTCCTCAACCTGTTTGGCTATACCGGTATGATGTCGCTCGCATGTGCCGAGGCAGGCGCCGAAGTCGTGCATTTGGATGCCAGCCCCAAGTCAAACGGCTATGGCAAGGAAAACCAGTCATTGTCTGGCCTTGATGACAGGCCTATCCGCTGGATTGCTGACGATGCCATGAAGTTCGTCGCGCGTGAACAAAGGCGGGGCAATCAGTATGACGCGATTGTGCTCGATCCGCCGAAGTTTGGCCGTGGCCCCAAGAACGAAACATGGCGCTTCGAAGAAGACTTCCCCGAATTGCTCGACGGTGTGCGCGCACTCCTCTCACCTGACCCACTATTTGTGATCGTCACCGCCTATGCCGTGCGCCTATCCTATCTCGCCGTTGCCCAATCCTTGGCCGACAGGGTAACGAGCCTTGGCGGCACGCTGCAAGCTGGTGAAATGGCAATCCCTCAAAAAGACAGCGACCGGCTGTTGCCAACAGCGCTTTATGCCCGCTGGTATGCCGACTAGCCGCGCCAGACGGCGTTCTAATCTGTCACCAGTGATGCCCCCGCATCCTCGCCAAGGCATTCTTTGCGTAAGGCGCGTCTGTCTGTTTTCTCGGTGCCGCCTCGCGGCAGGGGCTCGGACCTGAACCAGATTTGCGTGGGGACCTTAAAGCTCGCCAAATGATCCCGCAAAAAACCCTGCAGAGCCTCTTGGTTCAGGGTTTTCCCCTGTTTGAGCTGAACACCCGCACCAACCGTTTCCCCAAGACGCTCATCAGGAACCGAGAACACAGCCGCCTCAGCAATATCGGGATGTAGATGCAGCGCTGCGTCGACCTCAAGACAGGAGATATTTTCG
Source organism: Hyphomonadaceae bacterium (assembly GCA_039942135.1). GTDB lineage: Bacteria > Pseudomonadota > Alphaproteobacteria > Caulobacterales > Hyphomonadaceae > CALLCD01. The sequence continues at coordinate 59,040 of JBDVDE010000059.1, forward strand.
CCGCCACGAATGATCATGTCTTTCTTGCGGTCGACAATCGTCACTATGCCTTCATCATCGACCGTGGCAAGATCGCCAGTATATAACCAGCCATCGCGCAAAGCTTCGGCGGTTGCTTCGGGCTTATTGAGATAACAGCGCATATTGGCAGCGCTTTTGATCGCCAGCTCACCAACTGTCCCATTCGGAACGCGGGCATCATTATCATCGACAATTTTGAGCTCTTGCAATGGCGGGTAAAGACGCCCTGCGACACCGGGTCTTGCGACATAGTCTTTGCCGCGAATACCGATACCCAGAGCATTGGTTTCTGTCATTCCGAATCCTGTCGCCGGCTCGGCGTGCGGCAGCGCCTTGGCGAGTTTGCCGACTTGCGCTGCTGGCCGTTTGGCCCCTCCCGCTTCGAGCGAGCGCAAGGTTGAAAGCGTTTTGCCTTGGCGGACAGCTGCGTCCATGAGGTCAGCAGACATGGTCGGCACACCAAAGAAGCGAACGATATTTTCCCGTTCGATCAAATCGACCGCCGCATCGGCATCCCATTTGTGCATCACGACCAATCGTCTCCCGCCAACAAGCGAAACGAGAAAACAGGCATGGGTGGCCGAGACATGGAACATCGGCGTCGTCAGCAACATGGCAGACTGCAAATCTTCGCCCGCTGCATCCTTTGGCAGCACCGGCGCATTGCCCATTTGCTCGCGCACTTTCACGCCCATGACCCAGCTCAGCACTGCAGAAATAGCCCCACGATGTGTCTGCACAACCCCTTTGGGATGCCCCGTCGAGCCAGACGTGTACATCACAGCAAAATCATCGTCCGTATCAATCGCAACATCTGGCGCTTGCGCTGCTGATACGCCAGCCACCAGATCCGTATATCCCCGCACACCTTCGGCCGCTGGACCACGAACCATAATGATGGAAAGCCCTAATCTATCAGCATATGGTGCAATGGCCGCGCTGCGTGGGGCATCAGCAAAAACAAGTTTTGCTCCACTGTCTTCAAACCCATAAACAAGCTCGTCGCCCGTCCACCAACTGTTGAGGAAGACAATCACTGCCCCAATCGACATGATCGCCATCATCGCTGTCATATATTCAGGATAATTGCGCATGCAAATCGCAACGCGGTCACCGCGCTTGATGCCATATTCACTAACCAGCGCCGCTGCCAACCGGTTCACCTCTGAATAATACTCGGCAAAGCTGGTGCGCTCATCTTCATAGACGATGAAGTCGGCATCGGCATACGCCTCAGCGGATTGCTGCAAGACCGCGCGCAAATTTGGCGGTGCATTCTCGAACACAGGAAAACGAACGCCGCGAATATCCGCCTCGCCCAATGCAAAAAGCGGATCCGTATTCGTGATATGCGCGATCGCCTCAGCTGGTGTTTCAAACGCCATTTGTTGAATCCTCCCGTAAACTCAGCAAATTTACTAGATCAGCCCATTTTACCCAGGGCAAGAGCGAGCAAACGCAGTTAACGCTGCGGTATGTGAAAAGAATTTGGCAGCTGAAGGCCTAGGCGTAGCCAAGGGCCTGCATTGCCGGCGCACAGGCCCGTTCAAGCCGTTCAAGCTCGTCAGCGGGTAGGCTTTGCCACTTCGGAGTAGCTTTGCGCGGGAGCTTCGAGGCCGCGTCGAGCCATTGCGTATTCTCAAGGCCGGGCGCTGCAAACTTCTGGAAGGCATCGATCGTTTCGCGCGGATGTTCAACCAAATCTTTATACGTCATCGTGTGAATGTTCGCATCGGGCACATCCGCGAGATCACGCAAGCCTTGTGAAATCATCGCTGACCAAAATGCGCCCGCCTCTTCAGGCTTCGGCTCTGTTTCCAAAAAATAGTCTATCGGCATCAATTCCGAAATCACCGGCGCGAATGTGTTGACCATCAAACTATCAGAATACCGGAACGGCGTTTTCAGAAGGTCTACACCGATCCGCCGCAACCGAACCCAGGAATGAAAAAAAACGCGCAAGGGCATAAAATTTCGGATCGACATAGCAACTTCGCGCCCATCGCGATGGATATGCACAAATTTCGCATCCGGAAACAATCGATGCAGAGCTTTGACCATCGTGATCGAATTTCCCGAACGTTCGATCCACATGGCCTTGTCGTGCCGCTCTGTCATCCAGTCGAACCAGAACTTGTACTGTTCCCCCATCGGCGCTGTCGGCCGAGCTTTGATGACTGGTTCAAGCTCCCGATAAAGTGCATCTGGTTCATCACTAAGATGCGGCAATGTCATATAGAGGCAAGCGGGCAAATCCTTCATTGTCCACGGGCTATCTTCTTTGAATTCATAGGTAAATTCAACGGGACTGCGCGTTGGATTGATCGCGCCGCGTAGGACCGGAGACGCTTGGTTAAGCAGTTTCCAAAAGCGATTTCCCGACATTTTCCTGTGCACAAGCCCCTCGGTTGCGAACGATACAAACACTTCAGACAGGCTCAATATATCGGGATGCAAATTCACGAGATTGGACATCAGTGTCGAGCCGCAACGGCCTGTGCCGACGATAAAAACAGGGGAATTAGTGGGCATATAACGACTCGATCATTAGTTCTGTCTCAGACCCTTATGTCATTGCAGGAACAGCCATCAAAGAAAAGCCATCTTGTGGGTTGTAATATACAGGGCGTAGACAAATATAACGACGTCAGCCATATCTCCAGCTAGTTAAAGATAGTTTTCACTTCTACCGCCGAGACAATTATGATCGATCAACGCCCTAGCAACAGCTTTTTCATGCCGACTGTCGAAGAGATGACGAGCCGCGGAAGCTCGCGATATGATATCTTTTCGAGACTCCTCAAAGAACGGATCGTTTTCCTTCCCGGAATGGTTGACGATGTGATGGCTGCAATGGTGACAGCACAATTGCTGTTTCTTGAATCAGAAAATCCGAAAAAAGAAATCTCGATGTATATCAATTCGCCGGGCGGCTATGTAACCGCCGGCCTCGCGATTTACGACACGATGCAATACATTCGCTGTCCGGTTGCTACGGCTTGTATTGGTCAGGCCGCGAGCATGGGGTCACTTTTGCTCGCCGCAGGTGAAGAAGGCATGCGCACGGCGCTGCCAAATGCGCGGATCATGGTTCACCAGCCATCGGGCGGATATCGCGGCGTCGCCACCGATATCGAGCGCCACGCAGAAGAAATCGTCGATTTGAAGCGCAGATTGAATGAAATTTACGTGAAACACACTGGCCAAAAATATGACGCGATAGAGAAGAAACTCGATCGCGATTCATTCATGAGTGCCGAAGAATCAGTAGAATTTGGCATTGTCGATCGAGTTTTCGAACGTCGCGCACCTTCTGGTGCCGAGGACAACGCATAACGGCGCGAGTCTTGCGTGTGCGGGAACTGGCGATAAAATTAGAGTAATCCCTATATTCACCCTGCTTTGTAAGCTTTGTGTTAAATTATTTAGGGCACTGAGGTAGATATGACGAAACAAAACGGCTCCGGCGAATCTAAAAACACCCTCTATTGTTCTTTTTGTGGAAAGAGCCAGCACGAGGTCAAGAAGCTCATAGCGGGGCCAACCGTATTCATTTGTGATGAATGCGTTGAACTTTGCATGGATATCATTCGCGAAGAGAACAAGTCTGCGCTTGTCTCTGCCCGCGAAGGCGTTCCCTCGCCTCAGGAAATTTGTGATGTCCTTGATGATTATGTCATCGCACAGGGCTTTGCGAAGCGTATTCTTGCAGTGGCTGTTCACAATCATTACAAACGCCTTTCACATGCCTCCAAGACCGATGCGGTTGAACTGGCAAAATCAAACATTCTGCTCGTTGGTCCAACAGGCTGCGGTAAAACCCTACTCGCGCAAACTCTCGCGCGCATCATTGATGTTCCCTTCACCATGGCAGACGCAACGACGCTGACCGAAGCGGGCTATGTCGGCGAAGATGTCGAGAATATTGTGCTCAAGCTGCTTCAAGCTGCAGATTACAATGTTGAACGCGCACAACGCGGCATTGTCTATATTGACGAGATCGACAAAATCTCGCGCAAATCTGACAATCCTTCGATCACGCGTGATGTGAGCGGTGAAGGCGTTCAACAAGCCCTCTTGAAGATCATGGAAGGCACAGTTGCAGCTGTGCCGCCTCAAGGTGGACGTAAGCACCCGCAGCAGGAATTCCTGCAAGTTGACACAACCAATATCCTGTTTATCTGCGGCGGTGCATTTGCTGGCCTCGACAAGATTATCTCCTCTCGTGGCGACAAAGCCAGCATTGGTTTTGGTGCGGAAGTCGAAAATCCGGAAGAGCGCCAGACCGGCGAGATTCTCCGCGATACCGAGCCCGAAGATTTGCAAAAATTTGGCCTAATCCCAGAATTTATCGGACGTCTCCCCGTCATCGCGACATTGGAAGACCTCGATGAAGATGCCCTGATTTCGATCCTGACCCAGCCGAAGAATGCACTGCTGAAACAATATCAGCGTTTATTCGATATGGAGTCTGTCCAACTGACCTTCACTGAAGAGGCGCTCAAAGCTGTTGCTGGCCGTGCCATTCAGCGGAAGACCGGTGCACGTGGCCTGCGGTCGATCATGGAAGCGATCTTGCTCGACACCATGTTCGAGCTACCGAATTTGCGCGGCGTGTCGGAAGTTGTGATCAATGGCGAAGTCGTTGATGGCAATGCTTCACCTCTTTATGTTCATGCTGATACAGCAAAAACTGAGGAAGCTTCCTAATTAAGGGAAGTTTGTGCTTGAAGCGCGCGGCAATCATAGCCAAATATCATGTAGAGTTTACAGTCCGCGCTGACACACACCTCAGCGCTCAGTTTACGCATGCGATGACCGCACTGCGTTAGGAGAGCCCGAATGCCGACCGTCAAGACACTACCCGTCCTCCCTTTGCGCGACATTGTCGTATTTCCGGATATGGTCGCGCCTCTTTTTGTGGGCCGGGACAAGTCCGTGCGTGCACTCGAAATGGTCGAAGACGGCGCGAACGAAATCTTCCTGATTGCGCAGCGCGATGCGTCGGTTGAAGATCCATCCGCTGACGACCTGCACCCAATGGGAACCGTTGCCACGATCTTGCAATTACTGAAACTACCTGACGGAACGGTGAAAGTCCTCGTCGAAGGTCAAACTCGGGCACGTCTTGAACGCTTGAACCATCGCGGCGAGTATCTCGATGCCGATATTGTCGCGATCGAAGCACCTGATGCGCCTGCCGATGATGTGAAAGTTTTGGCGCGCGCTGTTATCGACCAATTCGAAAACTATGTGAAACTCAACCGCAAACTCCAGCCAGATGCCGTCTCCTCGATTACCAAGATCACGGAACCGAGCAAGCTGGCCGATACGGTGGCCGCGCAGCTTTCCGTGAAACTCTCGGACAAGCAGGAATTGCTTGAAATCTCCGATGCCAAAGAACGGCTTGAAAAAGTGTTCTCGCTCATGGAAGGCGAGATGGGCATGCTGGAAATGGAGCGAAAAATCAAAAGCCGCGTCAAACGCCAGATGGAAAAAACGCAGCGCGAATATTATCTCAATGAGCAAATGAAGGCGATCCAGCGCGAGCTTGGCGAGCAAGACGAGCAGCGTGACGAACTTGCCGAACTTGAAGACAAATTGCGCGATACACAGCTGACCGAAGAAGCGCGCACAAAAGCCGATGGCGAACTGCGCAAGCTGCGCCAGATGAGCCCAATGTCGGCAGAGTCGACGGTTGTCCGCAACTATCTCGACTGGATGACCGCTCTGCCCTGGGGCAAGCACAAAGACGTATCCACTGATTTGGCCAATGCCGAGAACATCCTCGATACCGATCATTACGGACTTGAGAAAGTCAAAGAACGTATCCTCGAATATCTCGCTGTGCAGAAGCGCACCAAGAAGATGCGCGGGCCAATCTTGTGCCTCGTCGGCCCACCGGGCGTCGGCAAAACGTCGCTTGGCAAATCAATCGCGCGTGCCACGGGACGGGACTTTGTCCGCGTTGCCCTTGGCGGCGTAAGAGACGAAAGCGAAATTCGTGGTCATCGCCGAACCTATATCGGCTCGATGCCTGGCCGCATCATCCAATCCATGAAAAAAGCCAAATCCGGCAATCCCCTGTTCTTGCTCGACGAGATTGACAAACTTGGCATGGACCATCGCGGTGATCCGGCTTCAGCTTTGCTCGAAGTGCTCGATCCAGAACAAAACTCGACCTTCAATGATCATTACCTTGAAGTCGATTATGATCTATCCGACGTCATGTTCATCACCACGGCCAACTCTCTGAACATGCCGCAGCCTTTGCTTGACCGGATGGAGGTGATCCGCATCGCCGGCTATACCGAAGACGAGAAACTGCAGATCGCGACGCGGCATCTCGTCCCCAAAATCCGCAAAGATCACGGCTTGGCAGACACCGAATGGCATGTTGAAGACAGCGCGATCCGGGATCTCGTCAGATACTATACCCGTGAAGCGGGCGTCCGGAATCTCGAACGGGAAATTGCACGCCTTGCCCGCAAATCCGTCCGTAAACTCGGACAAGATGACACCGTTTCGAGCCAAGTCATCGATGCAGACAATCTCGCCGACTTCGCGGGTGTTAGAAAGTTCCGCTTTGGCCTTGCCGATCAAGAGAATCAAATCGGTGCGGTGACAGGGCTTGCATGGACTGAAGTTGGCGGCGACCTCTTGACCATCGAAGCCGTACAAATGGCTGGGCGCGGCGGTATGAAAGTTACGGGTAATCTGCGCGATGTTATGAAGGAGTCTATTCAGGCGGCGAACTCGCTCGTACGCGCTCGCGCCGTGTCGCTCGGCATTAAGCCAAGCAGCTTCAACACGACCGACATCCACGTTCATGTCCCTGAAGGTGCAACTCCCAAAGACGGCCCTTCAGCTGGTATTGCGATGACAACAGCTATTGTGTCGCTGCTGACCAATAATCCGGTCCGGCGCGATGTGGCGATGACTGGTGAAGTGACCCTGCGGGGCAATGTGCTGCCAATTGGCGGCCTAAAAGAGAAGCTTCTAGCAGCCTTGCGCGGCGGTATTAAGACAGTGCTGATCCCGCAAGACAATGCCAAGGATCTCGTTGATGTTCCGGACACTGTAACCGAGCATATGACCATTGTACCGGTATCAGATGTCTCTGAAGTCTTGGCGCATGCCCTAACGCAGCCACTGGTTGCAGCTGAATGGTCTGCGGCAGACGAAGAAGCGCTCCAAGCGACCCTGTCTGGGCGTCCGGGCGGCACAGGAAATAAGGATAATCCGCGTCCACATTAGGCAAAAATAGCTGTAAAGACGCATTTGCTGTGCTTGAACAAAAATTTGCACTTGTCTCGAAGAGTCAGGCAGCGTATCAAGCGCGCTCAAGGGCGGTTAGCTCAGTTGGTAGAGCATCTCGTTTACACCGAGAGGGTCAGCGGTTCGAGCCCGTTACCGCCCACCATTTCAAGCCTTGAGAACTGTGTTCTGTACACTTGGCTCTTAAGCATTTACCCGAAGCAATTCAATGACATCAGCAAGTAGCTGACCCGTCTCGTCTTCGATGCGGTTTGTGCGGCCGTATTCGGCCCCGGTGGCAAAAAAGCCTTTTGGCATGTGATTCAAATGGATACCGTGCTTGTTCATGATCGTCCCGAATGGCACCTCGCCGGAGATGATTTCCAACCGGACCTCCGGCGCAAATGCCTGTAAATCCACGCGGATCGCCGCAATCGCCAATGCCGCGCCCGACGCTCCGACCAGTTCGATTTTGCGCATGAAATAGCGCCCAGCCTGACGTTGGGCCAGAACATGAAGCGTGACCTCGCTCCCTGCCCACTTGGCGAGCATAGCCGTCATACTGCTTTGATGGTTCAGCAGCCCTCGTGCAGATTCGGGAATATCCACCGCATCAATCCCGGTGCGTGCAAGCGGAGCACCATGGTCGAGTTGCCAAACCGCATCCATATCCGAAACGGTGCCCGCCTGTTCGTTATGCTTGATTTGCCGTCGCAACTCATGCGCAAGATTTATCGGCGTTGGCGCATGGGCAAAGCGCGAGACGCTGAGCCCAATCCCGAGTGAATGTTCGATCCGCATCACAAGCTCAAGTGCCGCCAGAGTATCACCGCCTTGAGCGAAGAAATCACTATTTCGGGCCAAGCTCTCCCGCCCAAGCACCTCACAAAAGGCAGTCATGACCGTCTCGTCGACCGCATCAGGCACAGGTTCTGGAAATTCGGCTCGGTCAGCTCTCTCAACCATCATCGCCCGTAATGCCAGCCGGTCGACCTTTCCAGCCGTGAGCATAGGCAGGGTCTCAATCAGATGGCACTGTGTCGGTCGCATTTGGAGCGGTAGCACCTGAGCTAACCGGCCTTGTATCGCATTGGCGTCAGCGCCTGCACCGGGCGCAAGACAAACAAATGCAGCCACTTGCCGAGCATTTTCGACGCCGCCAACGATTACAGCAGCTTCTCTAACGTCCTGCATCCTCATCAACAGCGATTCAATCTCGGGCAGGTCCACACTTACTCCATCAATCGTCACGCGGTCCTCACGGCGTCCCAAGTGGACAAAACGCCCCCCCTCATCGCACATAGCCAGATCACCAGTGTCGAACTCCATGGCCTTGGACTGCCCCCCCGTCCCATTGGGCACATCAAAATAATCACCACGGATGGAGAGGTTGCCAATCTCGCCAGCCCCAAGCATCCGGCCGTCAGAATTTCGGATCAAAAGCTCGACATCGTCATACGGAACCCCGACCGGAACCGGCCCATCGGAAAACCTCATCTCGTGATCGATCACAAATCTTGCGGCGCAGCTCGTTTCTGTCGTTCCCATGCCATTGTAAAGACGAACCTGATCGGAGAACTTTCGTCTGAACAGAGCGGCATCGCTGGCGAGAAGCGGCTCACCCGCAAGCTGGATCATCCGCAATGAAGCCGCTTGGGCGCTGTCCCCGACATCGACATCTGGCAATCCATAGGCCAATCGCCGGAAAACTGTCGGCGTTGTATAGAGCAGCGCCAGATCGCGGCCAAGCATCCACCCAGCGATGCCGTCAGTTCCCTCGCCAATATCAAACGGGCATAAAGTGGCCCCGCTCAGCAATGCCCCGAACAGACAAAATACGGATGGCGTAAACCCGAGCGGTGTCACAAGGCTCACCTGATCGCCTGCCTTCAAATCACTGTCTGCGCAGTAGCAGTCCACCGAACGTATCAAGCTGGCGCGACTATGAGCAACGGTTTTAGGACGGCCGCCGCTGCCGGATGTATGAAGCAAATAAGCCGGCGCAGTCTCTGACACAGAAACCGGTAGGGCATTTACCCTTGCCATATCTTCAAATAGTTCGGGTAAAATCAGCATATGACAGTCAGAGCCAAAGCCCAGATATGCCTGTTGCGTATTTGGACCGTCGACAATAAGCGCCGATGCATCAGCGGCGGAAAACACCTCGGCAAGTTCTCGGGAACCAGCGCGCGGATCTAGAGGCGTGTAGGCCCACCCCGCAAGCACCGCACCAAGCGATCCAATAATTGCATCTGCGCCGTGCCGGGCAAACACACCAACAATTCGTGGAGTATCATCGTCAAGCAGCTCGGTTAGCTTATGCAGGCGCGCGGCAACCTGTTGTACATGCCCAGCAAGCTCGGCATATGTGTAGCGCGCGTCAGGACTGTCGATTGCAATGGCATCAGGATCGCGCGCGACGGCTGTAGCAAAGCGCTCGGCAATCACATCCATTCGGTCTAATCCAGCAGTCGCACCTTAATCGGTGCAGGGGATATCCTGCTCGTGGCTCGGCAAATCAACATTGTCCGCTGTCGCCTTCTCGCGAATGGCTGCACGTGCGCTATCAAGGAAAGCACTGATGTCATTATTGGTTGAGCACAAGATCATAGATGTAAGTTCTTTGAGCGCTTCTACCGCACTCCGGTTATGCACTGCGGTCGCACTGGCCTGATGTGCTTCACAACCAATCGGTTGCTCAACGAGCCAATCATATAGCTTCTGATGTTTCTGAGGTGTCGTCATGAACTTGTTCATCCTTGCCTAAATTAAAACGCCTAACCATCCGCGCCTAGAACGACATGAAAAAGATCTTCTCACGTCAGTCTTGTAAAAAGCTTCATGTAATTCTCGCTGGTAATCAACGCATATTTACATTCACCTAATACTTTGTGACATGAATGTGACAGACCTTCCCCGCATCAAGAGACACTGGAGCATCGCTGCAAAATATGTGCCGGACCGGCGGACGTTTGGTTAGACGTGTGCAAATGGCTCGGCAGAGCTAAGTCCGATCCATAGTTTGACACTTGAAACACAACGTCATTTTTTGGATTGCATCTCCTGTCGCCGTAACCGATCCGGCGAGTACATCGATAGCTAGCGACGCACTTCTGCCAGCAGAAACATGTGCATTTGTGAAACCGACAAGCCTGCGGAGCGGCTCAACATCTGACACAATTTCTGATCGGCATAGGCCTGAATGATAGCCGCCGCGTCATATTCGCAGATATTTCGAATCACGGCATCCACCCGTGATTACATCTCGCCGACGATGTCCACGGCCATTAAGCCTAGAACTTGGCAACGAGGTTCAAGAACACGCCATTATCGTCGAAGCTCTGATCCGTGAGGTCTGACGAGAAGTCCGTGAAGTTATAGCCAATACCGATCCGGGCATTGTCACCAACATGCCGGTAGAGCGCCGCCAGAATACCAGAGCGGGTGTCATCAGCACCAGAGACATCCAGTATCCGGCCTTCAATCAGAGCGTCCCATTTCTTGACGATATGAACGTCCGCTCGGATGATGCCGAGCTGGGCCGTGCTGTCGACGAAATCATCATCAAGCCGCGTGATGCTGACATCGCCATTGCGCAGGCCATATTTCGCACCAAGGGTGAGCCAGTTGGTAAGGCGGTACTCGCCATCAAGGCTAAAGATGTGGCTGCGTTGTGCAGGCTGGGCGAAAGCCCCGGAATTAGAGATTTGCTGTGGCGGGGCCAGATCCTCAAAATAGGTGTAGCGGATCAGTGCATTAAACCGGTCATTCTCGGTTGGACGATACGCGCCAGCTACTTGTGCCTCCGTAAACTCACCCGCAAAGAATGCGCCTTGCGAACTCGTGCTTTCTGCGCGGTTGAATTTCAGCAGTGCACGCCAATCAGGCGACAGCTTGATGCTGGCATTCGACCGCAAGAACCAACTCTCGCGTACATCACCATTCTGTTCGTCCTGGCGCCATTCAAACGCCGCTCCGGCCACCACTTTATCACTCGTATAACCACCCGACACTGTGAATGCTTCACGGTCGACAATACGCGTCGCATCCTCCACATCCCCGATCTCGAAACTTGCCCCCAATGACCAATGGTCACCAAGTGTGAAGTCGATACCATAAGCATTGGTCAACCCGGATGTGTCGCCGAAGCTCGCACGTTCTTCTCCATAGACGCTGACATAAGAGTTGAAGCGCTTACGTCCACCAACCGTCAATGTGTTCTGGCTGTTGAGCAAGCTGCTCGTTCCATCCACGCCCGGTTCGGTCCGTTCTGCATCAAGCGCATAGTTGAGGTAATATTCTTCGCCATCCTGACGCTGATATGTCAGCCCGCCTAGCGCACCAAGCCCGCCCGAACCACCGGAGACTTCACCATTGGCTGTGACCCGATCGTTCAACCGAACACTTGCGCCAGCACCATACCGCTCGCCATTCTGACGCAGACCGCTGCGCGAAACGGTCCCTTGCCCGAAGACATAACCGCTTAAGCTATCAGATACCGTGTATTCAACTTCTGCACCAATATCTGTGCGATCTCCATTGCGGCCAACCGCAGAGCCTTCGACATCATTGTAACGCGCGCCGACACCGACAGAGAGCTTCGGGGTCACCCCTATACGCAAATCTGCTGAAACGGTTGTCTCGTCTAGCCCTCCCTCAATATCAAGCGAGTCATATTTAATCGCAATGTCAGACCGCCCATCTGCTGACAGTCCTAAGTTTGCCGCTGCACCAAAACGTTCGGTATCAGCCTGTGCAAGCCGACCCGGTCCCGAGAATCCAGCTTCAATGTCTTCGTAATAGCCCGAAACTTGTCCATTCAGGTCTGAAACATCCTGCAAACCAACTGCGCCTTCGACACGGTAGGCGTTGGCATCAGCATCCGTATCAAGCGACTCGAGGTTCTCGAATGTGAAACCGCCATCAAGCGATGCATTCTCGCCAAAAGCCTGCCCTTGGGTATTCGCGAACTCGCCCTTGAAATATGTGCTGTCCGTTGCACGGACAACAATATCTGCTGCCAGCAATGTCTGATCAACATCGCCTGTCTCTTCTTGCTGACCGGTGACGCCAACACGAACATTGTCACCCAGCCAAGCTTCACCGCGCCCGCCTGTGGTAAACCCGCCAACATCTTCGAGGCCAGGCGTAAACTCGTACCGGACCACAAGATACGCATCTCCACCTGATAAAGTTCCGTCACGAACAATCTGTGTTGCAAGTTGCGTCGAGGCCAGAGCTTCCGCCAGAATGATGCGGCCTTGAATATAGTCGACGTCGTAATCCACAAACGGGCGCAGATCGCGCGTCTCGATCACAAGGCCCGACTCCTCATCGCGCACCTCGATACGCACACGCTCTGAGCCAATGGTAAGATCCTGACGCTCAAGGAAGAACACTGAGCCGCCCGTGCCGCGAAACTCGTCGCGCCCCGGAACTGTACCAGGGTCAGCTGCAAACAATGTTACCCGCGAACGTCGTTCGCCGCGCGATGTCGTCGCCTTGCTATTATATTCGAGCTTCGCACCATAAAGACCACGGTCAATCTGGGAAAACTCTGTGGACGTAATATTTGTCAGGAAGTTACCCCAGACAAGACTGTCATCCCCTTTTTCAACGCGGACATAGAACCTGCCCTGTGTCGGTGCGTCTTCCGAGAAAGTAGAGTCATCGCCATAGACTGGATAAAACCGGTCAGGGTCAAGACGCCGCAAAAGCGACTCCGGATCTCGATCATTCAAGTTTGAGAAGATGTTCGAAATATCATCTTCGGTGGTGTCGAGCGACGCCGTGATCAGGTATTTTCCTTTGACCTTACCCTTCAAATAGAAAGCAGCGCGACCATTTACGAATGTCTGGTCAAAGTCCTCACCGCCAGCCTCAACCAAAGCACGGGCACCGTTGCCTTGTCGGCCGACTGTCAAATCGCCAAGACCGACAAAGAAGAAATCATTCTTAGGAATATCAACGCTGCGGGTAATATCAATGCGCTCATTGTCCGAATTGACATAAGACATATCGATCACATGCGCGCCCGCTGGAAGCACTTGCTGGACGGCAAAATCACCCTGTTCATCACGGATCACCGGCTGTCCAAAGACGCGCAGATCACGAACACCGTCAGCGTTCAAATGATGTGAAGACACAGTGACCGTGCCCCCCGTAACCTCAATATTGCGGCGTTCGGTATTATCATTTCCGTAAATCGCAGTTGCAGGCGGAACATCTGTTTCGGGTACCGAATTACTGGTCACCGTCATCAGCTTCCGGCGTGTCTCATCGAACTTTCCATCCGAATTATATACACGAAGCACATAGGAATATGTCTGGCTGGTTCGGGTCACCGGCACAGTCCATTTGGCGTGCCCGTCTGTTCCAACAGCAATTGCTGCTACGGGCGCTGCGATCAAATTATCATCTTCATCGAAGACACGGATTTCAGCGCGGTCGATCCAATGATTATAATTCCAATAAGTATTGAAGCGAACAATCTCACCGGGCTGAACAGCACCGGATCCGTCGTCCAGCCCCGCATTCAACAGTGGAACCGCCTTCAAGCCGTCATAAGACATGTTGACGTTTTGCGCGTTGATCAGGTGTTCTGTCTCGTCAGCTTCATCAATTGAAATCTCGAAGGCAGGGCTCGCACCCTGAATAGGTGTTGCTGTACGTAAAACAGGAACTGGATCCGTTACAACCGGTTTGACCTGAGGAACAGATGGAACAACTGGTGCAACTGGCACTACCGCGCGCGCGGCTGGCGCGGCAACTTGAACCCGGGGCGGCACAACCGGGGTCGACTGCACGGGAACCGCAAGAGATCGCGTTACCGTTGGAACAGGAATATTGCGAACAGCTGTGTTGTCTTGACGGAAAATATTGATGCTGCTCGGGGCGGCTTCTGCCTCCGTCTGCACGCGGTTGGAAATACGCAAAACACGCGCATTCGTTTCATCATACATACCGCTGCGGTTGTAGACCCGTAGAACATAGAGATATTCCTGACCGACACGGCCAGTTGGCGTCCAAACCGTTGGCGCATCCCGTTCGACTCTAATCGTCTTGAGAGGGTTGCTAAGCGACGTGTCATCCTTATCGAACACACGCACTTCGCCGATATAGATCAAGCTGTCATAATTCCAATAGGTCTTGAAGGTCAGCGGCTGGTTTGCAAGCGCCGCAAATCCACCTTGTGCCAATCCGACATTAAGCTTCTGCGCCGATCTCGACGCAACCGCAGCCTCTTGGGTCAAACTAGCATCTGAACTACCTACCGACGTTAACTGCGCATGTGCGGCAGCAGGAATCAGCGCCGTCGACCCGAGAACAATAGTTAGAAATGCGGGGCGTAAAGACATGAGTTTACCCTTTGAATGACGAGCGGCTAATGCGGAGTTGAACTTATTGAAATGTCTCATTTAGTTGCCCTCCCCAAGTGCCGAAGATAATTCTGTTTGGATGTCCAATATGTAGGGTCCATCTCCCCAAGCTCGCCTCACCGAACTGGCTATAGCTGCCAGCCGTTCCGCCCCTTGCTCGCCCGAATAGCTCAAAGCCAGCACCGCCGGTTGTTCTTCGAGTACCGCAACCAGTTCAGCCATCTTATTCTGCCATTCAGGTTGAAGGTCAGTGCTACCGGCTACGAATGCAGCACTTGTCAGGGACAGACGCACAGTCCGCATCCGGTGCACACCAAAGTTCGCGCTTGAGAGCTTACCTTCAGTCAGACGCACAACTCGCGGATTTTCGGACGTCACAGTGAAGCCGGATGGCAAGGTCCGCTCGTCCAGCTTGACGATAAAGTTTGATCCGATCCCGTCCTTAGGTGTCGCTGCACAAGCAATATGATAGCGCCCAAACTCATCCGTCGTAATCAGAAGCCCGTTGACGGTCGCAACGCGAACACCCGGAACGCCAGGTTCACCCTGATCCTGATACCCGTCGCGGTCAAGATCTTCATAAACCTTACCGATCAACTCGGAACAATCAAAAATTTCGTCCGGAGAAATCCGCACAATAGCTTGCGCTTCATTTGACAAAGGAACGGTTCCCAAGCCCGTTTCAGCGAAGGCGGTATTGACGAAGTCACCAACCGACACACCGGCCCCGACGATCAGCCCAAGGTTCACGGCGGCCGTATCACCTGGCGCGATATCAACACCGCTCCAGACAAGCTCGCCATTTCTAAACGTCGGTTCGACAGGCGCACCGTTGAGCCGGCCTGATCCTTCTACAAAGCGGAAACCAAGCGGCGGTGTATCGACAATCTCGATATCGGTCGCCGTTACCGCATCATCATTGCGAATGGTAATTGTGTAGACCACAATCGACCCTGTTGTCGCCGTCGCGGTAGTTGCCGTTTTGGTGGCAAACAGATTGGCAGCCTCTGCAACAACAATAGTTGCAACCGCAACATCACAATTGGTTGGATTGATCACATCACATATCTGATAATCGATCTCGAACGTACCAGCCGCGGTACCGGCAGGGATATTCAATGTGCCGTCAGCATTGCTCGTGATGCCTGTTACTCCGCCATCATCGAGGATTGTCAGTACGACCTGACCAGGGTCGAAGTCACTGCCCTCCAAAGTATCGTCTCCAAACAGGCTCGGAGTCGAGCTACCAGCAGACGTCGGCAAGCTCGTGAAGTCATCGTCTACAGCATCAATTGGAGCTGCTTCAACAACGATCGTCACCATCGCAATATCGCAATTAGTCGGGTTCAACATCTCGCAAATCTCGTAAGTCAGCGTGTAAGTATCAGCGGGTGTACCCGGTGGAACTGTAATCGTTCCGTCAGGGTTCAGAACCGCACCGCTCAGGCCGCCATTATCGGTTAGCGTCGCTGTCAGATCAGCCGGATCAACCGGTGTACCGTTCAGCGTATCATCGCCGAACACGCTTGGTGTAATTCCACCCGTAGCACTCGAAAATGGCGTAGATGTAAAATCATCATCCGGCGCATCAATCATGGGCGCTTCGACAACAATCGTCACCATTGCCGTATCGCAATTGGTCGGATTCAGCGTCTCACAAATCTCATAGGTGAACGTATATGGACCGGCAGGTGTCCCCGCAGGCACATCGATCGTGCCGTCAGGGTTGATCACTGCGCCGGTCACCCCGCCATCAGCTGTCAGCGTTAGATTTACATCAGCAGGATCAAACGGATTGCCGTTCAACGTATCATCACTGAACACGCTTGGCGTGGTCCCACCACCAGCCGGAATTGGCGTAGATGTAAAGTCGTCATCCACCGCATCAATCACAGGCGCTTCAACAACAACCGTCGCTGTCGCTGTGGCACAATTGCCCGGATTGGCGGTTTCGCAAATCTGATAGACAACAGGATAAGTGTCAGCTGGCGTTCCCGCAGGAACCGT
>JBDVDE010000060.1:0-24273 GCA_039942135.1 Hyphomonadaceae bacterium
CAGGATGGGATCGCGCCGTGCGGGCGAGCTTGCTGGCTTAGGGCAAGCGGCTAGAGGATTGGTCAGGCAGGTCGCAAGAACGTCTAATTAGGCCAAGTTGTGTCAGCACAGACATTTAGACAAATGAAAAGGGCGGCATCCGAAGATGCCGCCCTAATTTCGTTTGCTCGTCTAGATTTAGAAGCGAGCGTTAATGCCGAAGATGAAGCTACGTCCAACCGCGTCACCTTCACCGGCGCCACTTGAAGCAACGCCAGCTGCTGAGTCGAGACGTCTGTTGCCAACATTGTTCACAACGAACCGAACGCCAATATTATCATTGATTTGATATGAAGCGTTATAGTTGATCAGATTAAACGACGGCAGCAAGAAGGCTGCGTTTTGTGTCGATGTATCTTCGATCAGGACGTTCCCAGCAGTTGAAGATGTCCGGAGCCACTGCACATTGTGGGAGAAGTTGCCCACATTGTGTGTCGCATTGAACACGCTGCTGAACTCAGGGTTTCCTGGCTCTCCATCAATCGGATTGTTCAATCCGCCTTCAACAGCCGCAGCTGATGTAAACGTATTGAATGCCGCAGTCCAGTACAGTGTACCGGAGAGGTCCAAGTTACCCCACTTTGCTGCTGCAGGTCCAAACGCATCTTCCAATGCAAACCCGTAACGTGCTGTGACGTTCACCGACTGAAGCCGCTGAGCAGCTTGGTTGATCGTGTCAAAGAACGCAAACGTCGAGTTAAACGCTTCATTCGTTTGAGCAGGGTTACCAACGCCAGCGGTCACAGCTGTCACTGGATCTCCAGTAAACGGATTAACACTTGGAACGATAAACGCACCAGGGTTTGCCGGATCAGGAACACCGATCAAAACCGCATTACAGGCGTTCAACCCATTCACGAGTGAGACCGGGAATGTTGGTTGATCAAAACATTCGGCAGAAATTGATGTCAGCTGAATCGTGTCATCAAGATCAACATTGTAGTAATCAGCCGTCAGCGTAAATCCTGGAACGAAGTCAGGCTGCAATACGAAGCCGACAGTCCAAGTGCTACTCTCTTCATTGTTGAGAAGCGGGTTACTTGCACCAGCAGCTGGAGCTGCTCCGCCTTCGGCCTGGAAACCATCCAGGAAGTCAGCAGGTAGACCGAGTGCAGCTACTGCAGCTTCACAGTTGGTTCTACGGATGCCGCCTTCAGGTCCGCCATCAATGACATCTACATCACATGGGTTTCCGTTGCCCCGGAATGCGGTAGAGAAGCCGGTTACACCTGCACCGAACAGTTCAACCACAGAAGGTGACCGGACTGAGGTCGATTGAGAACCACGAACTGTAAGCCAATCGAACGGGCTGTACCGACCGCCAACATTGTAAACAACGTCGGTTACGCGTTCTGAGTCAATCAGGTCGCTTCCGCCTGTACGGCTAACAACACGAACGGCACCATCAAATTCCAAACGCTTGGCACCGAAGAAGTTGAACCCTTCGCCAAGAATTGGGATCGAGACTTCAAGTCCGCCTTCGAGGAACTCCAAGTTACCTGAAGATGGCTGACCAACGGTTGCACGGCCTGTACCATCAGCGAACACGTCACCAGGAAGGAATT
This sequence comes from Hyphomonadaceae bacterium, assembly GCA_039942135.1. GTDB lineage: Bacteria > Pseudomonadota > Alphaproteobacteria > Caulobacterales > Hyphomonadaceae > CALLCD01. The sequence goes on from JBDVDE010000060.1 coordinate 1,605, forward strand.
CGTTCTCTTCACGACGCCATTCGAACTGCGTGTTAAAGATTGCCGTACCACCTGGCAGATCAATGGCATCACCACCGAATTCTGCTGTGTACTGGAACTGCTCAGATACGTTCCGAGAGTCAGTCGATGAAGATACGAAGTCGATTGCAGCCTGAGATGGTGCACCTTCGCCGAACAGATTGAGCGGCACACAAGCGTCAATTTGAGCTTGTGTTGGTGTAACCGGGGTAGGCAGAGCAGTGTTGATAAATCCAACTTGTGGGTTTCTATCAGCAATTGGCTCTGGAGCTGCAAGTGTTTGCTGACGACATACAATGTTACCATTGGCATCTTCAACTGCATCTACGGCCAGCGCAAACTCGACATCAAGGATGGTGTCAGCTGCGTTGTCACGCTCTACACGGCCATAGTTAAAGGCCGTATTCCAGTAGAGATCCCGCTCGAGGAAGTTAAAGTCTCCGCCGATTTCCTGGGTTGTCCGGTAGAAGTCGGTTTCGGAAGTTTCATCAATTGGTCCAAGGACGTCAACCAATGCCCGGCTTAGGAACAATGCTCTTGATCCACCGATATCGTCAACGACAAGCCCGTTAGCAACCAGATCATTGATAACGCCTGTTGCCTGATCGTTCAGGAACGGGTTTTCGTCAATGAAGACAGGCACTGAACGCGTACCTGCTGCTGTAGAACCTGTTGGGTTGTTTCCTTGGAAGCCATCAATCAGCGAGTTTTCGATGTTCGCGTAATAGTACTCGGCTTTATAAGTAATGTCGTTGGTAATATCAAAACGAGTCAACGCCGTAAGCGAGATGCGTTCTTGTGCACCACGAATGGTATCAATCGAACCGTTCTGAATGCCATCAGCATCGCCGAATACAGTATTTTGATCCGATGGACCTGGAGGCGAAATGTCGCCGAGGTTCAATGGAACAAGGTTTCCGTTTGAGTCAAACTGAAGTGGTACAGCAACGTTCGGCAAGAAAGCGCTTGTTGCTGGATCCGTATTTGGAATCGTCAGGAAGGATCCTCCTGAAACGTTTGAACCAATTAAGGCCAGTGGGTCTAACGTTTGACCGAGTGCTGTTTGAGCAAAATCGAATGGTGAGAAAACGCCACCCGGCAGAGCCGCATCTAGCCCAGTTGGGAAAAATGCATTGTTCGTGCTCGTTGTAATTGTTTGTCCACCGACAAGAACACCACCAGTATTGTTGAACGGATTTATGCCGCCTGGTAAGATCAGTGTTGTTGGAACTCCAGGAGCGCCAGCAAGCGGGTTATTAATGGTCGTGAAACCTTGACCTTGGAGCCGTGAAGCATCTGCGGTGTTAACCGAGTTAATATCATTATATTCTGCAGCGAATGTAATGTTTGCACGGTCATTCAGGAAGTTCTTACCTGCAACGCCTGAAAACCGGAATGTTTGTCCGTCACCTTCATTCGTAACACCATATTGGGCGTCAACTTCGTAACCATCATAATCGTCGATGAGCGTAAGGTTGATAACACCACCCACGGCGTCGGCACCATATGTTGCACCACCGGCAGAACCGGCAACAGCGTCAACATTGGCAATCAAAGCTGGGTTGATGAGGGTAAGGTCAACCTGCGCACCGTTTGCGTTACCTGGAACGAAAACACTAGCTTGGTTCGAAGATACGAAGCGGCGGCCATTGACGAGTGTCAGTGTCCGGTTTGTGCCGAGCCCAAGCAGGTTCGGGTTAGCTGTCGAGTCATTGTTACCAAGAGTAGCGCCTTCGAGGTTGGTACCAAGACCAGCCAGTGGAAGTTCTTCGATTGCGTCGACAACGTTTGTAAATCCGCGTCTCTCGATTTGGTCGGCACCGATTGTTGTTACGGCAATTGTGGTATCTACCGGACGACGTAGACGTGAGCCGGTTACAACAACGCGTTCCTGCACTGAAACACCATCTTCATCGTCGGTTTCGGAAATAACAACCGGATCATCTGAAGATGTATCTTGTGCGACAGCAGCAGAAGCCCAAACGCTCCCGCTCATGCCAACCAGCAATGTCGTTGCCAGTAATTTTGTTCTCATACTTTGTCGGGTCACCCTGAACTCCTTTTTCCAAGTAATCCTGCGGCGCCTCAGAAAAGTGGGCGATGCAGGATGAGGTAACAATTTCTTTGCTTATAGCAAACTCCCGTGACCGCTCTGCTTTTGCAAAACGCTCATGTGTACTTCGTAGGCTTTCCCTGCGACGCGGGTCAATCGCCTTTATAACATTTTGTTTATGTCTGGTGATAGTAGCTGTCTTGTGTTGCAAGTGAGACACAGAAACGTCTGTTTTTAGGCTTTCGTTAGTTAAGACTGCCCACGTTTAGCTTGTATAAGGGGTGAAAATTTTTCCTCGAAGCGAAATCACGAGGAAAAACATGGTATTGGCGGGGTTCTAGGGGAATACACTGCTTATTGCGTGTGTTTTATGGGGGGGGCGCGCCTTCAAACTGCGGCTGCAATGGCATTGGCGAGGGCTGTTAGTTCGGCTGGGTCGGCCTGTTTTCCAGTGCCGTGGCCCCGTTTGCGTTGCTCGTCTTCATAGACGGGAATCAGGTGCATATGGAGGTGGAAGACGGTTTGCCCCGCGGGGGCGCCGTTGAATTGGGTGATGATCAGGCCATCGGGCTTCAGCGCTGATTCGACGGCGCGGGCGAGTTTCTGGACACGTTCCATATAGGCGGCGATTTTGTCGGTTGGCATATCGAGCAGATTGCGGGCCTCGACATGTTTCGGAATAACCAGCGTGTGTCCGCGCGATTGCGGGAAGATATCCATAAAAGCCAGCACAGTGTCGTCTTCGTAGACTTTGACAGCGGGTATGTCGCCGCGCAGCATTTTGGCGAAAATATTCTCGGGATCGTAGGGAGCGTGCAGGGGCATGGTAGCGGGCTTTCGCGGTTAGATCTCTTTTTTAAACGGTGTGCGATCTTGAAGATAGGCTTGGTCGGCGGCGACGGCTTCGCGCTCGCGGTCAAGATATTCGGCAACGGCATCGTGCAATCCTGAGTGGGCGAGCCAGTGAACCGAATGGGTGGACATGGGGGCGTAGCCGCGCGCGAGCTTGTGGCCGCCTTGTGCGCCAGCTTCGACATAAGTGAGATTGTTGGCAATGGCATAGTCAATTGCCTGATAATAGCAGACCTCGAAATGGAGCATGGAGCGCGATGACCGCGTGCCCCAATACCTGCCATAGAGTGTATCGGAGCCAATAAGGTTGAGTGCGCCGGCAATCGGCACGCCGTCTTCATAGGCAAATATCAGCAAGAGCTTGTCGGCAAGGCGGTCATGGAGAACCGAGAATGTGTCGCGGTGGAGATAGGGCGATCCCCATTTGCGGTTGCCAGTGTCAAGGTAGAAGTCGAAGAACTGGTCCCAGTCGGCTTCGGTAATGGCATCGCCCGTGAGATGTTTGAAATCGAGACCGGATTGGGCTTTTTTCCGTTCTTTGCGCAGGTTCTTGCGTTTTGCTGAAGACAGGCGTGCGAGAAAATCATCGAAGTCTGAATAGCCGTCATTCTGCCAGCGAAATTGCTGATCGATGCGGTGTAGCAGTCCGGCCTCCGACAGGGTATCGGCTTCGGTCGCCTCTACGAAATTGATGTGGAGTGAGGAAAACTCGTTCTCGCGGGCAAGCTGAAGGGCGGTGCTGACAAGTGCGAGCTTATAGTCGTGCGCATCCGGGCCATCGGGCACCAGTAAGCGGCGGCCCGTGACGGGGGTAAACGGGACACCGGACAGGAGCTTGGGGTAATACTGGCCGCCGGCATTTTCCAGCGCACCGGCCCAGCTATGGTCGAATACAAATTCGCCGCGTGAATGGGTTTTTGCGTAGAGCGGCATCGCGCCCAATAGGGGGCCATCTTCCGATTCGAGGGTTAGGTGGCACGGCGACCATCCGGTTTGCGGTGTCGCGGCGCCGGTCGACTCCATGGCTTCAAGAAAAGCCCAGCTTAGAAACGGATCGTATCGCGCGCCCGCCGGATTGGCGACTTGGTCCCATGCGGTTTCGTCAATTGCTCTAAGCTCGGTATGCACCTTTACGGTAAAGCTCATGAGCGGGCGCCTTTCGTGGCGGATCAGGTGCCGGCGGTTAGCGCCGGGTCGAAGCCTTCAATGATCTGGGCATCGACATGTGGTGCGACCATGGCGCTTTGTTCAACGGTCTGGACGGTCCATGTGACATGGCCAAGACCGTGTGCACGGGCGAACGGGGCAGCGCGGGCGACATCATCGCGCCAGACCGAGAGGTAATCGACTTGCAGATCGAGCGCAGTCTGCATGGATGCCTCAAAGGCATCCTCGCTGCTCTTGCTGACTTTCTCGATCAACAGGCCGCGTGGCAGCGATTTTGGCAAGGCGGCGACGGCGTCGACATTGAAGCTCATCGCTGCGGCGCGTCCGGCATAGGTGACGAGCTGCGCGGCTGTGGCTTCGGCGACGGGAATGGGCGGAATGTCCATGGCTTTGATTTCGACAAGCAGCGGCAAATGATGTGGCCAACGGGCAAGCACCGCTTCGAGCGTCGGAATAGTATGCTCTGTCTGCTCTAACCGGATGTCACCAAGTGCACTGGCGGTATATTCGGCCAATGCGCCGCTATTGTCGGTGAGTCGGTCGAGGATATTGTCATGGAAGCAAACGGGGATGCCGTCCGCAGATAAGCGGACATCGAATTCCATGCCAATATTAGCCGCAATAGCGGCGTCATAGGCTGCCATCGAGTTTTCTGGTGGTCCGGCATGCGACCACAACCCGCGATGGGCATAGACGTAATCACCAAGCGAGAAAGGAGCTGCCATATCTATTTGATCTCGAATACGCCGTCGATTTCGACAGCAACGCCGAGTGGAAGCACCGGACAAGATACAGCAGAACGGGCATGGCGACCGGCCTCGCCGAAGACATCGACCATGAGGTTTGAGCAGCCATTGATGATTTGCGGTATGTCCGTGAAGTCTTTGTGGGCGTTGACGAAACCGCCAAGTTTCACAACGCGTGACAGGCGCGACAGATCACCAAGAGCAGCTTTGCACTGCGCTATGAGATTGATTCCGCACAGACGTGCAGCGGCCTGGCCTTGTTCAACCGTCATGTCCTCGCCCAGCCGTCCAAGCACCAAGCCATCTGCACCGCTGGAGATTTGGCCCGAAACGAAAAGCTGGTTACCGCTGATGACAAAGGGCACATAATTGGCGACCGCTTCCATGGGCGGCGGAAGAGATATGCCCAGGTCTTCAAGGCGGGATTCTGGTGTGGTCATTTAAGCGGCTCCTAGCGGCATTGATTTGATGAAACTTGTGCCATGCGCATTGCTGAAACGCAATTTGCGATGCCTGAACTTTGCGCAAATATTTCTGAATCTCACTGATGAATTGGAGTCTTTTCAAGCGTGTAGATGGCATGTGTCCATATGTTAACTTTTGATTCACGGACTCACCGATTCCTGAAGCCTCGATAGGATTGATGAGGATTTGGATATGAGAAACTCTGGAGATGCACCGGCCGATGTCCGGCGATTCTTGGAAACAATTGGGCTTGAGCGCGAGCAACAACCAAATGGCGAGATGCTGCCGGCGTCGAGCGAAATGGCGCGCGCGAGCGATGTCTATCAGCGGGCTCTGGCACGGGCTTGCCTGTCCGAGCTCACCCGAAATAAAGCCGCTTAGGAATTGCCCCGTTTTCGATTTGTGGGGGCAGATCCGAATTGGCGTGACCGGTATGGGCTTTGAGGGAAGCTGCGGCACGAGAATTGCGAGCTCTTAAATCTGAGATTAGGTGTATTCTAACGTTTAAGGGATTGCGGGATCGGGATGATAGATCGGGTATTTCAAGTTTTAAGGCAGTATTGGTTACATTTGGCGGCCCTTGGCGCGGCATTTTGTTTGGGAGCTGTGCTGGTTTTTGGTGTTCTGGAAGCTGACCGGATACAGGCCCGTCTTGCGAATATGTTTCAAGATGAACCGCAGCGACCGGATATCGTGACCGCGGAATGGGACAAGATCGAAACCAATTTGCTAACAATTGAGCGGCTCGACGTGTCGCTTGGCAATGTTGATGGCAGCGCGACGGGCGGGGCAATCGATGAATTTGCCGGATATGTTCTATATGCTTCGGCAAACGGGCATCTTGCATCGCTTCAGCTTGATTCGGGCAGTCTCACATATTCGGAAAGCCGCGTCCCGATGGATTATGACAGGGTGCGCACCGAGGTCTTTGCTGACAAGATTCAGTTCAATCAAAACTGGTTCCGGGTTCATGATCTTCACGTCCGGAGTATTACCGCCACCAGCGCCGAACTTTATGTCAGCCACCATGTATTCCGCCCGAGCGATCAGACGATTTGTAATGTCGTCAATCGCACGCGAATTGATACTGGGTCGGGCGTTTTGGAGTTCGGTTCTGACTGGGAGGAAATTTTCCGTCTCGATGTTTGTGTCCCGCTAATTGACTTTGAATGGCAGTTTAATGGCCATATGTCGGGTGGACGGATGACCGAGTTCGATGGAGAGCATGTTCTTTTGTCGGTTGGCGAGTTCGGACTGGCAAATTTTCTCAACACGCCGGAGCTTGTACAGGCCGATAGCGGCAACCAGTTGGCCAAGATTTTGAAATTGAATTTGGAGACCGGCGATGTGTCCGTTTTTGCAAGCGGCGTGCGCAATCCCCAAGGCTTGATGCGAGACAGCCAGGGCCGGTTCTGGGAAACCGAGCATGCGGCACAAGGTGGAGACGAGCTGAACTTGCTGCGCGAGGGAGCCGATTATGGTTGGCCGAATGTCGCACTCGGTACTGAGTATGGGGCACCGCGAACGCGGTTTCCTCGAACGCCGGTACAGGGCGGGCATGATGGGTATGAGCGGCCGGTTTACGCATTTGTTCCGTCGATTGGCATTGCGAATATTGTACCCGTGCCCGCGGGCGGCGCGTTCTCCTTGTGGACGGGTGATTTTCTTGTCACGTCATTGGTCGGTGAAACCCTCTATCGCCTGCGCCCTGAGGGGGAGCGGATTGTATATTCCGAGCCGATCAAGCTGGGGATGCGGCTGCGGGACATTATTGTTCTCGACAATGGCTCGGTGGCAATTCTGACGGGCAACCGGTCGCTGGTTTTCATACGCGATGCGGGTGCAAGTTCTGATGAGCCGGATGTTTTCCCGGTGTCTGGATATGACGCGATTGGGCCGCTTGAGCAGAAAGCGCGCGGCTTTGTCGGCGACTATAGTTGGGGGCGCGATCTATTTCGTGGCGCTTGTTCGAGTTGTCACAGGGTGGATGGCGAGACGGAAGTTGCGCCGCCACTCAACGGGATTATTGGCAGGCGAATTGCCGGCGTTGATGGGTATCCATATTCCGATGCGCTGGAAAATGCCGGTGGACGTTGGAACACCAGTAAGCTCAACGATCTGATTGCAAATCCGCAAAGCGCGTATCCGGGCACATCGATGCCCGCTACTGCCCTCGACAAATATGAGCGCCGCGCGGTGGTCGAATACCTTGCCGGACTTGACGAATAGGGCGCTGATGGCTTGCCATGCGGTGTTGAGCGGACCCGAACATTTCTGCGGGGGCGCGGTTATTCGGCCTGTGTTGGGAAAAATGGCTCCGTGAGTAGGACTCGAACCTACGACCGGGCGATTAACAGTCGCCTGCTCTACCAACTGAGCTATCACGGATCAATTTTGGTGCCGCTTCATAGCAGCCCTTTGAACGGTGTCAAACACCTCTTTTGTTATCTGCAAAAAAAATAAAAAAATGGCGGGAGCAAGCTCCCGCCGAGGCGTTGGATGATGGTGGGTGTCTCCAAGAGAAGACGTAAACAAATTCGCCCAAATTGGTTAACAGCGGGTAAACGGTTGTAAATTAATTGCACCATTCGCTTAAGTTTCTTGCGAACGATTTAAAAACTCTTGTGTTTTCAGAAAGGATCTCTGGAGGTTCCGACCGGAATCGAACCGGTGTACACGGATTTGCAATCCGCTGCGTAACCACTCCGCCACGGAACCTCACTGAGAAGAGCGGGGATAGCAGGGAGATGGCAGTGTTGTAAACTTCAAAACGCCATATGTGTTGAAAGCGATCTGCTTTATGATAAAGCGGGCAGTTCAAACACGCGGCGAAAAGGGTACGAAATGGATTATAAGGCAGCTCGACAGATCATGGTGGACAGCCAGATTCGACCGAATGATGTGGCCAATCCGCATCTCGTGTCAGCGCTTTTGAGCGTGCCACGCGAAAAATTTGTTCCGAAACCGCGACGCTCTGTTGCCTATTCCGAGCTTGAAATCGAAACTTCGGAAGGACGGGCGCTGTGGATCCCGCGCGATTTTGCCAAGCTTCTGAAAGCTGTTGAGCCGGCATCGTCGGACATTGCTTTGGTGATCGGCGCTGGCGCTGGCTATGAGACTGCGGTTCTAGCGCGGCTTGTTGAAACAGCGATCGGGCTTGAGGACACTGAAGCATTGGTGACGGCAACCGGCGAAAGATTGGCCGAATTTGGCAATGATCGTGCGGTCATTGTTGAGGGTGCGCTCGATGCCGGACTGGCCGCACAAGGGCCGTTTGACGTGATTTTCGTCAATGGCATGGTGCAGAGCGTACCAGAAAGCTGGACCGATCAACTTTCGGAACTGGGCCGATTGGGGGTCGTCGTGCAAACCGGCGCGCAGCTCGGCGAAGCGAGAGTATATACGCGTTCGAACGGAATTGTGTCCTATCGCAAAGCTTTCGAAGCGAGCCCGCCGCGGTTTGCGATGTTTGATTCGGCGGCGTCATTCTCGTTCTAATCTTTAAATGATCGTTTCGCCTAAAAGGTGATTGGCGTTCATGATCCGTAAGGAACCGTCTACATATAATGGGACGGGCCCGAATTGGAGATTGAAATGCGGCGTTTTTTGTTTTTGGCGACTTGCTTTGCAAGCCTGGCTGTTTGTGTCGCGCCCGCCGGAGCGGATACATTGCAAGAGGCGTTGCGCGCTGCAAATGGCACCAATCCGCAATTGGACGCGCAACGTGCGCAGGCCGAGATCGCCCAAGAAGAGTTGATCGCAGCCAAAGGGGCGAGACTTCCAAATGTGGAAGCGAATGCTCAATATGGCCCCGAACGGGTCGCAACGAACCGTTCTCTCGTTCTTGATGTCGGCGGACGGCAAATTGCTTCCGCCTCGATCCAAGCGGTGCAGCCAATCTATGCGGGCGGGCGTATTCTCGCCGGAATCCGGTCGGCACGTGCAGGAATAGACGCCAGTGATGCGCAGCTCGAAGTGGTTCGGCAGGACACGTTTTTGCAGACCGTGACGGCATATGTGGATGTGCGGCGCGACCGCGAGACACTGATTATCCGGCAAGGGAGTGTGGATTTGCTCGATGAGCAGTATCGGGCCGCCAAAGACCGGTTTGAAGTCGGTGAGATCACCCGAACGGATGTTGCTCTGGCGGAAGCGCGGCTTGAAAGTGCGCGCGCGAATTATGCGCTGGCTGAGTCCCAGATCGAAGGCAGTTCGGCGACCTATACGTTTTTGGTCGGATTTGAGCCCGGCACACTCGAAGAACCACCTGCACTGAACACATTACCCCAGACTTTCGAGGAGGCGCTCGAAATTGCATTGGCCCATAATCCGGATATCTCCGCTGCCGAGCACAATGAGCGCGTCGCCAAGGAACAGATCGAGACGGCACGCAGCCGATTGCGCCCAGAGGTGAACGTGGTCGGGAGTGCTGCTATTCAGGGCACGCTCAATCAGCCGGACTCAGTTGCAACCCCGTTTGGCCCCGGTGGCCCGACTCCGAATTTCCGTGATCGAAATTTTTCGGCCTTCGCACAAGCAAGAGTCCCGATTTATCAAGGTGGTGTGGCTCGTAGTCAGGTGCGTTCAGCGAAATTGCAGCGGACACAGGCGAGACTTCAAATCGAGACTATGCGTCGGCAAACCGTGTCTCAGGTGGCAACCGCCTGGCATGGCTATCGCGCTGCAGTGATCGGGATTGAGGCGTCAAAGCGCGGAGTTATAGCGGCCGAGATTGCTTATGAAGGCGGCACCGAGGAACTTGCTGTCGGGGTTCGGACGACGCTTGATGTGCTGGATCAGGAGCAGGATTTACTTGAAGCACGGCTCGGGGTGATCGAGGCGGAACGCGATGCGTACGTGGCTGGACATCAGCTTTTACGCGCTATGGGCCAGCTCACAGTTTCGCGGCTCGGGCTGTAGTTCCTTAATGATCCGTAACAGGCTGTTAACTATCTCGACCTAGATTTGTTCATGAATTATGGATTCGCAACAGCGGCTAGGGAATAGACAACATGGCTGAACAGGCAACAAAAGAACCGACCATGGAAGAGATTTTGGCTTCAATCCGCCGAATCATTTCTGAAGATGGAAGCCCGGTGGGCGAAGCGTCAGGTGCGGATATTTCTGCGGACACTGATGAAGACGACTTCTTCGCAATGAATGATGATCTGGTTGACGCATCGGTCGGCGAAGCAGGCGAGACGGCTGGGCATTTGCTCAGTGTCGATGAATTGCTCGAGTCTGAAGCCGGTTTCGACGAAATTGATGCGCTCAGCAATCTTGAGGATTTGGACGCAGCTCCGGCGGCCGACAATGACCCGCTCGAAGAAGTGTTTGCATCAGACGAGCTTGATACCACTGTGGCGGAAATCGAATCGGACGTCTTTGGTGAGCCCGAAGCGGATACAGTCGCCGACGCAGGTGAAGGCCTCAATAGTGCGGCAGAAGACGAGATTGATGCCCTGCTTAACTCAACGGAAGAGATCACGATGACCGAGCCAGCACCCGCACCGACACCTGTAACTCCAACGGCTCCCGCAGCAGCTCCCGCAGCTCCAGCAGCTGCCGCACTCGGATTGGCTGGCGGCGGCGCAACGATTGAAGGTCTTGTCAGCGAGCTGATGCGGCCGATTATCAAGGAATGGATCGACGCGAATCTTAGCGGAATTGTCGAGCGCAAAGTGGAAGCTGAAATCCAGCAGGTTGCGAATAAGGTGGTGGCTGCCCTTCGCGAGGCATAAAACCCTCTCGCATCCACGCGAAAAACCATTATAGACAAGAGCGTGCCTTCGGGTGCGCTCTTTTCAGTTATGGACCTGCAAACAATGCTCGATCAATTTTTCAATGCCGCCGACGCCGAAACCCGCCTGTATAAGGCTTGGGAAGATGAGGGCTGTTTCAAGCCGTCAATGGATACCAGTGCCGAGGCTTATGCGATCGTCATTCCGCCGCCGAACGTGACCGGCGTTTTGCATATGGGCCACGCGCTGAACAATACGCTGCAAGACGTGCTGATCCGTTTTGCGCGCATGCAGGGCAAGAATGTGCTCTGGCAGCCAGGCGCAGACCATGCGGGCATCGCCACGCAAATGGTCGTCGAGCGCCAGCTAAACGCCGACGGTAAAAAACGCACCGATTTCTCCCGCGATGAATTTGTCGAGAAAGTCTGGGAGTGGAAAGAAGAGAGCGGCGGGCAGATTGTCGAGCAGCTTAAACGGCTCGGCGCGAGCTGTGACTGGTCGCGGCTGGCCTTTACCATGGGCAATAATCCGTCGCAGCCCGTTGATCCGAATAACCCGAATGACGGCCCCGAAATGGTCGAAGCCGTACGCAAGGTGTTTGTCGAGCTTTATAATGACGGGCTGATCTATCGCGATAAGCGGCTGGTCAATTGGGACCCGCATTTCCAAACCGCCATCTCCGATTTGGAAGTCGAACCAAAAGAGATCAAGGGACAGTATTGGCATCTGCGCTATCCGCTCGCTGATGGCGTGACCTATGAGCATCCCGTCTTTGACGAGGAGGGCGAACCAGCAGGCACTGAGACGCGCGATTACATTGTGGTCGCCACCTCGCGCCCCGAAACCATGCTCGGCGATAGCGGCGTTGCCGTCCATCCTGATGATGAGCGGTATAAGTCGCTGGTCGGGAAATTTGTAACGCTGCCGATTGTCGGGCGGCGCATTCCGATTGTGGCGGACGAATACCCGGACATGGAAAAAGGCTCCGGCGCGGTAAAGATCACGCCTGCGCACGATACTAATGACTTCGAGGTCGGGAAACGCTGCGGACTCGCTATAATTAATGTTCTTGACAAAGAGGCTTCTATAAATGGGCATCAGTTCAATGAATATGCTTTTCGAGGTGCTATTCCGGAGGGCGTAGAATTTTTGGATAAGGGGGGGGATATTGTTACGCTAGCTAGTTCAGAAAACGTACCTGACGGCTATGGCGGACTTGATCGATATGATGCTCGGCAAAAGGTTGTTGCTCACTTCCAAGAAACTGGTCTCATGCACGAGATCGAAAAACTGAAAATCGAGCAGCCATTCGGTGATCGCTCAGGCGTTGTCATCGAGCCGTGGCTAACCGATCAATGGTATGTCAACGCCAAGGAACTCGCCAAAGACGCGATCAAAGCGGTGCAAGAGGGCGAAACGCGCTTCGTGCCAGCCAATTGGGAAAAGACCTATTATAACTGGATGGAGGATATCCAGCCTTGGTGTATCTCCCGCCAGCTTTGGTGGGGGCACCGGATTCCGGTTTGGTATGGCCCGCCAATTGAAGAACTGGGAACTGGACAATTATTATCCGGAAATTTCAAAGCATTTGCCGCGTGTTCCACCGCTGAACTTATCCGCCTTGCTAAGGATTATTACGGACAGCAGTGTGAAGTGTCTATTGCCCCATCGGGATCGCAGGGGTTTGCTGCTGCTGTTCCAGGAGGTGGTGCTCCCGATACGGTAACCTTAGCACAAGATCCCGACGTCCTAGACACATGGTTCTCCTCTGGCCTCTGGCCATTCTCCACGATGGGCTGGCCGAACGAGACCGATGAGCTCAAAGCCTTCTATCCCGGCGCTGTGCTGGTCACCGCGTTTGACATCATCTTTTTCTGGGTTGCGCGCATGATGATGCAGGGCTTGAAATTCATGGACGGCGTTGCTCCGTTCAAGGATGTTTATATCCACGCCCTTGTGCTCGACGAAAAGGGACAGAAAATGTCCAAGTCGAAGGGCAATGTTGTGAACCCGCTGGAACTGGTTGACGAATATGGCGCAGATGCCTTGCGTTTCTTCCTCGCGCGCCAAGCGACCCAAGGGCGCAATATCAGAATGTCCAAGCAAGGCGTTGAAGGCTATCGCAATTTCGGCACCAAAATCTGGAACGCCGCCAAATTCTGCCAAATGAATGAAGTACAGTTCGGCCAGTCGATCGATCCGTCCACAATCAAGCACCCAACTAATAAATGGGTCATCGGCGAGGTCGCGCGCGCGGGCAGGGCGGTTGCCGAAAACATCGGGGCCTACCGCTTCAACGACGCAGCCGACGCAAACTATCGCTTCATCTGGAACACATATTGCGACTGGTATGTCGAGCTGATCAAGCCGCTCCTCAGCGGAGATGACGAGGCGGTCAAAGCCGAAACGCGGCTTGTGGCTGGCTGGGTGTTCGACGAGATGCTCAAAACGCTCCACCCATTCATGCCCTTCCTCACCGAAGAGCTATGGGAAAAACTTGCAGACAAGCGCGACGGCTTCCTGATGAGCACGCGCTGGAGTGAGCTTGGTGCGGACTATGAAGACGCAGCAGCGGATGCCGAACTGGCCTGGATGCTGGAATTCATCTCCGAAGTGCGCGGTGTGCGCGGTACGCTGAATGTGCCTGCGGGTGCCAAGCCGAACCTTGCAATCATCGGCGCTAGCGAAGAGACCAAAGCCCGTCTTGCTCGTCATGGTGATGTCATCAAACGCCGCGCGCGGCTCGAAGAGATTGCGCTGACCGAGGCATTGCCGGACGGCGCGGTTAGCCTTGTGCTGGGTGAGGCCACGCTTGGTTTGCAGGTGGCTGATCTGATTGATTTGGGTGAAGAGAAAACACGGCTCGGCAAAGAGATCGAGAAGCTGGAAAAGGATATTTCCGGCATCGAGAAAAAACTCGGCAACGAGAAGTTCGTCTCCCGCGCGCCACCTGAAATTATTGAAGAGCAGCACACTCGCAAAGCTGATGCCGAAGCGGCGATCAGCAAGCTGCGCGCGGCTTTGGCGCAGCTTGCTGCCTTATAAAAAGTCTAGCGTTGTTTATGTTTAAGGCTGTCTCGGTGTCCAGCCAGCAACATCGTAGCGCGTATTTGTACAAATACCGGCGTCAGGATCAAATTCTGTGTCCTCGAGTTCAGTAATAACCAGACTGGCTTCTTGATCGGGGGAGACGTTTGCATGTTCCGTGTTTTGGTCGACACCTAGAATTGGTTCCAAGTGACGGTTTCTGGCTCGATTTCTCGGGGGTTCCGAGAGAGCAATAGTCCCCAGAAATGCGGTTTCGCCATTGATGATATCAAAGATCATGGAGCGTTCTGACAAGCAGTAAGATGCACGGACTTGGCGCTGGAGTAGGCCGCTTTCGAAGAGGCCGAATGATGGCGAGAAATCCTCATATTCATAATGTACCTCGCTCAGGGTGTATGTGCCGCCAGGCAAAGAGACGGATCTAACGGGGTAATCCGCGAGGGAAGCGGCATTTCTACGGCGCCCGGAGAACCCAGTCGGGCCGGCCTGACCCTGGACGCGAAACCGTACTCTTGGTTTTTCGGTAAGGCTTGAATTTCTCCATTTTCGGCAAGCTCAACAGCTGTGAACACCAATTCGAATTCCGTGACGTGAGACATGGTAAAGTTACGCCGCTGGCGCTGTTCATTCTTCCGGTTCAGGTGGGTCAGTACGGGGCGAACCAGAAGTAGCCCTGTTTGGGGGGCGTCAGGTGTAAAGCGTTGGCCTTCTGTCGTAACTTCACCGAGGATGTGTTGTTCCTGTTGGTCATCAATCGTTACGGATTCGCCAAGTGCAGGGGCGGCAGAGAGTGTGGATAAGAGTATTGTAGAGGCAATTACGGACGTTTTGGTAATTGTGTATGGCATTAGTGCTCTCCTCACTGTTTATCTTTATAGGGATAAGGTGCCACAAAATGCCCGTATTGCCCATCACTAGCTTATCACGTCTCGATTTTCTAAAGTAATGGCAGTGTGAACGTCGCTAATTTTATTGGCTCCGGATTAGCCTTTCGGGGTCCAGCCTTCCACGTTGAAGCGGGTGCTTGCGCAAATACCCGACTCTGGATCAAAACTCGTGTCTGCCAGATCAACAGTTTTCAATTCGGCTTCTTTGTCTAAGCTCAGCCCTGCAAGGCTTGTATTCTGATCTATACCAAAAATGGGTCGATGGTCTGAATTGCGAAGTGGATTGCTCGGCAAATCCGCAAGTGCAATCGAGCCGAGATAAGATGTTTCGCCATTGGCAACATCAAATACCAAAGAGCGTCCTGATAAACAGTATGAGGTACGCTCGGGCCGCGAATCTGGAATTGAGATATTGTCGCCGTTCCCTGCCAGTCTGTTGCTGCGGAGAACTTCTATGAACGAGTAATGTACCTCGCTCAATGTATATGTTCCGCCCGGCAAAGTGACGGACATGACAGGATAGCCTGAGAGTTGAACATTTCTACGAATGCGCCCGCGCTCTTGAGCGATCGGGATGACCCCCTTTAAATGTATCCGATCAATTGAGCCATCCCCATAGGGAATAGCGGATCCGTCCTCGGCGATCTCTACGGGCGTAAATACCAATTCGTAGCCCGTGATCTCGACTTCGGCTTCCCGGTTTGCTGTCAGTAGCGGGCGAACAAGCAGGTTTCCGGTGGTCGGCGCATCGGGATCAAACAGTTTTTGGTTAGTCTCAACTTCGTCGAGGATACGTTGATCGGTTTGATCATTTTCTGCCGAAGTTTGGCCGCATGCCGGAGCATCGAAAAGTGTGGAAAAGAGAGCCGTGGTCGCTATCAAAGAAGCCTTGGCCATTAGATGGTGCATCGTCATTTCCCTAATGTTGCGTGTGTTGTCAGCTTATCAGGTCTTGTCCGTGCTTTCTATAGGGAGACCTGCCTCATTCGAGGCGGTTGCAATTTTCTGCCGGTCGGCGTGAGTTGGCTTCCAATCCAGAGGGCTATTCTCTCGGGGTCCAGCCGGCCACGTTGAAGCGCGTATTTGTGCAAATGCCTGCTTCTGAATCAAAGCTTGTGTCTGCGAGATCAACAAGAGTCACTCCGGCGTCAACTTTCGAGGCGACCCCCGGGATACTCAGGTTTTGGTCGATCCCCAGAATTGGTTCATGGTGCCGGTTTCTAAGTGGGTTGCTGGGCAAATCGGCGAGCGCGACCGTACCCAGATAGGACACCCTACCATTGACCACATCAAATATGAAGGAGCGCTCGGACAAGCAAAATGAGGTACGGTCAGGACGCGTTTCGGGAATTGACAAGATATTCCCATCTTCTGACAGCCTGTTGCTGCGAACAATTTTCCGGAATGTGTAGTGGACTTCGCTCAAGGCATATGTTCCCCCAGGCAAATTGAATGATGAGACGGGATATGTTTCAGGAGCAACCGTTGAACGTATACGTCCGCGCTCTTGAAGCGTTGGTGTTACGCCTTTTAGGCGAAACCTTTCTCTTGGTTTGTCGGTATAAGGTAGAAGAGAGCCGTTTTCGGCGATTTCTACGGCCGCAAATACCAGTTCGAATCCCGTAACGGTGCTTTCATTCCGTCTCCTTGCCGCAAGTACGGGGCGAATTAGAAGTTCTCCCGTTTGCGGGGCATTCGGGTCAAATCTTTGGCCCAGCGTCGTCACTTCATCGAGGGTACGTTCAGCATCTTGCTCAGTGTGATCGGCCGTGTCCGTGAAGTCGCTAGCCCCAGCCTGGGCGGAAAGTGTAGCACAGAGTATTGCAGCAGCTATCATGGGAATTTTGGCGTTTGAATAGCGCATTGAGCGGTCCTCTTTTGTTATACTTGCCGCATGCAGATTAACAGAAATTGGATTGGTTTTCCACTGCAATCTGGCCACATATTCGGGGAGAAGATCTCCGTGTAGGAGCAAGGCCGCATTTCGCAATCGGCGTGAGGCGTAGGATGACTGGGTTTCTTCTTTGCATCGATCCGGCGCTCGCTGGTAAAAAGTTGCAAAAGCTACGTTGGAAAACTGGGTTCGTGGAAAAATTCACCATTTACGGGGCGTCTGGTGGTCGTTAATGTCGCCGCTGATTAAAGGACGCTCTATCATGACCAACACTTGGGACAAATCCCGCTTGCCATCTCGCCACGTTACCGAAGGGCCCGCGCGCGCGCCGCACCGGTCATATTACTATGCGATGGGGCTATCTACCAAAGACATCAAAAAGCCGTTTGTCGGCGTGGCGTCTTGCTGGAATGAGGCGGCGCCTTGCAACACGGCCTTGATGCGTCAGGCCCATGCTGTGTCCGAAGGTGTGAAAGCGGCTGACGGTACGCCGCGCGAGTTCTGCACGATCACGGTGACGGACGGGATTGCGATGGGGCATGAAGGCATGCGTTCGTCGCTGGTGAGCCGTGAGGTGATTGCGGACAGTGTAGAGCTGACGATGCGCGGGCATTCCTATGATGCGCTGGTTGGCGTGGCGGGCTGTGACAAGTCGCTGCCCGGTATGATGATGGCGATGCTGCGGCTGAATGTGCCGAGCGTGTTCCTCTATGGCGGCTCGATTCTGCCCGGGCAATTCGAGGGCAAAGATGTGACTGTGCTCGACGTGTTCGAGGCGGTTGGCGCTGTGGCTGCCGGATCGAATGTGGCGGGGATGACCGAAGAGAAGCTGACGGCGCTGGAGAAGATTGCGTGTCCGGGCGACGGGGCGTGTGGCGGGCAATTTACGGCCAATACAATGGCCTGCGTGTCTGAAGCGATCGGGCTGGCGCTGCCGCTCTCATCGGCTTTGCCTGCGCCTTATCTTGATCGGGATGCCTATGCGGTGGCGTCTGGCGAAGCGGTGATGGGACTCGTCGCCAATCAGTTGCGTCCGCGAGATATTTGTACGCGCGAGGCATTCGAGAATGCTGCGATTGTTGTCGCGGCGACGGGCGGATCTACGAATGCGGCTTTGCACTTGCCGGCTATGGCGAACGAATGCGGGGTGGAGTTCACGCTGCGCCATGTCGCTGAAGTGTTCGAGCGCACGCCGTATCTGGCGGACCTGAAACCGGGAGGCAATTATGTCGCGAAGGATATGGGCGAGGCGGGCGGCGTGCCGATGCTGATGAAGACGCTTGATGAGGCTGGCCTGATCCATCGCGACTGCATGACGGTGACGGGTAAGAGCTGGGGCGACAATCTTGAAGATGTGAAATGGGACGAGACGCAAAAGGTGATCTATCCGGTGTCCAATCCGATTACGCCGACAGGAGGCGTTGTCGGGCTATGGGGAACACTGGCACCGGACGGCGCGATTGTGAAAGTGGCGGGATTGAAGAAGCTACAGTTCAAAGGGCCTGCGCGTGTGTTTGATGGTGAGGAGGCGTGCTTCAAGGCTGTCTCCGAACGCGACTATAAAGCCGGTGACGTGTTGGTGATCCGTTATGAAGGGCCGAAAGGCGGGCCGGGCATGCGCGAAATGCTCTCCACTACGGCAGCGATTTACGGTCAGGAGATGGGCGACGAGGTGGCACTGATCACTGATGGCCGGTTCTCCGGCGCAACACGCGGCTTTTGTATCGGTCATGTCGGGCCGGAGGCTGCCGATGGCGGACCGATTGGTTTGATCGAAGATGGCGACATGATCTCGATAGATGCCGAAAAAGGTACGATCGATATTCACCTGACACCTGCCGAGCTTGAAGACAGAAAGCGCAAATGGACTCCGCGCACCACGAAATATGGTTCGGGTGCGATCGAGAAGTTCACGCGTCTTGTTGGGCCTGCGCATGAGGGCGCGGTGACGCATCTGGGCTTTTCGGGCGAAGGGCATGTCTACGCCGATATTTGATGCCTCTGTGCAAGCGTGGTTAGATCGCCTCTATGGATGAGAATCAGGAACATGGTGAGGGTATTGATCCGGAGATATTGAAGGCGCTTGATGGCTTGCCTGAAGATTTCGGCGGATTTGATCGGCATTATCAGGATGTGATCCGACCAGAGCTGCGTGCGCGTGAAGTGGGCCGGAAACGCGCAGCAGAAAGAGCGGTCAAAGGTCGTTGGCTAGGGACCGGTATTGGCGTGGCGGGCGTCGTAATCGGTCTGCTTTTCGCGCGCATTCCGTTCATTACGATTGGCGGCGTGATGGCAGGGCTCGGCACTTATGGGTTCATGCAGCGCGATCTCTCGCAAATTGGCAAAGAAGCCAAGACCTTGATGGTAACCCCCGTCGCCGAGCAATTGGGGCTGACCTATTCGGAAGACTGCGGCGAGCAGGGGCTTGTCTATGATATGCGGGGCGTGAAGCTGCTGCCGAGTTGGGATCGTTCGGATTTTGAAGACCGGCTGACGGGCGTGCGCAATGGTGTGGATTTCGAGTTTTTCGAGACACATCTCGAGCAACGCCGCACGTCTCGCGACAGTAAGGGGCGAACAAAAACGAGATGGGTCACCGTGTTTCGTGGGCAGTGTTTGAGGTTTGACTTTCACAAGGCGTTTTACGGGACGACACTGGTCTTGCGCGATGCCGGACTGTTCAACCGGATGGGCGGCGTAAAAGGGACGAAGCGGGCGCGGCTTGAAGATCCAGTGTTCGAAAAATCATTCGAGGTGCATACAACTGATCAGGTGGAAAGCCGATTTTTGCTGACACCGGATGTGATGCAAGATCTGGTCGATCTTGAAACGGCGTTTCATGGCAGCAAGCTCAGATGTGCCTTTGTCGACGGACAAGTCCTGATAGCGCTTGAGGGGGCTGACTTGTTTGAGCCCGGGAGCTTGTTTACGCCGCTCGATAATCCTGAACGCATTCGCGACCTGCTTGCGGATTTCTCGGCCGTTTTCGAGTTGATTGATGCCTTGGCGGCAAAGGAGAGACCAGCGCGATAAAGCAGCCACAATTTGTCTTGGCTCTGCCGTGTTTCATTCAGGAAAGCTTAAGGTCGGATATGCGAGAAATGTCATGTACCGGACATATAGCTGTCGCAATTTGAAGGGAGATTAGCTCCATGAAATATATTTTGATTCCCCTTTTGGCGATGCTTGCCCTTCCGCTTTCATCTGCTTCCGCACTGACGGAAAAAGAAGCCCGCGCTTGTAATGCTATGGCAGCAAGCTTTGCCCCGAAGAAGACCGAGTTCGAAGCTCTCTCGACACAGCGCGATACGCTGGTTGTGGAAGTCGAAGAAGCGGGTGTCGTCTGGGATGATGCCGAGGCTTTGCGCAATTTCAGTGCGGGCCACGCAGAAGATGCGGATGCCAAGAAGGCTGCTTATGATGATGCCGTGACGCGGTTCGATGGTGTCGAGCAGGCCTACCGGGTCACCGGCGCGCAGCTTAATGAAGACTTTGCCGCGTATAACCGCAAATGCGTCACCGAGGACGACTAGTCAAAACGGCAATGCGCTGAGCTTGGCTCACCTAAATTCTGCAATTGCTGGAACATGGTCTGACGGCTTGGTCAGGGCACGGGCATCGCGATAGATGCTGAAACCGTTCAGACGGTCTGCGGCTTGTGGCGAGCAGAGTAGATGGTCGATGCGGATGCCGTGATCCTTCTGGAAGGCGCCGCGCTGATAATCCCAGAATGTGTATTGATGCCCGCGATTGTCGAGCGCTTCAAAGGCTTCGGTCATGCCGAGGTTTTTCAGGCGCTGGAACTGGGAAAGTGTTTCGGTGCGGGTCAGGGCGTCATCAAGCCAGACGGCTGGATCATAGCAGTCCTCGGGGCGCGGGATGCAGTTATAGTCACCCGCAAGGACAAAGGGTTCTTCCCATATAAGGCGTGATTTGGCGTGGGCGACGAGCCGTTCCATCCAGCTGATTTTGTAGTCGAATTTCGGGCCGGGGGCTGGATTGCCATTTGGCAGATACAGGCAGCCAACGCGGATCGGGTCATCGGTCATCACCAAGGCTTCGATATAGCGCGCTTGCTCATCGCTCTCGTCACCGGGCAGATCTTTCTCGATGTCTTCAAGTGGATGGCGCGACAGGATAGCCACACCATTATAGGTCTTCTGGCCATGAACGGCGCAGGTCCAACCGGCGTCTTCAAGCTCCATATAAGGGAAGGCGTCCGTCTCGCATTTCAGCTCTTGCAGGCAGACCACGTCACAATCGATAGCTTTGAGCACCTCTAGCACAGTGGGCAAGCGGGCTTTAACCGAGTTCACATTCCATGTCGCAATTTTCATGGGCTTTGTTTAGCGCGGTTCGGGCGCTGTGCCAGCCCTGTTTTGTGTAAAATGCGAAAGGGGTTGTTTGCCAGGGCCAGAACGAAATGCGGCGCTTTCGGGGGATATCCCAAAAGCGCCGCGCAATTATCTGAACCGTTCGCAGGCCTAGTTCTCGTTGAGGTTCCAGTTGTATTCGAACCCGTTGATTGTGTCAGCTGCATCGAGGGCTGTTTTCAGATCGCCTTTGGCATAGAGGCGCGCATGCGCGAGGATGCCGTCTTTGCTTCCGCCAAAATCTTCCTTGTACCAGTTGAAAATCTTGGATGCGGTTACGCGTCCGTCTTCAACACGAAACCCGCGCGGATGGTTGATATAGCCTTCGGCCGCTGCTGTGAGGTCGGATTCGAGCGTTTCGGCGGTCCATGGTGTCGGCTTCAGGTTCGGGCAGCCATATGAGGCGCAATTGACGGCATAGTGGATGCGAGGTTCGTCCCAATTGGCCCGCAGGGTCTGGTGCTCGATATCGTTCAGGCTCATCTCGCCAACACCGGCAACGGTCATATTCTTGGTGTCCCATGGTCCGCTATTGAAGCTGCCAAGTTTGCGGATGGAAGAGACCGGATATGCTTCGAGGATCACCTCGATTGTCTTGGCATTGTAGAGGTTGAACCAGAACGCCATTTCTTCATCGCGGCTGAGATTGGCAGGGCCGCGCGCTTCGAGGCTGTTGATATAGGCTGTAAGCATGGCCTGATCTTCAGGTGTGACCGAACCATAGGCGACGAAA
Source organism: Hyphomonadaceae bacterium (assembly GCA_039942135.1). Taxonomy (GTDB): domain Bacteria; phylum Pseudomonadota; class Alphaproteobacteria; order Caulobacterales; family Hyphomonadaceae; genus CALLCD01. Next base: position 23,582 of record JBDVDE010000060.1, read on the forward strand.
TTGATGCCGTCGGTGTTGCTTACATACGTGCTCAGGAAGTCGCTATAATAGCTTTCCATAACTTCTGGCGTTTCGCTTCCTGTGATCAGTGTGGTGGTCGTCGCCGTAAGTTCGCTTGTTCCGGCATCAGGTGCGGGTTCCGCGCCGCAAGCGGCGAGCGCAAGGGCCAGAGCTGCTGCTGCGCTCTTGATCGCTGTGTTCATCAATAGGGTCATGCCGTTGGCTCCGAGGTCTGTATCACTTGTCCAATAACAACAGACAATTAGTGACGCCAGTAAAGGTTGAACACAGTAAAGTGAACTGCGGTGACTAAGTAGAGAAACCTTCCAGGCTCGCAAATTCGTCGACCTCGGCGCGCTCGGAGCGAAGCGTGTTTACCGCTGCGGATTTATCGGGATGACCGACAGCCATGCCGCACCAGACCATTTCGGTTTCGCCTAGCTTCAAGTGCGTTTTGAGAGATGGACGCAACATGCCCCAGCATTCTTGCATACAGGTTGCCCAGCCGCGTTCTTCGGCGAGCAAGGCTAAGGTTTGCAAGAACATGCCGGAATGGGCCCATTGGCCGTGGCCCATGCGCTCGTCGAGGAGGATGAAGATGGCGAGCGGGGCATCGAAGAAGCGGAAGTTTCCGGCAAACCAAGCCATGCGGGCGGCGCGGTCTTCTTTCGGGATGCCGAGGGTTTCGAACA
>JBDVDE010000061.1:0-23151 GCA_039942135.1 Hyphomonadaceae bacterium
CCTCTTCGTAGGCCCGCGCGAGGCGGATTTGCCCGACAGCCGCCGCCGCCTGTGCCTGCTCAAGTGCCAAGACAGTAGGAGGGAGGCCCAAGACACCCCGTCCAAGTGCGATGGAGCCCGAGGAAACCAGTACAACGTCACAGCCCAACCCTTTGAGCCACAACACATCTTGCGCCAATCCGATCAGCCAGTCCCGGCGCAAATTGCCGCTCTCGCGGTCCACCAAAAGGGCGGAGCCGATCTTGATAACGACACGGCGGGCGGTGCTTAGGGTTGCCAAGGCGTGTCTTCCTCGGTGGTGCGGAAGCGCAGGCGGTCGTCATCGATGTTTTGGCGCAGGGTCCGCAATACTTCGGTCACACCTTCACCGGCGACACTGGACATCATCATCACCTCGCCGCCGCAGGATTTTTCCAATTCATTCAAACGACTTGCCCGCTCTTCCTCATCCAACGCATCAACTTTATTCAACACCGTGACGCGCGGCTTTTCCGCCAGATCGCCACCATAGGCTTCCAGCTCGCCGATGATGGTATGGTAATCTTCCGCCACGGTCTCGGACGTACCGTCGATCAGGTGCAACAATACCGCGCAACGCTCGACATGGCCGAGGAACAGATCGCCCAGCCCGCGCCCTTCGGAAGCGCCTTCAATAAGGCCGGGAATATCAGCTACGACGAATTCTGTGTTATCCACACCAACCACCCCAAGGTTCGGGTGCAGCGTGGTGAAAGGGTAATCCGCAATCTTTGGCCGCGCGTTCGACGTGGTCGCGAGGAAGGTCGACTTACCCGCGTTCGGCAAGCCCAGCAGGCCCACGTCGGCGATCAGCTTGAGCCGCAGCCAGAGCGTACGGTCCACGCCCTCTTGGCCCGGGTTTGAGCGGCGCGGCGCTTGGTTGGTGGCGGATTTGAAGTGCAGGTTGCCCCAGCCGCCATTGCCACCACGCGCTAGCTGCACGCGCTGGCCCAGCTCTGTCAGGTCAGCGATGACCGTTTCTTGATCCTCGTCGAGGATCTCCGTGCCGACGGGCACACGCAGGATGATGTCATCGCCATCCTTGCCGGTGCGCTGTTTGCCCATGCCGGGCTGCCCGTTCTTGGCAAAGAAGTGCTGCTGATAGCGAAAATCGATCAGCGTGTTCAGCCCATCCACCGCCTCGGCCCAGACCGAGCCGCCGGTGCCGCCATCGCCGCCATCCGGACCGCCATATTCGATGTATTTCTCGCGCCGGAACGACACACAGCCGCCGCCCCCGGCACCGGATCGGATATAGACTTTGCACAGGTCGAGAAACTTCATGGTCTTGCCTTTCAGGCGCGGGAAACGGAGCTAGAGCTTGCAGCTATAGGTCCATGTGGGTACGGCAGCATCGCGGGCCAAGCAATAGGTTTCCGCGTCGCCGAGATAGACAAACCCTGCGTTGGTGAGCACCTTGGCCGAGGCCGGGTTGTCATGGAAGACAGAGGCAAAAAGCGCGTCATTGCCCAAGGGGTTGGCATCCACCAAAGCCTGCACCGCGTCGGAGGCCAGATGGGTGTTCCAGAACGCCGGGGCGACCCAATAGCCGATTTCGGATTGGTTGCGGTCGAGCCGGGTGAGAGAGATCACCCCCATGACCTCGGAACTCTCCGCGCGGGTGCCATCCATGACCCAGACGTCTTCTTCCCGGTCATCCGACATTGCGCGGGTCACATAGGCTTCGACACTGCCCGGCGGCAGCGGATGCGGGATAGAGGATGTCGCATTGGCGACCCGCGGGTCGCTGGCATACATCTCAATCATACCCATATCCGACCGGCGCACCGGGCGTAGGTCAAAACGCTCTGTCTCAATAACTGGTTGGTTCACAATCGCTTCCAACTGCATTGTCATGTTCCTCCTCCGAACAGACTGGATTGGGGGGCTCTGGTCCAAGCTGGCCGCCCCTGCCCCGAGGAGGCGCAAACAGCGCTTCGGGGCGTTGATACATTCGACATATTCCTCCCTGCCGAATGTAACGACTTTATCAAAATTCGGCCCTGTCCCGCTAAGAACGGTAAAACGATCTGACAGGCCGTCGAGCCTTGAACTGAAAAACAAACGCATGGGACATGTCCCGGAAAAAGAAAAGGGACCGGCGGTATCGCCGATCCCTGATTTTTTCAAACCCTTTGGGGTACGGCTTATTCAGCGGCCTCCGCGCGTGGCAGAACCGAAATAAACGTGCGGTTTTTCAGACCCTTGTGGAAGGTCACAGCGCCGTCGACGGTTGCAAAGATCGTGTGATCTTTGCCCATGCCAACGCCATTTGCAGGCCAAAACTTGGTCCCGCGCTGACGCACGATGATGTTGCCGGGGATAACGGCTTCGCCGCCATATTTTTTCACGCCAAGGCGACGACCTGCTGAGTCGCGCCCGTTACGGGATGAACCGCCTGCTTTTTTATGTGCCATCTCGGTCTCTCCTTAGCCTTTGGTCTTTTCTTTGGCCTGATCGACCCAGCCTTCACGCTGGATACGGCCTTTGAAAGACAGTTTCTCGTCAACTTCAGCGATATCCGCTTCGGTCCATGCTGCGATCTGGGCAAAGGAAGTGATCCCCGCTTCGTGCAGCTTCTTCTCAAGTGCCGGGCCAACGCCGCTCAGCTCTTTCAGGTCGTCGGTGCCTGCGTCGGCTTTCTTGGCCTTCGGCGCGGCTTTTTCGGCTTTCGCCTTAGGTGCGGCGGCCTTCTTGCTCTTGGCTGGCTTTGCAGCATCATCGGACTTGCCGGTGATCGCAGCAACAGCGGCAGCGCTTACTGAGCCGGTGCCGATGGCAGCAGCAACACCCGACTTATCCGCGCCCGAAGACAGGATGTCGGTGATCTTGATCAAGGTCAGCTTCTGACGGTGACCTTTGGTACGCTTGGAAGAGTGCTTCCGGCGACGCTTGACGAAGTTGATAACCTTTTCGCCTTTGATCTGGTCAACGACTTCGGCCTGAACGCCTGCGTCTTTAACCATGGGCGCGCCGAGCACGGGGCTGTCGCCGCCGAGCATCAGAACTTCGTTGAACTGGACTGTTTCGCCAGCATTGGCCGCAATACGTTCAACCCGCAGCATATCGCCGGATTGCACTTTGTATTGCTTGCCGCCTGTCTTGATGACCGCAAACATGCGTCTTCCTTTTCTGTCATCCGCGTTCTGTGGCCCCCGCTTGGGAGTTTGTGGATGGCTTTCCGGCCGATCCGCCTCGAACAGCGCGCCCATGGGGCGTCATTAAAAACAATCTCTAAGAGGGATTACCCGCCGGGATGCGGGCTTATCTTCGGAATGGCGGGACAAGTCAAGTAGGTTCTCGCGCTCAAATCTCTGCCCCTGTCAGAGGCTTTCGGCCACAATATTCAGGGCCAGAGCACGTCCAAGCCCGTAAGAGATATCCTCATAAGCCCGGCCAAACCCGTCGAAAAGCGCCCGGTTGAGGGCACGCCCGGCGCCTGTCTCTGCAAATTGAGCATATTGTGCAATCTCGGCGTCGCGCAGGGGGTGATAGGCCAGCAGAAGATAGGCGTGCATCCAGACAGAGGTGTCTTCGGTAACCGCCTCCAGCTCGGCACCGACCTCGGCCAAGAGGTCTTCGTCACTGTCTTCCAAGGCGCCACCGTCGCGCATTCCGCGCAGGAACTGGAAATTGCTGTTGAGCGCCGTGCTGACATTGCGGTCAACCATATCGGCGGCGTCGATCAAGCGGCGGATCAGAGCGACCCGTGGATCATGATCCCCGGCCAATACGCCATAGTGCGCCCGCGCGATCTGCTCCACTTCCGGCTCGGCAATGGCGGCACGGCCCGCGTTCTCCAGCCCGACGATCCGACCGCCCAATTCCGTCGAATAGAAGTCAATCGCCTGCTCGACTTCGCCAGAGGTCATCGTCTCTTCCAGTGCCCGGCGCACCATTTCGACCATGCGCCCGGCGTCATGGATGCTTTCGACCTGCATCTGCCAGCCCGGACCGCCCTGCCCGCCCAGCATGTCTTGGTTCAGCATCTCGGCATGGGCCTGCCCCTCGTCACTGAGGATCACCGCCGCTTGCCGAAGCTCCAACAGATCGACAAGCACGGTCATGCGCGCGTCGGCCCAAGCGGGCAAAGCCAGAAGCCACAGGAGTGGCGCAAATACCCAAGCCCGCATCAGAGGTCCTGACTGGGCTGCATCGCCGCCAGCCGGGTGGCCACGGCCTCGAACCGATTGGCCATAATCTCATATTGGACCGCGTTCATCAGCGCATAAACCTGCTGCATCTCGGGATGCTCCAGCGCCTCGGCATAGGCGAGCAGATCGTCATCCGAGAAGGATTGATAGGTGTAGGCCGCGTTGGCCAAGGCATTCGCGGCAATCTGAGCGCCCAGTTCATCGGCCTGCGCGCGCATCGCTTCGCGCAGGTCAGGCTCTTCCATCTGCAATTCGATCACTCCGGCGCCCGCGGCGGCCAAAAGGAAGCGAATCTGCACCTCTTGAATGGCCCGGACCGAGATTTCTTCGACATCGCTGGCGACATTCAAACGCCGCAGCGTCTCCAATCGCGGCGAGCCAATGCGCTCAAGCCCCGCCACAATTGCGGCACCGCTTTCCGCCTTCAACCCGTCATCCTCGGCCATATGCGCCTTGTTCTCTACGGCCACCAAACGCTGGCCCAGATCGCTCGCATAGAAATCGGCGGCATGATCCAGCAGATCGTCGCTCAGCGTTTCAGACAGGATATCCATCGCCATGCCGTGCATCAACTCGGTGTCAAAGACATCCCGCACCAGCCGCGACCATTCCGAGCCGAAATCCTCGCTTTGCAGCCCCAGCATCTCGGGCGCGGAATCGGCTGAGAGGCGAATGCTCTCCAACGCCACGTCAAAGCCGGTTACTTCTAAGAACCGCTCCAACGCGCCGCGCTCCGCCGCCCGTAGCGGCAGGGCAAGGGCGACAAGCAGCATCATCGCCATGACGAAGGGGGCTGCGATCAATCTATTTTGGCGAAACATGGGCTGTCCTTTCGCGGAATTCTGCCTTTAAACTTAGGCTGTACCAGCCCCGGCGCAATGAAAATCCCCAAACTTTCCCTTGATGCGCAAAACCCCTCTTGCCACTGCCTGAAAAGGCGACTAAACGGACCCCCCAGACCCCCGCGGAGAGGTGCCGGAGTGGTCGAACGGGGCGGTCTCGAAAACCGTTGAGCCTTCACGGGTTCCCAGGGTTCGAATCCCTGTCTCTCCGCCACTATCCCCCTGATAAAATTGAATTGTTTCGAAATATCAGGGTGTGGTGCGTATTTCCCTATGCGCCGTTAGATCAAGCAAAGGTGTCATACTATGACCCCTTTTGGCGCTTCCGACGATGCCGACTATGCCCCCTCTGTCAGGTCTATGCTCCTGTCCAAGCCATCTGGGCCGTGCTTGCTGTATTGGGCATTCCTTTCCACAACAAGAAAAGAGGGACCTTGCTGGCGCAAGATCCCCCCGATGTCTCAGCTCTATGCTCTCTTTACCGAAAACCGTTGTCACCATCTGAGCGCACACGGTCTTGCTGCTGTTGAGAAAGATAGCGAAGATAGTATCGCTCTGTCGTTTTGACCGAGTCATGACCAATGTATTTCTGAACCCTGTAAACCGACCACCCTTCGCGCAGCCGATCGATCGCAAACCTGTGGCGCAGATCATGAAGGCGCGAGCCAAAATCCGTTTCCTGCCCATACTCCCAGAAAAGGTTCGAGGCGTCCTGATAGAACCCATGTTCTGTTTTGTTCCAAAACACGTATGTTGAGGCGTTCGAACGGGGGACCTTCAACAGGATGTCAATCGCCTCTTGGGTGAGCTCGATGGTTCGAACTTTTCCACCCTTCGTAAAGCGCAAGGTTGCGAGCACATTCCCTTCGAACGGCTTGTCCAAACCAACAATGTCTCGCCATTGCATCAGCGCCATCTCGGTCACCCGTCCGCCAGTGGCGCAAAGGAAGCTCGGGAAATGCGCCAGCGTGCCAGGCGCGCGCTCCGACAGCTTCGCAATCGCTTCATCTGTGGGAATCACGATGTCAGGGAGCACTTCTTTCATCCCTTGTTTCTCGAATGCACTGACTGGGTTCGCATCAATCCAGCCATCATTCTTGATCGCTCTCATCAGCTGACCGAAAGCTGTCAGATCACGATTGATCGTAGCGACAGATACTTGCTCATCCCGACGTCGAGCTACGAACTCGGACACAATTGAGACGTCAACTTCAGATGCCGAAATGCTGCGGATGTCGCGGTCGAGATCTGTAAAGATTTTGTCCAGAACCCGAAGGATTTGTCTAAGGCTGCATTGGTAACGCTTGCGGGTTTCAGCGCTCCATCCAGAGCCCACTTGGCCCAATGCTTCGTAGAATTTGACCCAGCCAGCGGAGAACGTCCATTCGAGTTCTCCCGCCTCCTCCATTCCACGCAACTCTTTCACGCGGCGCTTAGCTCTTTTTTCCGCGACGCGAAGAGATGTTGTTCGAAGAGTCTCTCGGTGGGTGTGGCCGTTGATCTTGACGCGGAGCCAGTAGAATTTCGAGGCTTCCTGTTTGAAGACGTTTTTCGGGAGTTTGGTTTTGATTGACATGTGCTGCCCTCTTTAATCCATTGAAGGGCCAAGTCGTGATCGAACGTCCAGAGACCGCCGTGTTTGGCGGCTCCTGGGATCCGGTTGTTCGCGGCGTGCTGCGTGATCGCCCTCTGGGACAAACCACTCAGCCTTGCAACGACACTCGCCTTGAGCCTCGGTTTCATCGTGTCGAGGACATTGGCCATTTCTTCAGAAACCAAAGTTGGGGTTTGATAGTTTTTTCTGGGCATGGGTTTTCGCTCCACCACGTGTTGCTTGCGAGGAGGAAGTGAGCTTCCGATCGTCTGCATGAAGTTGGTTTGAATGGCGAGTTTTGGGGCACGGAACATGCTGGGATGACAGCGTTATGGCCGCTGAAGGAAGTCGCTGTAGGGGCATAGATCTACCATCGCACAGGAAATCGCCCATGGACCGTGCGTGAGGGAGAGTGCCATATCACTCGCGGCGAAGAATTTCGGCCGGGGGCACCCCCCGGCCGAACCAGTTATTAGCGGATTTCTACGGCCAGTTTTTCGGCTTCTCGCATCATGATGACCGTCGAGACGCGCCTTTCCAGCGTTTGGAGGGCTTGCTGAAGCCGGAGGAGCGCGTGACCGCGTTCACTCACATGGGTCTCTTCCCACGCCCCAGACATGGAACATTCGTCGAAGTGGATCGAAGTCCGTGTCTCCGCAGCGATGCTCGCCTCCAGGCTGTTAGCGATCCCATGCAGAAGTTCGGCGTTCTGCGGAGAAAAAAGAGCTGCTGCAGACCCGCCGCATGACATCCCGAGGATCGGCCTGAGCAGGTCGCTATCGAGATCACAATCGTTTCCGATTGCCGCATGGGCTGCCGTAACTGCGCGAATTGCTTTAAGCGCGTCGTAGATAACGATCGAAACGCAATTCGACTGAGCGGTCAGGTCTTGCATGATGCACCATCCTTGCTACCGGTCGATCCCCGGCCTGTCTGAGTTGCGGTCTGCATTAAAGCCTCGGAAAAATTTACTGCAAGGATGCGGATCTCATCGAGATGAGACCCCTCGGGATTGCATTCTTCCATGCACGGTGGCTCGCTGCTGTCCACATCGGGAACAACTTCCCCCGCGAAAAGCCCGCTCAACTCGTGTGCCTCCTTGAGGACACGGCGCGTGATTGGGGATCGGTGGCTCAGATCGTCCAGCAGACACCCTGCCCGGCGCTGCCAGACCGGTCCACCCAACCGCAATGCGGCATATTGGATCGCTTGATGATAGTCTTCCGCAAAGCGGTGCAGCGCAGTGGCTGGCTGTGGGGTTTCGAACATAAAGTTCTCCCTATTATGCCTCGGCAGGATTGCCGCAGGCTACAAGACGACCCGCTCCTCCTCTCTCGGGCCGGTTCTGATAAGATTCTGATATGTATAAGGGCTGCTTGCCTTCTTGCTGCTCTCGCCAAAGGGGGCAGCAAAAAGACAAGTCCGACCTCTCTCAAGTTCGCCGGGTCTCGGCCGATGGCGTGCCTTTGGCGCAAGGCCTGGATCTTTGCCCGCCCACGCATCGGGGACGCGGAGGCTGTGGCACATTCTGGGTGTCGGCGAAGTATCGAACCCACTCCCGCGATCCCTTGCGCGACTCCCGTTGGTAGGTCTCATCCGCCTCGATGATCCCTAAAAAACTCGCCGGCACGTTGCTGTTTCCAATGATCGAGAACACGAACATTCGCCAACGTCAGACCGTGTATTTGTTGAGGTCGAGCTGCTTCGCGAGCTTGCGCACAGATTGCGGAGCGGAGCTGCCCAACATATCCCTCAGCGTCGCCATGAACAGGTCGGGGCGATGGATGCGGCCGATGGCGCTCGCGGTTCGTCCTGAATAGGTCTTCTGGCAGCCACAGCATCGGTAACGCTGGACCTTGGTTCGTGTGCGGCCCCATTTCTGGCGACGCTCGTCGCCACGGAATGGACACTTGTGGTCTTGGTTTGTCCGTGCTTCGATCTCCGAGATCGCCTCCGTCTTTCGCCGGAGATCAGGATCTTCGTCTGGGCGTCCTCAATCTGGGCCGGATTCAGGTCGTCGAGGGCATTGAGAAAACGGCGAAAGTCGTGGTGTAGCAAGGGCATCCTCCGCGGCAAAAGCGGAATAAGATAGGCCCTTTCGGATTAAGACGAAGCAAACCAACACGGTTTGCGGACACACGCCCCTACGGTAAATGTTGACGAAGTGGAGGGCTGGAGCTTTTCCGACAGCTGCCATGAATGTTCATGCCCCGGCCGCGAAATCAGCCGGGGCATCTTTCTTGCTAAGATTCCTAAATCCGCTTTCGCCACAGGGAAGGTAACAGGGGCGCTCCGCTTCAGTGAGATCTCACTCTGACCCTACCACGATGCCAAATCGTCGAACCCGGTGCGCATTCAGACGCGATTCGCTTCCAATCTGAGTCAATGCGGCTGTGGCCTTGTTCGTGATCTCAGTCATGCTGTCGGACGGATTTGCGATCCGCCGGAAACTTGTCGCGCTGGACAGTAGCTTCCGCAATTCGTCACCTTCACACATTTTGAATAGCTCATAGTATCCCTTTTCGCTGGCAGAGGCGAGGAAGGATAAGGCATCTGAATTCCAGCTCTCACCTACGGACATCAGGGCTTCTTTGAAGTCGAGTTCCTGGGATAGCTCTGCGCACCGCTTTTCAAAAGCAGATCGAAAGTATGGGTCTATTGGCCCCTCAATGAAGTGGGAGCGATCTAAATCAAAAAACTCCCGATCACCTTCTCTGTTTGAGACATAGACATCGACCAACTCCCGGGCGTCTTTTTCTCGGCCGAGATCCTTCAGCAGATTAAAGGTTCCCAATGCATTTGCGGGAGAGATATGGTGGAAGTTATCCATGAAAGAAGAATAGAGCGCATCGCAAACCTTATCTTCACTTATAGAAAATGAGTCGTGAAACAGCCCCCAGGCGTCGGTGAAAGAACTGCTGGCTTTCCCTGCCTTAATGCCCGCGTCGTATTCTTCGATGAGTGGCTGCAGTTTCTCCATGTTGAAGTAACCCGCTGCCACACTATCGATAAGTGCAAGGTCGAGTTCGTCTGTCCAACTATAACCGTATTCCTCAAGCAGTGGTTTCCACTTTGCTGCCTGCTCTTGTTCTGCGTCGTTCTCATCTGAATCCACGATGAGATGCCACGATGAAGCAAGAGATTTAAGAAACTCGATGGTAGGGGCTTCATTAGGTTGATCTCGCGCCCATGAGAAAAGGATCAATGAAGAGGCAATATTATTCTGTGTCTCATCCTCATAACCCGTCAGATGGGGTGCTACCGATTTCAGTAATTTTTCCGCTCGGCGGATTGCACGAATATTGGAGATTCCGAGGGATCGACATTTGACGCCAACCACCTTCGAGATCGCATCATCATTTTGGAGCGCGACCGAAGTTGCTTCATTCGAAGTCGGTTGCATAATGAGGGAAGTATCGACCACCTTCTCCAAGTTTTCGGTCATTTGGGTCGCGCCCAACTTATCAAGCTGTTCTTCGTTCAAGATGATGATCACCTTGCAGCTACGCTCTTCCTTCAAGTAGGACGCAAAACCAAGTATGTCCTTGACCGTCAGGCCATCTCCGCGCCGCTCGATGTCATCGATACAGACAATTTGCTGTGGGGACTGAGCCAACGAAACCAGGCCAATCACTTCTTCCTCAGACAGGTTTCCCACGAAAGGAAGAGCCTTTAAGAGCCCGGCTCTGCTGCGAAAATTTGCCTTCTCATTGATCTTATCAACAATTTTTTTCAGCGACCAACTTTCTTCTGACGAAGCAGCCGCCTTCAAAGCATGTCGCCCTTCAAAAACAGACATTCGAAGATCAGATAGGTTCTTTAGGCCGAACAAAGACACATAAGAATATGCGTTCAAACCGATGCGACCGCTCTCTTTTGCCTCATCAAGGCACTTATTCCAGAGGTAGGTTTTTCCTACCCCCCAACCGCCTTTAAGACATAAGACTTCTGGCATGGGCGTAGAGATGAACCGATGAATCTCTTTCTTCAAGACTGACAAAGACAAATGTGCTTCTCCAATGTATCGAGCCTGGCGAAATTCAGGACGCGTTTCACATGAACTAACTGCGCGAACCTTGCCGCAGTTTTTCCGCCGGCTCCATGGCGTTTTAATTCTAAGTCACCGGACCAGCAAAGTTTGCCAGATAGCGGGGCTCGCACCACGTGTAGCTCGCGCCCCGGGCAGCCGTATGTATCGGCGCCGTTAGCTCTTTTCATGACATCGATGGAGTTATGGAGTGCTTTAGGGTTCTCAGTTCGCGTTGATCCAGTCAGCCCGAAATGAGAGCTGCATTGGATGTTGGATTTCATTATTTGATCGGGGTGTGCCTACCGCCAAGAATAGGTTAAAATACTGTGTATGGCTCAGCAATTTTCATCATATCACGGACTTTACACTGCCGTCTTCCTCGCGTTCGTGATCTATCCGGTGGGCCTCGCCACCCAGTGGGCACTCTGGAAGGTGGCACGGTGGCTGTCATGCCGGTTCTGGGGAGCAGCTGGTGCCCGAAACGTTGATATGGCCATCCATCCAGATCCAAATTGGAAGCGCCGAGAGCTCGAGGTCGCCCACCCCCGAGAACACTCAGGGTGCTAATTCTCTGCAGACAACTCGGCTTGGACTACGAGCACTCAGCGGGTGCTCAATGCTGCCAACTGGAAGGGCTCTGACGGCTGAACCATCTTCCCCTAATGTGCGGTTATCGACACATGGGCCACGCCGCCGGAACGAGCGCATCGTTTGATGGGAAACAGGTCACGGCACCCACAATTCCTTTCGCGTGTCCCAGCCGCGTCGGGGATGTTTGTGCTTCTCTGCACTTCCCGCGAGGTAGCGTGTCAGTTTGAGACCGGTCGATCGGGTTTCGGTTTGCTTTTAATCTTGCGAAAAAGCAACTTGTCGCCGAGAGCGAATTGTTCTGAAGCACATATGTGCTGATTTGAAGAGGATGACGACATTGAGCGAAGCCCAGTTGAAGAACACTTCCCTGGCGGATTTTATCTGGAAGAACGCGGATGACCTTTGGGGGAACTTTAAGCACGTCGAATTCGGCAAGATCATCCTTCCCTTCACGCTGCTCCGTCGCCTGGAATGCGTCTTGGAGCCGACCCGCGATCAAGTTCAGAAAACAGTGAAGTCCTTGAAGGACAGCGGTATTGACATGGATGTGATCCTGCGCCAGCAGACCGGCTTCCCATTCTACAACACCTCGAACTACTCCTTGGCCAGCCTTGGTGCCACCCGCACCCGCCAAAACCTCGAGGACTACATCTCGCAGTTTTCTGAGAATGCCCGTGTCATATTTGAGCAGTTCGACTTCGCCAACACCCTCGCCCGCATGGACAGGGCGGGCGTGCTTTACAAAATTTGCCTGAACTTCTCGGCCATCGACCTGCATCCTGATGCGGTGTCTGAGCGCGTCATGTCCAACGTCTACGAACACCTGATCCGCCGTTTTGGGGCCGAGGTGAACGAGGCCGCCGAAGACTTCATGACACCCCGCGATGTAGTCCATCTGGCTATCGAACTCCTCCTTGATCCAGATGATCAGCTATTCATCGACAATCCCGGCCTCATCCGGACTCTTTATGATCCGACCTGCGGCACGGGTGGATTTCTTTCTGATGGTATGGAGCATGTTCGCAGCTTACAGGATCGATATTCCATCTCGCCTGTCATTGTGCCCTACGGTCAGGAACTCGAACCTGAAACTCACGCCGTTTGCCTTGCGGGTATGTTGCTGAAAACCTTGGAAACCGATCCGGGTCGAGATCTTTCCAAGAACATTAAGCTCGGCTCCACCCTCTCTTCTGATCAGCACCGAAACGAGAAGTTCCACTATTGCGTTTCAAACCCCCCGTTTGGAAAGCCATGGCATCTCGACCAAGACTTCGTTTTGACAGAACATGCTGAGAAAGGCTTTGAGGGTCGTTTCGGGCCTAAGACCCCCGCTGTTGGGGATGGCTCCATGCTGTTTTTGTTACACTTGATTTCGAAACTCGAGTCACCAGAGAAAGGCGGTGGCCGTGCCGCAATCGTGCTTTCTGGGTCGCCGCTTTTCAACAAATCAGCAGGATCAGGGGAGTCCGAAATTCGCCGTTATCTCTTGGAGAATGACTTCATTGAGGCAATCGTAGCTCTTCCAAACGACATCTTCTTCCGCACCGGCATTGGCACCTACATCTGGATCCTGTCGAACAAAAAATCCAAGCAGCGGAAGGGCAAGGTTCAGTTGATCAACGGCACCGAACTCTACGAGGCCATGCGCAAGTCGGAGGGCAATAAGCGGCGTCGTGTTGGTGAAGATCAGACCGCTGAAATCGTCCGGATGTATTCAGAGTTTGCAGACACTAAGGAAAGCCTGATCCTCGACAGCACGGTTTTCGGTTACCGCCGCATCAAGGTATTGCGCCCCCTGCGTAAGAAGATGGTTATTTCGGAAGAGGGCATTGCTGCCCTGGTCGAGGAGAAAGCTTGGGAGAAGCGGACCGAAAGCCAGCAGGTCGCGTGGACCCGCCTGTTCCGTGCCAATATGGACCGTATGGACGGCTGGCACTGGATGGAGAGGTTTGCCAAAGACTCCGGCAAAAATGACGAGGCTTTGGGCAAGGTAGATGCAGCCTTAATCAAGGCATTCCAGAAAGCCTTTTCCGTCTACGACCCTGAACTTGATCCGGTAACGGACAAAAAGGGTCATATCATTCCTGATGCTGATCAGACCGACTATGAGAACGTGCCGCTGGGGACCGACATCCAAGATTACCTTGCGGCGGAGGTGCTGCCGCATGCGACAGATGCCTATATCGACGAGACCTTCCGCGATGAGACGGATGGCGAGATCGGCGTGGTTGGCTATGAGATTAACTTCAACCGGCATTTTTATGAATATCAGCCGCCGCGAGATCTGGACGACATCGACGCCGAGCTGAAGGCCGTTGAGGCCGAAATCGCGGGGATGCTGGCGGAGGTGACGGAATGAAACAGAAACCTCCATCGCTGACGGATTCAGGCCATGATTGGATCGGCAAAATTCCTTCTCATTGGTCGCTGACCCGTGTGGGTCAAGCCTTCAGACAGCGAAGCACGAAGGTATCTGATCGAGACTTTCCTGCGCTGTCGGTTACGAAAATGGGCATCCTTCCTCAATTGGAGCATGTCGCAAAGACGGATGACAACGACAATCGGAAGCTGGTGAAGGCTGGAGATTTCGTGATCAATAGCCGGTCGGACAGAAAAGGATCTTCAGGGATCGCCGAAATTGATGGCTCCGTCTCCCTAATCAACACAGTCCTAAAGATTACCGGCAATATCTACCCAGCATATTGCCATCACTTGATGCGTAGCTCAGCATTTCAAGAAGAGTTCTACCGAATGGGAAATGGGCTTGTTGCTGATTTGTGGTCTACAAACTTCAGCGCCATGAAGGGCATCAATCTTCCACAGCCCCCTTTAGAAGAACAAACTGCCATCGCCAACTTCCTTGACCGCGAGACCGCGCGGATTGATAGCCTGATCGAGAAGAAGGGCCGCTTCATTGAGCTTCTGAACGAGAAGGAAAAAACCGCGATTTCCCACTTCGTTCGCCTTGGTGTCGACCGCTCGGCCGAACTGGCAGATAGCGGCATAGAATGGCGTGGTAAGGTTCCGGCCCACTGGGAGGTTGGGCGCATGAAGAACCACTTTCGCCAGGTGAAGCGCCAAGGCTTTCAAAGTTTGACCGTTTTGTCGGTCTACAGGGAGTTTGGTGTGATCGAAAAGTCGTCGAGGGACGACAATATCAACAAGACCCCCGAAGACCTTTCCAAATATCAACTCGTCGAGCCCAACGACCTCGCCATCAACAAGATGAAGGCGTGGCAGGGATCAATGGGCGTTTCTAATCTGTGTGGCATCACCAGCCCCGACTACGTAGTGATGAAGCCCGTTGGAAATCATAACCCCCGATACATGCACCATTATTTGCGCGCACGACCCATGCCATGGGTCTATCGCCTGATTTCAAATGGTATCCGCACTGATCAATGGCGCATGGAACCTGAGAAGTTCCTCGAACTGCCGATCTTCCTGCCGCCAAAAACCGAGCAACAGATCATTGCCAACCGGATCGATCGAGAGTTGGAGCATATTCGATCCTTAATCGCCACCACGCAGCGCAGCATCGAGCTTTTGAAAGAAAAGCGCTTGGCCCTCATCACGGCCGCCGTGACCGGCAAGATTGACCTAAGGAACGCGGCATGAGCGATCTACACCATGAAAAGCATCTTGAATCTTACATAGTCCAGAAGCTTGCTGCACAGGGCTGGCTGGTTGGCGACAGCGCTGGATACGATCCAGATTATGCGCTTTACCCCGAAGACCTCGAAGAGTGGCTGAAGACCACCCAAAGTCCGAAATGGGACAAGCTTGCAGCTATGAATGGCGGCAAGACCCGCGAAGTAGTGATGAAGCGCCTCGAGGCCGCGCTGGAAAAGGACGGCATGATGCATGTTCTGCGCCGCGGCTTCTCCATCGCGGGCTGCGGGCATCTGGATCTGTCCGAGGCCGCGCCTGAGGATCAACGCAACGCTGATGTGCTGCACCGTTACGCCTCCAACCGCCTACGGGTGGTGCCGCAACTTAAATACCAGTCAGGTCGCGAACTGGCGATCGATTTAGTCTTTTTCCTCAACGGCCTGCCGTTGGCCACGGTAGAATTGAAAACTGATTTCACCCAATCGGTCGAACACGCTAAGAACCAGTATCGCAACGACAGGCTGCCGGTTGATCCGCTCTCGAAACGCAAACATCCGCTTTTGACCTTCAAGCGGGGTGCCGTGGTTCATTTCGCCATGTCAGACAGTGAAATCTGGATGGCAACAAAGCTTGCGGGGGCAAATACCTTTTTCCTTCCCTTCAATCAGGGCTATGACGGTCATGGCGGCAACCCGCCCCGCGAAGATGGTGAATACCCCGTCGCCTATTTCTGGGAGACCATCTGCCGCCCTGACAACTTCCTGCGGATCTTCCATAGCTTCGTCTATGTAGAGAAAAAGAACGTGGTCGATCTGAAAGGCAATTGGTCGGTCAAGGAGACCTTGATCTTCCCGCGCTATCATCAGTTCGACGCGGTAAATACGATGATCTCTGATGCCAAGGAGAAGGGTCCGGGGCAAGCATATCTTTGTGAACACAGCGCAGGCTCGGGTAAAACCTCGACCATTGCTTGGACCGCCCATGACTTGATCAAGCTTCGCACGGACGATGGTAAGCCGATCTTCGACGCCGCCATCATTGTCACTGATCGAAACGTGCTTGATGGACAATTGCAGGATGCGGTGCAGCAGATCGACCACCAGAAAGGTCTGATTGCCGCCATTGACCGCGAAAAATCATCGAAGTCGAAGAGCGAGCAGCTGACAGAGGCAATGACGAAAGGAACGCCGATCATCGTCGTGACGATCCAGACCTTTCCCCATGCAATGGAAGCAATTCTGACGGAGAAATCACTGAAAGAGAAGAGCTTCGCGGTTATTATTGACGAGGCCCACACATCGCAAACAGGCAACACGGCATCTAAACTTCAGACAACGCTGGCCCTGTCCTCGAAGGCAGATATGTCAGAAATGACAATTGAGGATATTTTGGCGGAAATTCAAAATTCGCGCAAACGGCCCTCCAACGTCTCGCACTTCGCTTTCACAGCGACGCCCAAGCATTCAACCATGATGCTCTTTGGCAGGCCTGCCGATCCAAGCAAGCCAGCGTCGAATGATAACCTGCCGGTATCTTTCCATAAATACGAGATGCGCCAAGCCATCGACGAGGGGTTCATCCTTGATGTCCTGAAGGGTTATGTGCCTTACAAGACTGCCTTCAATCTCGGGAAGGAGATGGTTGACGAGAAGCGCGTGGACGGCAAAGCCGCCAAACGCGCCTTAGCGGCCTGGATGGTTCTCCACCCGACGAACGTGACCCAGAAGGTTCAGTTCATCATGGAGCATTTCTCGAAGAACGTAGCGCACCGGCTGGACGGCAAAGCGAAGGCAATGGTGGTGACAAGCTCCCGCGCGGCCGCAGTGCGCTACAAGAGGGCCTTCGATGCCTTTATCGAGACCAACCCCACCTACAAGGAGATCCGCGCCCTCGTGGCCTTCTCCGGCAAGCTGACAGGCAAGGAAGTCATGCACCCGAATGACGACCTCCTTCAAGATGACATCTTCGCCGTCGATGAAGAGGTGGAATTCACCGAGGGCAACATGAACCCGGGCACAGGTGGTCAAGATCTGCGGTTCGCGTTTGATCGCCCAGAATATCGCGTGATGTTGGTAGCGAACAAGTTCCAGACGGGTTTCGACCAGCCCAAGCTGGTAGCGATGTATATCGACAAAAAGATCGCAAACGCCGTCGAAATTGTGCAGACCCTTTCGCGTCTTAACAGGACTTTCCCGGGTAAAGATCAGGTGTTCATCATCGATTTCGTGAATGAGCCTGGAACTATTCAAGCAGCTTTCGCCCAATATGACAGCGGAGCCAAGATCGAACAGGTTCAGGACTTGAATGTCATCTATGACATCAAGGATCAGCTTGATGCTCAGGGGGTTTATGATGAAGGGCACGTGCGAAACTTTATGTCCGCTCGATATCAAACTGCTGCGGCCCTCAATGGCGGCGGGGACAATGAGCATAAAGCCATGTTCGCGGCCACTCAGGAGCCGACTGATACCTTCAATGCTCGCCTAAAAAGTTTGCGCGATGTCGCGCAAGGTGCTGAAGGCGCTTTTGAAAAGGCGCGATTGGCCGGTGACGATGATGGCATGAAGAAGGCGGATCATGATCGCCGCCAGATCGCTGAGGCGATAGGGCAGATGATGGAGTTCAAGAAAGGCCTCGGACGCTTCGCCAGAACGTATTCTTACATTGCTCAACTGATTGATCTCGGGGATCCAGAACTGGAGAACTTCGCTTCTTTTGCCAAGCTTCTCGAGAATCGGCTCAACGGTATTCCTCCGGAGAATGTCGATCTCCGGGGGATCACCTTGACCGGCTACGATATCAAAACCCGCGCTCCTGAAGAAGATGGCGAGGGAGAAATAGATCCCGTCTTAAAGCCGGAAGGCGCCGGTGGGTCCGTGAAGCCTGGTTCGTTACCCGTCTATATCCAAGAGATCATTTCAAAGCTAAACAGTATCTTCGGTGAGGCCACGCCCCTCAGCGATCAGGTCAGCTTCGTGAACCAGATTGCCACGATCGCGAGAGAGAACCCGGTGGTTATGGCACAGGTTGAGCGCAACGACAAAACCGGAGCAATGAAGGGTCACTTACCCGGCGCTGTCGAAACGGCAGTCGCGCGGGCGATGGCCTCGCATGGCACTCTCGCGACCTTGCTACTTAAATCTGATCGTCAGGGGCTCAAGCTTTTGACCCCTCTGATCTACGACCTCTTGAAGCAAGGCGGGCAGGTCGAGCTCGGGCGATAGCCTATACGAGAGAGAAAAGGTCTCTCTCGTAAACCAGACCTCTCGCCAAGCCAAGACGCATGGCGGGAGTTCTTCCATCGGACCCCGTGACCATATAGTTGTAGTAGAACCGCAGTATGTTAATGATCTTCACGACTGTATTGGGATCGTAGAAAGCATAGGCATACCAAGTGCGTCGACGGTTTGACCCGGTCTGAACCCCCCGATCAAACCCAGCTACACGGCGTCGAACAATGGAAAAATAGACATCAACTGGATGAATAGAAGCCTTGGATAGGATCTGGGACAATTCGACCCGGCTATACTGACCGAAGTCAGTCCAAAGTTTGATTGTCTTGTTGGGTTCGCCTTGCTTATGAAAAGGCCAAGGCATTCCGTCCTCCATGAGACGCTTTCCACGCTCACGTTCATCAAGGCTCTCCTCAAGTTGCTCCAATAGCACGGCGACAATGGCTTCTTCGCTACTGAGGTCAGGAAACTGATTCAGAATGCTTCCCACCTCGACAGCCAACTCATTCAAAAGCTGGCGACGCTTTGCATTCCCCTGGCGACTGAGAGCCTGTTTCTGATCACTGGTCAGGTCCTTTTGAAATTTAACTTGCGCGATGTTCACGGTAACCGAGCCATTGGCACCGCCTGCCTGAGGCTGGAGCGATGATCTAAGAGACGTCGCTAATGACGTCATTACTGACGTCACTTATGCGGGGCCTGTGATGCGTGGCGAAATTCTTGGGGCGGAGCGGCGACGCTTTTGGCATGACGACGACAAGCTTGAGATTGTCGCGTCGGTTGGGATTGCCGGGGCGAGCGTGACGCAGGTTGCGCAGCGCCATGAGATTAAGCGACAACAAATTTACGCGTGGCGGCATGAGCTGAAGAAGAAAGGCTTGTGGTCGCCCGATGGCGGGGCGCTTTTCTTCCCGCTGGACATGCCCATAACTGCAGGAGTGCCGGTGGCGCAGGCCCCGGTCGCTGAGCTGCCGCCTCCGGTTGCTGTTGAACTGCGCCTGCGTGGCGGGCGCAGTTTGCATTTTGAAAGCACGATTGATCCTGCTGCGCTGTCGGCGCTGATCCGTGTGGTTGACGCTGCATGATCGGCCCGGGCACCGGTGTGCGTGTGTATCTGGCCTGCGGTGTCACGGATATGCGCAAGGGGATCGCAGGGCTGGCGGCGCTGACCCAGGACGTGTTGCGACAAAAGCCTACCAGTGGGGCGGTGTTTGCGTTTCGAGGCCGTCGGGGTGATCGGATCAAGCTTCTGTTCTGGGATGGGCAGGGCTTTTGCCTCTATTACAAAGTGCTCGAACGGGGCCGCTTCCCTTGGCCGAGCGCCAAGGATGGAGCTGTGCGACTGACTTCGGCGCAACTTGCGATGTTGTGGGAGGGGATCGATTGGAGGCGTCCAGATTGGGGCGCTCCACCCGCTCGGGTGGGGTGATTTTGCGTCGGGATTTGCGTTATTTATATGGTGCTTTGACCTGACTTTTGGTAGTCAGGCGTATGCCTGAACACGCCGAAAACCTCCCCGATGATCCCGCCGTTCTGAAGGCGATGATCGCGGCTTTGCAGGCCGAAAACGCCAAGATATCGGCCACGTTGCGCGTCCATGATCAGTTGGTTCAGGCGCTTCGCCTACGGATCGCCAAATTGCAGAAACTGGCTTTCGGCAAGTCCTCAGAAAAGATCGAGCGTGAGATCGAACAGTTGGAGCTGGCGCTCGAAGATCTGCTGGTCGCGGTTGCTGAGGAAGATGACGCGCCCATCAACGAAGGGCAGGATGAACCGTCACCGGAAGCTGCCGATGCACCCGCTTTGCGCCGCCGACCACGTGTCTCGGATACGACCCCGCGCGAACGCCGTGAACTGGACCCCGGCACCTGCTGCCCTGACTGTGGCGGTGATCTGCGCGTAGTGGGTGAGGATGTCAGCGAACTCCTTGACATGATTGCTGCCCAGATGAAGGTGATCCAGATCGCCCGGATCAAGAAATCCTGTCGCCGTTGTGAGAAGATGGTGCAGGAACCCGCACCGAGCCGCCCGATCCCGGGCAGCATGGCAGGGCCAAACCTACTTGCGCATATTCTGGTCTCCAAGTTTGATGATCACCTTCCACTCTATCGCCAGCACGAGATCTTTGAGCGTATGGGCGCGGACATCCCCGAAAGCACGCTGGTCGGCTGGTGCGGACGCTCCATGAAGACCTTGTCGCCGCTGATTGAACGGATTGAGGCTGACATCATGGGCAGCGACCTGCTGCACGCAGATGACACACCGATCCGGGTGCTGGACCGCTCAAAGCGCGACAAGGGTCTTGGCAAAGGGGTCAAGCAAGGCCGGATCTGGGCCTATCTGCGCGATCAACGCCCATGGGCGGGTGCATCGCCACCGGGGGCCGTCTATCGGTTTGCACCGAACTGGAAGGAAGAGCACGTTCTCAGCCATCTGGCCAACGCCCGCGGCATCCTCCAGGCTGATGGCTATAAGGGATATGCCAAGCTCTATGCGTCTGAACCCGATGGTAAACCGCGCTTGCGCGAGGCGGCCTGTTGGGCCCACCTGCGCCGTGACTTCCACGACTTTTGGACCTCAACCAAATCCGAGATCGCCCGCGAAGCGCTCGACCGGATCGGCAAGTTCTATGACATCGAGCGCGATATAAACGGCCAGCCCGCTGACGTGCGTTATGCGACGCGTCAAAAGCTGACCCAGCCAAAGGTCGCGGCCTTCTTCGCCTGGTCTGAACAACAGCTCCTGCGCATCCCCGGCAAAAGCGATCTGGCCAAGGCGTTCCGCTATGGTCTCGCGCGGCAGGAGGCCCTCAGCTTGTTCCTAAGCGACGGACGTGTGGCCATTGACAACAACCCCGCTGAACGCGCCCTGCGCCCGATTGGAATAGGACGGAAAAACTGGCTCTTCGCGGGCGCCGATACCGGTGCAGAAACCCTCGCGCGTGCAATGACCGTCATTGAAACCGCCAAGCTGAATGGTCTCGACCCACTGGCCTATCTCGCCGACATCCTCGACCGTATCCACGATCACAAGATCAACCGGCTGGATGAATTGCTGCCGTGGAATTGGGTGCCGCTGGACACTGCCCATTCACAGGCCGCCTGATGGCTGCCGTGACCCATGTCTGCAGCATCGACTACGTAGCCAAAATGTTGGGCGAGGATGCCGAACTTCTCGAAGCGATCATCTCCAACGACGACAACCTGACCTATGGAGATATCGTCAGCATCTACGTCGGACCCGACGAAACAATCACCGCACTGACCGATGACGGGATCGAAGAGGTGAAGGAAATGATCCGCGCCGCTCGCATCACCAACAAAACATGGCATGAGTTCCTTGATGACTTCGTGGATGACACCGATCTGGTGACACGCATCAAAGCTAAATCACCGCGGTAACAATGGCGCGGTTACTGTTCACGCGGTGGTTCTTGATATCATCCATCCAAATTGCAGAGGCAGCCGCTCCGAGAACACCATCCATATCCAAACAGTATGTGGCGTTTTGATGCCAATCGCCGACAAGCTTTTTGACCTGCATAAGATGGGCATAGGCAGCCACATCCGTCCGGACGCGAGAACCGCCTCCTGGCAACTGTAAATCGCCTCCGACCATCACGTCATCTTTAGAGAAAATCTCCTGATTATGCCGGGCAGCACTTTCAGTATATTCACGATGGGACCATAACCGCGCCTGTTTGCGCATGGAGCGAGGAAGAAGGAAGTCGCCACTTGCTGTCATCCATTCGTCAAGGTCTTCTGGCTGAACGTCAGGATCATAATCTATTGTCGAAGAAACTACATATTGGCTTCCTTGGTTGCGTATTCCGGGGTGATCCGCCCACCGATTCCGATTTGATGCGCCCACCCGTTCCGATTTTATCCGCCCACCGATTCCGGGGTATCCGCCCACCCCTGTGACGTGCTGCTGCGAGGCAATCTGTAACCGGCTACCTTTCGTCCTTTTGGCATGAAGGAAGCCCGATGAAGAGATTGCCGATGCGGAAGATACGAGATGTTTTGCGGCTGTCAGCCGAGGGCCTATCAACCCGCCAGATCGCAGCGAGTCTGGCGATTGGGCGAACAACCCTTCGGGGCTACCTTGATCGCGCTACTGAGTTGGGTCTGGGCTGGCCGCTGCCAGCAGAGATGTCTGATACGGACCTTGAGCGATGCCTCTTTCACCGAGCTCACCAGAACACCCAACGGATCGAGACGCAGCCTGACTGGTCGTATATTCACCGCGAGTTGCGTCGGAAGGGCGTAACGCTGTCACTTTTGTGGGAGGAACATCGCTCCGACCACCCCGAGGGATACGGCTACTCCCGATTTTGCGAACTTTACACGCGGTGGGAAGGCAAGCTGTCGCCGGTGATGCGACAGCGTCACCCGGCGGGCGAGCGGCTGTTCGTCGATTACGTGGGGCACACCATCGACGTGATTGATCCTCAGACCGGGGAAGTGCGCGCGGCACAGCTGTTCGTCGCGACGCTTGGGGCCTCAAGCTATACCTTTGCAGAGGCGACCTGGACGCAATCGCTGCCGGATTGGATCTCGAGCCATGTGCGTGCCTTTGGCTTCCTTGGGGGTGTGACGGCGCAGGTCGTGTCCGACAACCTGAAGGCCGGGGTCACCAAAGCATGCTTTTACGACCCTGTGATCAACCGAACCTATGCGGATCTCGCCACCCATTACGACACAGCCGTTGTGCCCGCGCGGCCGCATAAACCAAAGGACAAGGCAAAGGTCGAAGGGGCGGTCTTGCTGGTCGAGCGCTGGATTCTGGCGCGGTTGCGCAATCGGCAGTTCTTCAGCCTCGGGGATGTGAACGCTGCCATTCGCCCGTTGCTTGACCAGCTCAACGACAAGGTCTCTCGGCATCTTGGGGCCAGCCGCAAGCAGTTGTTCGAGCAGTTGGATAAGCCCGCCCTGAAGGGGTCACTGCATAAAAGTGACGTTATCGTCCGGCTCGTGCGAACTTTACGGGAACATTCGCGGTTTCAGTCGGGTTTCTGACCTCTGAGGGCATTGTAGAGGCTTGTTTTGCTGATTTTGAGGCGCGCTGCGGCCTCTCG
>JBDVDE010000062.1:0-4437 GCA_039942135.1 Hyphomonadaceae bacterium
TACAAAGTAGTCGAAAGCCGTCCAAACAGTGAAGCTGACACTCTATCATCGACCGAAGCCTAAGAGCGCGATATACAGACGTTGATCCATCGAATGAACCAAACCGCCCACATATCTCTTCAGATATCAAATTTTCAAACAGCGTTGAGACAAAAGAAACTGAGATGCGCCCTAACTTCTTGGCGCGCCCCGCCCTAATACCTCGAATTTTTATCCGCTTTCCGAACCGAACCTAGCGTCTCCGCTCCCGTCCGCCCCGTCTGGCGCCCCGCCGCTGCATCTCTGCGCCACCGGTAG
Source organism: Hyphomonadaceae bacterium (assembly GCA_039942135.1). Lineage (GTDB taxonomy): Bacteria > Pseudomonadota > Alphaproteobacteria > Caulobacterales > Hyphomonadaceae > CALLCD01. The sequence continues at coordinate 298 of JBDVDE010000062.1, forward strand.
AGGGGGTTCTAAGGCGAGTGACAGAAACCCGCAAGCGGAAAGTTGAGAAAAGTGAAGGTTTCGGGGAACCTTTCGGCAAGCGGCTGAAATTATGCGCTATTTTCAAGCTTTCGAAGGGCAGGTTCCAGCCGCCCTGCCCCGGCTCCGACGGTAGATCGGCAAGATTCCAGTGAATCACCCACGATTCACGGCCGCGAAGCACCTATTGGGTGAATCAAATCGAAAGCCAGCACCCCTTCATAATGCCGCAATCCTCACCCCTCTGCTTCATCATCCTCTGAACGGCTGAGCGGCAGCGGCTCTTTGAAGGTGAGCGTACGGTAAGGGAATGGTATCTCAAGCCCGGCGTCATCCAGCGCCCGCTTCACCGCCGTCACGACCTCGTCTCGGGAGCGGCGCTGTTCCAGCGGAGCCGAGCCTGTCCACCAAGTCACTTCGAAATTGATAGAGGAATCCCCAAACTCTTGGGCGAAGATATGAATGGGGTGATCCCCCTGCTCTACTGTCTCACAGCTCTCGACCGCTTTGGAGATGACAGTGCGCGCCTCATTCAAATCCACATCATAGGCCACGCCGCAGATCACTGTTTGACGGCGGTGTTTTTGATCCGTGCGAACATAAACTGGGTTTTTGAACAGCATCGCGTTCGGGACGATCACAAGTTGCCCGTCCGTCTGGCGAATGTGGCTCTCTCTGATGGCGATATGGGCGACTTTGCCCTCGATCCCCTCGCATTCGATATGATCCCCCATACGCATCTCGCGGCGAAAGAGGATGATGATCCCAGCAAGGAAGTTCTCAAAGACATCCTTGAAGGCAAAGCCGATGGCGACCGACCCGATGCCGAGGCCAGCCAGAATGCTGGCGGGAGTAAGGCCGGGGAAGACGATCACGGCCGCGACCATGATGCCAAAGACCCAAATGAGGATAGACGTCAGGAGCGTAAAGAGGTCTTGCAGGCTTGGGCGGAGTTTGGTTCGCGACAGGGTTCTAGTGACCAGCGAACGGCCAAGCGCGGCGATCGCCCAAGTCAATATCAATACAAGGGTGGCGACGGCAATCTGCGGCAAAAGCGCAATAGTATCCCGCGCCATCTCCATGATCTGGCGCCACATAATCCTGACTGGCTCCACCCTGCCCCTCCTCCTGCTTTTCGATAGAGTGCCGCAAAACCCTTGCTGCGGCGAGTGTTAATTGCCCGCGCCTGCCACACCATCCCTGGCCGCTTGGCCGATGAGGGCTAGCTTAGACCAGCCACTAACCCACCTAGAAAGGAGCCCGGCGGCCCCGGCGTGACACTATGGACATCATTCGCATTATCATCGCTATTCTATTGCCCCCTCTGGGGGTGTTCTTGCAGGAAGGTCTAGGAAAGCACTTCTGGATTAATATCATCCTAACGCTACTGGGCTACATCCCCGGGATCGTCCATGCGATCTATATTATTATCAAGAAGTGAGTACGCCTAGTATTGTAGCTCAGACAGAAAAGCGCGCCTCCGGTCAGAGGCGCGCTTTTGTGATTAGTCTGATAGCTTATCTTTGGCGTCGCCGACGCCCTTTTGCACCTTGCCTTCAGCCTGATCGGCCTGACCTTCGTGCTTGAGGTCGTCGTTGCCTGTGGCATCGCCAGCTTCTTCTTTCAGCTTGCCGCCGATGTCTTTCGCCTTGCCTTTAGCTTGGTCGTCATTCGCCATGGTTGCTCTCCTCTATATGAGTAGAGGGACAACGTCAGAAAGCTGGCGGAGGTTCCGGGCCGGGTGCGGAAGTCGCGCGCGCGGCAGGGGCGGAGGGTACGATTTGTTTGGTTTGGTAAAAGTGGTGCCCGGGGGCGGAATCGAACCAATTGACAGATATCATAGGAAAGCCTTATTTCGTTGGTTTTGTGAGATAATACCTTCACTGTCTATGTAGCAATTTCCGTAGCAATTTATGGTGCAGCAGCTTGAATCCTGCGATGTGAAATGTAGCTTTTGAGCAAGTTGGGTTCGATAGAGGTTGTTATGGTGGACGGAGTATTTAAGCGCGGAAAGAAAGGGTTGTATACCGCCCGCCTGCAGGTGCCGACGCAGTTCCAGAATATCGTCAAGACCAAGGAGGTCTGGCAGGCCACTGGGACTTCGAACTACGAAGAGGCAGTCGAGTTTAGAATCACCTGGAAGCGGCGGAAGATGGCGGAGTGGAATGCTTTGCTTGCCGGCAGGCAGCCCAATCAAGCGAAGTCCAGGTTCAAGCTCGCAGCAGAGCTGGCCGTTTCCAGAGGAGAGGACTACCGGACTGCGGAAAATCTCTCGAACATGAATTTGGAAGAGATCCTCGGTCGCGTTGAACGCCTTCAAGCCATGGGGGATGGCCCCGAAAGCGTTGCCGCTCAAGCAATTCTCGGCGGCATTGAAATGCCCAAGATGTCTTTAAAGGAAGTTGCGATGAGTATGCCTGAGCGGTTTCCAGAAGATTGGAAAAATAAGACTGCTCGTGGCAAAAAAGTATGGGAGAGTCGTTGGCTCAGACCTGCCAACAAGTTCATCAACCTCGTCGGAAAGGATCCCGAGTTTATCTCGATCGACAGGCAATCTGCAATCTCATTCCGCGATGCTCTGAAGGATCGGGTTCTGGATGATGACGATTACAAGGCTGAATCCGCAATGACAGAACTACAGAACCTCAATGGGCTGTGGAAGCGACATCATGAGGCCCTCGGCATCGATCCGGAAGAAGTTCCGCCGTCACCTTGGAGGAACTTGGCATCGCCACTCTACAAGCTTGCTGAGGGGGACGGGCAGAAGCTCGAAATCCCAATCGCTAACCTCGAGATGCTCATCGCACCAAATGCTCTTGATGGCATGAACGAAGAAGAACGCGATATCATCTACGTGCTTGTCGAGACAGGAGGACGTCAGTCCGAAATTACCGACATTCCGCCAGGATCTATCCATCTTTGCCACGCTATCCCGCACATTGAGATCAAGAACGAGACTGGTGAGTTTGCCCGCACTATCAAGAACAAACCCTCCAAACGGAAAATTCCGCTCGTGGGTGTAGCCCTGCAAGCAATGGGTCGACATCCTGATGGCTTTGCGCGTTATCGTGGGAAAGGGACATTCTCCGCTGCTGCCAATGCATTCTTACATGAGAATGGCCTTTTACCAGAGGAGATCACGATTGGCGGGACTCGTCACTCTTACGAGGCGCGCATGAAGAGGGCCGGGTATGACAATGATGACCGGGGGGCCATGATGGGACACTCCATAAAGCGAATTCGAGGACGGGAAGTCTATGGCGACCCCTTATCCCTCGAGGAAAAGCTGGCAATCGCCGAAGCCATCAGACTTCGTCCGGGCAAACGCTAAACTTTTCCGAAGCATTTTGCTCTTGCAAGACTCTTAGCCCGTTGGATAGCTGCTTCCTGAGCCTCCATGGCAGCAAGTTCTTTCTCCAAGCGAACAAAGATCGGCAAATACGCGACGCCGTCGTCTCGTTCGGCAACCATCTTAGCTACGAATTCCTGAGCGTTCTCAAGCCGTGTCCGCCGAGCAACTTTCGCGATATTTGATCCATTGTAGGACATTTGTTGTGACCTCTTGCGATTGAGGTCGGGAAATGGACGCGTGCAAATCCGCGCGGAAACGAGTTTGACTTGGTTTTGACATAGCCAATGACCTGCCCCCCCCCTACTGGTCCCTCGTTCATAACGAGAATCTGTGGGTTTGATTTTGGGAGTCGTCGGTTTTGGGCTTGGCAAGCGCGCCGGGCGCGGAGCCCTCAAATTGCTCAAGCGTCCGGCGCGCTTCGGCCGGTGTTTTGTTCCCGAGCGATGAATGTGGGCTGACGGTGTTGTAATCGTAACGCCAGAGCGCCAGCTTCCGGCGGGCGTCGTCCAGGGTGTCAAAAATCTCCTCGTTCAGCAGTTCGTCACGCAGGCTGCCGTTGAATGACTCGATGAAGGCGTTCTGCTGCGGCTTCCCTGGGTCGATATAGTGCCATGGAATCGCGTTCTGATGTATGCGGTGCGCCGCTCCCACACTTACAGCTTAGCGCTTGATCTGCGATTCAGAGGCTTCTTTGTTTTGTGGGGAGTTTCTCGATGGGAGCTACAAGCGAGTTTCTGGCAATGGTGCCTCGTCGTGCGGACGGGAAGCGG
>JBDVDE010000063.1:0-20636 GCA_039942135.1 Hyphomonadaceae bacterium
ACACCGCACTCGACGCAAGCGGTGCAGCGGCCCCGCGATTACAGCTCGTTACAGGGCCTAATATGGCCGGTAAATCGACCTATTTACGCCAATGCGCTCTTGCTGTGATCCTTGCACAAGCGGGCTGCTATGTTCCTGCAAACGGCTTGGTCATCGGCCTTGTGGACCGCGTTTTCTCCCGCGTAGGTGCGTCGGACGATCTCGCGCGCGGGCGATCGACCTTTATGGTCGAAATGGTCGAAACCGCCGCCATTCTCAACCAAGCGACACGCGCGAGCTTTGTTATTCTTGATGAAGTTGGACGCGGCACATCAACCTATGACGGCTTGGCCATCGCCTGGGCAGCGGTCGAACATCTACACAACACCAATGGCTGTAGAGCCTTGTTCGCCACCCATTATCACGAACTCACCACGCTTGCGGCAGAAATGGACGCCGCAACCAATGTCTCATTACGTGCACAAGAATGGAAAGAAGGTTTGGTCTTCTTACATGACGTAAAGCCCGGCCCGGCCGACCGCTCTTACGGGGTACAGGTTGCCAAACTAGCAGGACTTCCCAAAGCGGCTGTAAAACGCGCCGAGAGTGTCCTTAAAACCCTCGAAGCTGATCCAGCCCGTGCAGAAACCCTACCGCTGTTTGCTGCGAGTGCTGCGACATCTGACACCTTAGCCGAGCCCGCCGCCACATCTGAAGCCGACAAATTGCTCGACGAAACCGACCCTGACTTGCTCACCCCCCGCGAGGCACTCGAACTGGTCTACAAACTTAAATCCCTAGGCACCGCGCAAGACACTTAATCAATCGGGCAAACCAAACCGCAATTAAGCGGTGACGCATGCCTATAATGTGCGCTATTGAAGCCATATGGCTGATCCAAACGCTCTACCGACACTCGCCAATCGCCCTGCCGCGCGCAGTCAGCCGAAGCCATGGCTGCTTCAGGATATTCTCGACGGCCGCAAGCTACGTGTTCAACTCACGGCAGCAGCGCTCGACAATATCGGCAATGAGAAAGAAGCCCGCGCCCGCGTTCTCGATCTACTTCACGCGGCTCTGTTTCGTGGCAGAATGATTGCTCAGGAAAGATTGCAACAAGGTGCCGACGGTCTAGACACCGCCCGATTGCTATCAGCCGTACAAGACGAGGTGATCGGCGCACTTTACGACTATACGACCGTACATGTTTTCCGTGCGCGCAACCCGACTGAAGGCGAGAAACTCGCTGTGCTGGCGACAGGCGGGTATGGCCGGTCTGTGCTGGCCCCCTCGTCTGATATTGATCTCCTGTTCTTGCGTAAATACAAAGCGAGCCCTTGGGCCGAAAGCGTCATCGAATATATGCTCTATGCGCTCTGGGATATGGGGCTTAAAGTCGGCCACGCCTTTCGCACGGTTGCCAATTGTCTATCACTTTCGAAAACGGACGTGACCATCAAGACTTCCCTGCTCGATGCCCGCTTTCTCGTCGGCGACCAGGCCCTAAGCGAAGACCTTCTCGAACAATTCCAAACAGCATGCGTCAATGGCGAGGATGCGCAATTTATCTCGGACAAGTTAGCCGAACGCGACGAACGTCACGCCAAACAGGGCGATGTCCGCTATGTGGTTGAGCCAAATGTCAAAAATGGCAAAGGCGGACTTCGCGATCTTCAAACGATTTTCTGGATCACCAAACATATCCATGGCGGCACGAATTTCGAAGAAGTGATGAACAAGGGAATTTTGACCCCGCACGAATACAAAGTCTTCATTCGCGCCGCCCGGTTCTTGTGGACAGTACGTTGCCACTTACACTTCCTGACAGGTCGCCCTGAAGAACGGATCAGTTTTGACCTTCAGCCTGAACTCGCCAAACGACTTGGGTACGAGGACCGCGGAGAACGCCTTGGGGTCGAACGCTTCATGAAACGTTACTTCCTCGCCGTGCGGGATGTCGGCGGTCTAACCCGAATCATCGCGGCCAAGCTTGAAGCCGCCCAAAAGAAAAAACCGCAAGGCTTACGCCGCTTTATCCCCCAATCTGCGCCGACACCTGTCCCCAATACGCCCTTCGTCGTGGATACGGGACGGCTCTCGGTCACCACAACAGATGTGTTCGAAAACAACCCGGAAGAAATGCTACGCCTGTTCGTTGTTGCAGCCGAAGAAGAGATCGACATTCATCCCGATGCCATGTCGGCCGTATCACGTTCTGTGAAATCTTTCCGCCGTGACATGCGAAAGTCCGACGGTGCCCGCGCGATGTTTCTCACCTGTTTGCTTGGCTCGGCCTATCCTGCCGACCTCCTACGCAAAATGAACGAGACAGGAATTCTAGGCCAATTCTTGCCGGAATTCGGCGGCATCGTCGCGCAAACACAATTCAACATGTATCACCACTTCACCGTCGATGAGCACACATTGCGGGCGATTGAAGTTATGTCCGACATCGAACATGGTCGCAGCACCGAGCATGCCTTTGTCACAAGCATTTTTGGCGAAGTTCTCAACCGCCGTGCACTTTATCTGGCCATGCTGCTCCATGATACAGGCAAAGGCAAAGGCGACCAGCAAATCGAGGGCATGCGCACATCGCGTAAAGCTTGCAAACGTCTGGGCTTGTCGAAAATTGAAACAGAGCTCGTTGCTTGGCTGGTCGGTAACCATCTCGAAATGAGCGAGACGGCCCAGAAGCGAGACATTTCCGACCCGCGCACTGTGGCTGATTTCGCGTCCCTTGTCGGAGACACAGAACGCCTGCGTCTTCTGCACATTCTAACCGCGGCGGACATTACCGCCGTCGGCCCGAAAGTCTGGAATGGCTGGAAGGGTCAGTTGCTTTCTGATCTGCACCTTAACACCGTGGCGGCCTTACGCGGAGGGCGAACAGACGAAGGCTCCGTGGCTGTCGATCTTGCCGAACGTGCTGAAGCCCGCCGCAGCGAGGTTACAGACCTAATCGGCAACCTCCCCCCAGCCATGATTCAGATGGAGCCAGCCTACTGGACAGGCTTCGAGGTCGATACGCTCGCAAGCCATGCGAAACTGTTTAGCCAAACCGGAGATATATCCGTCACCACGCATGTCCGCGAAGATGGCGGCGGGGTCACCTTGCTTGTTTCCGGACCTGACCGGCTCGGCCTCTTCGCTGATCTCGCCAGTCAAATAGCCGCCGAGGGAGCCGATATTGCTTCCGCTCAGGTTTTCACCAGCGCATCGGGTTATATTATCGACGTATTCACGCTTCAGGACGAAGATGGCGGGCCATTCGCCGGTGGAGAAACGCGTCGGCTCGAGCGCCTCATCAAAGGCGTGAGAGATGTGTTCGAGCAAAGCGAAGCCCCACGCGAGCTGAAATCTCCCAAACGCGGGCAGCGCGAAGCCGCCTTTCTTGTACAAGCGGCCGTCGATATCGATGCGCTCGCCTCGACCCGTTTCACAGTCATTGACGTGACCGCACGCAATCGTCCGGGGCTGTTGCGCGATGTTGCGCGTGTGGTCGCCGAACACGGCCTGTCCATTCATTCCGCTCATGTTGGCTCTTATGGCGAACGGGTGTTTGATGCGTTTTATGTGCAAACAAAAGATGGGCAAAAGCTGACAGACGAAGCCTTGAAAGAAACACTGAAGACACATTTGCTGGCCATATTGTCGAGCGAAGAACCTGATGCACCTGCAACGCCAATTCGTAAATTGGCGCGAGCACGGGCTTCGGACAATTTCTAAGGGCAACCAATAATGAGCCTTGCACGAAACACGCTGGTTCAAGCGAGCCTCACACTGACCAGTCGGATACTCGGTTTTGCGCGCGATATATTTCTCGCGGCGCGGATTGGAGCCGGTCCGATCGGGGATGCTTGGGCAACAGCTCTGATGTTTCCAAATCTCTTCCGCCGGATTTTCGCTGAGGGCGCATTCGCCCAAGCCTTCGTGCCTTCTTATGCGCGAACATATGAAGCAGAAGGCCCCGAAGCGGCTCAAAAAGTCGCCGATGAAGCCCTTCGCGTATTATTTGCTGCCACGGCACTGCTCACTCTAATTGCCCAATTCGCCATGCCGTGGATTCTCCTCGTTTTTCATGGCGGGCAAGCCGACGACACCGTCCACTTCGATCTCGCCATTTTCCTCACACGGATCACGATGCCGTATCTGACATGCATGTCGATTGCTGCGCTCTTATCAGGCGTCCTCAATTCTGCGGGCCGGTTCATCCTATCCGCCGGGGTTCCCATCATTCTGAACATCTGCCTGATTAGCGCATCATTTGTCAGCTTCTCGCCTGTCGTCGTGGCGGAGGCAGCAGCATGGGCAGTGCTCGTGGCAGGTGTCCTGCAAGCGGCGCTTTTATACTGGGGCGTTCGCCGCCGCTCTGTCCGTCTGTCTTTGATCGGCCTGCCGCGCATGACCCCGCGCGTAAAGCACATATTACTTCTCGCATTGCCGGGTACGATTGCTGCATCTGGTACCCAGATCAACATCATGGTTAGCCAATGGCTCGCCAGTTACGAGGTTGGGGCCAAAACATGGATTTATTACGCCGATAGGCTTTACCAACTGCCCTTGGGCTTGGTCGGCGTCGCGGTCGGGGTCGCCATATTGCCTCGCCTCTCAAAAGCCGCGCGACGCGAAGATGGCGCTGGCGGTGCGAAAATGATGGACGAAGGCATCGGCCTGGCAATGGCGCTAACCATTCCCGCCGCAGCTGCGCTACTCATTGCGCCGACATTCCTTGTCGAAGGCATATTCACACGTGGCGCATTCTTGGCCGAAGATGCCGCCCGCTCGGGCCTTGCTCTTGTGCAATATGCGTGGGGCGTCCCCGCTTTCGTTCTCATCAAAGTATTGGCCCCAGCCTTCTTTGCCCGCGAAGATATGAAAACACCGATGCGCTATGCCCTGATCTCCGTTGCCGTCAACACAGTGCTTGGCGCCGGACTATTCTTCTGGCTGCAAGCTCAAGGCCGCTTGGGCTTCCCGGGGTTAGCCGTCGCTACCAGCATCGCCGCTTGGATCAATGTTCTGCTTCTAAGCAGCACACTCGCAAAACGCAGCTGGTACCGGCCAGGCCCTATCTTGATGGGACGCATGGTTCGGGTCGTCTTGGCTGTGCTGGTCATGTGCGGCGTATTACAATTGGGTCTCGTCAATTTGGAACTCGTCAGAAGCATCGCATTTGACAGCAAGTTTTTCACGATGATTACCGTGATTTTTGGAGCAATGATCGCCTATGGCATAGCCGCAATTCTGTTTGGCGCCGTGCGCATCAGCGAAATTTTGGGCGCATTGAAACGCGGCTGAGACTTGCACCCTCATCAAAATGACGTAAACCGCCTGTCATGACAGATCAAACTCAAACCTATTCCGGCCCCGAACGTGTCTTCTCCGGCGTACAGCCAACAGGTGCGCTGCACCTTGGAAATTATCTCGGCGCATTGAAGAAATTCGTCGCCCTGCAAGAAGACCATGAGTGCATTTACTGCGTCGTGGATTTGCACGCGATAACGGTGGCCCAAGACCCCAAAACACTGGCACAACAAACCCGCGAGATTGCAGCCGCCTTCTTGGCCTGCGGCTTGGACCCGGCAAAATCCATCATATTCGCCCAGTCTTCCGTGCTCGCACATACGGAGCTTGCTTGGTATTTCAACTGCGTGGCCCGCATGGGCTGGTTGGAGCGGATGACACAGTTCAAAGACAAGGCCGGCAAAGACGCGGAGCGCTCCTCGGTTGGCCTGTTTGATTATCCCGTGCTTCAGGCCGCCGACATTCTTGCCTACAAAGCAACGCACGTTCCCGTGGGCGAAGACCAGAAGCAACACCTTGAGCTAAGCCGCGACATTGCCGACCGTTTCAATCGCGACTTTGATGCACCGGGCTTCTTTCCCCTGCCCGAACCCCTCATCAAGGGCCCGGGCGCGCGGATTATGAGCCTGAAAGACGGCACCAAGAAAATGTCGAAATCAGACCCGTCAGAGCTTTCCCGCATCAATCTCATCGATGACGCCGACACAATGGCGAAGAAGTTCAAAAAGGCCAAAACCGACACGCTCGGCGATATGCCAACCGACGCGGCAGGCCTCGAAGGGCGCCCGGAAGTCGCAAATCTCGTCGGTATCTATGCCGCTCTGACAGGCACAGACACGGACGCCGTGCTCGCAGAATTTGGCGGAAAAGGCTTTGGCACGTTCAAACCTGCTTTGGCCGACTTGGCCGTCGGGCATCTCTCGCCAATCACCGCGAAAATGCGTGAATTTCTAGCCGACCCCGCCGAAATTGACCGTATTCTCAAGGATGGCGGCGAACGCGCTGATGCGATTGCTCGTCCAATCATTGAAGAAGTTCGGCAGATCATGGGGTTCTGGCGCCCTTAGATTCTATGCGCCCGCCTTTTCAATTGTCTCGGTAGTTCCTGCTGCAGAATCATGGCACAAAATTTCGTCAACTTATCGACAAGTTTAGAGTGTAAACGGTTTGTTCATACTTTTGGACCGACCAATAGATACGGTCCAACCATCGTGAGACACAATGTCAGCAAAGTCAGACACAGATAGCGATTATGACGATGATCCGATCGAAGAGATCGAGATCACGCCGGTAGAATATGACGGTCCAATGATTGCGCCAATCATTCGCCGTACAGATTCGCCTGCCCAAAAGTCTCCGCGTAAACCGCTGACCATCAAACCGTTTATCCTCGGCGCTAAAATCCTACTCGTTATTGGTATTATCGCAGCCTATCCTGCAACTGTGATTATGAACCACCAAATCAATGATGATCCCGTCAGCCTGGAAACCGGCCGGCACTGGGCTGCCGGCGATATCGGTGTATCGGCCACCCTTTTGGGGCGTGAACTTGATGGCCCGGGATGGGCAAGTGATCGTCACCCATGGCATCCACAGGCTCAGCTCACCGCTCTACCCGCATGGCAGGAAGGTTTGCGCGCGAGCATCGCCGATCACGCACGGCTAACCCTGACCGCCCTCGAAGGCCAACGTGATCAAGATCTGGTGGCAGCTGAACGGCTACTCAATTTTGATGACAGCTTAAAAGCAACGCCCCGCCTGCAAGCTGCCCGCGAGGCACTTATGCGCTATGATGATCGCGTTGCCGGCGGTGTCGCCGGAAGTCCACAAGGTCTGGACTTCCTGAAACTCGAAATGGATATGACGCTGGGATGGGCTGCACAGGCGGGTCTGGAACTGTCCGATATCTCCACACCCGGCGATGGTTGGCTCGCCAGCCGAGAAGCGGTCGCTGCGGTCTATCATGGCAAAGCACGCGCGCACGCTGCCCACGAATTGCTAAGCGCTATCAAAACCCGCGAGATTGCAACGCTCGAGAGACACTCGGCTGTAACCGAGATTGACGTGGCTTTGAACAAATGGCGAAGCGCTGCCAATCTCAAGCCACTCTTTGTATCCAATCAGGGCAGTGACGGCCTTATTGGTGCCAATCATCCTGCGATCCTCGCATTCCGACTAAGTGAAGCGCAGACTGCAACGGTGGACGCAATCGCCAAACTCAATGCAGAGAGTACACCGACAATCGTCGGCCAAGCCCCCTAGACACGTCGACGTCAGTATTGCTGCGCGCTAGCGAAAAGCTTGATTGACCGCCCTTGCGCACCCATATTGGTTCACTCGTCGCAAAAGACCGCCTTTAGAAAGCCGCCCAATGTTCATCCAGACCGAACCCACCCCAAATCCGGACACGCTGAAATTCCTACCCGGTCAGCAAGTCGCTGGTACTGCCGGACCATTCGATTATCCCGCATTAGAAGCCGCTGGGGCCAGTCCCCTCGCGCGCGCGCTGTTTCACGTGGATGGCGTGACAGGGGTGTTTCTCGGGAGCGATTTTCTCTCGATTAGCAAATCACCTGATAGCGACTGGAAACATGTCCGGCCGATGGCGCTTGCGGCGATCATGGATCATTTCATGGCCGGTTTGCCCGTTGTTGAACTTGGCGATGGCAATACTGCCGACGCCGATACAGACACCAGCGAATATGAAGGCGAAGCGGCTGAAATCGTCGCCGAAATCAAAGAACTGATCGAGACGCGGGTTCGTCCTGCCGTCGCGCAAGATGGCGGCGATATTGTATTCCATCGCTTTGAGCCGGAAACCGGCATCGTGCATCTCGCTATGCGTGGGGCTTGTGCCGGTTGCCCGTCATCGACCTATACGCTCAAACAAGGCATTGAGAACATGCTACGCGCTTATGTCCCTGAAGTGACGGCCGTTGAAGCTGCACTCTAGGCGCGCGCAATGATCCAATCCGTCGGCCAAAAACCGTTCTGTTTAAATCTGCCTCTGCAAAGCCGTCGGGTCGGGGCCGCCTCAAAATGAGTGTCTCCTAAAAGAACAAACCTAGCAGTTGAAAATTAAGCATTTCTCTTCAATGTTGAAGACGATCGTGGATATGATTAATCAAGTCTGTCCGCCCCACTCGCCCAAACAGTCCACGCATTTGCTCTCGTCCGCCATTGCCCCACACCACACTGCACGATATGGCTCTCTCACATCACAACCGTCAGGGAGATCCCATATGGCCGATCCGATTAATGACCTTGCACTTCACACACTGTTCCGGCGGGCACGGTCCTATAATAGCTGGAAGGAAGAAGCTGTTCCAGAAGTGATGATGCGCGCGATTTATGATTTGGCTAAATGGGGACCAACCAGCGCTAACGGTTCGCCCGCGCGATTCATTTTTCTCCCCATGGACGGCAAGGGGCGCGACAAACTGAAACCGCACCTAGCTGATGAGAATGTGGCGAAGACCATGACAGCGCCCTGGACCGTGATTATCGCGCACGATCTCGATTTTCATGAAAAGATGCCTGATCTGTTTCCACACATGCCGACTGCGAAAGACTGGTTTGCCGATGAAGATCATCGCGAGGTCAATGCGTTCCGGAATGGCAGCCTTCAGAGCGCCTATTTCCTGATGGCCGCTCGTGCTGTCGGGCTTGATTGTGGACCACTCTCTGGCTTTGATACGGCAGGTGTCGACAAAGCCTTTATGACGGGTGCGCGCAAACGCTGGCGGACGAACTGGATTTGCAATCTAGGTCACGGCGATCCAGAGGGCATCTTCGACCGGTTACCGCGCCTTGAATTCGACGAAGCCTGTGCGATCCTCTAGGAGCGACAACACACGATGCTGATATTGGCGCTGAACACGGCGGAGGCTGCCTGCGATATCGCTCTTGTGCGCGAAGACAAAATCATTGCCGAGGCACAAGAAACGATGGCCCGCGGCCAAGACGGTCGCCTTCCCGCAATGGTGCAAGAGCTACTAGACAGCGCGGACGTTTCATTGGCTGACCTTGACCGCCTGGCAATCGTTACTGGCCCGGGTAGCTTTACTGGAATCCGTATCGGGGTCGCCTTTGCCAGAGGCCTCGCCTTGGCACTCGACATACCGGCAATCGGTTTAACCAGTCTTGAAGCCGGGCTGCCACCTGAAATGATCGGCCCTGCGCGCGGTGCCCTCGCCGCACAAAAACGCCCACCCGACCGGACATGGTGGACCCAAGAACTACAAGAAGGTCTCGGCGTAACTGAAATTACTGAAACGCCCGAAACCTCGCTCGACATGCGTGACCTCGAAATGGCGACACCGCGTGCTGCATGGGCAGGCCAAAAAGCGGCGAGACTGGCGCCAGCCTCATATCCGCCAAAGCCGGCCTATGCCCGCGCGCCCGAGATTCACAAACCCAAGCCCAAATCATAGACCGTGCCAGTCTTCCGCCCCCTTACACCGCGCGACGCCGACAAACTTGCACACATCCATGCCGCTGCATTCGAACGGCCGTGGAGCGCACAAAGTTTCGCCTCGGAACTCGCCAAACGCACCACGCGCGCAATTGCAAGCTTGGGGTCTGATGACGAGATTACCGGTTTTGTTCTTGCCCAACATACCGGCAACACGGCTGAAATTCTGACGATAGCAACTGCGCCAGACAGTCAAAGACGCGGCATCGGCTCGGCACTCACGAAAGAAATAGAAACCCAGCTAACGGCCCGCGGCGTAGACGAGCTTCTGCTGGACGTAGCGGCAGACAATCAAGCTGCCTTGGCACTGTATGAAAAAGCGGGCTTTGTCAGCCAAAACCGCCGTAAAGCCTACTATAAAACTCAAAACGGTCCGGCCATCGACGCAATATTGATGCGACGAGACTGGGCTGGACTTCCGTAACCTTTCAAGGCATTTATGCGCTATGGATCGAGTCGAAAAATTATGTATTGATAAAGGCCTCAGGATGACAGGGCAGCGGCGTATCATTGCGCGCGTGCTATCATCGTCCGATGATCACCCCGATGCCGAGGAGCTTCACCGACGCGCAAATGCGCTCGACGCCTCAATCTCTTTGGCGACCGTCTACCGGACTGTGAAACTGTTTGAAGAGTCCGGAATTATCGAACGGCACGATTTTCGAGATGGCCGCTCCCGCTTCGAAGAAGTCCCCAGCGAGCACCATGACCACCTGATCGATGTACGCACTGGCGATGTGATCGAGTTCCACAATGAGGAAATCGAGCGTTTGCAAACGTTTATCGCCAAGGAACTCGGTTATAAGCTGGTCGATCACCGGTTAGAACTCTACGGCGTCAAACTAGACGACAAGGAATAGGTCGAAGCGAGGCGGGTCCATGACAGCTCTCGGTATCAGCCTTCAAATCTGCGCACTCACGCTCATCGCGGTTTATATCGGTCTTGTTTTAAGAGATGCTCGGCGATTGCTCGTGGCTAAATATAGCGCGCTGGCTTTGTTTGCGACGGCGATGCTGTTTCTCCAACTGCCAGGCCTTCCAAAACCTATCCTCGTCCTCATTCGGTTTTTAGATATTTTCTCTATCCCGTTAATTTGGTGGGCAGCACTGGCATTGCTTGAAGAAAATTTTCGCCCACGCCCGCTTCATTGGGTCGGACTTATAGCAGCGGCAGGTTCCGTCCTCCCTTGGCGATTGCGATGGCTTGGCGTGATCGACCAGGTCCCCCCGAGCTACCCTACCTGGACCTCAGACCTTATTGCTCTGATCTTATTCGGCTATTTGGCGTGGGTTATTATCATTGGCTTTAAGGATGATTTGGTAACACCGCGCAGGCGTGTAAGGATCGCCATGTTGGCCATTTTCACCTTGGCAACACTCACAGCCACAATTGGCGAAAACTTCCTCGAAATCGGTGGTTACGGAAGCCTGGTCATCCCGTACACGGCTGCAATTACCATCCCGGCGGTGGTTGCACTTATTTTTTGGACAACCAAGCTCCATCCCGAAATACTGACTTTCGAACCAATTCAGGCGAGCAAGCCCCCTGCTCCAGCCATCCGGCCTCAAGACAAAGCAGTACATAATCGCTTGCTCGAAATCATGCAGACCGAACGCGTCTGGGCGGAAACCGGGCTAACCATCGGGGCGCTTGCCGAAAAGGTGGGAACAACAGAGCATCAACTGCGTGCCCTCATCAATCGCGGCATGGGCCACCGCAACTTTGCCAGCTTCCTGAACGGCTTTCGTTTGGACTATGCCAAACGTATGCTCGGCGATATCGAACAGGCCCGCTTGCCGATCTTGACCATCGCGATGGATGCTGGATTCGCCTCCCTCGCCCCGTTCAACAGGGCTTTCAAGGCCGCCGAAGGTAAAACACCCAGTGAGTACAGGGCAATAGTGCTCTCTGATCAAAACTGAAAAACCCTCTGCATTTTCGAAAATGAGTAGGTTTTGTCTAGAAATGCGCAGATTGGAGCGTCCAGTTCCGCTTTTATATCCTCAACACAAGAGGATCACCCAATGGACTTCATCGCACAATATTTTTCAAATCTCGCCAGCAACCTACTGCCCGGCATTCGCATTGAGGGCGCACGCTACCTCATCGGAACGGTCGGAGTTTTCCTTATCACATGGGTCCTGCTTCGACCTGTCCTGAAGAACCGCCTTATCCGCAAACGCCCACCGGCCAAGTTACTGAACAGGCAGATTCTACGCGAATTGAAAAACTCGTTCATTACCATTCTCGTATTTATTATCGCTTACACGTTCGTGAATCTGGCATTGGAGAGCCTGCTCGGCGTCCGCCCTTTCAAGCAATATTCTGACGTGAATGCCTATCCAATCTGGATGATCCCTCTATCGGTTCTGCTGTTCACCATCGGATTAGATACATGGTTTTATTGGTCGCACAGGTTCATGCATCTGCCAAAATTCTACAAGTTCTTTCATATAGAGCATCACCGCTCGCATAGCCCGACCCCGTTCACCGCCTACTCGTTTTCTCCCTCTGAAGCGGTTCTGGTCTATCTCTTCGTTCCAGTCTTTCAACTCATCGTGCCAATGCATTTTACCGCCTTTATCGCCAGCATGCTGATCCAAACCTCCCGCAATGCCCTTGCCCATTGCGGGTATGAAGTCTTCCCTCGCGGTTGGACACGCATTCCCGGATTGAACATTTTCACCACTGTGACCCATCATGATCTCCACCATGAGCGCTCGCATGGTAATTATGCCTTCTATTTCACCTTTTGGGACAAAGTGATGGGTACCGAAGATCCAGACTATGAAGCCCGCTTTGACGCGGTGACTGAAAAGCCTGCTATCAAGCCCGTCGCCGATCTGCAGGACGCCTGAACTTACCAAAAATTATCCTTTCCGTGGCAATATCCCGCCCATGGACACGCACAACACAAAACATGGCCTCGATCGGTATCTGACAGCCGATCGGGCCTTCCTTTTCCTCATACTGGTAGGTGTCATCCAGCTTTCGACCTATGTTTTCATGGCACTGGTACAGCCTGACACCTTTAGCTTTGGTGGTGATTTCGTTGCGTTTTGGTCGGCCGGCCGCGAAGTTTTGCTCGGCAATATCGCCGAGCTGTATCCGTCCGGAGGTCTTCCCGCAGCGATACAAGCCCACCAGCCAGACGCTGCCGAAGAGACCTCCCGACTGACCTGGCAATATCCTCCCCATAGTACGCTCGTATTCAGCCCGGTTGGATTGTTCGCATTCATCCCCGCCTATCTGATTTGGTGCGCGCTCGGGCTCACCGCTTTTTCAGCCGCCCTCAAACAACTTGATATTGGCAACAAAACACTCCTCGCCTTGCTGCTAAGTCCATTTGTATTTTTGGCTCTAATTACAGGACAAAATGGCCTGTTCACAGCCGCTTTGCTCATTTTCGCAGTCGCCCAAACCCACAAACATCCTGTACTTGCCGGGCTTGCAGCTGCAGGGCTAACCATCAAGCCGCAACTTGGATTGCTGTTGCCCATCGCCTATTTGGCCGGACGTGCTTGGTTGCCCTTTATGAGCGCAGCCCTTGCAAGTGTCGCATTGTGGGGCAGCTCCGTTTTGCTCGCTGGAAAAGCAAGCTGGTTCGCATTTTTTGACTCGATCCTCAATGTCGGCGGCTCCGTCGAGAGCGGACTGATGCCCCTGTTTAAAATGGTGACCCTGTTCTCGGCATTGCGGCTTGTCGGTGTGCCCAGTGAATTTGCCATTGCAGCGAGTCTCGCTCTTGCTGGCATTGCGATGTGCGCCGTGGGCTGGGTTTGGCACAAAACAAAAGACACAGAGCTGCGTCTTGCCGCCCTTAGCGCAACTGCCCTTCTGATTGCCCCCTACGGCTTCTACTACGAGATGACAATCGCTTTGCCAGCGCTGTTCATTGTGGCTCGCCGAGGCTATCAATCCGGCTGGCTCCCCCTTGAACAAGCTTTGGTCGCCATCCTGCTATTGACGAGTCTGATCCTGCCCGGACCCGAAATGCGTCATGGGGTTTCCTTCGGTTTCGTTTACATGCTGATCATAACGCTTCTCACGTTTCGACGTTTGGCATTCGAGCTTGGAACCGAGCATGCACTCCACATTCCAAATTCGGCGCTGCGCCCGCCTGAAGCCGGCACGATATAGGCGCCGTCCGACGCGTCTGGATAGGCCGGGTCCGAACATGGATTGCCACGGCGATATCGCGACGACCATTTGTCGCCCACCTATTCTTGACGAAAAAATGGCCCGCTAGATATCTCGACCAATTCCCTTCAACAGCTCTACAGAACGGGCCCATAGCGCCGTCCCCGACACTTCGTCATAGCAACTCTCGTCCATTGGCTTTTCTGTCTTCATATGCAGATATAGCCCGGTCTTACCTTCCACCTCATCGGCGGTTGCAAGATACAGAAATGGCGGAGCCGCTTTGTCAGGATGTTGAAACCCGACCGCAAACACAGCACCTAAAACAATCCGCAAGAGCGGCGGCGCATTGCGGATAATGTTCGTGTTCACCGGACCTGGACAGATCGGCAAGACAGATACATCCACCGGCGCGCCCTCTTTGTTCAACCGACGCGACAGTTCCATAGCAAACGTATTGAGCACGAGTTTGTAATAGGAATAGTTTGCGATCCCGCCCTTGGCTCCATATTCTGTAAACACGCCAAGTGTCTCGGTGTTCACTGGTTGCGCGCCGCGATGGCTATCGGACGATGTGAACATCATCCTGTGAACCGTATCGCCTTCTTTTCGGTTACCCGCAATCGCCGTATTCGGGATCACCCCTTCTGCCAGCAAACGGTTTACCAAGTAGAATTTGGCCAAATAGTTGACTTGAAACAGCTCTTCAAACCCAAGTGCAGTCTTTTTCGCTTTTGCAGCGCCTAGTCCGGCATTGAATAGCGACACGTCAAGCGTCACACCATCTGCTTTCAGCTTGGCGACGAATGCCTCGATCTTGTTGAAATCGCCTAAGTCCAGCTCGTATAGCTTGATATTGGGGTTGCCAGACAGTTCACGAAGTTCGGCCGCACGATCAGGCACCAATGTCCGGCAGGCCATGATCAGTGTTGCCCCTCGCTCGGCCCAGAGCTTGGCCACACCCCATCCAACGCCCGAATTGGCCCCAGTAATTAGGCAGGTTTTACCATCAAGCTGATCAGAATCATTGATCGGTCGCGTGTTTGGCTTTACACGTATCAGCTCTTTTGTACCTACAAGAACAGCCTCGACGGGGTTCTTGAATCGGCCTTTATTGGTGGTCTCAGTCATACCTAATATGCCTTTCGGAGGGCCTAAATGAACTCGCACCTCACTAAAAACAGAGCATATGGCAAGTCCCGATCCCTATTAATTGTGACCTCGGCCTATGTGCTCGCACTTGTCGGCGCGGTAATTTCGCACTGGTATATGGAGGGATTAACACCTCTTTGGGCGGCTTTTGCGATGGATATTGTCGCTACAGTCATCATTTGGGCGATTGGCGCCTATGTCTCGAATGCAAGCGTTTACGACCCTTATTGGTCCGTTATCCCGCCCGCTTTGGCACTTTACTGGATCGGCTCAACAGGCGGCGGCCTGACTACGGGCCAAACGCTGGTGCTGATTGTGATCTTCTTCTGGGCCTTCCGGCTCACTACCAATTGGGCACGGGACTGGCCGGGTCTGGAGCATGAGGATTGGCGCTATCAGGAAATGCGGGCGAATAACCCGAAAATATACATGTTCGTTTCCAATCTGATGGGGATCAACATCTTCCCGACCGTAATGGTCTTCCTTGGCATGCTGCCGGTTTATGTTGTGATGACGGGCGACGGCAATTCCAACCAGATACTTGATTATGTCGCCGCAGTGATTGGTATTGCCGCCGCGCTGATCCAGTTTATTGCGGATGAGCAAATGCGCACATTCCGAAAGAAGCAACGCAACAACGAGACCAATGAGGCCTTTTACACAGGCGGACTTTGGGCATGGTCGCGCCATCCCAACTATTTTGGTGAAGTGACCATGTGGTTCTCGCTCTGGCTGTTTGCCCTCTCTGCCGGCGGCATGGCTTATGCGTGGACCGGCATTGGCTGGGTCGCCATGCTCGCTCTGTTCCTGTTTGCCTCCTGCCCGTGGATGGATCGCCGTTCGGCTGCCAAGCGCGAAGGGTATGCCGAGCATATAGAAAATTCGAACCTGTTCTTTATGACCCCACCTCGCAAGAAGAAGACCTGATACACCATATGGAAACCAAAACCGGCAAAGCCCTAGACGAGCTGATTGCAACCCTCACCGAAGTCCGTACCCGCTGGGCCAGTGATGAGTGGAACTTGCGTAACGAGATGGAAGTCTCCCTCGCCCACCGCACCATGATGCACATGCTCGAAGGTGCCCTTGTCGGCAATATGGAAGCGGACCCTGCCTATCCGCGTATGGCGGAGATGTTTACCCCTGATCGCAAATATATTGGCGATAATCCGGACGGCATCTATTATGACGCCGCCATCAGTGCCGCGCATGAATATGTTATTCGCGGCAAGATGAAGGGCGCGGTCTATGTCTCGATCACCATCGAGGCGGGCATGGAAGACGGGTCGATGTCATCGGAAACGCTGGCGGTTCTCAATGACGACCATTTCGACGTCGCCGAGGATGACAGCTTCGAGCTGTGGCTGGGCGGGCCGGAAAAGCCGCGCGGCTGGATTGCCATTCCCGAAGGTGCATCGCGGGTGACGACACGCCACTATTTCGAGGACGAAACCCCCGCGGGCGCAAACCCTGCGAAGAACCCCGAATGGGTGATCGAGCGGGTCAGCCCCGCGCCGACACGCCCCTATCCGACGGGCGACAGCATTGCCGCAGGCATTGGCCGCGTTAGCACATTCTTGCGCTCACGCACGCTAGGGCGCCCCCCGTTCGGACAAGGCGGAACACCGCCGAGCTTTGTCTCGTTCCAGCCGAACAATTTCCCCGCGCCTGCGACGCCGGATAATCTGGGCTGGGCCGCGGCTGACGCGCATTATTGCATGGCGCCGTATTTCGTTGGCGAGGGCCAAGCGCTGGTCATCACCGGACGCTGGCCGACTTGCCGCGCGGCGAATCTGGTGCTGTGGAACCGCTTTATGCAGGGCTATGACTATGCCCATGAGCAAGTCTCGCTCAACCGCACACAAACCAAACTCGAAGCCGACGGCTCTTTCCGCATCGCGATTGCCCATGAGGACCCCGGCATTCCGAACTGGATCAATACGCAAGGCGAGATGTTCGGTCTGGCCTTCTGGCGGTTCATGCTGGCCGAGGGCGAGGTCGAAGCGCCCGTGGCGGAGCTGGTCGAACTGGCCGATCTGAAAGCCTAAGCGCGCACGCCAAACGGCGCCACAGGGTCTCCCCTTGGCGGTATAACGGCAAAACAAGCTCAGACGGTACAGATGTGCGCCCGATGGTATGCCTCGCGCTTGCGCGAAAGGCGGGTAAGGCGCAGTGTCTGCACCGTCCCGTGTCTTTTTTCGAGATCGACGCTGGCTTATCGGGTCGCTCCCCGAGCCTTGTCTCCCGACAGCCCTAAAGCCGCCCGAGTCCAGGTTGCGCCTTGAGTCCCGCCTTCAGCCCGCCGGACACGTTACGACCGGTCAAACCTCCAGAAACCCGGCCCTCCACCAATTCCGGCCGGACCGGAACACGCTTTTTGTCTGGACGCGCAAAGCCAAGGCCCCGCATGTCAGCGATGAAGAACGAGAGGAGTATGGGCTGGGATGATCAGGGTGGGGATAGATTTTTGTTTTTGGGAAGACTGTTTGGTGCGCAATACCAGACATTAGATCTTACAAACTTTCGGTGACACCCCAACTTTCTTAAGAAACTAGGACAGCCTCGTTGACGAATCCGGGCTAAGCCGAGAGTCACGTTGAATTTTTCATCAACTCGTCTCAAATGCTTTTGCGGCCTAATAAACATAAATAGTCTTTATATTTTAACATTATTAACCCTCAATAAAACATCGCATTATAGGCACTTATGAAAAATAATCTTTTACTATTTGGTTTTTACTTGTGGTAAAAAAATGTGTGTATTCGAAAATTTGCGCAAATTTGTGAACCTCATTCCTATTTAGGCATGGCATTTACGAGTAGCCCGAATCAGTTTTAGAGAATCGCAACTCATTGAATCGAGAATAAATCTAAATAACGATACCATTCTACCTTATTAGAAGGACAGTGATGTGGCCGATGCAACTATCAAACTTCTGAACGGCACGACCGTCACCATCTCTGGTTCGCCTGAAGAGATTGTAAGAGTCGTTTCATTGTATGGTGATACTCAATCAAATGCGCCTCAAGCGACAGGAGCAAAAAATGCTTCTCAAGACACAAGTTCGAAAAACGAAGCGCCACAAGATCAAGTTATCGACCTCACAACGCTGATCAACACTGCGAAAGATTGTGAGGAAGCCGAGCTGATTGAGAGCAAGGTGCTCGACTCAGATGACGTGGTTAACCGCGTACTTATGTGCCTTTACATCAATGAAAAGTACTTTCAATCGTCGCCTGCAATGACAACCGGCGACATAAGTAAAATGCTAACTCAGCTTGCTGTACCCGTCACTACCGGGAACGTTTCAAACGCAATATCTCGAAAAGCAAAAAGCTTCGTCATGTCAGATGGTGTAAGAAAAAAGGGTGCCGTCATCCGATACTCTCTGAATCGAAGGGGGTTAAATTATTTTGGGGGCATATTGTCGGGTGAGACTCAGTCTATTTCTCCACCATCTCCCAGAAAAAAGGCTAGGACATCAAAACCTTCACTGAAGAAGGAGCCGGCAGGAACATTGAAACAGTCTCCTAAAGTGAAAAAGTCAAAAGCCAAGGCTGGGGGATACAAACCAAAGTATAACGCTCAGTTGGACTTACATGGACTAAAGGAGTTCGTCGGGTCGCTTTCCCTCAAAAACAACACAGAATGCGTAATCGCTTTCTACAAGTTCCTAACAAAAAGGGATGCTGAGAGGGTACTGAACGGTGATGACATCTACACATGCTTTGACGAACTTAAATCGTCGCTCAAAATACCTGGTTCATTCATGAATACACTGCGGAACGCCCAAAATAAGGAACATGTAATTGGTTATGAATCCAATTTCACGAATATCACTCTGACCCCAAAAGGCGAGAACCTCTTCAACCATGACATTATTAAGCGGGAACGAGACAAAGCGTGACACTGAAAGAAATAGTCGACTTTGCGGAAACGGATGACGATCTGTCAAATCGCAAGATAGTAGAGTTGATTGTCTACTTTTTCACCGAAGTCGAGGGTGTGGAGGTGTGCACTTCGGGTAGCGTGCGAAGTGCTTTTAACGAATTAGACCTCCCCACACCATCCAGAGTCTCCTCTTACCTAACCGAAGGAGCGACCCAAAAGTATCGCCAATATGTGAGGAAAGGAAACGGGTATACTCTTCATCGTGTGAAACGACAGGAATTGACTAAGAAATTCGAAGCCGCGAGCGGAACAAAAGAACCAGAGATCAGTTTTGAAATTCTGAGCACAGATGATGTTTCGGCAAGCCGCAAATATATCCGATCCATCATTCGCCAAATAAACGGCACTTACACCTACGGCTTCTACGATGCGACAGCTGTACTTATGCGCAGGCTTATGGAATCGCTTCTCATCGAAGCCTTCGTTGCATCCTGTAAGGACCATGTGATCCGTGACGCCAACGGAAAATTCCTGTCGCTGAATGGAGTTCTTAATCAAGCCAAAAACCCCGCTAATCTGACATTTTCGAGAGGGCAGGACAAAGTGATGGATAGTATAAAAGATATTGGCGATGCGGCTGCGCACAATAGGAATTACGTTACTCGCAAGGCAGACATTGACCATCTTCAAATTAAATATCGAAGGTTGACCAGTGAATTGTACAAATTGGCTGGTTTTTGAACCCAATCTTCAACGTGCTTGAAGCGGCTTTCCGACCCCCATATCACGCGTAAATTTCCAGACTCACACTGCTGCCAGTAAGCTAGGAGGATCAGCGGAAACCGTATCGCTAACGTCCGGTTATCGGATAAGAAGAGCCCGCCCCCACAACGCATACGG
Source organism: Hyphomonadaceae bacterium (assembly GCA_039942135.1). GTDB lineage: Bacteria > Pseudomonadota > Alphaproteobacteria > Caulobacterales > Hyphomonadaceae > CALLCD01. The sequence goes on from JBDVDE010000063.1 coordinate 19,845, forward strand.
ACGTTTCAGAAGACCTCCCCCGTCTCGCCCGCTATTCTGCGCCCTCGCCGACATAGACCACGCCGCCCTTCATCACGAAGTCTACGGCTTCGAGTTCGCGGACATTTTCGAGCGGGTTACCGTCTACGGCGATGATGTCGGCATATTTGCCAACCTCTAGCGAGCCTGTGTCGGCCTCTAGGCCAAACAGGGTGGCATTGCCAATCGTGGCAGCTTGGATGGCTTGCAGCGCGCTCATGCCCCACTCGACCATATAGGCAAATTGGCGGCCGTTCAGCCCATGCGTATAGACGCCTGCATCTGTTCCGTAGGCAATGTTTGCGCCTGCTTCGACGGCTGCTTTGAACCGCTCGCGCTGGGCGCGGCCGACGGTGCGTTCTTTGGCGAGGCTCTCTTCCAAGATGCCCGCCGCTTCGCCTTCGGAGAGGATGAAGTCTGAGACGTAAACATCCATCGACAGATAGGTGCCCTGCGCGATGGCTTGGGCGATGCCGTCATCATCGATCAGGCTGGCATGTTCGACACTGTCAACGCCGGCATTGAGCGCGGTCTGGATGCCATCTGTGCCGTGGGCGTGGACGGCGACTTTGACGCCGAGCAGGTGGGCTTCGTCGACAATGGCGGTCATTTCCTCTTGGGTGAATTGCTGCGCGCCGATCTTGGTGCCCTTGGAGAGCACGCCGCCTGTGCCGCAGAACTTGATGACGGTGGCGCCGTATTTGATGTTCTCGCGGACTTTCTCCCGCACGCCCCACGGGCCATTGGCAACGCCGCCGGAGGTGACGCCATATT
>JBDVDE010000064.1:0-7778 GCA_039942135.1 Hyphomonadaceae bacterium
TACAAACAGGTGCCATTGATGGCGCTGCGCGCCGCCGCCACAATATTACAGCTGATGTTCGCGGTGCTTTGGTGCTGTCAGTATCGCCGCGTGGGCCGTCCTTTGGGCAAATCCGAAAGGGTGATGTGATCGTCGAAGCAGGGTTTCAGGATGTGCCAACGGCGAGAGCCTTTAAGGAGCTGGTCGAAGCTGCCGAGGCACAACCAAATGTTCCGTTGCTAATGCACGTTATTCGCGATGGGCGGAGCGTGTTCGTGTCGGTCGTGCTTGACGTCTAGTCTTCTTTTGGCGCCACGAACTCCTCACGCGCATAACCTTGGAAGAAAAGGGCTGCTGTGAGGTCAGAATGATTGATGGCAGCATGTGCTCGCGCGGCGACAATTGGTTTTGCGCGATAGGCGATCCCTAGCCCCGCAGCTTCGATCATTGCGAGATCATTGGCCCCGTCGCCCATGCACAGGGCGGCGTCGAGCCCTACATTGCGGTCTACTGCAGCGTCTTTGAGACGGTCAAGCTTTGCCTCGCGTCCGAGTATCGGCATGCCAACATCTCCCGTGAGCGAGATCCCGTCATTGATAAGCGTGTTGGCATGATGGGATGTAAACCCTGCCGCAGCCGCGACGCGCGAGGTGAAATCGGTAAAGCCTCCCGAGACAAGCTGACAATTGGCACCATGAGCTTGCATGGTCGCGACAAGAGTTTTTGCCCCAGGGTTCAAATGGATGCGCTCTTGGTAACATTTGGCTATGGCAGACAGAGCTAGGCCTTTGAGCATACCGACGCGCGTAGTCAGCGCCTCTTCGAAATTGAGTTCGCCCGCCATGGCGCGTTCGGTAATCGCTGAAATTTCTGTCTTTAGTCCGGCAAAATCTGCCAGCTCATCGAGACACTCTTCAGCGATAATGGTTGAGTCCATATCGCAAATCAGCAATTTCTTTTTCCGGCCCGCAGCGGGCAGCGCTGCCCAGTCTCCGTCAAAACTGGCCAGCGCATTCGGAAGTTGGCTGAGGGTGTTCTTCGACGGCATGAAAGCGATCTCGCAAGCGAAAGGTGATTGATCACCAGATAAAATGCGAAGTGTTGATGGCTCTGCCTGTCCCTCGGTCTCGCTCAGCGCTCTGATCAGTATCTGCGCCAACTCCGAGGCGTCTGCCGCCATGGTGCTGACGCCAACCAAATAATGCGTTTCGGATGTGATGTTTGTTTGCATATCCGCTTTAAGCCTCTTTCAACTCTTCGCACATGGCTTTACGCTTAAACCTATGCATCCTGCAATCCTCATTCATGGCCCAACTGCCAGCGGCAAGACCGCGCTCGCGATCCGGCTAGCCGAGCATTATCGTGGCGAAGTCGTCAATGCTGATAGTATGCAGGTCTATTCTGGCCTAAACATTCTAACGGCACGCCCGAGCGCTAAAGAGCTATCGGCAGTACCTCATCATCTTTTCGGTCATGTTGATCCAGGCTCTTACTATTCAACCGGTCATTGGCTTGAAGAGGCTGGCGTTGCGATCGCAGACATTAGACGTCGTGAGAAAGTGCCGATCATCGTTGGTGGTACCGGGCTCTATTTGCTCGCACTCACACAAGGGCTTTCTGAAATTCCGCCAGTCCCAGAAGATGTGCGAGCAGATGTCAGGTGCATTGCGCGGGATGAGGGTGGAGCAGGGCTCATGCGAAGGCTTGAGAAGGTTGATGCAGAAACTGCAGCTACGTTGAAGATCGGTGACAAGCAGAGACTGGCAAGAGCCTATGAGGTTTGGATGGCGACGGGAAAACCGATCTCGGCATTCCGTGGCAAGCGGTCCCGACCGATTCTTGACGCAGGCGACTGGCTTGGTGTGGCTCTGACGCCGCCGCGTGCAAAACTCTATGCGCGGATCGACAGGCGCTTTGGTGCGATGATGATTGAAGGCGCTATGGATGAAGCGCGCTCATTGGTTACGCGGCAGCTTGATCCGCAGCTGCCAGTAATGAAAGCGCATGGTATGCCTTGGCTTGCAGCTTATCTACGCGGCGATATGAGCGCAGAAGATGCGGCAGAGAATGCCAAGCGCGACACAAGGCGGTATGCCAAGCGGCAGTTCACATGGATAGGTCGCCAGTTTCCGTTTTGGCCAAGAATTCCGAGCGAAGATTTGGAAAAACGCACAAAGGTAATTTTTGCCCTTTACAGGGAGCTTGACCTTGGTTGAGAGGTAAGTTATGCCTCTCTCAACTTAGGAACTCCACTATGTATATCAAAATTGTCGTACTCGTGATGTAGCGTTTGCTTTTCCCAAATGGGATCAAGGCAAGCGCGCGACATTCAAGGCTCCCAAGGGAGCCTTTTTCTTTGGCCGTAACTTTTAAAGGATAAAACTGATGACAACGGCGACCGACAAAGCAGCAAAGGTAGACAAAAAGGCTGCCGCCTCATCTGAGACCATGACTGGCGCGGAGATCATTATTCGCGCGTTGAGGGAGCAGGGGGTTGATGTGATGTTCGGGTATCCGGGCGGTGCGGTCTTGCCAATTTATGATGCATTGCATGTCGAAGGCGGCGAGATGATCCGTCATGTGCTTGTGCGGCATGAGCAAGGCGCTGGCCACGCAGCAGAAGGCTATGCGCGTTCGACAGGAAAGTGCGGGGTCGCTTTGGTGACGTCGGGCCCTGGAGCAACCAACATGGTCACGCCGATTACCGATGCAATGATGGATTCGATCCCGATGGTTGTTATTACCGGACAGGTTCCCAGCCATTTGATTGGTACGGATGCGTTTCAGGAATGCGATACGGTCGGAATTACCCGTTGCTGTGCCAAGTATAACTATCTTGTTATGGATGTCGAAGATTTGGCGCAGACCATCCACGAGGCCTTTTATGTCGCGACTTCCGGCAGGCCTGGTCCGGTCGTGATAGACGTTCCTAAAGATGTGCAATTCGCGACTGGGACCTATCAGGGCAAGGACAGTGTGAATTTACCAACTTATGCGCCTAAAACCGCGCCGGACCCGACGCTAATCGCCCAAGCTGTGAAAATGATGAGGACGGCGAAGCGGCCTATTTTTTATACGGGTGGCGGCATCATCAATTCCGGCACTGATGCGAGCGAAGCTTTGAGAGCGCTGCAATCGGCAACTGGTTTTCCCGTCACCTCTACAATCATGGGATTGGGTGCATTTCCTGCTTCGGATCCTGATTGGCTTGGCATGCTTGGTATGCATGGGAGCTATGAAGCGAACAATGCCATGCATGATTGCGACTTGATGATTTGCGTCGGCGCGCGCTTTGATGATCGGGTGACGGGCCGGATTGACGCATTTTCCCCAGGCTCAAAAAAGATCCACATTGATATTGATCCATCCTCGATCAACAAGATTGTGCCAGTTGACCTGCCGATCGTCGCTGATGCGGGTGAGGCGCTTGTGGCCTTGCTTGGAGGTTGGACCGCAGCGAAAGGAAAAACGCCTGCGCTCGACAAATGGAAATTGGAAATCGACACGTGGCGTACAAAGAACTGCTTTGGGTACGAGGCCAGCTCGACCGAAATCAAACCTCAATATGCGATCGAGCGGCTCTACGAACTTACCAAAACACGCGACACCTATATTACGACCGAGGTTGGCCAGCATCAGATGTGGGCAGCTCAACATTATCATTTTGATGCTCCAAACCGATGGATGACCAGCGGCGGGCTAGGGACAATGGGATATGGTTTGCCCGCAGCCGTCGGCGTCCAAGCGGCTCACCCTGACAGCCTTGTCGTGGATATTGCGGGAGAGGCATCCGTGCAGATGGTGATGCAAGAGATGTCCACGGCCGTGCAGCACAAGCTTCCAGTTAAAATTTTCATTCTGAATAATGAGTGGATGGGCATGGTGCGCCAGTGGCAACAGCTATTGCATGGCGAGCGCTACTCTCACTCTTACTCAGATGCATTGCCGGACTTTGTGAAACTGGCCGAGGCCTATGGCGGACATGGAATTGTCTGCGATCATCCGGATGAACTCGATGCGAAAATTATGGAGATGATTGAGACCGATGGCCCGGTGATTTTCGATTGCCGGGTGACTAAGGCTGAGAACTGTCTGCCGATGATCCCTTCGGGGGCGGCCCATAATGAGATGATCCTCGCCGAGATTACGGGCGACGAGATCGATGAGGCAGGAAGGAAACTGGTGTGAATTCGGGGAAAATGTTACCAGTTTACTCAGGGTTGGCGCACGCTTGCGTCGATGAGGAGGTGCAGACAATGAACACGAACGAGATATTGGAATTTGCGAACGCCCATAGAGAAACAGCGGTGGCGGTCCTGTCGGCATTGGTTGCCCTGTGCGGCGCATTTTTGGCCAGCCGTGAGACGCGCAAGCAACGCAGCTTAATGGAAGAGACGCTACGGCAGCGCCTGGATGGCGCGAGCATCCGATGGGGTGACGAGGCCATTGAAGCACTGGCAGCGGCTGAAAGCCTCGAGCATCATGAAATTCATGCAGATGCCAAGGCTGACCGTATCCTTGCTGCGCAACGGTTGTCTGCACTGGCTGACAGGGGCCGGTTGTTTTTTCCGAACTATGTCGGAGCCAATAAGGGTGACTTGAAAGAAGCTGCTTTTCGTGGATCGCGGCCGCCCATTCTTGACGCGCTGATCTTTGCTCATTTCGAGCTCGTGAGCGTCAAAGATGGCGACAAGATTGATGTCGACTTCCTGCGGCGTTGCCGGAGACTGGTCGTATCTGAATTGCAAGATCACCTTGACCCGCGTCACTGGGATTCTGTGATCGAACGCGGGGCCACCAAGAAACCCCAAGACCATACAGATGCCGAACGCCGCGCCAGCACACTTCGGGCGGAGTTGACGAGCCGCCGCATCGACTATTTCGAGAAGAAAGAACAGCCATGACCGGGCCAATTGCTGCGCCGCCGAGCGCCTATGATATGTCTCGTGAAGACGAGGAGATCGAACGCCGCACGCTGGCGGTTATGGTCGACAATGAGCCGGGTGTTCTGGCGCGTGTGGTTGGCCTGTTTGCGGCGCGCGGATACAATATCGAGAGCCTGACGGTGGCCGAGGTGGACGAGAGTAAACATCGCTCGCGCATCACTATTGTCACCTCCGGAACACCGCACACGCTCGAGCAGATTGAAGCCCAGCTCTTGCGGCTTGTGCCAGTCGGGCGGGTGACAGATATTTCCAAATCCAAGCGCGGTGTCGAGCGCGAGCTTGCTTTGTTTAAAGTGGCGGGTGAGGGCGAGAAACGCGTTGAGGCTCTGCGCATCGCACAAATTTTTCGCGCGAATGTCATCGATACGGGCACGGCAAGCTTCATTTTCGAGCTAACCGGCGCAAGCGATAAAATCGACCAATTCCGCGAACTTATGCGCCCGTTGGGACTTGTGGAGCTGTCTCGCACGGGCGTGCTCAGCATCAAGCGTGGGGCGGCAAAGGGCTAACCAGTCCGGCGGCTGCTTAGTCCACACCAACAACATTTTCAAGAACAACCCAATCAGGAGTAACCCCCAATAATGAACATATACTATGAACAAGACGCAGACCTTGCGCTGATCAAATCCAAGAAAGTGGCCGTCATTGGCTATGGTTCTCAAGGCCATGCGCATGTGCTCAATGCACGTGATAGCGGCGTCACCGATATTTGCGTCGGGCTACAGGAAGCTTCTAAATCGCGCGCCAAATGCGAAGCCGAAGGACTGACCGTGATGACACCGGCCGAGGCGACAAAATGGGCCGATGTGGTGATGATCCTTGTCCCCGACGAGCTTCAGGCTGTGCTCTGGGCCAACGAGATCGAGCCGCATGTTCGCGCCGGACAACACATTATGTTCGGGCACGGGTTCAACATTCACTACAACCTTATTCGCCCGATGGATGGCGTGGATATTTCTCTCTCCGCGCCAAAAGGGCCTGGGCACACTTTGCGCGCGCAATACCAGATGGGTTTCGGCTTGCCGGGTCTCATCGCGATACATCAGGACGCAACAGGCACAGCCAAAGACGTGGCGTTGTCCTATTCGAAAGCTATTGGCAACACCCGCGCTGGCGTGATCGAGACGAGCTTCAAAGAGGAAACCGAGACAGATTTGTTCGGAGAGCAAGCTGTCCTCTGCGGCGGTATTGTCGAGCTGATCAAGGCTGGCTTTGAGACCTTGGTTGAAGCTGGATACGCGCCGGAAATGGCATACTTCGAATGCCTGCACGAAACCAAACTGATCGTCGATCTCATCTATGAGGGCGGCATTGCGAATATGAATTACTCGATCTCAAACACAGCGGAGTATGGCGAATATGTTTCCGGACCGCGTGTTGTCGACAGTAAGACTAAGCGCGAGATGAAGAAGATTCTCACGGACATTCAGGATGGTACATTTGCTCGAAACTGGGTGCTTGAAAATCAAGCGGGTGCGCCAAGCTTCCATGCTAAGCGCGCGCGGATGAATGATCATCTGATCGAAGAAGTTGGTGAGAAACTTCGCGGCATGATGCATTGGGCGCAGAATGATCGCCTCGTCGACAAAGCACGGAACTAGTGTTTTCCGATGACCATAAGGGTCGTCAATTGGAATATCGAGCGACGCGGCCCGCACACTTGGCAGGCTGCGTCGCTTATTTCAGAGATTGCAGATTTGCATCCTGACCTTGTGTGTTTGACCGAGGCTCATGAGGTGTCGCTCGACGCTCTTGGCGGGCATGTTATTAGCCATGTCGGTTATCGATCTGCGCATAAGAAGCCAAGCGAAAGACTGGTGCTTCTTTGGTCTTCCGCGCCATGGCAGCCGCTCGTCATTCCTGAAAGTTTGCAATACTTGGGTGGGCTTATTGGTGGTGTGACTAATTTGGATGGGCAGGAGATGCTTTGCATAGGGCTCTGCATTCCCTACCATATGGCCAAGCTTGCGAGTGAAGAGAAGACACGGCCTTGGCATCATCACAAGACGTTTCTGAAACAGGTTGCGCCATGGCTTCGGACGCAAATAGGTGAGCGTCCCATTATTGTGGTGGGAGATTTCAATCAACGGATTCCCAGAAAATATGGCAGCCGCGAGGCCTATGATTTATTGATGCAGGCACTTGACCCATTTGAAATTATTACGCGCGGCGAACTCGCACCTCTGGGCGAACTGACCATCGATCATATTGGCCTAAACGGAGGGTTTAGAGCAGCGCGCATCGAGGCACGTTCGCGTTTCGGGCATGATGGTCGTCCGCGCAGCGATCACTTCGGAATTTTTGCCGAGGTTACACAGTAGCGCGCGCCTATTAGAACAATATGCGTACCCTTTTTGTATCCAGTTGATCAACCGGATCTAAATCACATCGGGATCAATTCCGCGAGGTGTGATATTGGCAAAGTCGAAGAGTTCCGGGTCTTGCAGGTGTGAGGGCCTGACATGGCCAAGCGCGCGGGCAATGGAAGCCTTGGTTCCGGGCATTTCTGCATCCCACTGTTCTAGCTTTTCGCCCATCACTTGACGCTGCAGCCCATCTTGCGATCCGCATAGATCGCATGGAATGATCGGACATTGCAGGGCCTTGGTGTAGCGGGCCAGATCTGCCTCATTGCATGAAATGAGCGGGCGCAATACGGTTACATCGCCTTCATCATTTAGAAGCTTCCCTGGCATTGATGCGAGACGACCACCGTGAACGAGGTTCATCATAAAGGTTGCCAGTGCATCTTCGCGGTGATGGCCAAGCACAATGGCATCGCATTTTTCCTCGCGAGCGATGCGGTAGAGAATTCCGCGGCGCAGACGTGAACACAGCGCGCAATAGGTTTTA
>JBDVDE010000065.1:0-17182 GCA_039942135.1 Hyphomonadaceae bacterium
CTCACGGGTGACGATGCCCGGAAAGAATATGTCGAATCCGCCGTCGCAGGTGGCCTTGTCGGTGGTATCTTTGGCGGTGGCCGAGGTGCATTGTCCCGCAGCCGTGACGAAGAACCGACAGATGAAGTCGATCAGGATGCACCGGACGCGCCGCTTGGCTTGCCTGCGCCTGCCTTGGTCACACCACCGCCAGAGCGCGGCGAAGATACAGATGCGGGGCCAGAAGGCCCTACACCAGATCCCGATGGTGATGGCAGCACCACGGGGCAGAACGCTGGCGCTTTGGGTGGTTCCTCCCCGGTGGGAGCGCCAGCGTTCGACAATATTCCTGACGAAGCGCAGGTTGACTCCGAAGGGTTGGGCGATACTGCCTGGAATATTCCGAGCCCCGATGTTGATATTTCGACCGAGGCTGAGCGCAATCAGTCCGTCCGGGATGGGCTGGACGCGATGCTAAACGCCACTGGTATCGGAGAAGTTTTCGGCCAAAATGAGTATGACCAGACGTTCGCACGTCTAAATGAAAACGGCGGCAACGTCGAAGATGCAATTTGGGAACAATTAAAACGGAGTGCCGACCTTGCAGACCAATACGCCGAAGCCCTCACAGAAGACTCAACTAGCCAACAGCCTGATGCAACGGATGCAGGCAGTCTTGAGCAATCCGAAATCGACGGAGCCCCAGAAACAGCAAGCGCAGAAGGTATTGAAGGGCGTGACGGGACTGATGCAGGCCAAGCGGAAGTAATCGAAAACGCTGATGTTGCTGAAACCCCGGTACAAGAACCGACAGCCGCGCCCCAGATTGAGAATATCCGCAAGAAAGCCGCTGTTCTACGGGGCGTTCCCAAGGATCAGGCGCCGGAGGTGGGCGGCGTCTCTCTGAAATGGGACGAGAAGGAGGGCGGGTTCGTCTTCTCTCGCAAGCACGGCGATAAGGTGAAGGCCGCGCTCGAGGTTGAGGCTGAGCCGGAATCTGAAGCGGCACCGGTGGCGAAGGCCGCCGAGGAAACCGCCCCCGATCCAACCCCGGCGCAGGCCGAAGCGGAAAACTACCGCACTGGCAAAGCTAAGTGGCGCGGCCTGAACCTCTCTGTGGAGAACAAGAAGGGCTCGACCCGCTCAAAGGTGGGCTCGGACGGCAAAACTGCATGGGAAGTCACCATGCCTGCCCACTATGGTCGCATCCTTGGCACCGTAGGCGCGGACGGCGATCATGTGGACTTTTACATGGGCGACGATGAGGCCAGCGATAGCGTCTTCGTCGTGGACCAGATCGAGCCGGAGACAGGCGACTTTGACGAGCAAAAAGTCATGCTTGGGTTCACCACTGAGGAGGAGGCTCGCAAGGCTTATGAGGCAGGGTTCTCTGATGGGTCTGGCGCATCTCGCTTGGGGGCCATGACCACATGGACTTCCGATCAGTTCGACGCCGAGATCAAGAACCCTGACCGCTGGAAGGGGCCGATTTCCTACAGCAAGCTGAAGGCCGCCGAAAAGACCGACACGCCTTCTGTCGCGAAGGAAGAGGTAAAGCTCAAAGAGGTCAAGGAGACAGCAGCAACCGAGAAAGAGGCGAAGGTCGAGGAAGCGCCGAAACAGGTTGAAGAGGCTGATGTTCCCGCGGCTGCGCCTAAGCCCGAACCTGAAACGGAAGTCAAGCCCGACAGCCCGAAAGAAAAGCCATCCAAGATTGAAGACCTTGGCGAGAAGATCGGTGGCGCGCGGAAAGATACCTCTACGCCCACAGGGCCGCGTGGTTCAAAGCCGAAGGATGAACGCCCAGCATCGCAGCGCCGATATGAGGTCAGTGAGATTGCTGCTGACGCCTTCAATAAGGAGCGTGTGGGCAAGTTCACGATCAGCGACACCCGCAGTAAGAATGGGCGCATCCCCGGCTTTATGCGCGGGCAGTTGGACTTCGACACCCGCGAAGCGGCTGAGGCGGCGATCCCGTTCATCGCAGTTTCGCGCAATCACCGTGTGATGAAAGCGGGCGACGACTTCGCCATTGTGCGCCAAGTGAGCGACCGAAAGCGCCCCGTTGTCAAAGGTGGGTTTGAAACCCGAGACGACGCAATGAAGTACATGGCCGAGAACGCCGAGGAAATCGCTGAAACTAAGCTACGAATTGACGACAGCATCCATCCGGCATTGGAGGAAGCTATCCGGGTAGGCGAACAACGGCGCGAGAATGACCGAGATGTGTCTGGGCAGGACTTCATGGACATCTTCGGATTCCGTGGGGTCGAGTTCGGCAACTGGAACAACAATGCAGAACGCCAGCATTTGCTGAACCAAGCCTTCGATGCCTTCCTTGATCTTGCGGAAATCACCGACATGCCGCCCAAGGCGCTTTCGCTGCACGGCGAGATGGCGCTGGCCTTTGGGGCCCGGGGTCATGGCCTGCAAGGTGCGCGGGCGCACTACGAGCGCAACTATGGTGTTATCAATCTCACCAAGATCAAAGGGGCGGGTTCTCTGGCGCATGAGTGGTTCCACGCCATGGACCACTATTTCGCCCGCCAGGACGGTAGCGCGAAGCCACGCAATCCCAATGCCGCCGAAGGCGAACCGATCTACGACGCCAAGACCCCCAAGGAGGACTACGTTTCGCATGGGTTCCTCTACAAGTCGGGTATGCGCGAAGAGGTTCGCAACGAGATAAAGAATCTCATGGCCGCTATCATGAAGCGGAAGGCCGAGTACACCGAGGATCAATCCTCACGCGAGCGCATTTCAGAACGGCAGATCGAGCAGGTAAATACACATCTTGAGCGCATTGAGCGCGTTCTTTCGACTGAGCAGCGCTATGGAAAGAAGAAGGCACCGGCGACCGAAGAGCAGATGCAGCGGTTCCAGAAGGCCGCGAAGAAGATCCGTTCAGGCAAAGACCTTGGTGAAAAGGTCGAAGCACCGACAAAGGCGCAATACTCCACCTTCCTTTTCTACGAACCGGTCATGGAGATTGCCGAGGTCTACAAAGAGGTGCGCGGTCGGCAGGCATATGGCCGGACCCAGAACCGCCAGCATGGCTATGCCGTTGACCTTCAGAACGCGATCGAGGTGCGCAATCAGGCGCAGCAGTTCCTTGATGATGCGAAGGCGGAAAAGGTCAAAGAAAAGACCGTGCGTTCGGAGTTCTACTCCGAGGCTTGGAAGATCGATCAAGGTACCTCAAAGGACTATTGGTCGACCAACCATGAGCTCGCGGCTCGGGCCTTCGAAAGCTATGTCTATGACCGCCTGCAGGACATCGACGCGCGCAACGACTTCCTCGCCTACGAGAAGCACAACAACCTGCCGCAATACAAGATGCTCAACGTGAAGCCCTACCCTGAAGGGCAGGAGCGCAAGGACATCAATGCTGCGTTTGAACGGCTGTTCAGCGTGATCCAGAGCAAGGAGGATGCGGATAGCGTGATGCTGTACCAGCGTCCGCTCGATATGTTCTATAGCCCTCTCCTGAAGGCAGTATCGTCGGCCAAGCAGGTAAAGGCGCCGGCCAAAGACTGGAAGGCCATCGTTGCCAAACTTCCCGGCGTGAAAAAGGCCGAGCTCGAATGGCTAGGCGTCGAGGAATGGCTGGATAGCCAAGAGGGCCAGCAGGTGCCGCGTGAGGCGCTGGTAGCCTTCATCCGTGACAGCCAGATCGAAGTGGTCGAAGAGCGGCAGGGTGAACGTCCGGATGGTTTCGATGCTGACGTTGAAGTGCTGCGGAACGATGAGGTTTCCGAGGACTGGAGTGACGCCGACATCGAGGAGCAAGTTCTGGCGGACGCGGAGAGCGATGGCCGGTACTCTCCTGCGCGGTTCGAAGAATACACGGAAGACGGCGGTAACAACTACCGGGAAGTGCTGTTGCGCGTTCCGAACCTGCATGAGATCGGGAAGAACCGCACCGACAAGTCTGCGGCCAGCCAATGGGAGAAGTTTAACCAAGATATTTTGGATGATCTGTCTCAGCCGACTATCGGGCGCCCTATGGTCGAAAGCCCGAATGTCCAGCGTCCAAAGTCCCCGTTCGTCCAGTCCTCTCACTTTGAGCAGGAGAACATCGTCGTTCATGCGCGCGTGAAAGACCGCAAGGGCGCGGACGGCGAGAAGGTTCTGTTTGTCGAGGAAATCCAATCTGACCTTGCCAGCAAGTGGCGGGAAAGCACAGAGGCACCAGAGGTCACTGAGCGTCGGCGCGAGTTGAAAGCTGAAGAGGGTCGGCGTGGGCTGGCGCTAGCAAATGCCCGCCGGGAATGGTGGGATACGCTGAACGCGGCTGCAAAAGGCCCGATTGGGGCGCGGTTCGACCCTTTGTCACTGGCGATGGACTATGTTTCCAGCGGCAAGGTGCCTGCCTCCGACCGTGCCGAAGGTGTGTCTTTTGAATTTTCCGACCCGGAAGCCGCATTTGAGCAGGCAAAGGCGATCCGTGATGCGCGTGAGCGCCTTGATCCGATCCGAGCTGATATCATTGCCCTTGGCACTGAACGCACCGTACCAGACGACCTCCCTGACACGCCGTTCAAGGAGGAACACACCTATACCCTAATGGTGAAGCGCCTTCTGCGGGAGGCCGCAGAGAAGGGCTACGACCGCTTGTCATGGACCCCCGGATACATGCAGGCCGAGCGCTGGAATAGCGCCGCGCAGAACGTGGTGGAGGGCGTGAACTGGGAGCCGGGAGAATCCGAAGGGTTCGAAAGCCACCGCTACGTCAACCTTGAGATGGCGGATAACGGGCAGACCATCACTGCGGTGGTGGATGATAAGGGTCTGATCTACGGGGCGGCGGGAAATGCCGAGTTGGAAGGGAAGCCCCTTTCGGCCCTCATTGGCCCAAGCCTTGCAAAGCAGATCATGGCCCAGCCCGAGGGTTCCGTCTCAGGCCAGAAGATCACGTTCTCCGACAGCGGATATGCGATTGCCTACGATCAACAGGTCAAACGCGCGGTGGACAAGTTTGCGAAGAAGTACGGCGCGCGAGTTGAGGTGGATAAGAGCCTGCCGGACTTCAAAAAATTCTACGGCCAAGAAGCGGGCGGTGTACTGGATGCTATTACCAACTTTGGATTTGACGAGTTCGTTCGAAATATAGAGGAATCCGTTCCCAATGACAAAGCTGAAAGTTTTGCCTTTTCCGCATCGCGGGCGAGAGGCGACATGGAGCGGGGCAATGAAAGCGAAGCCTACTCAAACATTCGCATTGCGGCCATTAACGCTGTGGGTCGGGAGAAAATTCTAGACATCATCGGATACCAGAACGAAGGCAATCCCGTCTGGTCGATCGACATCACACCCGAACTGCGCGAAGCGGCGATGGAACCGATGTCGCTCTTCCGCCGCGATGCGGACTACAAGAGCGCCACAGCCGCAACGCTGCGCAAAGAACTGCCTGCCCTGCGCGCCCAATTGAACAAGATGGGCCTCAAGGACGTGAACCTTCGGCTTGCAAAGCCTGACAGTGAGTATCAGGGCGCTCTGCGGATCGATCGCAAGGGCGGCATGACCATGCTGATTGGCGCCAGCCTTGATCCCGCGAACACCATCAATCATGAAGCGATCCACGCTCTTCGGGCCATGGACCTCTTCACCGAGAAGGAATGGGATACCCTTTCGGAAGCGGCTGAAGGATGGATGCAGAAGCATTCGATTGCTGAACGCTATCCCGATCTGTCCAAGCTGGGGCAGATTGAAGAAGCCATCGCGGAGGAATATGCGGCTTGGGATGGGAAAGGGCGCGGCCCGCTCGCCAAGATCAAGAATTTCCTTCAGGCTCTGGGCAACTTCCTGCGCGGCAAGGGGTTCCAGACCGTTGATGATATTTATGGCAAGGTGGCCAGCGGCGAGGTGGGAGGACGCGCGACGACCAGCGCTGAGTTCCGGGGCGGCGGTGCTGACCCTGCCGTGACCGAGAACGACGTTCGCGCGTTGACAAAAGACATGAACGCCGAGCTCAAGCAGTCCGGGCTTGCGGGCAAGGTATCTGTTCGGGTGGTCAAACGGCTTGTCAGCCTGACCTCGGGCAATGAGATCCTTGGCCGGTTCGAGGCTGACAAAGGTATCACCGTGCGCGCGGCTGGCGGCGTTGATGAACGTGGCATCATGCGCCATGAGATCATCCATGCCCTGCGCAGCCCGACGCTTTGGAACACGTCCCATGGGCTCTTTACCCCCGCCGAGTGGCGCGGGCTTGTCCGGGCGGCGCGGGCCGACAAGGGTATCCGCGACAACGTGCTGGGGCGCTACGCCGATCAGCCAGCGGCCATGCAGTCCGAGGAAATGGTCGCGGAAATGTACCGCCTATGGGCTGCTGATCGGGACGGCTACAGCGGTGTTGAGACGGCGCTCGCTAAGATCGAGGCTTTCTTGGGCGCTCTGGCGAACCTGCTGCGGGGTCGTGGTTTCAACTCTGCGGCTATGACCATGCAGCGCATCGCCTCCGGTCAGGTGGGCGGGCGTGGGCCGACAAGCCCCGGCAGGCGGGGAGGGGAAAATTATTCCCCTCTTGAAAGCGCGGAAATGCGCGCCCCTGCCGGTGCCGTGCGTGAGAAGTTCAAAGGCTTGGTTGGGTCCGATCACTGGAAAGACCCGCAAGGCTTCGTTTCCAACAAGCTATCGGATGCGATGGCGGGCAAGGGCGACTATTCGCTGTTGGCATTGGTGCCGGGGCGTCCGCTCTTTGCCGAGCTTGGCAAGCGCCTGACGGCGGCTCAGTCCTACCTCAAGCACAAAGAGAACATGGACCAGACGCGCAACGATTGGCACAGCCGCGCCGATACCGTTTCTCAACGCTGGCTCAAGTCCCGCAACAAAGACCCGCGGGCCAATGATACCCTCATGGACCTGATGCATCGCACAACGCTGGCGCAGGTGGACCCGACGCAAGCCTACGACGGCAGCGATGCGACATGGGCCAAGAAGGAAGTGGCGCGGCACGGCGAACACGCGCCGGATTGGGCGCACCGCAAGGTGGCGGAAGATCAGCGGCGCCGGAAGTCGCACCGTGTCCTGCGCGAGATTTACGACGCCCTGCCTCCCGCATTCCAGAAGCTCTACAAGGACATTCGCGCCGAGTATGATGCTATGGGCGATGATTTCGAGGCCGCCGTGCTGGAGAACGTCAAGCACTCCATGAGGGTGGCGCTCAAGCGCGCCCGCAAGGAACACAAGAAGGCCATGCAGAGCATCAAGGATGATGGTTTAACCGGTCGGGAGAAGGCCGACGCAGTGGCCGAGGCTGACGAAGCCCTGCGCAAAGCGGAACAGCGCAACGAAAAGGGTGCGGCCTCCAAGCTGCAATCCCTGCGGGCGCAGTTTGAAAGCAACCGCCTGACCGGTCCGTATTTCCCGCTCGCCCGCTTTGGTGACTACTTCGTGACCGTCCGCGACGACGACGATCAGGTTATCTCTTTCGCTCAGTTCGAGACTGAGGCGAAGCAGCAGGTTCACATCAAGGAAATGGAAGCCAAGCACCCCGGCAAGGTGCAGCACGGGCTGATGAACAAGAAGGGCGCCCTGCGGGATCAGGTCAACCCGACCTTTGTAGCTGATGTCGAGGCGATGCTTGCTGATGCCGAGGTTGACGATCAGGTGCTTGACGCGATCTGGCAACGCTGGCTTTCCACCATGCCGGATCAATCAATCCGCACCAGCAAGATCCACCGCAAGGGGCGCGCGGGCTGGAATGAGGACGCTTTCCGCGCCTTTGGCAAGCATATGTTCCATGGCGCGCACCAGCTTGCCCGCCTGAAGCATGGCGTACTGCTAGAAGAAGCACTGGACGACGCGCGCGACGAGGCGCGGGTTTCTGAGAACCCGAACCGCGCCGGGGCTTTGGTCAACGAAATGGAAAAGCGCCATGAGTTCACCATGAACCCCACGGGTTCGTCAGTGGTGGCGTCGATGTCGAGCCTCGCGTTCCTGTGGTATCTCGGGGCCAGCCCCGCGGCGGCCATCGTCAACATTTCTCAGACGACTATCGTCGGCACACCGATCATGGCCGCGCGCTTCACCAAAGCCGGGGTCAACGGCTCGCTCTCCGCCATCACCAAGGCCGCAAAGGACTTTGGCCGAGGCAAAGGGCATGTGGAAAACTCGGCCAACCTGAGCGCCGACGAGAAGAAGGCCATGGCGGAAGCCTATCAGCGCGGAACGATCGACAAGACGCAGGCGCATGATCTGGCGTCCGTGGCTGAAACAGGGATCGAGTACAACGCGCACCGGGAGAAGTGGATGCGCCGGATCGGCTGGTTCTTCCACAACGCGGAGCGGATGAACCGCGAGGTCACATTCCTTGCCAATTATCGTTTGGCGCGAGCTGATGGCCTAAGCCATGCTGAGGCGGTTGATGTTGGCGCGGATATGACGTGGAAGATCCATTTCGATTATCAGAACACAGCGCGCCCACGCTTTATGCAGAACGACTTGGGCAAGATCCTAACCACTTTCCGCCAGTTCACTGTGAACATGCTCTACCGGATGTTCCGGGATGCGCACCAAGCCTTGAATGGGGCCACCGAGGCCGAACGCCGCGAGGCGCGCGCCCAACTGGTCGGCATCACCCTTTCGATGATGGCCCATGCCGGGATCAAAGGAACGTGGGGCTATGGCATCGCTATGGGCTTGCTGGCTCTGTTCTTGCCCGGTGATAGCGACGATCTGGAAGACTGGATGCAGGACGCGCTGCTAATGGAAGGCGATGATCCAGCCACCGCGGCTTGGAACTTCGCCATGGGCGCGGCGCTGAACGGCGCACCTGGGCAGATCACCGGCGCCAACCTCACTGAACGTCTTGGTATGCCGAACCTGTGGTTCCGTGGGCCAGGGCGTGAGCTTGAGGGGCGTGATGTCTATGCCCACTACGTCAAGGAACTGCTGGGGCCCGTCTACGGGATCGGTGAGGGCGTCGTGCGCGGCGGCTTTGCAGTAGCTGAAGGTGACGTTGTGCGCGGCGCTGAAAGCATGATCCCCAAGTTCGTGCGAGATATTATGAAGACAGGCCGCTATGCGGCTGATGGCGTCGAGACTTGGAACGGCGATCCGATTGTCGAAGATGTGAACCCGTGGGAACTGCTTTTGCAGGCCAATGGCTTCACCCCGGCGCGGGTGGCCGAGCGGTATGAGATCAACAACCGCCTGAAGAACCGCGAGCGCAAGATCATGGACGAGCGCAAAGACATCCACAAAGCCGCAAGCGATGCGATTTCAGCGGGTGGTCCCATCCCTGAAAAGGTTATGGATATGGTGCGCGACTTCAACAAGCGTTTCCCTGAATATCCAATTACCGGTCAGACCATCAAGCAGTCCTTCCGGGGGCGTCAGCGGGCCAAGCAGCGCAACGAATACGGGATCTCGCTCAATCCGAAATTGAACGCGCGCCTGCGGAGTGAGGTCACGCTGCCAGTGTATAACTAACTGGTCAAAACGCAGGATATGGGGTAAACATCGGGTCAACAGACGCGCAGGACGTGCGGCAATCAATGCGGGGTTTACCCCGCGAAACGGTTGGAACACGTCGCATGTCTCATACCCCTGACTTCACGCATCTGAGCATCGAGGTGGCAACATGACGCCCGGATGCTTCGATTGGCCCGTACAATATGCAGGCGATACCGCTGAGTGGCGTGAATTCCGTATCTCAGAAGATGGCGCACCGATCTCCCTGACTGGCGCGACCATCAAGATGCAGGTGATGCGCCGTCGCGGGCAGACGCCGCTTATCGACATCACGTCCGTCGCAGACGACGGCATTGAAATCACTGACGCGGAGAACGGTGTGTTTCGCGTCGGCGGTTTCACCAATCCCGACATCAATGCGATGTGCGTTTACGACTTGGAAATCACCTTTGCCGATGGGTTTAAGCGGACTTTTCTCGGAGGCACTTACCCCATTCAAGGGCAGGTGACGAAATGAGTGATGGTATCACAGTTGATGTAACGTCCCACTCTCATAGTGTCGAAGTTGTTGAAAGCAGTCCGTCTAAGGGTATCACTGTCATCGTTGACACCAAGCCTCCCACTAAAGTGGATGTGGCGGAAGTTGGTATTCGAGGACCGCAGGGGCCCGCAGGACCATCGGGGCCGAAGGGTGATCCAGGCAACGCCGGTCCGAAAGGTGATACCGGAGATCAAGGATTGCAGGGACCGCAGGGGGAGCCCGGGCCACAGGGAGAACAGGGTATCCAAGGCCCAAAAGGCGACACGGGCGACATTGGACCGGAAGGGCCACAAGGTCCGAAGGGTGATACCGGCGATCAGGGGCCACAAGGCCGTGGCTTAGTGGTTCTTGGAAATATTCCCGATGTCGGTAGCCTGCCTTCGTCCGGCAACACCGAGGGAGATGCCTATTCAGTCGGCGCGACCGTGCCGAGGGACATTTATGTTTGGGATGCTGTAAATTCTGAGTGGGATAATATTGGACCGCTTGAAGGGCCTCAAGGTCCGCAAGGTCCACAAGGTGAGCAGGGTCCAAAGGGCGACACTGGCGACCAGGGGGATACTGGGGGCGTTGGACCGCAAGGTGAGCAAGGCTTGCAGGGTCCACAAGGCATTCAAGGCCCAAAAGGCGACACGGGCGACATTGGACCGGAAGGGCCACAAGGTCCGAAGGGTGATACCGGAGATGAAGGGCCGCAAGGCATTCAAGGCATCCAAGGCGAGACTGGACCCAAAGGTGACACCGGTGATACTGGTCCCGCAGGAACTACCAACTACAATGACCTGGATAATAAGCCTACGCTTGGCACAGCAGCTGCTCAGGATGTAGGTGCTTTTGCTACCGCCGAACAAGGCGGCAAAGCAGACACCGCTGTGCAGCTTGCCACAGACAAAGCCACAGCAGCAAACATCCGAGCCGGTACCGCAAATAAGATCATCACAACTGATGGGCTCGAAAATGCCCTAGATCTCACAACCCCATCTGGGGCCAGTAACTTTGCGCCTGACTTCAATACATTTTTGGTCGCTGATTGGGCTGTGACTGCGAATCGTACACTAAGTAACCCGACCAATGCAGCGTCGGGAGAAACTCGGTATGTCTTCATTCGAGCTACCAGCGGTGTACGCGCAATCACGTTCGGATCAAACTACAAAGGCGACCTGCCAACGCTGGACGATGTGACCACAACCAAGTGGTACCTGCTTTCGCTCGTTGCCTATTCGACAACGCATATTGTCGTTGCAAGCGTGGTGGCGCTGTCATGATCCTCCCCGGCTTTCCAGTGATGCTAGGTGCCGCAGCAGGTTTTGAACCAGGGCCAATCATAACAATGGGTGCGGTTGATCTTAACCCCTCATTTACTGGGTATATGAGGCCGGGGGGCATAGTCGCGGGCCTTTTTGGTCTGTCTGGCGGTGGGTCGATATCCGCCACGATCATGCCAGGGTTTGTGACCGACGCGGTGTTTTATTACAGCGGTGCGATTGAGGTCTATTTGGTTGGCGATGCGCGTCCCATCATTAGCGCAGTGGACGCATTGGAAGTTGATGCGATCTCGTGCCTCAAAGAGAGCGGCCCAAATTTCAATTTTGGGGCCACCAGCCTAGTGTTCGACGACACAACGATCTTCGAAGATGGCGAAAATTATGCCCTGCAACTGGTTTAGGAGATCAAAATGACCAGCAGTTCAATCCCTGTAGTCAACAACCTGCGCGTCGCAGGCAATCCCACGCTTTCGGACAATGACGGTAATCAGGCACCTGTCAAAACGCTACTCAACCCCGGCTGGGATGATGCCTACCGCGCCCGGTTCGGCCTGTATCTGGTGGACACCACACCCCCCGAAGGCAAGCGATGGACGGGCGCGTTTGAGGACGATGGCGGCGAGCCTGTCGCGGTCTTTGAGGACTTGCCGCCTCCCTCTGCCGCCGATGTGGAAGCCGAACGCAACCGCCGCCTAAACGCCGACTTCGAGTTCGGAGGCAAAATGTACCAACGTGATCGGACCAGTTTACAGAGAATTACGGGTGCGGCCACCTTGGCGGGATTTGCTATTGCCAATGGCGCGCTAGCTGGTGATCTGCGGTGGGCTGACTCTTCTGAAGATTTCGCTTGGATAGCGTCCGATAACTCTGTGGTTACGATGGACGCACAGACGTGCTTCGCATTCGGTCAAGCGGCAGCAAATATTGAGACGGCTATCATCTTTGCCGCAAAAACTCTGCGCGATATGGACCCGATTCCCGACCCCGAGACGTGGGAAGGATGGCCCTAAGTGATCTACCTAGCCGGATATGTCGCGCCGGGGCGCCTTACCGACAAGCTGACCCGCTTTTTTACCGGATCGCCTGTTTCCCATGTCGAGCTCACCGATGGGCGCTGGTGGCTCGCAGCCTCATGGCGCGACGGCGGGGTTAGGACCAAGAAGATCGAAGAAGTTCCGGGGCATTGGATCAAAGTCCCGATGGCTGACGGCGAGACCGTTTGGCACTTCATGGAGCAGTACATAGGCGCTCGGTATGATTTAATCGGCGCCATAACTGGGCCGACCACGGGCCTTAACTTGGGC
Organism: Hyphomonadaceae bacterium; assembly: GCA_039942135.1. Classification (GTDB taxonomy): domain Bacteria; phylum Pseudomonadota; class Alphaproteobacteria; order Caulobacterales; family Hyphomonadaceae; genus CALLCD01. Next base: position 12,504 of record JBDVDE010000065.1, read on the forward strand.
CGGTGCGAGGATTGGTTCTGTTCTGAGATCATGGCGGGCGGGCAGGGGCATCCTAAGCCTTGGACGGTCAGCCCCGGTGCGATCATGGATGGCCTGCAATCACGTTTCTCTGAAAGCGCAAGCGATCTAGCCAAAACGCCAGATATGGGCTAAGTATCTACATATCGACGCGCAGGACGTGCGGCAATCAAGATGGGCTTCGGCCCGTGGGCAGATTGGAAAGCGCGTCCGACGATGAACCCCATCGACATACCACAACTGGCCGAACAGTACGGCCCCTTCATCGCCCTTCTGGTGGCGGTGATCGTTGCGTTGGGGTGGACGATCCGCGCGCTATGGAAGCGGCTTAACGAGCAGATCGACGCCCGCTTCACCGATCACAAGCAGCATTCAAGCCAGATGGCTGAGAACACCAAGACACTCGACCAAGCCCTCCGGTTCATTGAGGGGAGTGGCCGTGGTTAAGTTTTGGCAGACGCTTAGGGGCAAACCCACGCCACCATCCCGTGAAGAAGTGGATTCCGTGCAGGCGCGGGAAGTCAGTGAGGCCGCCCGCCAGCGTCTCGAACGGGCAATCAAGTATCGCAAAAGAGAAGTGAACGGCCTTGTGGAAGGGGTCTTACCGAAACGAGGTGTGGAACAGTGACGATTTTGAGTTTTTTACTGCTGGTAAACGCTGCGCTGGCTTTAGTCTCGATAGTGTTGCTTGTGCTGGTGACTATCGGCTTCGCCCCGCACCTTCGCCTCCGCGGTCATGATGAAAACAGCTATATGAGCCTATTTGTTGCGGGGGCGGGCGGTTGGATCATGGGGCGCACAGTTTTCTGGTGCCTGATCAGACCGGGACTTGGGCTTCTAGGCCTTATGGACCCTATGACCGTGACAATGCCAGGCCAACTCATCAACGCGGGCTTCGGTGCTTGGGGGGTGATGATCGGCCTCTCTGGGATCGCCGCGCTCTATATGAGCTTGCCAGCATGGGCGCAGCGTGAGTGGGGATTCTTTCGGTCTCCCTTCTATCCGCACAAAATCAGCATCGTATGGAGATGGTAGGATGAAACGCATTGCGATTGTGATCGGCCATAACGCAGGCGCACAAGGCGCTGTCCGCTGCACTGATGGGCGCACGGAGTACGACTGGAACAGCGACCTTGCCAAGATGATCGAGGCGCACGATCCGGCCCACATAAAGGTGTTCCGGCGCAAGCGCGGCGGGGGGTACTCTGCCGAGATCGATCGGGTGTATGACGAGGTTGACGCATGGGGCGCCGATGTGAGCGTTGAGCTCCATTTCAACGGATCGACCAACCCTGCGGCAAACGGGTGCTTGATGCTGTCCAGCGGGACAAGCGGATCCCGCGCTCTGGCTGCAAATGTGCAGAAAGCATGTGTTGCGGCTCTGGGGAACAAGGATCGCGGGGTTCGCTTCGTCGGCAAGGGGGATCGCGGCGGGCGTTCGCTCTGGGCCGGTCGCGCCCCGGCAATCCTGACCGAGCCCTACTTCGGGTCGAACAAGGTAGAGTGCGAAGCCGCAGACGCGTGCAAGGCCGCTCTGGCTAAGGCCATCTATGACGGGGCCCGGGCCTGATGCACGATCTGGTTCTCATTGCCGTAACCTTTGCTGTGGTGGCCCTGACGTGGTGGACGCTGCGGTGATCTCCCGTCTGGGGTCATACCCGCTTATCGCAGCGCTGCTGGCCTGTCTGGGGCTCGCTGCAGCTCTTTGGTGGCAGTCTGGGGCTATGTCCCGCCTAGAGGACGAGAACGCGCGCCTTATGCGCAACGCCAATGTACTGCGCGGCCAGATCGAGCAAGCCCGCCAATCCGCCGCCGTCGCCGCCGCCCACGCGCAGCGAGAACGCCGCCTGAATGTCGAAGCCTCGAAAACCATAGAGGCCATACAAACCATGAAACTGGGAGATTGCGCCGATGCGCCGCTGGATCCTGCCCTTATCGATCTTCTTAGCCGCCGGGATGTGCGACCCGAAGATTGAGTATGTGCCCGTTAAACCGGAGGTGCCGGCTGATCTGCTTGTGCAGGTGCCGATCTCTGACCGGAAGGCGGAAACCTATCGCGACTTGGCGATCCTCGCCACGGAACACCTCAACAGCGCCCAGCTTGCAAATGCAAAAATCGGGTCGCTCGCAGAAATCATCGGGCCGCAGTGACCCTCATACGAAAAAAGGATAAGAGCCATGTCAGTTCCCAACAAATTTGAAAACTACAGCGCGGGTAAGACGGATGGCATCTCCAAGGCTGTTGCTGTGACACCCAACGATAGTGCAGACCTGCCTTTCGTCACCACGGGCATTTATCTCGGCACAAGCGGTGATGTCTGTGTCGATTTCCTCAACGGTGGTCAGAACATCGTCATGAAGGATCTAGCTGCTGGGATGTGGCACCCTATCGTCGCAACGCGCGTCTACGCCACAGGAACAGCCGCAGAAGATATTTTGGCAGGAGTCGCATAATGCCAGGTCTTAGCATGGGGCTCGGGGTCGGCATCTCTGCAATGCGCACGGCCTTCTCCCCCGCCTCGCTTTTCCGTGATGGTTCGCAGGGCGTCTGGTGTGATCCGTCTGACCTCTCCACCATGTTCCAAGACGCAGCAGGTACAACGCCTGTAACGGCACCGGGCGATCCTGTCGGGCTGCTACTGGATAAGAGCCGAGGGCTGACGCTGGGGCCGGAGCTTCTTGATGAGTACGGGTCGGGCTGGACTGCTGCCAATACAACACCAAGCATAAGTGAAGACACGGTTGCGCTGACGAATGGCGCATGGCGTGCGACTTATTCAAGGGGCTTCGCAACGATTGTAGGCCAAAGTTACAGGCTGGATTATGGTCACATCACAGATGTTAATGGATCAAGCCCACTGATCAGAATACTTACCAGCGATACATGGGGGGGTACGCAATTAGTGTCTCTGAGCCCTACTGCATCTGGGGGCAGTGTTCTTTTCACCGCGACGACCACGACAACATATATCTATTTAGGCGCAAATGCCGTGGCCTCTGGTTTGGTGAGTTCGTTTGGCCCTACATCAGTCAAGCACCTCCCCGGCCACCACGCCAGCCAAGCCACTGCCTCCAAGCGGCCCACCTACCAAACAGACGGAACACTCCACTGGCTCTCCTTCGACGGTGTTGACGACTTTATGGCAGTCCCATTGGCCGCAACGCAGAGCTTGCAGAAATTCACCGCAGTTCTCGGCCTAAGCTTTCGCAACATCGCTGCAACTGGGATGGTTCTTGCGTCTTCAGACGCGGCTAGTCGGTATGCTTACGCGATGTATTCCGGCGGCGGGGAGGCGACCGCGCGCTTGCGTTCCTCCGCCGCGACCCCGGACGTTATCAGTACTCCCGCGACCAACAACGTTCCTCTAATAACGAACACGGCATACGACGGCAGCGTCGGTGAACTCCGCCTCCGTTCTAACGGGACTGACGCAGCTTCAACCGGTACGTCAGGAGGAGGTGGAACGCCGGACACCAATCCGTTCTACCTCGGCGCTCGAAACGGAGACGGAACTGCCGATCTGTTCTCGAATTCGCGCATCTACGGAATTGTGATGTTGGGCAGGATTCTGACCATGACCGAGACTTCCGATACTGAACAGTACCTAGCCGATAAATCAGGGGTGACGTTATGAGACTGACAATTATCTGCCCGGAGGCACACCGCGCCGATGCGAACCAACTTGCAATGGTTCTCGGCTATGGCCCTGCTGACGCTGAGACCTACGGCGAGGCCAACTGGCAGGATACAGCAGGCAATCTCTATGCCGCTGCATCTCTCGACGTGGCTCCTGTGTTTGTAGAAGACGCCACGTCTACGCTTGAGCGACCCGCCTGGGACACAGAAGACAGCGATGAGGATGGCGTAGGCTATCAGGTCAACATTGCAGGCGCTGAACGTGCTCAGGCTCTGGTGACTATCTGGGGGCTAGGTGATGACGAAGCCGATCCTGCGGCTGGGCCTGATAAGCTGCTGGCGATGTTCCACGACGATCCATTAGCAGCGCTGGCAATGGCCGGGCTAACGCGGATCGAAGCAGTAATCTAAGCCGTGGGGTTATTTGGACTAAGTGAAGTCGCCAAGTTCGGCGTCAATCCGTTGGTTTTCTCGGTCTCGGCATCCAGCGCAGACCTGATAGACCGGGCCGCTCAGCCCTTCCTCAAAATCACGATGGTCTCGGATGCCTTTCGCCATCGTCTTGCACCAGTCGCACCATCCGTCTCGCGGCGCTCGGATTGATGCGAACAGCGCGTCCCTGCATTCCGCGCAGCAGTCGATCAGCTCAGCGCCGAAACTGTCGGTTTCGCCTTGTATGCGGGCAACTGCCGGGCGGTCAGGGTGATCGTCGCACATGATGCCCGGCGGGACGGCGTGGCCTGCGCCTGGCAGGGTGTTAGTGGGGCCGGTAATGTCAGCCATAGGTGCCTCCGGGGGGTTAGCTGGACGCGGCCAGCAGTTCTCGTTTCGGCTTGCAGGAGACGCAGATGTGCCGGTGCGGCGCTGTGTCTCCGATCCGGCGCTCGCAACCGTAGCAGACCGTGTTCGCCAGAGCCTCGCGCAGCGCCTCATTCTCGGCGCTCAGGCACATGATCCTGTCTCGTGCCATGGTGCAGACGTGTTCATGGTTCAGCTGGTCACGCATCAGCATCCGCACCTGCCC
>JBDVDE010000066.1:0-9324 GCA_039942135.1 Hyphomonadaceae bacterium
AAAAAACGCGACTCTTGAGCTCGAAAACCGCCGACTCTCGGCAATCTTGGACAGTAAAAACGTTACAGTTTTTAGGGGGAAGTCGAGTGAGTAGTGCTATACAGATTTTGGCCGGAACCTTTTTCTTCCACTTTTAAACAAAAGCGAACATTCGAGTCAGGGCTCTCCTCCGGAGTCTCCAAACTAATCACAGCCATTTCATCCAGTGTGATTGGCGGGGCAAATTGCAGACGCTGAATGATCACATGGCAGAGATGGCCATGCTCGGCTAAGCTATATTTTTTTGATTCATGTACCGCGCGATTGATGGTTCAAAGTCAGTAATCATGACGCAGTCGAATTTCTGAAATGACAAAACGCGCTGCCAATTGCTGTTATACATTCTGAGGAGTCCGCAGTGTTCTTTGTGCTTCGTGATGGTGAGCAAATGAAATTTGCGGATGCAGAATTTTCTTACCTCGCGGAGCTGTTGAGCTCCATTGATGTCTCCTTGGTTAGAACAAACGCACGAATAAAACAGTCTGATGTGTGGAATATAGACTGTTTGTGTGACAAAGGAGAATACCTAATCGGTGTGGGTTTCTGTGCAATGCAGAGATACCTGTTCGACATTCTACGTGACGTGAAAATTGACCCTGGCCTCGCTAGAGAATTAGGGCCCAAAAGCACAAATGGGGTCGCGGTAGCAAAATTAGTCCACTCGGCGGCCAACTACTGGAAGCATGAACCTGAATGGCATTCTTGGCTTTTGGAACTTCAGGATAAATCACAAAAAACAGTAGACACCATTCTTCATAGTAGGGATTCGGCCGATTATCCATTATCAGAGCTGCTTGCTGACTTCTGTGGAGAAAATGACTTATTGTTGGTCAATTGCTTGCCTTATTTGAGTGAGTGGCGCTCGGCGGTTTGGGAGCACTTTTCAAAAAATGTATAACAAGGCCAGGCATGGCGACGTCTACTACATCGCGGCTGCGCCTCCATTCCGTAGCCGCGCGTGCTGAGCGGCATTATCTTTTCACCGCAGTCGCAACCAACATTCGGAGTATTCATGGGACTTCTCGGAAAAATATTTGGCTCTAAGGTCGCGAACAAGACAAGCGGTGAGCTTTTCAAAGAAGCCACGCAGTTGAAAAAAGCTGGGGAGTGGGATGGCGCGGTTGAAGCCCTGAGGCAAGCATATAAAAACGCCAAGTCTGAGGGGGTGTCCTATGGTGCTAACTTCTATCTTCGATTGCCAAAATATCTCTATGAAGCAGGAAGATCGGACGAGGCGTGGTCGGAATACAACCGAGCTCTGACAGATGGATTAGATGGGCAAGCGCCATCAGAAGAAATGGTCGCAGTAGACCAAAGCCAGATCTACGGCTCGATGGCTGGCCAGTTGAAGAAAGAGAAAAAGTTCTATGATGCAGCTGTTTACCAAGTGGCATCAGCCCTTTCTTGGGAAAAAGGTATGCTGGAGCAGCAGAGAGAATCAGAGCTTAATTTTGATTCATTTCGGAAGACTATTGAACAAACATTGAAAAAGCACGGTTCTAAAGAGGCCCACAAACAATTCCTTGCCTTGGTTAAAGAGGCAGTGTCCAACCCGAAGGAGTATCAGGTAGCCGACCTGATTACTCAGCTAGGTGACCTTAAAGAAAGATAACCCATATGAGCCTTCTCGGATTCAATAGGCAATAGTCATTTTTTTGGCCGCGCCAGCGGCCAACCTAAATCCATGAGCAAGAACGCCTGCTTCGTCAGTCTCGCGGAGCTGTCAGGCACTTACAGCAAACACATATCGGGGCTCTCTTATGTGGCTTTAGGCCACAGCCTGACCGGTCGTTCCATCGGTCGGTCAGGGGCACCCTTGTATTGCTTGGTCGCCTTCCAGCTTAGCGGGCAACCGCTGGGACTGGGGAGAAGGCTCAATCAGTATCAAGGTCTGGCAAAGCGACGCGTACTGCATTGCGGCTTCGTCTCCATTCCGTAGCCGCGTATGCTGGCAGGAGTTAAACGTTATAAAGAGAGGACTCTCTGTGAGGAATCAACAATTTTTATTGGTCACATTTTTACTGGCCGTGTTGTCGGGCTGTGCATCAATGCCCGGTATGCCGGGCTATATTTCAGAGGAAAAATCCAGTTTTGACGGATCTACTCAATTAAGCATGGAACCTGCTTTTGTTTATAGAGATAACGACGGTTTTAGCGGTAGTGACTTGAAACTTTCCCTACTCTGGCGATCAACCATGGAAAACGACGATATTGTTCTTGAGGCGTTCGTGGACGGAGCGCACAGCTTTGCTCGTGGCGAGTCACTCCATTTCAATGTCGACGGAGAAGTGGTGAGTTTTAAAGCTCTCGAGGAGCTCACAAATATCGATTATGAGCCGGGAGTGTATTCAACTGTTTATGTACCCGGAGGTAATGTTTCCTCAAAACGGTACCTTGTCAGCAGGGATTTCATCACACGCATATTAGAGGCATCGCAAGTAGGAGTCAGGTTGGACTTGCGTCGCAGTTTTGTTGAGGGAGTGTTCTCCGACACTACGTCATCATCTGCTCATGAGGCCTTTGGAGCATTCATGCAGAAAGTGGAGCAAAAGTCCTGACCTGTTTAACTAGGTGGTCAACGGGACCAACTGCGCTGCTATCCGTTGTCGCCCATTGCCACTGGCGTTAGCTCTACAACCAGGGAGATCCTATGATCGAGTTCGAAGAAAGCGTGTCGACGCCCGAGAGCTGGTTTAGGCAATCGTGGGAGATGTATGAAGCTTCCAAGGCACTCTACGAAGTTTTTTCAGATCGAGAACCGATTCAGAGCGAGCATGATAATTATCGTCGAGTAGGGGCAATGAAGGGCGCCATGCTACTTCTTGGCCTATCCGCTGAAAATGCCTTGAAAGGCGCTTTTGTATTCAAGTCTAAGCCGGATCTTTCCAAAGACCGGTTGGACCCGAAGCATTTCCACAAAATTGCGCATGACCTTTCAGATGTTGCATGGAAGTTGGATATGGATCTCACCGAATCTCAACGCGACCTTCTTGAGCGGCTCACTATGTTCGTGCATTGGGCATCTAAGTATCAGGCGCCATTAAGAAAATCAGAGCACGAGAAGGCAAGTGGAAAAATGAAACTGGTGTATCCGTCAGACTACGAGCTTGTAGAAGAGCTGATATCGGATCTTCGGAATGATTCAGGGTTTGACGAGACATATGGTTGGCCGTAAAAAAGCTAACAATAGGCTGTTGGCGCACAATTTTCCCACCGTTTTGGGCCTCCAAAGCTCTGCGTTATCGTCCAAGCCAAACGTCCGATTTGCGACCGTTTTAATGGCCGAAGGATATTTTTAAACTTCGACCAAATGGGGATTTCAATAACATGACTGCCATATGGTTAGCGTCAGGCGCTGCAAATAAATACACTAGGCCTTAATAGAAATTTGCAACTGCGAGGAAGGTTTTCCTGCATCAGGTATTACCTGAACTCAGTTTTGTAAAAGGTCCCCTCGCAATGTTGTTTGGAGTTATTTATGGCTGGTACCGGAGTAATAAAAATAAATTTCCGAAATCTAGTGTTCTTGTGCTTGCCAATTTTAGCTGCGTGCGGTGGGTCATCTGGAGGAGATGATTTGGAACCAGTCATCGCTTTCGGCTCTGATCCAGAATTGTCTGCAAGCTATGTATCGACTGACATCACTCTTGACTGGAGCGACCGAGGAGCCACCTACAACCTGTATTACGCTCAGGAAAGCGTTGAAATGGTTGGCAACTACGGCGTCTATGAGGGGGCAAACTTAATCCAAGACGCTACCCCGCCAGTCACAGTGACCGTTCCCTCATTGAAACCTGTGTATTTTTTCCGGCTCACCAAGATCGAGAACGGCATTGAATCTCAACCAAGCAACGAAATAATCGTCACGCCGCGGTACACCGTGACGAATGGAGGTGCGTCAATCATCGATGAGGTCAACCGACTCGAATGGGACCGATGCGTTAGCGGACAAACCTGGAACGACAGCACACAAAGCTGCGATGGAGAGCCTAATAGAGTGAACTATCTCGGTGGTGCTGGCGCTCTTGGACTGGCAAATGACGCGAACGCACGGGTGCCTACCATTCCAGAGTGGTATTCGCTATTCCGGGTAGGGGATGAGTTTTATTACGATCTCGATAATCGAGATGTGGATTACTCCCTCGAGAAGGCACAAACCCTTGATGCGCCAAGAACCATCTCAAATCTCTTTGTTGATCCTGGAACCAGTGTTCGATATTGGGCGGCTTCAGATTGCAGTCAATACGGCCCATCAGGCGATGTCACAAATTTCGTTTGGCCCGGCGAGAATAGTATAGGCGCTGCCGGTGTCAGGTGCGGTTCTTATAATTTCGAACTCTACCTGAGAGCGTTGAAAAGGCTGTAGACCTATCTCTCAGGACTTTGCTTGGCCGATCTACCCCGTGCTGAGACTAGTAGATTCATTGCCCGACGGCGCTCGTCGGCGAGACCGCCGTAGATCACCGATCCATTCCGGGACTCAAAATCTGGCCAGTTGAATGTCCGCTTTGCGACCAGCGCGGACAAGTTATGGTGACAATTTCCAGCCACATTATGGTGGCATGACCAATCGACAGATAACAGGGCTGGGCTTTGATTGGTATTTGAGTTTCAAGTTTTTGATCAGCCAATGTTTGTCCGGCGCTCCGGCAACATATGCCTTATCGATTACTGAGAGCCATCCGAGTCTAGCGCAGTCGTAGATCGAAGCTGACTTTTAAGATTTCCTGAAAGTCAGCTCTGTTAACGACAGTAAACTGCAACTGGTCTGAATCCAGTTTGACGAACGCCATCCCGTTGCCTTCGAAATAGCCCTTCTTAGAGTCCTGATCCTTCAAAGGTCCTTTGAGTCCGTAGGCTTTGTCCGGCGCTGTTCCGGATATGTTTTCAAAATCCACCCACTCCTCTTTCCACTTAAAACTGCTGATCGGCCAGAGAGTCGGCCAGAAAATGCCAGAAGAGACGAGCTGGTAGACGGGATAAGGCTCACCGTTAACCGTCAGTTGGGCCGCAAAATGGGCATGAACGTCTCCAGACAGAAAAAACACATTTTTTATACCTTCTCCGACGATACAATCGATTAGTTGCTGTCGCTGATGTTTCGCACGGGCCCAGTTATCAGGCTTTCCGTTGCCTGGAGTGTCTGCATCGACAATGACCGTTGTGCCGCTGGCCACGAATTTGATTTTCTCTGGGTCCTTTTTCAACCATTCGAGAAGAGCCCCAAACTGCTCGTTGTCGAGCATTTTGTTTGGCTCTCTTTGTGCCCGAGTGTCACAAATGAAAAACCGGGCGAAACCGCGATCAATGTCATACCAGTGCCGCGTAGGAAGCTCATGGTCACCTTGGCCCTTGATGTAGGCAACATATTCGTTTTCAGGCACAACCTTGTCGAAGACCGGGGTGTAGATCAGCTGATGCGCGTAGAGCGCATTCATGGCATTGTCGGTACGTTCAGGATGCTTACGACTGTATTCATCAAGCCCTTCGGTGAAGTCGTTGTGAACTTCATGATCGTCGAACGCCATGTATAGCGGAATATGACTGGCTGCTTTACTGAAATGTGGCTGCGAAAATGCCTTGCTGTAAATGTGCTGAAACTTTTCTTCGCTTGTTGCTGGCCAGAGGGGGCCGAGTGCATCGGCGTAAATCTGATCCCCCAGGAGAAGAATGAAATCCAGCGGTGTTTGCTCATGTCTCTGGTAAACCGCCTTGAAAATTTTGTCTGTTCTTTTGTCGAGTCGGGAGAGCGGTTTTTCGTTCCTCCGCCGAAAAGCCATGAACTTGGGGTACATGCACGATCCCATGGCAAAATGCAGAATCTCCTGCCTGTCGGGTGCGGTATTAAACCGTCTCACAACGACGTCATCCCACACCAGTTGCTCTAATTCATCGAGGCAGCGTTCATCCTCAACGTAACCCATCTGATACTCATAGCATGGAGATCGATCCAGCTTGCTCAGTTCGAGCGCTCCTGAATAATGGAAGTTTCCGTTAAATCGAAAGCGCGCTATCAAAGCATTTTCAGGTTCACCTTCAGGCCACCAGCGAAGAACGCCAACGTTGAATTTTTCGCTATCGCTATTAAGGTTCTCAGCCGTATCAGGAGATATGGCGCCCCAGAGCCGGGCGGAGCATACAGTGGTATGGCCAACGATCGGGCCCAGTTCTATTTCTTTTACAGACGCCATAAGAGGTGTTCCTCCGTGATCACAATTGTTGCGCTTCAATTAAATGTGCCCAACAAGCTGGAACAGTGCAAGCTTTAGCGTTTCATTACTCCAACCATTTTCAGCTTACGGCCAAAATTTCACGCCACAAATTTCTTGAAGACGTCTGGCATGCTGATTCTGACGCGGAAGCCCGTGGACTGCGTTACCAAATCATGAGGTCTATCACGGAAGAGGACGGCAATCTTGGCGACCAACTAACGCAAAAAGAAATGTACTCGATTCTCGGGGCAACGAGAGAGCTTGTGCGACAGTTGGCTTCTCATGACAGACCCTTCTATTCTCTAATCATTGGTAAAGAACGTCTGGGCGCGTGGGAGATAAAAAACCGGCTTAGCGTCGTTAATCGGATGCCCCGATTGGGCGCCACTAACTATTTGCTTTAGCGGTTGCGGCGGTTGTCTCTTCTAATGCGGGTCGGGCTTTTGAATTGGTTTTGGTGACAACAAAATGAAAATATCACTAGATAAAACAAAGAGGATAGCTGTTTGCTATCAGCCAAACAAACTTAGTCCTCTTTACTTTGAGCGATGTATCTGTATACACAACTCAAGCGGAAAGTCTCTATTCTGTTCAAGCAAATCGGTTTTTTTGCCAGGTGACGGCTTTCCAGTAATCGATCAGCACTTGATCTCACTTTGGGATACCCCGGAACAAAATAATCTAGCAGTCCGTTTCACAGATGCTCTGATATCGGTGATCTCTAAATTTTCGAGCACTGGATTCGACAAACACGAATTAAAAAATAGCACTGATATACTTTACAGGCTAAAAGTTGGAAAGCCGCATTTCTGGCAATGGTCAAGTCATGAGGATTGGCTGAAAATTACAGCAAAAATATTATTCGACGATGATGAGCCAATAGCTATTTTCGGAGATACCTATATTGATAGCAGAGGTGTGAGATGCGTAAAGAATTTATGCGTATTGGTTTTATCTGATTTGCTGAACAAACTAGGTTTCAGCGTCGAGCCTATTTTGGAACCAGACGGTGACATACTAATCGACTCTTCAGACAAAACTAGCTTCGAATCTTTTAATGGGATTGATTTGCTTTCACCACAACCTTTTGCGGTTTTGGTTGGTAATTTGATATATGATCCCAATGAAAAGTCTTGGGATGAGTTAGCAAAAATTGTTAACGATATCCGGTCGAAGGCTTATGGTATAAATGGAATGAGGGTCTTCCATCAGTATTTGAGTAGACTTTCAGGTTTAGAAAGCCAGGAGCAAGTCCTGACGGAGTTTTTAATTGCCAGAGAAAAGTTCATAAAAAACGCGGAAGACTATGGCCTTAAAGTCAAAGAAGGAAATATATTGGCTAATCTTTCTGCAAGTGAGGAGTTTTTGAAGTTTATTAATAGGTTGACGCAAGAGAACGGCATTAATTCGTCTTTTAATTTTGCATTGGAAGGACTTGGAGTTGTCTTAAAATTGATAGGATTAAATAAAAAAATAAAAAAATCAGGGTATGAACGGTTTTTCGTTGACCAAATTCTCGAAAAGAACGGAATCGCACATTTAATGCAGGTCGAAAAGCTGTTAGCCCAATAAGAACTCGGACGACGAGAGGCTTGGCGGCTTCCTCGGCGCAGCATACCTTGAAATTTGTAGCCTATGCTGGGCGTTTAACTACTGATCTGAATGCCCGCTTTGCGTCCAATTTCGGCGTGATGTGAATGTTCGCTTTGCGACCAGGCCGAGCTTCCCAAACTCTAAACAAAAGCGAAAATTAGTAACCTCTTTTTAAAGATCTACGCTTCCATTGGAAAGCGGATCTTTTTGCCGCGCCGAAATGGGCTACTCAGGATAGCCTAGATAGTGCTCCAAAGATCACATTCGTCGCTTAAACGCCTCACATCAGCCGGCCAAAAAGCGTAGAGCGGTTTTTGGATTGGATGGATGTGTTTGTTAGCTGCTTTATAGTTTTAGCGTTTCTCCAACTGAAGGATGAGTTCATCAAGAGCTTTTTGGCAAGCCTGCGCCCTGTTATCGAGTGATTTGTACATACTAAAAATGTCGTTGACTTCATTGGTGATATTTTCTCGCATATTGTTCATTAGTTCTTCTCTCATTTCTACACCATCTTCGCCACCAGTTTCTTCGGATTCGTCTACTGAGGTTAAATGCTCACCAAATTTTTCAAACGACTCTGCTGCCGAACGTAACCATTGCATTTTTTGCAGAATAATATTCAATTCTCTAGAAGGATCTCGAAGAGCATCTAGATATGTCATGGCAGAGTAGGCATCTGTCGTACGAAAATGAGGTGAGAATAGACTTATCAGCGAATCGATATATTTAATCTGTGTATCCACTCTATTTTTTATTGTGCTAAATATGTGGTGAGGATTTCCTAAAGCCAATTCATATGATGGGTTATATGGGCCATCAGGCATCTCACCAGCTAGTTTACGCCTAACAGCTTCAAACCCTGCTTCAATAAAATCAGAATCACCACTATTTTCAACAGCCATCAGAGATTCATGAATTGGCTCATAAGCACTCTTAAGGTGTGGACACATTTTTATACGTTCATTCCGAATCTCGATATTCCTTTTCATTGAAACAACCCAGGAAACTAAAGGCGTGATTATCACAATGGTGACTAATATACCTATAGCTTCAGACAGCAAATTCAAGGGCAACCCTTCGTCGTTGAGCAAATCTACTATCTGATCAAGCATAAGTCCTCCTTAACCCTCAAAAATATGACCATAACTTTCTGTGAAGTTCAGATTAGAGCATAGGAGGAATTGCCATGAGCAGCCAATGTTTGCGACGGATTGAAGGATGCTGATTTAAGAGGTTTGGAGTTAATGCTCGGAGAATAGGTATTACTAGTGGACTTGCCCCAATACGCATGACACTCCCGCCCCTCAAAAAGAGGCCTGAGGACTGGCCCCTGAACGTTCGCTTTGCGACCCTTACGAACGCGTTTAAGCTCTTGGAGAATTTTCCCCCTGCCGGGTATGAACAGCCACCTAAAAGTTGTTTGGCAACCTCCTGCCGTCCCACGATATTCAACGCGATTCCTGAATCTTGAAAGGTTACA
>JBDVDE010000067.1:0-5533 GCA_039942135.1 Hyphomonadaceae bacterium
GTGCTTTCATGCTTGCGTTCCTGATCAAGTCTGATTTTGCTGTAAGAGATTTTGAGTGAGCAGGTCCATACACAACGGGCATGGTGTCTGGCGCTTAGCGCCGTTGATCAGCTGTTCGGTCAAAAAGCGCACCAGATCGGACCATCGGGAAACGCCAATCTTGGCGAAGGCGCTGTTCTTATGAAGTTCTGCTGCCTCTGGGCGGATATGAAGAATGTCGGGACAGTCATGAACGCCGGCCAAGCCGGGCGACGGCACTTTCCTCAACCGTCAAGCTCCAGGCTGCAAAATGAGTGCCCTGCACCGTCGCAGATGCTTCAGAAGCCACTTTGATTTGATGTTGAAGTTTCAGTGAGCGGTTCATCTTGCCCTCGCCACGCTGTGCTGCCGATGATCCATATCTTAAGAACTGATGCCGAATTGACCTGTGACAATCAGCACACAGTGGGAGAATGTCGCAAACATTTCATTCTGCCCGAAAAATTCATAGTGGTTGGCGGTTCTTTTCGGCGTTGTTGCATTGATCTGATTGGTGGCCGCATGACAGTCGTCGGTCGACTTCTGAAGCTTTGAGGGCGCCGTTCAAACACTCAGCGTTGCGTCGCCACAATATTGCGAAATTTGAAGTGCTCCCGGAAATCCGAACAGGTTTCTAAGGTGTATCCCACTGATTTGAAGGGATACGAGAATGGCGAAACGCCGGAATTTTTCGGACGCGTTTAAGGCGAAAGTCGCGCTTGAGGCTTTGCGCGGTGACAATACGATCCAGGAGATCGCAGCCAAGGATCAGGTACACCCGATCCAAGTGAGCACGTGGAAACGACAGGCTGTCGAAGGTATGGCGGATGTGTTCGCCCGTTGTGGCAAATCCGAGGGGCCGACGGAAGCGGAGGTGAAGGAGTTGCACGCCAAGATCGGGAGGCTGACCGTCGAGAACGATGCTGCGCTTGGGGCTTACGCGGCCCCGCAGGGGCCACGGTTCCCGCTTCGATAGCGCAAGGGCTCAAGAAGTGAGCCTGCCAAGAAGAAAGCGATGATCTGCCGGGATCATCCGGATCTGATCGTCAGTCAGCAGTGCAGATTGGAGAAGCTGAGCCGGTCGGCATAAAATTATCTGCCTTTCGGGGTCAACGCAGCTACGCTGGAGTTGATGAAGGCAATCGACCGAGCCTTAGCCAAATATCCGTTCTTTGGAAGCCGACAGATTGCTGCCTACCTGCGTCGGGGGGGGGGGATTATCGCCGGTCGCCACCGGGTTCGCCGACTGATGGCGAAGGTGGGGCTGGAAGCGATCTACAAACGGCCGAGAGCCAGTCAACCGCATCCCCAGCACAAGGTCTATCCCTATCTGCTGCGGGGCATGACGATCGGGCGGTCGAACCAGGTCTGGTGTTCGGACATCACCTTCATCCCCGTGAAGCACGGTTTTCTGTATCTGGTTGCGATTATGGATTGGGCGACGCAGAAAGTCCTGAGCTGGCGGCTGTCGAATAGCGAGACCTTGTCCGCCATTGGTTCGAGGACAATGGGCGAGTGCACGCCGACTTCTTCGTTGAAGCCTTCAACGAGGCCATCGCCCGGTTCGGACCGCCCGAGATAATGAATACGGATCAGGGATCACAGTTCACCGGATCGGCCTGGATCACCACGCTGACCGAAGCAGGGATGCGTATCTCGATGGATGGACGTGGCCGGTGCGCGGACAACATCTTCATCGAACGGCTCTGTCGATCTTTGAAGCAGGAAGCGGTTGATCTCAAAGATCTGACCGACGGCTACAAGGCACACGGTGTCATTCGTAACTGTATGAAATTTTTCAACACCGAACGACCTCATTCAGCCCTTGAGCACAAACCCCGAGGGAGGCATATTGGGCTGACAGAAACCTGCAATTGGCGGCACGAAAACAAACCTGGATACACCTTATATTTGCCGCTGACCTGTCCGGATTTCCGGGACCACTTCACCACAAAAGCTTCGCGTTATGCCCCTCCCCCAGAGAACTTGAGCATTTGAAGCGAGAATTTTCTCATAATATTCTTGGTTGGGTTATGGAGAGCAGCCGATGAATACGTCCCGTTTTTCGGAGTAGCAGATTGCGCTCATCTTGAAGCAGGTTGATGACGATTTGGCCGTTGAAGATGTCTGCCGCAGGGCTGGCGTTTCACGACAGACCTATTACCACCGGCGCAAGAAGTATGAAGGTTTGATGCCGTCGGAAGTTAGACGACTGAAGTGATCGGCCCCATCTGATTGGTCCATTTTGAAAGTTAGTGCATTCTCGGCCTTATGGCACCACCGGCTGGTTGGGATTGCCGATGGATTTCATGAACTCTATCGGTGTTTTGAACCCGATCGAGCTGTGCGGACGTATGTGATTGTAGTCCTGTCTGAACGCCTCGCATTTTAACCGGGCATCCTCGAGTGCCAAGAACCAATTCTGATCGATGCATTCGGCACGGACTTTCCCGTTGAATGCTTCAACAAAGCTATTGTCCGTTGGCTTTCCCGGCCTCGAGAAGTCCAGAACGACACCGTTCATATAGGCCCACAGATTGAGATCCCTAGAAATGAACTCCGGCCCATTATCGACCCGTATGCTGCCGGACACACCGTAGTCAGCAGTCACACGCTCCAGTGTGGCAACGACATCTGTGCCCGTGTAACGAGGACGAACGTCAATCGCCGCTGACACCTTCGAGAATGCATCAACAATTGTCAGAATCCGAAACTTGCGACCGTCAAACAGCTGGTCAGACAGAAAATCTATTGACCAGACATCATTCGGGCCATCTGGCGCGCGCCGATCTTCACACAGTTTTGCAGAAACCTTTCTCTTTGGCCGTTTTGTGCGGATTTGCAAACCCAACTCCGTGTAGAGCCGGTACACGCGCTTGGCATTCACAGTCCATCCTTCCCGACGCAGTAAAACGTGGATACGCCTGTAGCCGTAGCGCACCCGGGTCTCGGCAATCGCCGTGACTTGTAGAAATAGGAGGACTTCTGGAAGCACAAGGTGCTACAGGCCTGCCGGATCGACACACCGAACACACCCTGCAAATAGTCTACCAGATCACGCGCCTTCGCCGGCTTTACAGCTTTTTTGAAAGGACATCCTGCAACATGGCCTTGTCCAGGGAAAGGTCGGCGACCATTTCCTTCAGACGACGGCTCTCCTCCTCCAGCTGCTTCAGCCGTTTAACTTCCGACAGCATCAAACCGCCATACTTCTTGCGCCAGCGGCAATAGGTCTGTTGTGAAACGCCAGCCCTGCGGCAGACATCTTCAACGCCCAAACCGTCATCAACCTGCTTCAGGATGAGCGCAATCTGCTGCTCCGAAAAACGGGACGTCTTCATCATCTTCTCTCCATAGCCCAACCAAGAATATTATGAGAAAATTCTCGCTTCAAATGCTCAAGTTCTCTGGGAGAGGGGCAAATACAAAAACGCGGTGCTTTATAGTACAGAGGCGCTAAAGTGATCTGATAAGCTATTCATATAAAATCTCTGGTTTCGATGAATTGGAGAAAAAATATGTCCCTTGAAGTTTGCAATCTGTTCAGTGCCGCTGTGTTGCACAAATCATCAGGCGGCACGCAAGGGTCCCTTGTCCCAGATTTTGGGCGCCCTAAAACACGCTCGAACGCGGGACGTCCGAGGGGGAGCATCTTGTTGAGGGCCGAGATGCCAATCCGGCTCTCAGTTCTCTGATTGTCCAGAGTCCGTGATCTTAACCTTTCCTCGATGACTGGCCTCCACCTTCTCGAGAAAGACGGTTGAATCACAAAGCTTTGATATCACTCAACTACTTCTAAATTCGATTATAATGGATTGGGATGAAAAACAAAGATGTCAGATGTACATTATACTTCGCAAACGAAAAATTCCGGAGCTGATGCAGGAGTATATAACACGCAGGTCAATAAAACTTATCGCAATCGGGTAGTATCAATTTCAAGAAATCCTAAATCCATTAATAAAGAAGCTGCAAAACATATTGTCGAACAAGAAGGTCGGAATTGCTTAATAAGTCAAGTAAAATTAGTTAATTTGAAAAAAGAATTTTGCGCTTTATACAAGATTGAATATAGGGGGCATCTCAATAGGCCTGTGAACCAAGAAGAAATAAACGAGGCAGATAGAAAATTCGACGAAATAAATAAAAATAATATTGAACTTTCTTTGAACTTGTTGCGAAAACTATCGAATTTTAAAGAAAAAGATGAGAAGCTAGATGTTGTAACCGAGGCTGACATTAATGAACCTGGCAATTCTGAACCTGGAAAGCGACTAGAAGCTCCTGTAATTTCTGAAAAATTCGACCAAAAAAAATTCTTGGTATGTCAAGAAAACATAATCAAATTATCTGGTGTTTTATCTAATGAAAACTTCGAGTTTTTGTTAAAGGCTACTAGAGATAATCCAGCGCGTGTTTTTGGTCTTTTGTCGAGGGAACACATTTGCATTTCCAATAAGTATTTGACTTCAATTCGCATAAAGTTCTCAAATTCATTTCAAGTAAAACCGTCTTCTCATGAAATGTTAAGATGGAGCTCAGAGGCTGACCCAATGCGGATCTGCCAAAAATTTATCGAGAACCTAATTTGAAAGCACCGTGTTGCACAGTAAGAACCGTTTGGTTGCCACGTCGTTATTGTTTCATGTGGTAATCATGCCCTAGGGTTCAGACTCAATCATAGCCAGAATGCGACGAGTGTTGCGAGGGCGACCGGGGACAGGAAGTTCCTGGCGAGTTTGTCGTAGCGGGTTGCGACGCGGCGTAAGTCCTTTAGGCGGCAGAATTCGTTTTCGGTGAGATGACGGCTCTTGTAGCGCTTGGCGTCGTAGCCAATGACGCGCTTGCGATTTGAGCGGCCGGGAATGACCGGGACGATTGCGCGCTGGCGCAGATGTCTCCGCAAGCTGTTGGCATCGTATCCTTTGTCGGCGAGCAGGTACCTTGCCCCCTTCAAGCCTGCCAGCAGATGGGGCGCAACCGGACTGTCTGCGGCATTGCCACCAGTCAGCATGAACGCGAAAGGACGGCCGATCACGTCGGTAAGGGCATGGATTTTCGTGGTTTGCCCGCCCCGTGACGGCCCGATAGCCTGATTTTTCGCCCCCCTTTACCGCCGTGCGCCGAACGATGCGCCTTGACGTAAGTGCTGTCGATGGATGTGCTTTTCGTCACCGCGCCGCAGATGGACAGTCCCTCGACAAGATCGATCCAGAAGCGTTTGCGAGACCAGCGGTTGAAGCGATTGTAGATTGTGGTCGAAGGACCATACTGTGGTGGACAGTCGCACCAACGGCACCCAACCTTGAGGACGTGAATGATGCCGGAGATCACCCTGCGATCATCAACCCTACGAGCGCCACCCTTGTTCTTCGGCAGTAGCGGCTCGATCGCCGCCCATTGCTCATCCGACAGCCAGAACAGGCGCCCCATACAAGCCTCCAAATGACTGATCTGGAATCCTGAATCTGATTTGCCAATTCAAATCAATGCTATCAATGAGTTTTAACCCTAG
>JBDVDE010000068.1:0-8628 GCA_039942135.1 Hyphomonadaceae bacterium
CCAACGTCGTTGGGATCTTTCCCAATGAAGCCGCAGTCACACGATTGGTCGGAGCACTGATGCTGGAGCAAAATGATGAATGGGCGATCACGCGGCGCTACATGACACTGGAAACCGTCGCCGCCATTTGCGACACTACCCAATGGACCCGGCGACAATCGCCGCCCTGTAACTGCGGCCAAGCCAAGGCCGAAGAACAAAGTTACACCATTCCTTGGGACACTATCCCAAAACAGCATAGGCCGCAATGTAGAGATTGGCGCGCGCCGTAACCCGCGTCGATTCAGCATCTAGCAAAACTTGTTCGGCATCCAGCACATCAAGCGTGGTGCGCGCGCCCAGTTTGGCTTCTTCACGCACCCCCTCAAAGGCCGTGCGCGCGGCTCGGATCTGGCGCTCGGACGCTTCAAGTTGAGCCCTTGCTGAAGATAAGGATGCATAAGCGTTTCCAACCTCTTGTGCCACTTCGCGGGTCACGACATGAAGATTAGCTCGTTGCGCATCTTCTTGCGCCATGGCTCGGCGCGCGGCTGAAGAAAGTGCCCCACCTTGATATATGATTTGGCCTGCTTCCACCCCGACGCTCCCGCTCCGGCTGTAGCGTTTGCTGTCGAATGTCTCAGACAATCCATAACTCCCTTGTAACGTGACCCGAGGAGACATCGCGGCCTCGTTGGAGTTAACCGCAAGACGAGCAGCTGCGACTTGGTGCTGAGCTGCCAAAACTGCAGGATGCCGACGAACCGCAAGAGCTTTAGCTGCTTCCAGACCTCCTGTTAAACTCGGCAGTTGAGGCGGAGCCGAAAGGTCACCCGGTTTACGGCCCACGACGTTTTGGTATTCTTCAACAGCGCGCAGCAGTGCGCCTTCTGCTCCTGCCAGCCCACTTCGAGCTTCAGCCAGTTGGGCTTCCGCAAGAGCTACATCGGTACTTGTAACCTCCCCCACGTCAAATCGATCGCGCGCGGCACGTAGTTCACCGGACAAAAGACGCAGGTTGTTGTTTCTTAATGCCACTACATCAGAAGCTTCAATTACCCCCATGTAAGCTGCAACTGTACGTAAAAGGACCCGCTGTTCGAGATCGAGAAGTGTTTCCCGAGTTGCCAGCACAGTTTCTTTGGCAGCTTCGATCCGGTATTGGCTCGCCCCAAAGTCATAGAGTAAGAGCTCGCCAATTAGATTGATCGACGCGGTAAGGCTTTCCGTTGATTGCGATGGGGTCAAGCTGGAGGCCCGTGTGGAGCCAAAGCTCTGCGTTAATCCGCCTGCCCAACTCAACACAGGCTTTAGTGCTGCCTTAGCGCTCGCCACATCCTCATCTGCCGCGCGCAGTAATGCCCGGTTCTGCTCCAAAAGTCCGGAGTTCTCATATGCCCCGACCAGTGCATCGGCGAGCGACTCAGCCAAAACGGGTCGAGGCAAAGCCAATACAACTGCAAGCTGCACCACAACCAAGATGCCGCGAAAAGGTCTTCGAAAACTCGGTGAGTTCATTGCTCATTTTGCCTTTTATATACGCGTCATTGCATCTCGCCATGCAATGAACACACTCTGCTCTCCCCGCGTCTTCATAAGAGTTGAGGTAACAAACGCTACCCTGGCTCCTTTTAAGAACGCATGTTCATGCGCGTCTTGAGCGTGCAACTCACTCTAATGAAATACGGGTGGTGTTTTATAAAAGTATGCCATAGTGAAGCGCCGCTTGCCACCAGGGATCTACCCTAGCCCCCTTGGCCGCGATTTTCGGCCAAAACCACTTCGACATCCTGTGCGACATCATCCCATGTCCGCAGAGAGGCATCGCTGATTTTCTTCTCCAAAGCACGTCGGTACTCCGGTTCTGCAATTAGCTTATGGCATGCCTCGTAGATGCTACTGATCGAATGCGCATCACAATACGCCACCATGTCCCCGCCAACCTCAGGCATAGAAGAGTTTTGGGCAACTACAGCAGTCTTACCAAACGACAAGCTTTCGCCGATAGGTAGACCCCAACCTTCATAGAAGCTTACGGTCGCCGTGAAGAGACAGTTTTCATACAAAAACCCGAGCTCGGTATCGGTGGGTTGTTTGGCGAACTGCACCCATCCTCCCAAGTTCCCCGTCGCTGCCATCAGGTCTTTAAAGTCATCGTTGTACCAGCCTGGTTTACCCGCAAAGACAAGTTTGGGTACATTGAGATCCGGGGTTTGGGCTAAACGCTGCCAAGCTTGCGCAAGTGCCCAGAGATTTTTACGAGACTCCATCGTTCCAACGACCAGCACAAATGGTGTTTTAGTCAGATTCAACACGGATTGCCGTAGGCCCTGTAAACTGCTGAGACGAGACTTAAGCGGCTTTTGAGGGTCTCTTATCCTATTGGAATGCACCACATTGAACTTTTGCGCTAGCGGCACAACGTCGATGGGGCGCTGCTGCTCGACTTCGTCCATAAAACGCTGCAAATCGCGCGCGGTGTTTTGGGAGTTCGCTAGGAAGCGATCGCAGTACCCCATTGAAGAAAGAAGCCAATGGTAAAATTCCCCCGAGAAGTCTGTGGCGATGTGCTCTGTGGCGATTATCGGTATAAGGTCATGCACCAGTTGATAGATTTTTATAGACTTGGTGTCTTTCAAATGTTGAAGAGCAGCTTCCAACCCATCGATATTCCAGATAGCTCCTAGTACAATCAGTTGATCGCCCGGTTCGGCCACTTGGCTTACATTGATTCGAGGTGCCTGTTCGGCCACGTTCGGCGTAAGAGGGACGCGGCGCTCTTTAAAAGCATTCCACTCTTCAATACTTGATCCCATTTTGGCGAAATAGTGCTCATGGCCGCGAGCAGCGTGATAAGCGCGCACCTGATGATGCAGCCAATACTTCAAAGGCCTATTACGATAGCGCATCAAGGTTGGAGCGGCACTCTGCTGACTGCGCGCCTTCTTGCCAAAGAATACAGCGCCTAAATCATCTGGAGAAAATTCCTCCATTTTAAGGATAATCTCAGAAGCAATGGACACATACTCTCGACGCCCCCGATCCCAATAGCTTAGCCTTACATTCTCAGCGCCTAAACGTGCCACCATACGACGAATAACCTCGAAAGAGACCCGTTGAATGCCTGAGACGGTAGTCTCCTTCTCTACGTAGATCAGGATGTCAGTCATATCGAAGTAGTACATATGTATGCTCTCACTAGCTCTGGCGCGCATAGCACAAGACAGGTAGTGCTCCGCTTTAGTGCTGTTCATTGACGAACATTTCAGTGTTTCTCAACCCCGGAGGCGATGGTAAGAAAACTTATGAGCCCAATATACTATGACCTTTCAGAACAGTTCCTCTCTTCTGGCATAAAATTCCGATATTATGGAATCGCGCGCACGGTCATGGAAGTGGGCTATGAACTTGCCTGCTCATCAGCCGATGTGCGTTTTGTCATATTTTCCCCTGCTCATGATCGGTTTTTTGAAGTCACCCCGCGTATCGGGGCGCAATCCCCGACAGGAGCCTGTGATCCAAATATCTCCCATGAAGCCAAGCCCTTGCGCTTGCGCTATAGCTTCCCTCAACCCCACCCGGTACGCGACGCGCTCTACCCCTTCTTCCGCACCATCGTAAAACGCATCTGCCTTAAGAAGTGGAACCGTGCAGTTCCTCCAGGCAGCCTGCGTGAGGTGGACTTGTCGGGCCAAATTCTTGTTTCGATAGGGCGGCCAAAGATGATGGGTGATTATCTGGTAGCAATGGATCGCCAGAATATACGCCCACGGTTTTTCCCGCTGGTCCACGACATGATCCCTCTGCACGAGTTCGCGCACCCGCGACAAAGCATGTTTGCGCGCAACTTCGCGCACGATAATGGCATTGTCATCCGTCACGCCGAAAAGGTGATGACCAACTCCGTCTTCACAAAATCCGAAATCGAGAAGTTTTCCGCGTCGGGACACCTCCCTGCACTACCACCCGTGGTGCCGGTGCTTTTGCCGCATGAGCTGCGAGAAACAAACGAAGCTGTAGAAATCGACACCCCCGAGACCCCCTACCTTTTGGGGGTGGGCGTAATGACAGGTCGCAAGAACCTCGAATGTATTTTGCAGGCCATGCTTCACTTGCACGACACTGGACGCCCGGTACCCAATTTCGTGCTCGCCGGTGCCCATAGAAAACGAACTGACACATACCTCGAGCGCCCCGAGCTCGCCCCGATCAGAGACAAAGTCCAGGTCATACTCGACCCAAACCAAGCCAGCTTGCGAATGCTTTACAAGAACGCCCTGGCTTTGGTGATCCCCAGCCACATGGAAGGCTTTGGGTTGCCTCTCGGCGAGGCACTATGGTTGGGAACGCCGGGGCTTGCCGCAGACGTGCCCGCTTTGCGAGAAGTCGGAGGGGATCTCGCCGAATATTTTGATCCCACAGATCCCACTGCATTGGCCGCTTTGATCGACAAAATGCACAGCGATCCCGCCGCCCATACAGCGTTAAAAAAGAAGATACAGAGCAAACACGCTTCACTTCGCACTTGGAAAGATGTCGCAGCAGAAGTCATTGCCACGGTATCCGCGCCCTCTACTGGGGCATAAGGTCACTCATGTCCAAAGAAGATCATAGCGCCTCTGCCCAAGCAGATACGACTAAAGCTGCATTGCACAAACGCAAAGAGCGTGCGCCGCTTTTCAGCGATCAGGACAGAGACAATATCTCTTGGTTCTGGAGCAAGTATCTGAAAGAGCGCACACCTTGGCTCGGGCTGGTCATGGTAATGATCCTTATCCAAGGGTTTGCCTATCAGCAGTTTATCTCTCTTACCGAGAGTGGCCTTAGGGTAATTTTTGACGACGGAAGCGTCTCAGGCCTTATCAAGGTTTGTGGCATGGTCTTGGCAATTTTCTCCGTACGCGCAGTCATGTCCTACTGGGTGCCTCGGCTTTCGGCTTGGCTGGCCAGCAACGCGGTGTTCAAAATGCGCCGTGATCTGATCGATCACATGATGACATTGGATCTGGCGTTCTTCGAGCGGACAAAGTCGGGTGACATCATCCTGCGGCTGGTCAATCAAGCGCAAGATCTCTCCGGCTTCATCGGACAGACCACGGTAAATGCCGTCCGCGACACAGTTACCATTATTGCTGTCTCAGGCTATTTGATCTGGAAGAACCCTTTGCTCTTCATGCTGGTCATCATCGTGATGCCCACTATCACGATTGTGGTTCGACGCATCTCTCAAGGCATCAAAGGCACGCAAGCCAACGCCGAAAATGCCATGGGCAACTACATGTCAGGCATCGAAGAGATGACCAATGGCATGCGCACAGTCAAAATATCAAACCAAGAACCCGTCGAGAAAGCCCGTCTCAACAAGGCCACAGGGGAGATCAGAGACCTCACCATCCGCTTGCAAAAACTGCAGGCTATGATGAGCCCTACCGTCGATATCCTTGCCGCCATCATCTACGTTTTGATTATCGGCGTAGGCGGCTATATGGCATTGAGCCCTTCGTTTGAAATGGACGGCGCCGGTATCATCGGCTTTATGATCGGCATGGCGCTTATCTTTGATCCAGCGCGTCGCCTCACCGCATTCTTTGTCAGCATGCAGGCCAGCTTGATCATTCTTGATAGCCTGCGCTCGCTGTACCGCGAGGTACCGACCATCACCAATGCGCCCGATGCCAAAGAAGTCTTTGACCCCACAGGCGACATCGTCCTCGACAAGGTGACCTTCCAGTATTCTGAAAAACACCCGCTGTTCCGTAACGTGAACATGACCTTCAAAGGGGGGAAAGTGACGGCCATTGTGGGGGCAACGGGGTCAGGGAAAACATCCGTTCTAAGCTTGATTGCCCGCCTTTACGATGTGAGCGAAGGCGTTGTGACCATTGGGGGCACTGCGGTCAAAGACCTGCGTATCGATAAACTGCGACAGTCGTTCTCTGTCGTCGCCCAAGACATCGTTATTTTTAACAGCTCAATCTACGAAAATATTAAGTATGTACGCCCTGACGCCACTGATGAGGAGATCTGGCGCGCAGCTGAACTTGTAGGCATCGACCAACTCATGCGCGACCGAGGTGATGCTCCCTTGGGCCCCAAAGGGTCGCAGCTCTCAGGTGGACAGAAACAACGCATTGCCATCGCCCGCGCTTTCCTACGCTCCGCACCCATCCTATTGCTTGATGAAGCGACCTCAGCGCTCGACCAGCGGACTGAAGAGAGGGTCCGCGGTGCAATCCAAGAGCTTTCAAAAGATAAGACGACGATCATGGTCGCCCACCGTCTTTCCACAGTCACACATGCAGACCATATCTATGTGTTGGATGAAGGAACGGTGGTTGAAGAAGGAACCCATGCGCAGCTAATAAAGCAAGAAGGCCTCTATGCCGCTATGTTCAATGCCCAACGTAGCAGTTACGGTTGAGTTAGCTTCACCTATATCACTACTCTGAGGGAAAATATGCCACCGCTCAAAACCTCGCTCGCTCTATTGGCAGCCTTCGGCACTGTATTGGCGGCCTGCTCCGCCCCCTCAATGCCCGAAGCACCAGATGGGGCCAAATTCTATGTGGAAAACTGCGTCGCGTGCCATGGCATGTCCGCAAAAGGCGATGGACCTTTGGCCTCAACACTTGATGCCGCTCCGACGGATTTGACGCTTCTCGCCCGCGAGAACGGCGGCATGTTCCCCAGAGCGCGGGCTCTGAGCTATGTTTACGGCCACCCCGAGCAACGCGAACTTGCGCGTGATATGCCACAGTTCGGCGGGTCTATGGCACATGACACGGTGCCGGTTGAGATCAATGGCATCCTCACGCCAACGCCACGTGAATTGGCGGGATTGCTTGTCTATCTTGAAAGCATTCAACGTTAAGAGGTCTTTGACTGAAAGAGCGACGCGTCCTATGCTCTTTCAACTGCTTTGACAGACACTCTCTGGCGGTCGATATATACAAGGCAGATTTCGATCCAAGCTACATTGAGGTTTTGACCGCTTGCCGCATCTTTCTATAGACCTTGCTCGATAACGCGTAGTCGTCAACTAGCTTCCATTTTGCGCGATATGCCTCAGGCGTCAGGCCATGCACCTGACTTAGATGGCGCCGCAGAAGACTCATTTTTTCTCCGCATTCCAGGCAGGTAAGACGATGAGAGCTACCCTCTTGCTCACCCTCGCTTCCGTCATCGCATCGCTTGTCGCGACTGTTAGGCAAAAATATGATAAAACTTGTTCCTTCTCCTAGGCGACTAGATACTGAGATCTCCCCCCCCATCCACTCGACTTCGCGGCGCACAATGCTCATACCCAGTCCTGTGCCCGCACCTTGACGCGCCGTTCTTGGATTGTGCGCTTCGAACTCTTCAAAAAGCCTACTGAGTTGTTCAGCTTCAATGCCATAACCAGTATCGCTTATGCAGATGACCACACCATCACCACTGCGCCCTGGGGTGATCTCGACACGCACTTCGCCCACGGAAGTAAACTTAACAGCATTAGATAGAAGGCGATCGACGGCTTGAGTGAGGATTTGTGCATCAAATAGTAAAAGTGGATCATCTTTAAGGCTGCAGGTGAAAGTGAGACCTAACCCCTTGGTCTTAGCGGCATCTCGGTGCTTCTCTACAGTGCTGCGAACGACTTCTGTTAAGTTAAAGGTTTCCGCCGCAATCGAAGCGGTTGCGTCGTCTAACTCAGCAATTCGGACAAGATCATTGGCCATCGCACTCAGCCGAGAAAAATTCCGCTCAATTACCCCGACAAGATAGCGTGCTTTCTCATCGGTAACAAGTGTACTTAACAGACGGGTTGCTCCCCCAATAGAACTCAGCGGTGTCCTCACTTCATGATTAGCATGCGACAGAAAGCTTGCCCGAGTTGCCGCCGCTTGTTCAGCTAGGCGTTTTGCTTTTACTCGTCCGGCCTCAGCAGAGTTCAAATGAAGTTGATCGGCTGCGATGGAAGCCAATCGAGCAAGGATTTCGATATCGTTCTCATCCCAGTCCCGCGGGCAATGATCTATACAGCAAAGCGCACCAATAACGTCCCCTTGCTCACTGCGGAACGGAACACCAAGATACCCAATGATCCCGAAATCCGCGACGGCTGGATTATGCTTGAGCTCGGGGTGCTTTCGAGCGTCTCGGACCAAGAGGGGCTTGCCGCTGTCGCGAACATACTTGCAAAAAGAGTGGCTCAGTGGCGTTGAACGCGTTTGGAAAAGCTCCCCTCTCAAGCCAGTGGCCGATTTAAAGATCTGCTGACCACCCGTGTCGTCTATAATCGTAAGAAGAGATACAGGTGCCTTCATGACCAGGGATGCTATGTTTGTAAGCTTATCAAAGCGCGCATTGCGCTCAGACAGAGATGCCCTCGACGTCATCGATTGAGTTTCACGGAAAGTTTGGGAAGCATCATAGTTTAAGGTCACAATTCCACCCTCTAGTTTACCGGTCGAGGAAAAAGAAAGCCGTCGGAACAATCAATAGAAAAATACTAACTTGCTCCAAGAAAGTAAGCATCCGGCGTAGGCCACAGGTGGGTCATCGCTCGCGATCACGGTCCATTTCGATGAGCGCTTGCAGGTTTCCGATCCCAAACGGAGTGAAGGCGATCACGCTATCGTCGCCGGGGCCGTAGACCCAGATTATACC
>JBDVDE010000069.1:0-19423 GCA_039942135.1 Hyphomonadaceae bacterium
AAAAGCAGTAGTTTGCCCCCAAGGCGTCGCGCAAGGCGCGGCCGATGTCGCAAACCGCGACCCCGGCGCTAACATTCCGTGAGACAAGGGGCCAAGTGTCATGCACCTGCACGCCCAGCAGAAGGAAACACCATGTCAGAAGAAGACGATATCATCCTGGCCGAGTTGGACGACGAAGAACTGGTCCAGCAGATGTTCGATGACCTCTATGACGGTCTTAAGGAAGAGATCGAAGAAGGGGTGCAAATCCTGCTCGACCGCGGTTGGGAACCTTATGAGGTTCTGACCAAAGCGCTTGTCGGCGGGATGACCATCGTGGGCGCGGATTTCCGCGACGGTATCCTCTTTGTGCCCGAAGTGCTGCTGGCCGCTAATGCGATGAAGGGCGGCATGGCGATCCTCAAGCCGCTGCTCGCTGAAACCGGCGCGCCGCGTGTGGGCAAGATGGTGATCGGCACCGTCAAAGGCGACATTCACGACATCGGCAAAAACCTCGTCGGCATGATGATGGAAGGCGCGGGTTTCGAAGTTGTCGATCTGGGCATCAACAACGCGGTCGAAGCCTATCTAGAAGCGCTTGAGACGGAACAGGCCGACATCCTCGGCATGTCCGCCCTGCTGACCACGACCATGCCCTATATGAAAGTTGTGATCGACACGCTGATCGAACAGGGCAAGCGCGACGACTATATCGTGCTGGTCGGTGGCGCGCCGCTGAACGAAGAGTTCGGCAAGGCCATCGGGGCCGACGCCTATTGCCGCGATGCCGCCGTGGCGGTGGAAACGGCCAAAGACTGGATGGGCCGGAAACACAACTCCGCCAACGCCTGAGCTGCCGTCCCCGCTTTGCGTTGGCGTCGATGACATGCGATGGTGACGCCATGAGCGACAGCAATCTGCCAGATGATCGGACCCTCACCCAAGAGGGGCTCGCGCCCACCCGCGCGGGCCGTATCTTGCTGATCGCCTGTGGTGCGCTGGCCCGTGAGATTTTGGATCTGAAGGCCGCGAACGGCTGGAGCCATCTGGATCTCACCTGCCTGCCCGCGAAATATCACCTCTACCCGGAAAAGATCACCCAAGCGGTGCGCGACACGGTCGCCAAACACCGCGCGGACTATGACGATTTCTTTGTCGTCTACGCCGATTGCGGGACGGGCGGCGGGCTGGAGCGGGCCTGCGAAGAGATGGGCGTGCAGATGGTCGCAGGGCCACATTGCTACAGCTTTTTTCAGGGCAACGAGAGTTTCGCCAAAACCTCGGAAGATGAGATCACCACCTTCTACCTCACCGATTTTCTGGTGCGGCAGTTTGAGGCTTTCATCATCAAGCCAATGGGACTCGACCGGCACCCAGAGCTGCGCGACATGTATTTCGGCAATTACGAGAAACTGGTCTATCAGGCGCAGACGGACGACCCGGCGCTGACCGAAAAGGCGCAGGACTGCGCCGCGCGGCTCGGCCTTGCGTTCGAGCGGCGCTTCACGGGCTATGGGGATTTGCAGACCGCTTTACGCGATCTTTAACCGTCAGGCTTCCTGAGCGGCCGTCTCGCGCACGCGCTCGATCATCGCGCGCAACCCGTTGGAGCGTTGCGCCGAGAGGTGGTCATTCAATCCCAGCCGCGCAAGTTCCGCCTTGGCATCGACAGCGCCCACT
The DNA here is from genome assembly GCA_039942135.1 of Hyphomonadaceae bacterium. Classification (GTDB taxonomy): domain Bacteria; phylum Pseudomonadota; class Alphaproteobacteria; order Caulobacterales; family Hyphomonadaceae; genus CALLCD01. The sequence continues at coordinate 1,660 of JBDVDE010000069.1, forward strand.
TCGACTGGCGTCAAACCGTTGTAAAGCTTGCGCAATACCGCGATCAGCCCAGACACGATCATCGCATCGCTTGCGCCGTCAAAATGCAGCTTGCCGCCGTCAAACTGTGCATGAAGCCAGACCTGAGAGGCGCAGCCGTCGACCTTGGTCGCCGGCACGCGCAGCGGCTCGGGCAGCGGGTCCATCGCTTTACCAAGGTCGATCACATGGCGGTAGCGGTCTTCCCAATCGTCCAGAAACTCGAAATCCTCGACCAGTTCTTCAAAAGCAGGCGTGGCCATCTGTGCACTCTCTTTGGGTGAATTCCATTGCCTGACAGGTAGGATGCCGATGCGCAAAGGTCCACCCCCTTCCCATGGCTGGCGTGATGGGGTAGCACAAGACAAGTTAACTTAACGGCGGATCCCATGCGCAAGACACTCCTCGCTCTTTTGGCCTCGACCCTTTTGGTATCCGCCTGTGGCACGGTCCGTGACAGCCGCATCAACCCGCTGAATTGGTTCGGCCCCGCGCGTTCGGCCCCGTCCGCGCCGGAAGAGAGCAACAACCCGTTGATTCCACAGCGCAGCGGGCTGTTCGCCCGGCGCGCGGTTGAGGTCGACACTTATGAGGGGCGCCCTTTCGAGCAGATCACCGACCTGACGATTGAGCCTGTGCCGGGTGGTGCGATTCTGCGCGCCACGGGCCTTGCCGCGCGGCAGGGTATCTATGCTGTGCAGCTAACCCCAGCGACGATTGATGAGACGCCTGTCGACGGTGTTCTGACTTACCGTTTGGAAGGCGTACGCCCTGACAAGCCGACCTCGCAGGGCAGCCGCCCCACCCGTGAGGTGATCGCGGGCCGTCGTCTGACAGATCAAATGCTGGCCGGGGTGCGCGAAATTCGCGTCGAAGGGCAGATGAACGCCTTGGTCTCTCGCCGCTAATCGGGCAAGCCACGCACCGTAGGAAAGAGCCGCCCCAATCGGGCGGCTCTCTTCGTTTCAGACTTTGACGGTTTTCACGTCATTTCCGTCAGCGGCCAAGGCGATCTTGCCCTCGCAGAGCAGCAGCGCATCGGCGCCAAAGACCTCATGCCGCCAGCCGCGCAGGGCCTGCACATCGCGCTCTCCCGCCGACAACATATCCAGATCACTGGCCGAGGCGATGAGCTTGGCCGCGACGCCTGCGCTTTCGGTTTTGGCCTTAAGCAAAACCCGCAGGAGATCGGCCAGCGCAGGGTTCACCTGCAGCTTGTCGCGCTTGCGGTCGGGTTGCGGCATGTCGGCGGCTTTGCAAGCCACGCCTGCGGCCACGGCTTTCAAAATGCCTTCGGCGATTTCCCCCTTGCGGGCCTCGCGCAGCAGCAGACGGGCGCGGTTCAGCTCTTCGCCGTTAGAGGGTTTGAGGCTTGCCAATTCGACTAGTGCGTCATCCTTGAACACGCGATTGCGCGGGATATTGCGGGTGCGGGCGTAATCCTCACGAAAGGCGGCCAATTCGCGGACGATCGCCAGAAACTTGGGCGAATTGGTCCGGGTCTTGACCCGCTTCCACGCATCCTGCGGCTGGGTCACATAGGTATCGGGGCTGAGCAGCGTCTCAAGCTCCTCGGCCACCCAACGGGCGCGGCCGGTCTGTTCAAGCTTGCGCGCCAGAAACTCGTAAATCTGCCGCAGATGGGTTACGTCGGCCAGCGCATAGGTCTTCTGTGCGTCGGTCAACGGACGGCGGGACCAATCGGTAAAGCGCGAGGTCTTGTCCAGCGACTCATGCGCGATCTTGCGCACCAAGGTCTCATAGCCCACCTGTTCGCCAAAGCCGCAGACCATCGCGGCCACCTGCGTGTCGAACAGCGGTTCGGGAAAGACCTTGGCGTCGACGTAGAAGATCTCAAGATCCTGCCGTGCCGCGTGGAACACTTTGACCACCGATGTGTCGCGGAACAGATCGTAAAGCGGCTCAAGCGAGATGCCGTCGGCCAAGGGATCGACCAGCACGGCGTTGCTGTCGTCGGTGCCGGGCATGGCAAGTTGGACGAGGCAGAGCTTGGAATAATAGGTCCGCTCACGCAGGAATTCCGTGTCTACGGTCACGTAATCATGGCGCGCAGCTTCTTCACAGAATTGCGCGAGGTCGGCGGTCGTGGTGATGGTTTTCATAAATGCTCTTTGACAAGTTGCACGCCCGGTCATCGGGCTTTGTCAAAGAGGTACATCACAAGGGAAGCTTTGACCAGCGTCAGCCCGTCAGCATGACTGGCTGACGCTCACCGGCGGCGAAACGGCGCAGCACGGCGGGGTAAAGGCGATGTTCTTGCACCAGCACCCGCTGGGCCAAGGTCTCTGCCGTGTCGCCCGGCAGAACCGGAATGCGCGCTTGGCCGAGGATCGGACCATCATCCAAAGCCGCAGTGACTTCATGCACGGTGCAGCCATGTTCGGTATCGCCCGCCTCAAGCGCGCGGGCATGGGTGTGCAGCCCGCGGTATTTCGGCAGCAGCGACGGGTGGATATTGACCATCCGCCCGGCCCAAGCATCGGTGAAGCCTTCGGTCAGTTTGCGCATAAAGCCGGCAAGGCAAATAATGTCCGGCGCATGGGCCTCAAGTGCGGCGCCCAAGGCCGCCTCAAACGCGGGGCGGTCTTTGCCGTAGGGGCGGTGATCGACCACTTCGGTCGCGATCCCCTGCGCCTGCGCCCAAGCGATCCCGCCCGCGTCCGGGTTGTTGGACAGCACCAAACAGGGGCGGCCCGCATGGTCGCCAGTCATATCCTCGACCAGCGCCCGCATGTTAGAGCCGCCACCCGAGACGAAAATCGCAACCCGCTTGGTCAAAGCAGCGCGCCGGAATAGGTGACGCCATTGCCGGTGGTGATACGCCCGATTTCGATGGCAGCGTGGCCATCCTCGGCAAAAGCGGCCTTGGCCGCGTCGACCTTATCGGCAGAGACGACGGCAACCATGCCAATGCCAGCGTTGAAAGTCTTGAGGATCTCGGCCTCGGCCATGCCCCCCTCGGCGGCCAGCCATTTGAAGACCGGCGGCAGGTCCCATGCGTTCAGGTCAATCTCGGCCGCCAACCCGACGGGCAATACGCGCGGCAGGTTTTCGGTGAGGCCACCGCCCGTGATATGCGCCAGCGCCGACACGGCATCGGCGCGCAGGGCCGCCACGGCGCCTTTGACGTAGAGCTTGGTCGGCGTCAGCAGCGCACTGCCCAGATCACCTTCGCCCCATGGGCAATCGTCGCCCCAGCCCAGACCGCTGCGCTCAACGATCTTGCGCACGAGGCTATAGCCGTTGGAATGCACCCCGTCGCTGGGCAGGCCCAAGAGCACGTCGCCCTCTTTCACATCGCGCGGCAGCTCGGTCCCGCGCTCCATCGCGCCGACGGAAAAACCGGCGAGGTCAAAATCGCCCGCGTGGTACATGCCCGGCATTTCAGCGGTCTCGCCCCCGATCAAGGCACAACCGGAATCGGCGCAGCCTTTGGCGATGCCTTCAATGATCCGCGCGGCACTGTCGAGTTCCAGTTTACCGGTCGCGAAATAGTCGAGGAAGAAAAGCGGCTCGGCGCCTTGGCAAACCAGATCGTTGACGCACATGGCCACCAGATCAATGCCGATGCTGTCGACGTTGCCGGTATCAATCGCGATGCGCAGCTTGGTGCCAACGCCATCCGTCGCCGCAACCAGCACCGGGTCGGTGAAACCTGCGCCTTTCAGGTCAAACAGCGCGCCAAAGCCGCCAAGGCCAGACATAACGCCCGGCCGTGCGGTGGATTTCGCCGCTGGCTTGATCCGCTCTACAAGCGCGTTGCCTGCGTCAATATCCACGCCTGCTTCGGCATAGGTGATTCCGTTGTCGGATTTTGTCATGGTCATGGCCCCCGGCGCGCATTTTCCCTTGCGCGCGGAGTTAGAGTATTGTGCGGGTCACTGCAATCATTTGGTGCAGCTAATGTCTTGACGCTCGGGCTGCGGCGTCATACCCAAACGCCCATGGCGGGCCTGTAGCTCAATTGGTTAGAGCAGAGCGCTCATAACGCTTTGGTTGCGGGTTCGAGCCCTTGTTAGTAGTGCATGCCTAACCGATCGCGCAGTTTTTCCTTTGTACAGCAAGGGTTAAGTACTGGTAATCTGGGTAAAACCTTCCCGATCTGCCTTACCAATTAATTGCTCAGTAAGAGGTGAACTTACTTGGGAGCGCTCTTGCCCCCATTTAAGCTTTCATGTAATTCGCTCATACTCCTGGGGGATTAGCTCAATTGGTTAGAGCAGAGCGCTCATAACGCTTTGGCTGGGGGTTCGAGTCCCTCATCCCCTAGGAGGTCTCTCCAGTAGAGTAGACGGGGCATAAGAATGCACAAAACGGCATTTTTCGATACTTATCACGTCAAGCGCTTCTTCATAAAAACCCCAAGACAACCCATAACTATTTGATAAATTATTACATCAAACAAATACGTCTTTTACGAAATTCGCTTCAGTGAAGTTTTCCATATGATTACGTATGGAGATACAGATTTTATTGCGGAACCGGTAGGGCACGTAGATTGGTCAACGGCCCCTGTCGTTGAGATAGCGAATGCCCCACACCGCAATATGATCGAACAGATTCGGATTGGGAAAAGCAGCAGGCTGCTATGAGCCTGAGAGCTCGTTCTTCAGATGTGGACCCTATCCGCTGCTCCCCATCCCGGCTCGCGCCCTCTGGAACTGCCGCATACAGAGGCTAGACAGAGGTTCGCACTGGACAACTTGTTCGAACAGTCAGAAATTTCCTGCGCAACGGGCGGCAACCACAGAAGCAGCCTGCACTAAGCCCGTGCCAAAATTGTCTTTGCTATCTCCATTCCAATGTGCGCGGATGTGTATGCGCAATATTCTTGAATTCCGTCTGCTTTTTCCTCGTTCGCGAAGTCCGAGACTCCTTTGCAAACAAAAAATACCGGGCGCGGCTCAAACGTTTCACGAGCGGCCCAGCACACACCAAATGCCTCCATATCAATGCCAACCACCTTTCTGTCTTGCCTTTCAATCGATGCAAAGAACTGACTGTCCGCCTGCACTGCTGCGCCGCTTGCCATCGGCGCAAGGGTTACAGAGAGCCGCCGATCGGGGCGGTTTCCTGTAAACTGGTCATGGAAACCATCCAGCATCGCCTGATCAGCCATGATTGCCTCTGTGGCGGTTTGAACAATTGGGTCGACAACAAGCTGATGGGGGCTTGCTGCAAAGCGAGCCGATTCTGTATCTGTCTCTCCGAAGAACTTCCCACTGCCGTAGTCCCAAGTTTTCGAAGCGACTAGGCAAGCACCAAGATTGATTTCATTTTCCCGACCGGCGCATATTCCAGTCATACCCACGACGCGAGGTTTGAATTTCAAGCTAGCTTTAGTTGCCAATGCCGCTGATGCAGCCATACCCATGCTTGGTGCGGAACAGCAAATCACGTTCAGTTCTTGCCCCTCGCTCACTGGCACAGTCGCATGGAAATAAGCTGTTGCGTCTTCAGGAAGGATAATCTCCTTCCAATTGGAGGTAATTGCCTTCTTGAGTTGCTCTAGCTCGGGTTTCCTAAGGGCGCAAATGAAGAGAATATCGCACTTAACCTGAGTTGGGGCTTCTTGCGTGGAATTTCTTGCGCGGAGGTATCTTACTTTCTCAAGTATTGCCTCCTTCCATTCTGAGCTATCGCTCGAAGCCTTTACGATAGACCAAAGGCCTTTGTTAAACTCTGGCTCTGCACTCGCTTTTGCTTCGTCGTGCGCGGTTAGGCCCAATATATGTTCCGGCCGGCGAAGTTCTTTTCGGCGTCCAATTTCTTTAAGCAGAAATGACCCGCCATCATTCCTAGGCTCTTCTGACAATCGTATTGGCAGGTGGAGATCTAAGATCATAAGTCCGTAGTCATTAGCTTTTAAATGCCTTGCTGCTGCCTGTGCGCATGATGCAACGTCAATATCTTCATCTTCGCTTAGTCCTGCGGAAATCAGTACGGCAAGTATATCCCGAACTTTCTCATTGCTATCATCGACGATAAGTACTTTCATTTCGAAATCCCTTAACACCTTTCTCTTGCGTCATTAAGTTTCTTCTGCCAAGCCGACATCGAGGCGTGATAGTAAATCGCACCCAGGTAATGCTCCGGAAAAATCTTCCTTAGCTGATTATCTAAGCTGTCCAAGTCTACTAAGTTTGGTGCCGCCCCAAACGTTTCAAACTGTGTGACCACAACTATTTTGCTATTAAGGTGTAGCCGCGCTGCTTGCCTCAGGAATTCACGCCCACCAAACGGCCGCATAGGGTTATAGCCATTCGAACCGGACTGCTCATAATTGGGGAGTGTCATGTCCAAGATGATGAAATCGGGAGCGATCTCTCTAGCCGATCTAAGACCAGGAACGAGCGCAGGTGCCCAGAAGACCTTATCTTGAGGAAAAGCAGAACCGTAGTAGGATAGTATTCTCTCTTTTTTGTTTTCGTCATCCTCCACTAGTAGGACACTAAGAGAAGTATCTTGAATGCTCATTAACCGCTCCCTAACGTAACATAAGTGAATTCCAGATGGACGTTGAATGTTTTTTTCTGCTCGTCGACAGACACGTAGAAAGGTTGCGGTGAATTCGATCCACGCATGATTTTAGACAGTTTTGCAAGCCCTGTTCCACCCTCGGCAGTGAGGTCGGATGAATAGTTTCCATCCAAGAACTTGGAGTTCGCTTTTTGTGCCGCTGCCAACGCGCGGCCTACGTCAGAACAGTCACTTGCAAATTGAATTTTGATTACTTCTGCATCTGAAGTGTCCGTAGAAATTATTACACTTGGTTCTTGGACGCCGGAGTGTCTCGCCACATTGTCAAAAAGAACACCGAATACATCTGTAAAGGTCACGAGTCCGTAATAGATAGGCCAAGACTCTTCCCCGGAAAATTCAACTATAGGCTTGAAATCCGGATTGAGCCTTTTAGCGATCTCGAGGCTGATCCGGCCAAGGTCGGGGATGCTAAAGACACTACTCTCTGAGTTCTTGGAGGCCGAGAACCATTGTGAAACTTCGTCTATAGATTGATTAGTCATCGTCCTGGCGCGTACGATTGCATCAGAGATTGGAGGGAGGCTTGAAGCATTTGCGTCCGTTTGTACTCCCGTCTCCAAAATATCGAATAGTTCCATCATCGCTCCTCGGAAGTCATTTTCGATGAAGGCTCGGGCTTTACTTAAACTTATCTCAAGGTTGCTCCAGAAGAGATCACTGAACGCATCCAAGAAGTCATCCATGCTCTTCAAGCTGATTACATCGCTAAAGAAGCCAAGTAAGATTCGATCATCAAAGCCCGTTGCAACTAGGCCGTGCGGCTTATCGTCGGTCAAAATCTGTAGGTTCTTATCGGAGAATTCCGAGATTAGGGCGTCGAGTGATTTTGAGAAATCGCCAAGTCGTTCTGCCACCACAGCGGCAACACCGACAGGAATATTTTCGCAAAGAATATCAAACCAATGCTGGTTTATATCATATCGGTCGCCATCACTGTCTGCGGTCGTCAGAAGTCTCTCTTCTGCGCAACCGCGCCGTAGCTGCCCTGCCACGGTGCCATGGCGGATCCGTAGACTTAGGTAGCTGTTGAGGCCAAAGTAAGGGTCGAGGCTATATGCGCGCGTTAGTTCATTAATAATTTCTCGGAGAATACTAGTTGCCTCGTTACTGGGGATTTCGAAGGTTTTCGATCCCAGGTCGCCCTCCCTAACTGCAACCAGAAGTTCTTTCGACGCTTCGGCGGAAGCTGGAAGAATTCCGGCGTCAACAAACGACCTGAAGCGTTCATATTTGGATGAAAGCTTCTCCTTAGCCCAAATCCTGAGACCAACCTCATCACAATCGATCTTGCTCTCGGCGACAGTAGACATTGCTTTCGATATTTCTTGAGATCTAATGATTTGCTCGGATTCATCCTCACATCTATCTCGAAGTGTTTCCGAAGCGTTTGCGACTAAGGCGAGATGCATTAACCTCTCTTCCTGCATTTCTTCCGCATCGAGATAGATCAATGATAGTGCCATAGTTTCCGGCGCAAAGCAGGAAACAACGAAATCTTGAAGTACTGGAGTAGAGGAAAGGGTGGCTTCGGATATCTCGGATGGTCTATCCCAACCAAGGTTATTCAGATGAAGTTCCGCAGCGAACACAAGTTGGGATCTCACTTGCTCACCCATCAAAGGCGCTAACCGGGAGAGCAGTATCGCAAGTTCGGGCGTTCCAGAGTTTGCTTCGATTATATCGTCAGATATCGCAGTGGAGATATCAGAATAAGGAACCCAATGAAGAATTTCACTATTGTCTGATGTGGCCGCGTTCAACCTTTTCGTGAGGTGCGGCCAATCCTGATTTTCGAGCGCGAGGACGATTTCGAGGCGAAGAAGCTCCGGGTCTTCTTGAATTTGATCCTGTTCGATCTTTCGGAGAAGAGACTTTGCATCATGATAATTTCCAGAACAAACTGCACGGGCTAGATAAAAATAGTCCTCTTCGAAAGTGCTCCTCTCAAGCGCTTTGTGATGTGCTGCGGGAAGCTGCGCCTGCTGCACATATCCTGTCACGTACGGTGACGGGCATTTGTCAGAAACGAAGCGGATTCTGTTTAGCAAAATTATTTCTTCGGAAGTTCGCGCCGACTTAAGGTCGTATGTTGCTCTCAGGAAGACACACATGTCGCTCCATACATCTGAATATGCGAAACTTCCCAAGATGCCGCGATTTTCTCGATCCGCGCGCGTCATATCAATGGATGCGCCAAGGGCTTCTGCATATGCGGCAGGGTCTCCGCTAGACGGATCTGTAGAAGCGCGGCGCAATCGGTCGATGAACCGGCTTGCAGACCAGCCCGAGGCGCCATCGAGGGTTTCTGGATCAACATTGCCGCTAAGGAGATATCCAACTCCCTTCTGCCGCCAGTCACCGATGTCTTCCATAAGTGGGACCAAGTGATTTAGATAGTGCCGTTTACTTTCTCGGTGTCTGGCGGAACAGTCGATAAGCTGCGACACTAGCCCCTCGTACATATCAATTATTGATTGCGCTTGGAGCTGCTGAACAAGGTTTGCTTCCTCCTCGGGAGAGGCAGCTCGGGCCATCAGGATGTGGCGAAGAAATGCGTTGTCTTCATTTGCGGTAAAGAGGTTGGGAACCGACTGCACGATATTCGCTTCAAAGTCTTGCGGGTCTGTTTCTGGCTCCTGCCTCACACCTAGCCAATATCCGAAGAAAGCAGCTGGGGAATTCGTTCGACTAAGAATATTTTCCACGAGCCAGTTTTTTTGTGACTCTAATCCCTCAATTTTGGAGATCAGAAAAAGCTTTAGAGCGAGACAGCCGTGTGACCAACATACATTATCCGTGAGATTATCGAGAATGCGTTGCGCTTCGGCAAAGTCGCCATGGGCGAGGTTTTCTTCGATACGTCCCTTTAACTCGATGTAGTCGCGCAGCTTCTGGGCGTTTGCTTGTAGTATCGCAACAGCCCAAATAATTTCTCGCTCTAGGGTTGTGGCGATGCCCACACTTATCCCGGGGATTGCATTTGGCTGCCTTGGGGTCGCGTGTTTACCTAGTGCGCCAAGAGGAAATGCTTTCGAGAACCATACAGCGACACCAGGCAACTCCACCCGTGGCGAGACCTCCTTAAGAACAGCTGCAGAGTTCATCGAACCTCGCTGACCGCGGGCAAAGTTCTTCATTTCGGAGTGTTGGCTTCGATCTTTTCTTCTTTTACGTGGCACTGGACACCTATGTTCACCTATTCCTCAAATTCCGATGCATCCATCCTTCCCCGAAGAATGTCGGCAGCGCTGAATAGGTGGCGCTCAGGTTGGTCAAGTGTCAAAGGCATTTGGAATTTTCTCGTTTGGTTTGCTTGCAACTTGAGGTATTTCAGCGCCGGGGGCAACGGCCAACCGGCGGACCGGGAGGCCCGACGGCCGCTTCGCCTGGGGCCTCGTGCTGCGCTGACGCTCATCGGGTCGGACCAAGAACATCACTGGCACCATATCAAGCGGGTCACCTGAGCCGATGACCTTGCCTAGCCAAGCTATCCTATTCAACAGTCTGGGATCGCTCGGGGGCCATTTGTTTGCGCTGAATTGAATACCGCATTGACCATGTTCGAAAGCGTTGAGACCGCGGAAAGATACAGGTCGCGCTATTTATGACAACCTCTGGCGCGCTGGCGCTCTGCTCGATCCTAAGCCCGCGTGTGAGACTCCTGCACTCTGAACGAGGGGCCCGCGTTGACAACCATAGGTAAATGGTTTTGCAATCAGAGGCGTAAAGAAAACGTGATTGAGGCCGCCTCGTTGAAATTCATCATTCCATTTGCCGTTGCGACGACACTCGCACTTCCGGCTGCCGCACAGGACTTGGGCAGCGCGCTGCTGATGGGTCTTGGCAGCACTGCCCTTGATAAGGGGTCGGACATGCTCAAGCGCGCGCCAGAAGACTTTGAGCAGTTTATGCAAAATACCGAGGCAGGCCGGAGCTATGCCTCAGATGCCGCTTGCCTTGGTGAGCTTCAAGTTGGGATCAATGCCGGATCCATCCTGGCGAATATGCTGCCCTTTTCTACGGTGAAAGCTTTTGAGGATGGCCGCGGACCTGTGGGCCGCTTTCGGCTTATGCTCAATGGGGAGAAAAACCATTTCGAGATCTCCTGTGATGGCCCGCAGATGGTGTCTGCCCCCCTCCTTTGGGGTGATGCGCCAGATCAGCGCAACCCTGCTGCACGCTCTAGCTTTGATGCGGGCGTCGGGTTGCTGTTGCTCCTTCACCTGCAAGGGGCTTTTGAAGAGGAAGTACCTACGCCAGTCGCACGCACGGACAAAGAAGAGGTCGACGTGGATGCACTGATTGCCGACTTCCAGCGCGAAAGGAAGGCTGAGGAGCTCTCGGATGCAGAGAAAGCTCGAAGAGACGTAATTATCGATAGAGCCTACGCGGATAAGGGGCTGGAACGGTTATCTGAAGACGAATCTGATGTAATGGAGACCGATGACCTCATCGCGGACGCACTTGCCGAAGCTCTAGGAAAACCCGGCGAGCCGGAGTCCACCTCTGGTGAACCCCGGCCCAAACCTCGCAGCGGGCCACCTCTTTCCAAGGGAGAGAAATACAGCTTTGCTCAAGAGATCACGGCCTGCTGGAACATTGGGGTGCTGTCGACCGAAGCCGCAGCCACCACGGTCGTGGTCGCGTTGGCCATGAACCCCGACGCCACGCCTATTGCCAGTTCCATTCGACTTCTAGGCCATGAGGGTGGCAGTGAAGCTGCAGCGCGACAGGCATTCGAAGCCACAAAACGCGCGATCATTCGCTGCGGGAGCCGCGGCTATGATCTTCCTTCTGAAAAGCTCGCTTCAGACGGCACGATGATCATTACATTCGACCCAGGCAGAACCACATCTGCAACTGGCATTACCGTCAGACAGATAATAGGTCACTGAGCAGCAAAACGCCGGCCAGATGGTCGGCGTTCGTCATTGAGCCTCGGGGCAAATACTGGTTGCCGCGGCAAGGATCCGGAACCGCCGTTTTCAGGGCCTCCGCGGTCGGCACGCCATTAGTGACACGCACACAATCCTCGGTATCCCAGACTAGGAAGGACACACCCAGATCCCTCTCAGATGGCCTATCGGAGACCACGCATTATCTCCACCTCATCGAAGGAAGCTGCACACTGTCTACGGTATGACATTCGTAGCTCCGAGCCAAACGGTAGACATCTCTCTGCTTATCTCAAGACAGTCCCTTCTCATGTTTTCTAAGCGAGCCAATGCCGGGCGGTGGAGCAGCCTTCAGGCCCGACCCTGTGAGATTTTATGGTCCCATATCGCGCTGCTTAGAAGGCCATTTATCTTCGCGCGCTCGGCATCGAGATGATGCTGTCCGCGCTTCTGAGCCCCTGGGCAAGTATGGTTGCTGCGATCTACCCATGCCAACCGGTCCTCGGACTTATTCGATATGTAAGGCTAGATGAGGTCCTTTGGTGCATCGTCGAAGATCACCTGAACGAATTTGCAAGGATCAACACCAATACATTTTAGTATCACGCACATCTCTACTACATCCAAGCGACGCTCTCCCAACTCGTACTTCGCTACATAGGACGGGGGTTTTCCGAGCTTTTTCGCAAGTTGAGCTTGAGAAAAACCCGCGGCCTTGCGAATTCCCACTAACTCCTTGCGAAAAAGTGAATATGTTGACGTATGCGCACCGCCTGCCAATTTTTTTGCTCCCATCGCTCTCGACAAGACGCTGTACGATGCTTAGTCAGTCACTCCCAAAACAGGAGTGATTCATGTCACCAACTACAGGTATTCTCACCGCCCAAGGCTTGCGGAGCGATCAAGTTTTGCCATTCCTACTAATCTGGTATGGATGGCTTTCTAAGCAGCAGGGAGAAGTTGCGAAAAAGAGGGGATTAATAGCTCTAAAAAGGAAGCCGCGCGAAGACGCTACAAGGCAAGTTGCCCATCTAACTAACCGGGGATCAAGAAGGGCTAAAATTTGGCTCTGCGGCGAGCTAGGTAAAGACGCGGCGTACGTTTACGCGACCTATCTCAGAGAGTACGGAAAGGTCGGCGACGAACCCTATTACGTATACGGCCGTCCATCCTTAGGCGGCGGCATAACTGGTTTTGATTGGTATTATGATAAACTCGGATCGTCGGCAGGTTAATCAAGATCGACCGGCTCAATGTCCAGCCGCGCGTTGCTATCCTCTACGACCGATGCCCCAAGGCCTTCCTCTCAGCCATCAGTCTCGCCGCCACTGTCACCTACTGGCTACGGGTCCTGAGCCTTTGTCGTCCTATTTTCGCAATTTTTTAGCAGCCTGGCCTTTAACCTGCCAGTACTCGAGAAGCTTAAGTGTATGTATCGTAAGATCTCACTCAACCTTTTACACACACGCGATCTCAACCGGGTAAGATAGTGGTTCGAGTCCTCCTCTGCGCGCCAAATTCCCTTCAGCTCCAGATGGGGCATAAGAATGCAAAAGCTGACATTCTTTCATGAATACTATTTTAGGCGCTTTTTAAGAGAGTTCCAAATACAGGCGCCGATCTCGCGGACCAGTCTGATTTTGACCTTCGCTAGGATGGCAGCAGCAATCACAACGCTATCGTGAGCATTCCGCCTCGACAGAGAAGCAATAACCGTTCCCGATGCCGCCTCGGACCCAAGGCAAAAGGTCGTAAGATCACGTTGCAGCACCGGGCGCCGATCGTCGCAATCAATTTCACAGCCGGGTTGAGATCATGATGTAGCCCAATCAGGACCGCTCGCACATCTTTTCCAGCTCGGGGGACCCATGCCTATGTGTAGGCCTAGAACGACAGACGACGAGAGGTCTTTACCTCCCGTTTTTTTGGAAATTTTACGTCATGAGCATGATTTCTGCGCATGCGCTCGCACCTAAAAATCTTTGCTACTCCATTCACCATTGCTGTGTGTGAACGTCGTTACTGTTGTTTTAGACCCTCGCTTGATTAATTCGAAAGAATAGATCCTGCAGGCCAGAGACTGATTTTGTCCATACTTCTCCTTGTAGAGCGATAGCGGACCGCACTCAAATCTCATCGCCATTGGCGTGGTTCGGATAATCTTATCGAAAGCCTCACCCGAGATGCTGTTTTGCAATTTCAGCCCGATACCGGCGTATCGATATTCTCCACTCAGGAAGGAGTTAGCCTCCATCCGCGTGCCACATCGTGCCCGTGGGCTGGCCCCAGGTCGATTGCTATCGCCGTAGAAGAAATGCACATATGTCTCTGGGCCTACATACCCAAATACCGACTGGTAAGTACCGCCCCCCTCAAGCTCCCGAGGGGGAGCGAACATCGCAATTCTTGGTATGCACATGTATTGCAGGTCATTCTGAAAATCATAGTCATTGAAAGCGACCGGTACGCCACTGGAGTTCGTCATGAAATGAGTGTTTTTCTCACCCTCCAGGTATTCTGCGTGTAACGCATAAGTGTCCATTATTTCGCGATGTCTTCGCTTACTTTCAAATGTCTTCAGACCTGCATCTGAAAATACGGATCTTGGCTCCATGCCCAGATGAAGTGAGATTGCTGCTATTGCTGGGTAGGTAACCTCTTCAAATGTGACCCAGGACTCCGCCACCACCTCGCTAGGATTGATCGATTCAGGGTAAGGTCCTGGACTTTGGCTCTCATCAGGTTCCGTGCCAATGGTCACGATCTCAAACTCTTCAGTGGCAACATCCTTTGCCGCCTGCTCCACCACTATGCTGCGCATCTCCTTCAGGTCGGTAAAGTTCACCATCATGGTGGCGGCCCGTTTCGGCGCGTCCTGACCAAGGTTTGCAAGATATGTGAAGGTGTCGTTGATATTCAATGTTGGCCAGTTGCCCTCATTTCCCCGGGCGATGATGTCCTGTTTGAGATCTTCAGCGAACTGCGTGTTGCCTTTGTAGAGCTCGCGCAGGGCAGACATGCCCAGGCTGAAGATTTCATGCACCTCTTTGGCGTCATCTCTGCCAACCATGTCAACGAGGCGAGGCTCGAGTTCGGTGATGGTTTGCAGCGCCACTTGACGAGACTTCGGGTTATCAGGGAAGAGGTGCAGGTTGAGAGTTGCCGTCTGCACCCCCAAGGCCACACTCAAAAGCTGTGCATCTTGTTGATCGGCCAAGCTCTTCGATGCTCGCGCGATTTCTATCATGTCATAGCTGCGGTCCATCACAAGCCAGGTGACCTGTTTGGGATCAGCAAAAGCTTCTAGGGCATTAAAGAGCTCAAGCCAGCCTGCATTAACTCCAGTACGCACAAGGCTATGCACCTCGGGATTGATCTCCGTTGCAATCGACATCACGAAATCGGTCAGCCATGAAGCTGCCACCTCCTTTGCCATGCTCTTAATCAGGCTTGATCCAAGCTCGGCCCCAGCTGTCTTTGCAACTGAGGTTGCGCCTTTCAGCCCTCCTGAGGTGATATAGCTCTTGTAGAGGTTTGCGATGTACTCAGTGTCTTCGAAACGTGTCAGTTCAAACCGAGATGCATATTTAGTGCCCATGATTATCATATAGCTTACTCGGATCATCACAGCCTTTTCTGTATCAGCGAGCATCCCATCAAATGTAGGATTGAGCGCATCCACCGTGTCGGGTGCATTTTCCTCCATCCAGGCCCACATGCGCGCAAGATCCCCATCACCCATAACTGGGTCAGTGGAATTGGCAGTCGAGGTATTTGGAGAGACAATCTCTGTACTGGGCGCAACTTTTTGAGCCGCTGATGGCCCGGGAAAAACCTTAACCGGCGCTTCCATACCTGCTTCCAGATTTCGACAAAGCACCCATGCCGGTTCGTGGTTGCCCAGCTGGCACTTGTCGCCCGCCCGATGGAACAGGCTGATGAAATCACCCGGTCTCAACTGCCAATCAGCTGGGGAGGTCAAATCTCGGTCGACGAATATATCCGTGTGTTTGCCCACCCGAACTTTCCAGAAGGGTGACGTCCGCCCGTCAGTATGACTGATCCACTTGACGTAGGACTTGCCTGCAGCAATGAAAGCGTCCGAGGGCAGTTTGTTGTCTCGCCTGTACTCATCGATGTACATTATTTCCGGGTCATACCAGGGACCAATCGTCAGAGCGTACCAGCCATTGCTGGACAGGAAAATATTCACGTTTCCGTCTATACGCCCCTCCCAATTTCGGGCTTCAGCACTAGCTTCCTCGAAAGTGCGCTTCGAAGAAAATTGCAGCCACGCCGAATTCGGAGGTTCGAGCTCATAGGGCATAGGAAAGAGTTCAGTCTGAATCTTGCCTTCATCGAAAACGACCATTGCCTCTCGCACCGGCCCGTAGTCGGAGCAGTCTTCGCTGTAGCAATCATACACCGTAAAATTGACGGCGTGGTTCCCGACCTCATCGCTGACACGTGCCGTATGGATCTCCACCGCCGCCCACTGGCCCTGTGGCAGTGAAGGTACAATCGTCCGGACCTCGCCGTGCTTCAAGCTCACTAAGGCAGCTTCACTCTGCCCATCGGCCCTCGACCGATTGATCATCACCATCTCGCCATCGGGCGACCAAGCGACCTGGTTTCCCAGCTGCCAGCTTTCCTTTGACGAGAGGCCGGAGATCCGATCGTTCGGAATGATTTTCGTTCCAAAGACTTTTTCTTGATCAAAATCGATGACAGCCATGCGATATCCGATGGTCCCTTGCGTCGCGAGCGCGAGCAGCGCTGTGCCATCAGGACTTGGGTAGATGCTGAGGTCAGTGCCTTCGTTTAGATCTGCCGGTGGTAATATTTCCAATTGGTCAACGCTCACAGACTGGTTTGGGTTGAGCGTAACGCCCCGATAGATCTGCCCCACCGCGATGTTCTTGGCAGGAGTAGGTGCGATCGCCCAATTTTCGAACGGATAGGTCGGTGGCTCACCCGGAGAATTCGGAAAGTGCTGCGCGACAGCCGATGAGGTCATGAAAACGGAGGCAAAAACGCCCCGAAGAAGATGAGAAATATTCATACAGGTCCCCCAACCTGAAAAGGAAACAATCAGTGCGAGAGATTTGATGTCGGGGAAACGCGCTGAGTCAACAGATTATCGGAAGGGAATGCCGCTTAGAACGGCCACTAAATCCGAAGGTGAGCTAGCTAATTTACCGAACTGCCCGTTGCTTCCCACTTAGAGCGAGAGAAGATTTTCACATCGTTCCACGAGGATACTTATCTGTGGCATCAGCAACTGGAGCTGCCCCGGGGACGAGGGCCACGAATAGCCGGTCCGGTTGATCGACAAGGTCGCCGCGCCTCCGTCCGGCAACCTCATCGTGCCCTGAGGATCGCGGCTCAGGTCTTATCTTTCTTCTCTGTGTGCTGATCGATCGCTTGCTTGGCTGCGTCCACGCCAGGATACCACTGGGACCCGATAAATATTCCCGTGTCCCGCTTGTAGATCTTCACGTCGCGGTGGGTCTCCACCAGGTCCCCATCGGCCTGATCAGGCTTGTTTCCCCCGAGAGGCCGTAGCGGTTTGGCTTTTGCCGGCTCCTTCGCCTTAGCTGGGGCGAGCGCGGACTCCTTTTGCGCTGGTGCTGCATCAAGTAGAGAGGCCTTCGCTTCTTCCGAGGCAGAACGACCATATGTCGTTGTTCGATTGCCCTGACGGGGGCTCAGTTCTGACGTGTCGTCGTCTTCCCCTTTCCTAATCGCGATCCTCAGCAGCTGCTGCGTCATTTCAGCCGTATGCACCGAGGCTTCGGCCATCTTGGCAAGGACGAGGTTCACAGTCCCCGCGATTGCGATCCCTGCGCCAGGCAAGGCGGCGATGATTGCCGCAACAACAGTAGGGTTCCCACTCTGCGGGACTGCACTGACCTTTGTAATCCCGTAAACGGCAACAACGACACCAATGCCCACTACTAGCATGCCAAATCCTTCGAAGACCTTAATTGCTGTATAAGAGTTGCTGTAATCTCTGTGTTTGACGTTCATGAAATAACTCCCCGAGAAAATGACTGGCATGAGCCAACCCGTGCGGGTGTTATCTGTCAAGAAAAAGCAGGTGCGGTACGGTTCAGGCTACCACTTAAGATCACGAGACCGTGCATCCGAAACGCGTCATCTTGTCCAGAACGAAGGTAAACCTCCGGCGACGGCCGTCTGATCTCAGGCTCGATCCGATGGTAAGTCCGACCTTATGTCCGACTTTATCAACCGCCCTCAAATCGAAGTTCTGTCTGCTGCCGATG
>JBDVDE010000070.1:0-88012 GCA_039942135.1 Hyphomonadaceae bacterium
ATTAAAGTGGTACGTGAGCTGGGTTCAGAACGTCGTGAGACAGTTTGGTCCCTATCTGCCGTGGGTGTTGGAAACTTGAGAGGATCTGTCCCTAGTACGAGAGGACCGGGATGGACATACCTCTGGTGGACCTGTCGTGGCGCCAGCCGCGCAGCAGGGTAGCTATGTATGGAAGGGATAACCGCTGAAAGCATCTAAGCGGGAAACCCACCTCAAAACCAGGTTTCCCTTAAGAGCCGTAGAAGACTACTACGTCGATAGGCCGGGTGTGGAAGCGCAGCGATGCGTGGAGCTTACCGGTACTAATTGCTCGATAGGCTTGATCGTGAAACTTATGTGTGGTGGTAAACGCAATGCGTTGCCAACATACTGATAACGATCAGATAACACTCCAAACGAATAACTCTACTTTCCAAGTAGCTGGTATAAAATTTCAAGTGTACATGTTAGGTTTCTTCTAGTCCTCGTCTCCGCCGACCCGGTGGTTATGGCGGGGGGTCCCCACCTGATCCCATTCCGAACTCAGTCGTTAAGCCCCCCAGCGCCGATGGTACTTCGTCTTAAGGCGCGGGAGAGTAGGTCGCTGCCGGGTCCGCAGAGACGAGGCTAGAAAATTTGCAGATTGTGTCTTCCTTTACTTTTCTTCTCCTCCGGGAGATGCATACTGGGCACAGCGCCAGTATGGATGGATCCGGCCTCTGGCCGGATTTGTTGATTCTAGCTGTCACTGACGCGGGATGGAGCAGTCCGGTAGCTCGTCAGGCTCATAACCTGAAGGTCGTAGGTTCAAATCCTACTCCCGCACCCAAACCAAGCCCTCGTTATCCTTGTGGATTTCGGGGGCTTTTTTGTGTCTGGTGTTCTGTCTAGGGCGCTTCGGTTTGACGGATCTAGTGTGGAGAGAGGCGGGGATTGAGCCGGCCGCGATGCGCGATTTGGACTCTACTTCGGAGCGCGAAACTCTTGATCGGGCTCTACTAGATGTGGGTCTTGGCTCTGAAATACATAGAAAATTCAAGCATGTGCGGTGGCTTAATGGCTCCAGTATCTTGTCCGGTAGGGATCGGAGCGGCCTTCCAGGCTTTTTGATACGGGCTTAGGCGGTCAATGCCCGCTTATGGTCAGGGGCTGCCGAAGGTAGTGGAGTCTCTCGGCCAATCAGTAGAAAAACTAAATCAAGCTCCGGACCACTTTTCAGGATACAGGCCAACTTTTTCTGTGATTGGACAGTAGCATCTTCCCGATTTCGTCGCTCCCTGAGCGCTGGACATAACGAATAAGCCTGTGTCGATTGATCCAGTCCAACGCTAAGTTACCCCTCAGAACCATGCTTCAACAATAACCTTACGACCAAAATTCGTCCTAAGCATTTGTTGCAGCCTCAAGCTTATAAACTTGAGCATCACAATTGGTATTCTGCGAAAAGCGCCAAATCTTACCTCATTTTCCAGAAGTATTTGCTTTGCAACTAAATGTCCTGAATTGGCAACTGATTGTAAATCTGTGTAAAATTCGGAGCTCCGCTCGAGCTCGCTGTTCTTTCGCGCTAATCGAAACCCTTGCCTGACTAAAGCTGCTGGAAACTTATCTTGCAGAGCTTCATCAAAATATGGTTCAGCGTCTTCTTCTCGCCCTAAGCTAACGAGGAACAAAAAATATGTATAAGTTGCATACGGGTGTTTCAGTGCGAGGGCAGATCTATAGAGTTTCTCCGCCTGAGTCATATCCCCCGACTTTTCTTCAACATAAGCAGCCTCGACCAATTCAACTAAGTTTTCGGGAACATTATACAAGAATAGCTCCAATCTCGCGCAATACTAACTTCAATTAAGGCCGCAGTTTACACAGTTTTGAACTCAACTAAGCCCATGAGTATTAGGTCGCAGATCAGTTGTCCAAATTGAAATCACTAAACGCGGCACGTTCGGGAACGATCCCGAGTTCATCCGCTTTATAAGTCCTGATTATCATATTGCCATTCCGATGGTCAAACCGGCCTCGACATGTCCTCGAAATACAAAGAAACCAGCCAAGGCGGCTTGGCCGTCAACGTCGTCGAATGCTGAGAATGAAATAGCCCCGCACGGGAAGCGAAACATGTGTGTTTGTCTCCCGCTGCGCGATGAGACGCCGCTTCGCGGGCTGATGGCTCCCCGAGCCCCGCTCGCAAGCGAGACCGCGCGCCGGGCGCTAGCCCGCCCCGCCGGAGCCGCCGCGCGGCGTGAGGCAAAACATGTTTTGATTGCGCCTCTTCCCGCTCATGCCAGCGAACTCTGGGGCGGCGGACCATAGAGTAAGACGTAAAGCATGCCCCAAAGTCGTCATCCCACGAAAC
Source organism: Hyphomonadaceae bacterium (assembly GCA_039942135.1). Lineage (GTDB taxonomy): Bacteria > Pseudomonadota > Alphaproteobacteria > Caulobacterales > Hyphomonadaceae > CALLCD01. Next base: position 2,336 of record JBDVDE010000070.1, read on the forward strand.
TAGGGACCGATCGGAGCAGATGTCTCCTTCTGGTCATTTGCCGAAATGAGCTCCAGTGGCTTACTTGGGGCGATTCTAAGCACGGCGGCACACCTCGGAGATTGAGCTCTCCTCGCGCACGCCATCCAGCACGATCCTGATCTTCTCTTCAGAAGAAAACTTCCGCCGTGTCCTTCGTTTGATTTCACAAATGTGTTTATCAGCCGATCCATTCGGTCCTGTTCTCGATCTCATCTTCAATTCCTTTCAAGGATAATGATGAGCCAAAGCACTCCATTAGCAAAACACCCCAGACTGTCTAAAAAGCCATGACGAGAAATAGAACCGCCAAGCTAACATTAGCGTGGACCACCTCTCAGGGGCAGACCAGATTGTGGAAGGGAAAGCGGCTCCCTCTGACGTCGTATCTATGAATGGCTAAACAGGTAAAACTTCAGCAAACCGACATAAACATCAGCGAGCGGTAGTCTCTGAAAGCGCTCTTGCCGCTCAATGTAAAGATGGCGTTAGAGGCATGACCCTTCTGCTAGGAAAGAATCAGTGTGTTTCCCGTTGGATTTAGCTTTAGCAATATGGCGTCATACCACCAGCGGAGTAGAAAACAGGAAAACGACAGGGTGATTGAAATAACACCTGGCACCTTTGAATCAGGGTCGGAAAAAAGCAATATCAGCCCCCCAATCAATAGCAATCCACCAAGCAGTATCAATACAAGGTGTAAAATTCCGCGTACGAACATCATTGGATAAAAAATTATCGATCTCAATAGCTTGCTCAAAATATCATCTCCCATTAGCCGTGAATAGCAAAATACTACTTTAGAGATATTTTGATCGTGTTCAACCAAAAGACATAGGTGTGAGATAGTACGAATATTGGGGCTAAGATTTACACAGACTTCACGGTCGACTGCATCAGGAAAATTGGCCCAGAACTTGAGTTAGTTTTGGCTTCAGATATGGAGTTGAACTATGGGCAAGATGTTCGTCGGCAAGTGGTTTGAGATATACATACCATGTTAGTCATGAAGAGGCATCGTCTGCTGCGCGCGCAAAACCACGGACTTATGTAGCAAGCGCACCAACTCTCGTTTTGGGAGGTGGGGATGATTAAAGGGTTAGTGTGCGCGATAGCTTTTGGATTTGTAGTCGATGTAGCTTGTGTTGATCAAAACAGGTTTGTCTTCACTAACGTTTGGATTGGAGATTACTTCGAGGAAATCACCGGGCATGACCGCCTCCAACACAAAACCTTCCTCGAAAGATATTTTAAAAACGTCCTCAAATTGAAGCCATATCACGACATATATTTTATGCCCTTGTTTAAGGGCGGCCACTATGTCGGAAATGGGCGTAAAATCGTTCAAAGCAACGGTGGGAGGACCGCCAGCAGCAAACTTTACTCCGGCACCTCGATTAAAGTTCCGCCAAGAACTATCGTCGAGACCTCCTGTCAATTCTTCATGCAATACGGTTTTAATGTCGTAACGCAGGTTAATTGCAGGACTTTGCCCCAGATTGTTGAAAATCACCTGAAAACTAATAGCCTTAAGGCCGCCAGTATTTTTCTCAATATCCACAGCAACCGAGATTTTCTGTACATGGATATAAGCTCTCACTTGAGCCTCTCCTATGTCTCGCGTTATGGTCCCAACGCTTCTAGTCTCGTAAAGAGTCCAGCCGAGTATCCCGATACCCAAAGCAGTGAGAGCCGCAATAATCCTTGTCCAGTACGCTACTCGCTCTTGGGCAAGCAGATCTGCATCAGTCGAGGTATGCGAGGCGTCCTTATTTTTGTTTTCTTGATATTGGGGGCTATCCTCTGGGTCACAGGTCCACTCGTATATTCCAGAAACAGAACCAGCCGTGTCCGCCTTTGGATCGGAGGAGGCGTGACGGGTTTGGGTACATTTCTGTGTGGCTTGGTTCTCATGTTTTTCTAAAATTGTTGGCGCGTCAGGTTGCATCCAGATCGCCAATCCGACCAACGCTAAGACTACAAGCAGTGCTCCAATAATACTGGAACTAGGAAGCCCATCCTTCACACCTTTTGGCAATTTAAACACGCACTTCGCTCACGCCAATTGCGTCCAAGCACTGAAACATAAACGCCGCCGTGAATTTCCCGCGACTGATCTTGTTCGCCAGTATCTTGTCGTCTTGGTCTAGCCGCCTAGCTAGCTCCCTAACTGTTACTCCCTGCCGTGTCAGTTCGGATCGCAAAACGTTCTTTGCGTGCTTTGCCCAGTCTTTATCGTCCACGAATCACTCCTATCTGAGAAAAAATCATCATAAACTATGATTTTCTCATTGACAACTATGACCATAATCACCATATTCTATGATAGAAGCATAGATAAAGATGATAATGGCACAACACTTCCTCCTTTCAGCAGCAGCGCGCACGCTCTCACTGCCCCGAATCTATCGGGCGGGCGAAGACGCAGCTTATGAGACGTTCTGTCGTCTCCGCTGGCCGGAAACGGACGGGGAGGCTGTGTGCCCGGATTGCGGTTGCTGTGAGACTTACAAGATCACCACGCGCCGCAAGTTCAAGTGTAAGGCTTGCAGCCGTCAGTTCTCTGTAACGAGCGGGACCATCTTCGCCAGCCGTAAGCTGTCCTTCATGGATTTGCTTGCTGGTATCTTCCTGTTCGTGAACGGATCAAAGGGTAAGTCTGCGGTTCAAATGAGCCGTGAGCTGGACGTGCAATACAAAACGGCTTGGGTGCTTTGCCATAAGCTACGTGAAGCCATGCAAGACGAGTACGAAGGCCGCAAGGTCTCAGGCGAAGTCGAGATTGATGGCATGTATGTTGGCGGACACATTCGCCCAGCAAACCACCGCAAGGACCGTGTTGACCGCCGCCGCAAGCGCTACCAGACAGGCACACGCCGCGTTGTTGTTGTCGCTCGCGCTCGTAAGGGCCGGACGCTAACATTCGTGACCAAGACCGAAGCTGGCGGCGTTGATCACGTGTCTCGCAATGTGCTGGCTGGCTCAACCATCTTCGCAGACGAGGCAAGCCACTGGGATCACCTCTCACGCGGTTTCGCTATGGGCCGGATTAATCACGAGGAATGGTATAGCGACTTGAACGGCACACACACCAACGGCGCTGAAAGCTTCTTCTCACGCTTGCGCCGGATGGTACGCGGGCAACACCACCATGTTTCGCCTAAGTACCTGCACCAGTATGCAAACCACGCTGCATGGCTCGAAGATCACCGCCGCGAAAGCAATGGCGATATGGTCAAACGTGTTGCTCGGAACGTCATGGAAGCGCCTGTTAGCCGCGTGTTTGCGGGGTACTGGCAGAAAGTGGGATAAAATCATTGCCAAAACTACGGAAATACTGTACTACGGAGATCACGTACATATTGAGGGAGTGGGATGATGGATAAACGAGGGTACAATGCACTGTGTTTTAGAAACTTATGCTTTCGACGATGATTGCAAGCGGTTAAAAATTTCGGACGAAATACGACACGAGATCAAGCTAACAATATCGAATAATCCTCTCAGCGGGAATTTGATCTCAGGAACTGGTGGCGCGCGAAAAAGACGCTTTGCCAGATCAAATAGCGGTAAGAGAGGCGGATTGAGGGTGGTTTGGTATTACCCTGCCGAAGACGTACCAGTTTATTTGTTGGCACTGTTCGATAAAGGAGAGAAAATTAACTTAAGTAAGGCAGAACGAAACGAATTTAAGTTAGTATTATCAGGAATCGCGGACGATTATCGGGCTTCAACCCGTGACCGCGTATCGGAGTTAAAGAGAAAAGCGTCATGACCTTTGCAGGTAATAAATTGATCGGCGCGGCCAAAGAGGCTCGCGCGATTGCACGTGGAGAAAAGAAGCCAATATCAGCATTGGTTCCCTCCGATGTTGATGTAAAGAAGATCAGAAAGGATCTAGGCTTGTCCCAAGAGGCCTTCGCCCACGGCTTTGGTTTTTCGGTTGGCCAAATTCGCGATTGGGAACAAAATCGGTGCAGGCCAATAGGGGCTATGCGCGCATATCTTCTCATTATTTTGAAGAACCCCGACATGGTCGCCAAGGCATTCAGTGAATTTGCAGCAGAGAACAAAGCTAGCGAAGATTCTGACAAGCTGATCGCACTTTGAGGCTAGCACAATAGAGCATTAAGCCCGCCACTATGTTGGCGGGCTTTTTATTGCCCAAACCATAACTTGCCCAAGCTTCCGCCCCTCAACACGCCCAGCGTCTTGCTCTCGCAGCAACGCCTTGTAGACCCGTGACGTCACCTGATTGACGTGCTTTTTGTCGCCAGTGTCGAAGCCTCGCGCTTCTAGTAGGGCTACAGCAATGTCTCGGCTAGACAATGGCCCGTCCGCTTCTCGCAGCACGTCATAAGCAGAGCGCAGCATTTCGCCTTTTTTGAAAATGCGTCTGTTCTTACGCACTGGCATGTACTTGTCTGGATTGTCGGTGAAGCCCACGAGCGCCAGCGTCCTGTCCAGAGCGGCAACGTCTGCCTCTAGCTTCTCGTATGCAGCCCGCGCCAAGTTGCGCTCGTGCGCCACGCTGGAGCGCTTTGTAAGCAGTCCGCCAATCGTATGCTGGAACTCGCGCCCCGCCTTGGATCGTTGCGAACGTATCGTCCCGTTTGGACGTGTAGAAATGATAGGATCAGCCATGCCCAATTATCCCTTGATCGAGGATTCATGGCCATATAGATTCTTGGTGCGTCTGCTACATAAGTCCGCAAAACCAGACATAAGCCCCCATCCAAAAAATCTATCCTACGCACCAGCCTCCAATCCCATACTCCTCTTGTTCTTCATCGCCATAAGCGGTGTCCGGTCCGGCCGGTCATGATGGAGGGTTCGGGTTTCTGCGAGGCTGACTGGTCGTAACGTGTCCGGCGGTTCTCAAGGCGGGGGTCATGATGCAACCTATACCAAGAGCGGCAAGTCTAGCTGCCACAGCCTTGCCCCCACCGTAAATATCGCTAGATTGCGCGCCAATTGCAGAGATTTCGATATTGAAAGGGCTTCCAATGGCCGATCTAGAGAACATGTTAATCCTCGAAACCACCAAGGGCGAAGTGAAAATCGAGCTGAAGCCCGAGCTTGCCCCCAATCATGTGGCACGGATCAAAGAGCTGGCGCGCGAAGGATTTTATGACGGCGTGGTCTTCCACCGCGTGATTGACGGCTTCATGGCGCAATGCGGTTGCCCACAAGGCACGGGCATGGGTGGTTCGGACAAGCCGGATCTGGTGCAAGAATTTAATCCCGAGCCACATGTGCGCGGGACGTGTTCGATGGCGCGGACCAATCAACCGGATTCGGCTAATTCGCAGTTCTTTATCTGTTTCAAGCCATCGGGCTTTCTCGACCGCCAATACACGGTTTGGGGTCAAGTGACCGAGGGCATGGACTTTATTGACCAGCTCAAGCGCGGCGAGCCGGTCAGCAATCCGGACTCGATCATCAGCATGAAAGTTGCTGCTGACGTTTGAGCTTTGGGCTGGGGAGGGTAAGCTCTCCTTATGGCCACTGTTTCGAGTTCTTCAGCCAAGTTGCGCCGCCGCGCCGCCGGAATGTTCGGCTCGCGGATTGCGCGGCTGATTTTGGCGTCCAATCTGGCAGGGCTGGCGATTTTGATCGCCGGCGCCATGGTGCTGAACGAGATGCGGGCCGGGCTTGTCGTCTCGAAAAAGCAGGATTTGGTCGGGCAGGCGCAGATCTTCACCAACCTGTTGGGGGAGGGCGCAACCATTGGCCAGCCCGAACCGGCGCTTGATATCGATCTGGCGCGGATGACCATCCGGTCGCTTGATCTGCCCGCAACCGTGCGTGCGCGTGTTGCCCTGCGCGATGGCGAAGTGATCGCCGACAGCGTGTTTCTATCGGACAGGGTTGATGTCTCCGCCCTGCCGCCGCTCAGAGAGCCAAGCGCCGTCCAGCGCTGGGGGACGAGCCTGTCGAGTGCGTCCGAGAATTTGTTCTCGGCCTTTGTGCCCAATCGCGGCGGTGACGCTGTGCGGACCCAGACCTATGAAGAAGAGTTCGCCAATGCGCTTGTCGGGGTCGAAGCGGCGAGCCAACGGTTCTCCGACAGGGGACAACGGGTCATCTCGGTGTCTGTGCCCATTCAGCGCGTGTCCGCTGTCGTCGGCATTTTGACGCTAGAGGCGAGTGACGTTGAGGAGATCGTACGGGCCGAGCGTCGCGCGCTGATCCCGTTTGTCGGCGTCGCCATGCTGGTCGCGCTTGTCACCTCGGTGCTGTTAACGCTCGGGATTGCACGGCCCTTGCGGCGGCTCGCGGTTGCAGCCGATAGGGTCCGCACGGGACGTTCGGAACGTTTGGATCTGCCGCAGATTACCAAGCGAAAAGACGAGATTGGTCAGCTCGCCCAGTCTGTCGATGCCATGACCGACACATTGCTCGACCGGATTACCGCGAACGAGCAATTTGCCGCTGATGTCGCGCATGAACTTAAAAACCCGCTCACCTCGATCCGCTCCGCTGTCGAGACGGCAGAAATGGTCAAAGATGACCCGGCCGCGACCGAGAAACTACGTCAGGTGATCGCCAAGGATGTGCAGCGCCTTGACCGGTTGATCACCGATATTTCCAACGCATCGCGACTGGAAGCCGAGATCACACGTAGCCCCAACGCTTTGCTCGACATTGCGAGATTTGTCTCCGGCATTGTCCAGACTTACGGAGATCAGGAAGGGGCGAGTGTTTCCGTGGCCTTTTCTGACCAGACTATGGGCGGCGGTCTCTTGGTGCGCGGGCGCGATGGCCCGCTCGGTCAGGTCATTCGCAATCTCATCGACAATGCGCGATCCTTCTCTCCAGAAAACGGAGAGGTCCGCGTTGTCTTGCATCAAGTGGCGATCGGCCCGCAAACAACAGCGAGGTTGACTGTCGACGATGATGGCCCGGGTATCCCTGAAGACAAGCTCGAGAAGATATTCGACAGGTTCTATACTGACCGGCCCGCCGGCGCCGCCTTTGGCAATAATTCCGGCCTTGGTCTGTCGATCGTCAAACAAATCATCGACACCCATCGGGGCACAGTAAAGGCGCTGACACGAGATGAGGGGGGCGCACGGTTTATCGTCGATTTGCCTGCCGAATAGCGACGGTTTTCAATCAATCGCATGACCTTGGGGCAATCAGATTGAACGCAAAACCGCGTCCCGATTAAGCTTGCCAAGCAAAGGCTGGCAGCTAAGACTGTAGCGAAACACATCATCGGGGAGAATGTTATGTCGTTGAAATATATCGTTTTAGGGGTAACTGCTGCCGTATTGCTCGCCGCATGTGGCGGCCGTGACGATGGTGCCGATGCACCAGTTTCCGAAGCGAACGTTCCTGAGTTGCCGCATGTGCGTACGGTCACGATCCCAGCCGATGAGCGCTTTGTCGAGCATCTTCAAACTGCGCTGATTACTGCCGATGAAGGGGACAAGATCCAACTGCCCGAGGGTACATTCAACCTGACTGATGGCCTGTCTCTCGACGTTAACAGGGTGACGCTGGCTGGCGTCGGTCAAGGCAAAACCGTGCTCAGCTTTGCTGGCCAAGAGGGCGCAGGTGAAGGCCTGCTCGTGACCTCCGATGATGTGACACTGACCGACTTTACCATGCAAGACACGGCGGGCGATGGCATCAAATCCAAAGGCGCTGACCGGATTACCTATACCGACCTGACCGTCGAATGGACGGGCGGTCCTCTGGCGACCAATGGCGCTTATGGTGTTTATCCGGTCGAGAGCGCAGACGTTTTGGTAGATGCGGTCACGGTGCGCGGAGCGTCCGATGCGGGCATCTATGTCGGCCAATCACGCAACATCATCGTGCGCAACTCTCTGGTTGAATACAATGTCGCCGGCATCGAGATCGAAAATTCTATTGGCGCAGATGTTCATGACAATGTCGCCGAGAACAATACGGGCGGTGTTTTGGTCTTTGATCTGCCGGACCTGCCTATGGTGGGCGGACACTCGACCCGAATTTTCAACAATCGGATCGTCAACAATAATACCGACAATTTCGCGCCGCCGGGCAACATCGTCGCAAGCGTTCCTTCGGGCAGTGGCGTCATGGTGCTCGCCAATGAAAACGTGCACATCTTCGACAATGAGCTGAGCAATAACCGCACCGCGCATGTTTTGCTGGCCGCCTATCAGGATGAGTTCGAAGATGCGCGCTACAATCCACTGCCGCGCAATGTGGTGGTGCGGGACAACAGCTATGAGGGCGGGGGGGATGACCCTCAAGGAGCTCTGGCAGGGCTTGCTGCGCTTGTCGGTGGTGCTCTGCCACCGATCGTCTGGGATGGGGTGATCCGTTGGGGCGAGACACCGGATCAGGAGGTTAATCTGGTCTTGAATGAAGACGAGGACATTGGATTTGTCAGCCTTGGTTTTGGGACATATCCGATTGATCCTGCCGCCATCGCGCCCAGCATAGAGCGCCCCGAAGGGACTGTTCTCGATGAGCCACTGCCGATTGTCATTGCACATGATACTGCGGGCTAAGCTCGCTATGTGGCTGCGTGCGCTTCTGATTGTTGCCCTTGTCGGCTGTTCGGCATCGAGAGAACCGGAAGCTGCGGGACCGGACATGGCAGTGTTGCTCGCGGATCGTCCGGCGCCCTTTCTGGCGGATTATGGCTTATTCGCGGATCCGGCAGCTTTGGAACCTAGCGAGGGGCTCGTGGGCTATGATCTGATCAATCCATTGTTTTCAGACCATGCCGACAAAACACGCTTTGTCTTTGTTCCCGATGGCCTGAAAGCCGCGTATCGCGAGCAAGGTGTATTTGATCTGCCGGTCGGTTCGGTGCTGGTGAAAAGTTTCGGGTATGCCGAAACGGGGAAAATTGAAACACGGCTTCTCATCCACAAGCCTGACGGTTGGACGGCATATCCATATGTCTGGAACCAAGACCATACTGAAGCACGCTATGCACCGATTGGGGCAAAACGGGATATCGAAATTGCAGGGCCTACAGGCGATATTTTGGCGTTTACCTATGCTGTGCCCAATCAAAACCAGTGCAAGACCTGTCATCAGGCTGGCGATGCGATCATACCGATTGGCCCGAAAGCCCGCAATTTGGGCAGTGTGCAAGTCGCAGACTGGCAGGAAGCAGGTATTCTCGAGGGCGCGCCATCGGACGTTGCAAATCTTCCGTCAATTGCCGCAGGGGAAGGGTCGGTGGCGGCCAGAGCGCGTGCCTATCTCGATATAAATTGTGCCCATTGTCATAAGGCGGACGGTGCAGCATCGAATTCCGGTCTTTGGCTGACATGGGAAGAAGATAGCCCTGTCCGGCTGGGAATTGGCAAACATCCGACCGCCGCTGGGCGCGGCGCAGGCCAGCTGACACGTGTGATCGAAGCTGGACAATCTGACGAATCAATACTCTCTTTCCGTATGGCATCGTCCGAACCGGGCGTTGCTATGCCTGAATTGGGACGCAAATTAATTGATGAAGATGGCGTGGAGTTGATACATCAATGGATTGAAGAACTGCCAAATGATTAAGGTGCGTTAACTTGGGATTAACGCAATCACCCCAAATCATTAACTATTGTAAAGTGTATAGTGGTCAATCGACTTCGAATGGCCCGGGAGTAAAGCAAAATGACTCTTACTGGTGATCAGATCCCATTTATCCTAGCGCTGGGCACGGCTGCCCTCTCTATTGCGTCCCTTCTTTGGGCCTTGCGTATCTCTGATGGGGCACGTGGCGCAGCGAAGAAGTTCCGCGAAAGGGCGGGTCAGCTCGAAGAGCAATTAGCCCGTGCTGATAGCGTATTTGGGGCCCATCCCGGCGTTATTCTCGTTTGGGAAGGCGATGCACTTGAGCATGAGGGGGACGATATTGTTGCGCCTCAGCTATATGGTTCGCTCGCAGCGCTCGCCGGCCTCCTGAAATACACTGATGAAGCCATTTCAAACGATCCTGCCGTTCGTATTATTGAAGGATTGGCTGATCTCGAAGCCCGTGACAGCGTAAAGCAAGACACGACTTTGCGGCAGCGATTGAAAGAATTACGGCAGGACGGCACTGCATTTTCTTTAAAAATAATTGGACCGGGTGAAACACATCTCGACGCCGATGGACGCACGGCTGGCGCTCGCGCTGTCGTCTGGATCACCGATGCGACGACACGCGGTATTGAAGAAAGCGCTGCGCGCGGTCGCCTTGAAGAGGCACGGCAAGTGATTGCAAGTGATCCAACGGCTTTTCTCGAAATGCTCCGCAAGTCTCCGTTTCCTGCTTGGCGTGTGTCTGGGATGGGCAAGCTGCAATGGGCCAATAAGGCCTATCTTGACGCGGTTGAGGCGCCGACGCTCGATATTGCGCTTGATCGGCAATTGACGCTTGATGAAAAAGCCGCCGAGCAAATGAAACTGACGATCAATCAGGGCCGCGACATCGATCAGACGCGCTCGATTGCGATCAACAAAGAACGGCGCGCCATGCGTGTGTTGAGTTTCCCATTATCGGGCGGTGCAGGGGCTATGGCCTTCGATGTGACCGAACAGGAAGCCGCAACAGAAGAGCTCGACCGGCACGTTCGGGCGCATGACGAAACGCTCAATCACGTGGCCGATGCGGTTGCCATTTTCGGGGCAGACAGACGGCTTGTCTTCCACAACCGTGCGTTTGCGGAAATGTGGGCTTTGGACGAAGGCTTTATGCTGGAGAAGCCTGCGCATGGCCAATTGCTCGATCGGCTCAGAGAACGCGATAAGCTGCCGTCCCGGACCGACTATGCTGCTTGGCGCGCCGAAGAGCTTGCCCATTATCTTGATATTTCCGGGGTTGCTGCAGATACATGGACCCTGAAAGATGGCCGGACCATTTCGATTACGCGTCAGCGTCATCCTTTGGGTGGACTATTGCTTCTGTTCAAAGACATCACTGACGAGTTGGGTCTTCAAACGCGCTATAATGCCCTGATCAATACGCAGGGTGCGACGCTGGATAATCTGCACGAAGCCTGCGCTGTGTTTGGCGGCGACGGACGCTTGAAATTGTCCAACAAAGCTTTTCAGAACTTGTGGCAACTTGAAGATGATATGCTACGCGATGGCGTTGATTATGATGCGATCGTCGAACAGTGTACCGATTTATTTCATGAGCGTGCGGTCTGGACTTCCATTAAAGGCCACGTCACCGATATCAGTCCGGCGGCTCGCAAGGAAACAACCGGAGAGATGCGTCGCACAGATGACACAACTCTCACCTACCTCACTCATCCGCTTCCGGATGGTAATACGCTGATTGCGTTTGCCGATGTCACTGCCACGCGCCAGGTTGAGAGCGCCCTGCGTGCAGAAGCGGACGCTTTCGCCGCAGCGGACAGATTGAAAACCGAGTTCGTGCAGAACGTTTCTTACCAGTTGCGCTCACCGCTTACGACGATATTGGGGTATGCCGAATTCCTGGAAAGCCAGCACAATGATGAACTTTCGAGCAGGCAGCTCGAATATGTGCGGTCTATCCTTTCCGCATCGGACCACCTCTCGAAACTAATCGAGAATATCCTCGATCTTGCGATGATTGAAGCGGGCCGTGTTGATCTGGACCGTTCCGACTTTGCGCTTCAGGGTGTGATTGAAGATTCGGTTGAGATGGTTGTCTCAAAGGCCGAAGACACACAGATTACCGTGCGGGCCGATCTTGCTGACAATCTGGGCATCATCAATGCGGATGAGCGCCGGATCAGGCAAGTTCTATTCAATCTGATCTCCAATGCCATGCGGTTTACCGACGAAGGCGGCGAGATCATTGTTTCAGCAGATCGTGCTGGCGAAATGGCGCGGATCATTGTGCGCGACAATGGACGCGGTGTGGAAGCAGAACAGCAAGTTGCAAGTTTTGATAGCTTCACGTCGAGCGACCAACGCGGTGCTGGACTTGGACTGGCGCTGGTGAAACATTTTGTCGAGCTACACGGCGGCAGCGTCAAGATGAAATCCGAACTTGGTGAAGGCACATCGGTTGTTTGTAACTTGCCGATTAAGCAGACACAGAAGGTCAATCTTCCTGAACTGCTTACAGATGAAAACCGGGTCTCCTAGACACCATCTATAGATAAAAAAAGAGCGGCCTTTAGCGGGCCGCTCTTTCTCGTTTCAGGTGGGATTGTTAGCGCAAAGCTATTTTTTGCCAACCCAGTTTAGCCGACGCTGTTGCCAATGTGGCTGACGTGTAGGCGTTACTGTTTCGACTTGGCGGACTGGTGCCGGGGTCGCTGGCTGGGCTTGCGCAACAACACTGCCTTGGTTCGGGCTATTGTAATATTGCGTTTGCGAGCTTGCAGGCTGTGCAGGCTGCGGCTGAGATTGTTGCGCCGTGTTTATCGTATGCGATACGGTCCGTTGCCCGGGGGCAGGGGCAGCCTGTCTCGTATTCGACACAAGGTGTCCGAGACCAAGTAGCTCCAATGTATGGGCGCTGAGGAACCCTTCATGGGTAATTCCGTTGGCTCTTTGGAACTGATTGAGTGCAGATTGCGTGGATGGACCAGCAACACCGTCAACCGTGCCTGAATAGTGGCCACGTTCGAGCAATGCCGTTTGGATGCTGCTTATAGCGACGGAATTGGCATTGGTGTCACACAGGACTGGAACCCATTCGAACCGTTCAGGCGCATTCAGCCTGCGCGTGTCAACGGTGCTGGTCTGTGCGGGCTGAGACCGGCTGAAATGTGATGCCGGCGTGACGAGCCGCGAAACGGTTACATCTGTGTACTCGGCAGCGATAGGCTGTTGATCGACGCCGCCCGGGTCGACCAGAACCTGTTTGGTAACGGTTTTGTACTGGGCTGGAATGGTGATCGTCTGGACCTGTTCAGGGACACGTATCACGCGGCGCGAAACTGTGCGTGTTTCTGCAGGTTCTTCGACAAGGCAATAGACCGTGCCATCAGCATCTGTACGTGAAATGGCCGAGAGATTGCGGCCTTTGCGCCAGACTTTTCTCGGTTCGCCAACAGTGATTGTCTCTGTGACCGTATCGAACTGGGCCGGCACGACAGACAGTTCTTCATAGGCAGGGCGCACCAGCACTTCTTCGGTGACTGTTTCATAGCGCGGCTGCCTGACCACATAACGTGTGCCTTCATCGCGCGTTTTGATGTTCAGCGTATCTGGTGCCAACTGGGCTGGCGTTACCTCAAGCGTATCAAACGCGTCCTGTGTGGTTACAGTTTGCGGTATCGTGTCATAGGTTGCCGGAATAATGACACGGGCAAAACAATCGCCTGCTTGTGCATTCGGTAGACCTTGCTCAATAGGAGAGCTCGAAGAAAGACTATGGTTCGAAGCATATGATTGACCGTGCGCAAGTCCTGCGACCGATGTCCCCAGTAGTACCACCGCCATAGCTGTATAAGTGCGTTTCATGATCACACCTTTCGCTGTTATCGGTTATTTGCCAGTTCGAAATCGCCGAACAGGTTCCCCAGTATGCGTGCAGGATCGATGCCTCTCCCCATTTCGTCAAGTTATTGCCTGACATTCGCGCCATGGTGGGCACTGCATGACCTGTTTTCGTTTGTAGGGAGAGTTTTTAAAAATTTTGTTTCAAAACAGCACGTTGATGTCGGGTCGTGCGGAAGAACAATGAAACGTGTAATGCTTGCGCTTGCCAAACGCCTTGTGGCTCGGTTTAACGAGAGCCTTTGAGAGTTTAATTTATGACAAACCTTGCGCCTCGCTATAATTGGACGCGTGCCGAGATTGCCGGACTCTACGAGCAATCGCTTGATTCCTTGCTGGCTCAAGCGCTGAATGTGAAGCAGAACAACTGGCCCGATGGCAAGGTGCAGAAGTCGCAATTGCTGTCGATCAAGACCGGTGGTTGCGCCGAAGATTGTGGGTATTGCTCGCAATCGGCGCATTTTGATACCGGACTGAAAGCCGAAAAGCTGATGCCGCTTGAAGAGGTGGTCGAAGCAGCCAAGCGCGCAAAGGAAAATGGTGCTGACCGGTTTTGCATGGGCGCAGCCTGGAGAAGCCTCAAACCGCGCGACGTACCAAAGATTGCTGGCATGGTCAGCGCCGTTAAAGCGCTGGGCCTTGAAACATGTGTGACGGCAGGCATGCTCGAAGACGGGCAGGCTGAAGCGCTAAAAGAGGCGGGACTTGATTATTACAATCATAATCTCGATACCTCGCGCGAGTATTATTCAACCGTCATATCAACACGCACTTATGAAGATCGGCTCGATACACTGTCAAAAGCGCGTCAGGCCGGCATCAAGCTGTGCACTGGCGGCATTCTCGGTATGGGAGAGGGCCGTGAAGACCGGATCGGGTTGATCTATGAACTTTCGCAATTGTCGCCACACCCTGAAAGTGTGCCGATCAATATGCTGGTTCCAATTGAAGGCACGCCGCTTGGCCAGAGCGCACCTGTCAGCGTCATTGAAATGGCGCGCGCGATTGCCACCTGCCGCATCGTGTTTCCAAAGAGCTGGGTCCGCTTGTCGGCGGGTCGCGACGATATGAGCGAAGAGGGACAGGCTCTGTGTCTTCTCGCCGGAGCAAACTCGATCTTTGTTGGCGACAGGCTGCTAACGACTGACAATCCTGATATCAGCGAAGACACGGCCCTCATGGGCGCTATGGGGCTTGAGGCTGCAGGCCATAAGGTCATGGAAGCCGGGCCAACGCCCAAGCGCACAACCTTGATTGGCGGATAGTGAATGGCACTAGAGGCGGTCTTATGGGATTTTGGCGGCGTGCTCACAAGCTCGCCGTTTGATGCGTTCACGCGCTATGAACAAGAGCGCGGTCTGCCTAAAGACTTCATCCGCAGCATCAATGCCGTCAATGGCGACAGTAATGCCTGGGCCTTGTTTGAACGCTCCGAGATAGATGCGGACGGGTTTGATCTTGCTTTTGCTGAAGAGGCGCGTGCACAAGGCCATGATGTGGCGGGTAAGGATGTGCTCGCTTTGTTGGCGGGAGACTTGCGACCGAATGTCATCAAGGCGCTCAAAGCCTGCAAAGCGCATGTGAAAACGGGCTGCATTACCAACAATGTGAAAACGGGCAATGGTGCGGGTATGACCAATGATGCGGCGAAAGCCGAAGCAGTGGCCGGCGTGATGGAGTTGTTTGACCATGTTATCGAAAGCTCGAAGGTCGGTCTGAGAAAGCCTGATCCGCGCATATACGAGCTTATGTGTGAGACGCTTGGCGTTGATCCGGCGCATTGTATCTATATTGATGATCTGGGGATTAATCTGAAGCCAGCCCGTGCGATGGGGATGACGACGATTAAGGCTCTGAACGAGGCACAAATTCTGGCCGATCTGGCTGCTGCGACGGAGTTTGCGATTGACTAGAATTTGGGGCGTTCTGATCGTTGTATTCGCGATGGTGGGATGCGGTGCGCCGCCCCCTGAAGCAGACGTGCGCCCTAAACCAGACGACACACTTCTGGAAACTCCGGTGCCCGCTGACCCCGAACCTATAAGTGAGGCGGCTGCACTGACCATGGCCGATATTCTCGAAATTACGGATCGCAACAGTTTAAGGCGGTTTGCCCGCTATGCTGATAACGCCGAAGGCTTTGCTTCGAACTTTGCCAACAGTTCGCATTTTGAGCATTGGTCGCTGATGCGCCGCACGGGGGTTGATCCTTTGCGCGAGATCGAGACCTTGTTCGGGCAACGTCACGGGGTCCGGACAAAT
Source organism: Hyphomonadaceae bacterium (assembly GCA_039942135.1). Classification (GTDB taxonomy): domain Bacteria; phylum Pseudomonadota; class Alphaproteobacteria; order Caulobacterales; family Hyphomonadaceae; genus CALLCD01. Next base: position 18,050 of record JBDVDE010000070.1, read on the forward strand.
GGAGAAGATGTTTGGTATATCTGGCCTGATCTGGCTGCCAAGTCTTCTTATGATTTGCTGCCCGAGCGGCTGAGCTTTCGCGACAGAGCCCGATTACTGGAATTGGTTGGGGAAGCAGGGGTTGCAAAAATCCGTGCCGGTGGGGCATATCCGGGGTTCCGCACGGCAATAAGTCAGGATGGACGCTGGGTCTATTTCCTGCACGAAACTGGTGAGAAGGAAATTGAATGAGTGATCGTATTGGCGCGCAAGCAGCTTGTGAGCAATTGGATGGCTGGACGCCTCATGCCGGACCTAAGGACGCGATTGAGAAAGTCTTCAAGTTTGAAGACTTTAAAGCGGCTTTCGCGTTTATGACGGCCTGTGCGCTTGCAGCCGAACAGGCTGACCATCATCCTGAATGGTTCAATGTCTACAACCGTGTTGAAGTTTTGCTCACCACCCATGATGCGGATGGGGTGACCATGAAAGATGTCAGCTTAGCGAAATTTATGGATGCGCGCGGGTAAAGTCGGGCGCTAGTGGGTCTGCATCCGGGCAGTAGGACGCGGCGAGAATGCGGCCCGTGCTTTTTTCCTGAACAATTACAGCGCAGCTATGCCCGGCCTCAACCTTGCGTGCACGGTAGGTTTCGGGGGATCCGGTCCATGCGCCGAGTGTATCATCGGACACGGCAATATTGCGGCTCGTTGCGGTCCGTCCGCGATTCTCGCCGCCGAGTATTTCGTTCGACGCGACCGAGATCAGATCAACGAGCATGACTTCGCCTGCCATGTCCTGAGGTGCGCCGCCAGCAGAAACGGAAACCGTCATCCCCGTCGCATCGCTCGACACATCAATCTTTGCGTAGGGGCGAGGGGCCCGTTCGATCATGGCGTTGACGCTGCCTTTGCGCGAACCTGTGGTTTCGGTCATGCCGGCAATAACAGCTTGAGGCGTGTAGACGCTGCCGGTGCCGCGCAACGTATAATTATAGTCGCGTTGGCGCTGGGTCGCGTCCGCGCTGGAATAGGGGTCAACCCATCGGCCATCACGGCCATGGACGAGATTGTTCCAGTAATCGACATGCCATTGGATCGTGACCAGATCGTCCCGCAAGGCCAGTTCTGAGAACAAAGCTTCCGCTTTCGGACAGGACGAGCACGATTGTGACGTAAACAGCTCAACGAGAATCGGCCCGCTCGCGTCTGCCGCTCGTATGTCTTCCTCTTGGGCTGTTGCGGAGGGTGCCGCCAACATGGCCAATGGCATCGCCAAGGCAAGCAATGAAAGAAGAGATCGGCGCATAGTTTCAAAATTCCGAATTGAAGTCACGCTATAGTAATGCAAATTTCGTGTTGAACTGCGAATCTCGTTTATTCACGGCTGCGTGAGCAGAGTCTAGCCTTGCGCAAGGGCAGGCTTGACGGAACTGGCGCCAACTGGAAGCTGGTTAAGGGATTCACATATATCTGGTTTAGGGAGAATTTTATGGCTCGCATGGCGAATAAGATGGCGCTGGTGACCGGTGGCGCGCAGGGTTTGGGCGCGGCGATTTCGCATATGTTTGCGAAAGAGGGCGCAAAAGTCACGATCACCGACATCAACGAAGCGGGTGCCGCAGAGACAGCAGCGCGAATAAATGCCGATTTTGGTGAGGGAACTGCGTTTTCGTTCGGCCATGACGTCACCGACGAAGCTCGTTGGCAGGAGGTGCTACAGGCAGGGCATGATGCGATGGGCGGGCTCAACGTATTGGTCAATAATGCTGGTATTGGCACGATTGGCTCGGTTGAAGACGAAACCTATGAAGCTTTCCGAAGGGTTCAGGCTGTCGATGTCGATTCGATATTTTTGGGGTGCAAGTATGCGATCAGCCTGATGCGGGACCACGGGATGGGGTCAATCGTCAATATTTCCTCGATCGCTGGCATAATCGCGTCGCACAATTATGTGTCCTATAATGCGGCCAAGGCGGCCGTGCGCCATATGTCGAAATCGATCGCGCTGCATCTTGCCAGAACCGGAGGGCAGATCCGGTGTAATTCTGTGCACCCGACATTTATTAACACGCCGATCCTCGACGGGGTTAAGCAGATGTTTGGTGAGAAGGAGGGGTTGGCAAAGCTCGCCCGCCAAGTGCCGCTAGGGCGTGTCGGTGAACCCGAAGATATTGCCTATGCGGTGTTATATCTCGCTTGCGACGAGAGTAAGTTTGTCACGGGTGCCGAACTTAAAGTCGATGGAGGCATCTCGGCGCTCTAGAGTGTGTCGCAAAACGGCACAAAAAAACGCCCTGCTGGTCGATCCGGCAGGGCGCTTCTTTTTGTGTTTGGCAATAGGCCTAGTAGGATGATCCTGCCGGGCGTGTGGAATAGGCTGCCGATGTTGCTGGGCGGTCTGAAGACACGGTACAGCAGCGAACCTGCATTTCTAGAACCCGCGAGTTAAACCGGCACTTCTCGTCATCGATTTCACGCAAGAATGACAGTCCACCAGCGCGTGTTGTGTAGCGCGTTTGTGTGCAGCTCATCAGGCGGAAGTCTGCAGGGCATGAGCCCGTATCAGTCTTCTGGATGGTCTGCGTTTGGCAGTAGAGATCATCAATGGAGTTGGCCGCAGCTTCTGCACGCTGGGCTGTCGCCATAGCTGCATCTGCCGAGCTCTGTGCATTTTCTGCTGCGCTCATTGCAGAGTTTGCAAGTGCGCGAGCGTCTGTGAGCTTCAGATCGGTTTCGGCGAGCGCTGTGCGTGTGCCATTAATATCGACGGCAAGTTCACAGACATTTTCTGCGACATTTTCCGGAATGGCGCAAAATTCTGCGACGCTCAATTCGGGCGTTGATTGGCAGGCCGCCATTGCGCCGGTTAAAGCAATGCCTGCAATTATCTTTCTGATATGCATAGGAGTACCCCTTTTTTGTTTGGCTACCGAAACGGTATAAGGCTCAGATACGGAAGGTCAATGCATCTCTCGTGCCAGACGAATGAGCCTCAAACTGGGCAATTTCGCCTCATTTCGCCTTATTTAACAAGGCGCGTCTCGGGGAAGGTGGCTTTCCAGCCAAACCAGAAGGCGCGGTGATAAGGAAGTCTGCCCCTTTCCGTGCCATCAGGGTGGGTTAGAGCGCTTTCTGTTAGGTGCCAGATTTGGCCATCGGCGTCTGTAACCGCCGCATCTCCATCATAAGATATGAAGTCGACATCAGTAGGGTCGTAGACCCGGTTTGCCCCCGAACTGTCGGTCAACACGACGAAGCGTTGCAGGCCAATTCTGTCTTTATAGACCGGGTTTGCGATCAGGAAGTCGGTGTCGATTGCCAATTGTTGGCCGGGCGCACCAGCAAACCGTAGGGCGAGCACTTCTTGCTTGTTTTTCAGGCGCGTGTCCTGAAAGGGGGTGTTGAACATCAGCCTGTCGGTTGCAAAATACTCCCGATAGGCCGCGCCTTCATCATAGTCGCGCCTGTGTCCGGTCTCGAGTGAGAGTACTTGTGTGTCCGGATGGCGGCGTTTCCACTCGCTCCAGCTGGTTGTGACCACCGACAGATGCTCAAGCTGAATGCCTTTGTCAGCCAAGGGGCCGATGACTGGCTCTCCTCGCAGCGTATTCCACAGCGATTGCGTCTCGGCGTCATACATCAATTTATTCGACCGATAGAGGAAGCCCGACGTGCCAAGCGCGTGGTTGACGCCTTCAAATTCGGTTTTGTACGGAATAACTGTTCCGCAGAGGGTGCAATAGACGCCGGCAATATCGACCCCGCCAACCGTATCAACAAACATTTCATGCCATGCTAGAATCCGCTTCGGATAGGCGCGTGCGTCGCCATTGATCTCGATACCGAACACGATGTCATCGTCGCCAAGATAGTCTGCATCCTCAGCCCCAAGCATCTCGGGGGAGCGGAGAGGCGGGATGCCATCTTGCAGCACGCCGCCCCAACGCACTTCGTCGAGCCGGATAAGGGCGCCGTCCTGACGGTCTTTGAAATAGCGCTCGAAGCGCGGATCTATCAGGCGATAGAGGTCGGCTTTGAAATTGGCATAATCCGGTGTTTGCGCCGCGGCTTGGTTCCACCACCATTGATACCAGTCCGTCTCGTCATACCCGATATCCTGTCCGGTTTTACGTTGCAGCAGCTGGAAAACCTCGCGCTCTGTTGTAAATGCTGCAGCATAGCTCACGGTTTCCAGAAGGAACGGGATATAGGCTGTGTCCCAGTCGGCCTCGATTTCAGCGATCATTTCTTTGATCACTGTGTCGTCGCGCTGGCGCAGCAGGTTTGCGAAATGTCGATAGTCGAGGCCAACTTGCCGGGTGTCTACAGATTGCGTGGGTCCGGCATGAACGTCGCTTTGCTCCGGTGCAACCTGTTCCGAAACCACTGTCTCGTCCTCAACGCCCGATGCAGTTTTGCTGCTGGTTCCAACATATATGAGGATGGCAAGCGCACTTGCTCCGAGGAGGGCGGGGAGGCTTTTTAGCGGCCGTAAATTCATCTGTTTGGTTCCCGAACTAAGTTGCAATGTCAATCAGAGGCATACCTTAAGCCGAAGCCTATCTGCGCTCGTGCGTAAAAGGCGAATAACAAGACTTCACATTGCTGGCATGGGCGAGACACGCGGATGAGGACATGCCCGCGCCTGATAAATCTTGACCCTTACCCCCGAACGGCATGATCTTTCCCCTTTAGGAGGACAAATCCATGTTCGAGACTGTTCGCGCTTTTTCTGGGTCCATGTCGGTTTTTCTGATCGGGATTGCTGTCGGGGGCGCATGGATATGCACCATGGTTGGTCCCAACGTCTTCTATGACAAGCTCGATGGATCGCGGGCGGGCACGCAGGTCAAAGCCTTGTTGCTGAGTGGATCAACACCGATTGCAGGGCTGTTGTTGGCCGCGTCCGCTTTCGCATTTCTCGGCGGAGCGATTGGCGCGGGGGTTCTGTCGCTATTGTCGGCTATCGGCTTCTTTTTCAATCGCTGGACTCTGGCCCCGCACAAGCGCGGCAAGACACCGCCGGGCGCAAGCCGCCGCCGCAAGGGCCAAAGACTGGTCGCGGTCGGGTTTTCATTGATGTTCCTGCTCGTGGCGATTGTCGCGGGCGTTTTGGCGATATTGGGCGTTTAGGCTGCGATCCGGTCAGGGACAAGCCAAATGGCTTTATGCTGATGTAGGTATAAGAAATTCTCGTTCGAGGCCCGCGCCGCTTTGCGTGCCATGCGGCCAGCCGTTTTGCGGTTGATGACCAGCATAGCGATATTGGCGGCAAAGCATGGCAAGAACAGCCACCACGCCACTTTCACAGCAACAAAAATACCGAGTGCGAGACACCCGAAAGCCAATGCGTCGAGCGCCCGAATGAGCGGCCCGCGCCACGTGCCAAACGCATTCAATAGCCCGGGATTGGCGTGAAGCTTTTCCGCATTGATGGCGAATGTCTGGCCTTCGCGCGGTTTGTATAGGAGCGCCGATGTCTGCTGCCCATCTGCATATGGATTCGCGACCGTCTTTAAAAACATCATTTTGCTCCTCTCAAGCTGGGAGCATGATGGCACATTTGCTTTAACGCCATGCCTTTTAAACGGGTGTGATTCAATCGTTCGGGTTTACCTATTGTAGTCTCTAGTGCGCGACCCAGCCGCCGTCGATCTGCATCATCGTGCCATTGATCTGGTCGCCATCGGGTGAAATCAGGAATGCGGCCATGGCTGCGACCTGCTCGGACGTGACGAACTGCTTTGTCGGCTGGGCGGCGAGTAACACATCATTTTTGACTTGCTCTTCGGTCATTCCGCGAGATTTGGCGGTGTCGGCGATTTGGCCCTCGACAAGCGGTGTATACACATATCCCGGACAGATCGCATTGCACCGGACCCCGAACTCTGCGCCTTCGAGCCCAACCGTCTTGGTCAATCCGGCAATGCCGTGCTTGGCGGCGACATATGCGGATTTATAAGGCGAGGCGACGAGCGCGTGGGCGGATGCTGTATTGATGATCCGGCCCCATCCTGCGTCCTTCATATGCGGCATTGCGAGCCGAATGGTGTGGAAGGCAGCGGTAAGGTTAAGGGCGATGATAAGATCCCATTTGGAAACCGGGAAGTCTTCGATAGGGGAGACGTGCTGAATGCCGGCATTATTGACCAATATATCAACCCCGCCGAAATCGGTTTTGGCCATGCTCATCATGTCGGTGATCGCTTCGGGATCGGTAAGGTCTGCGCCTGAATACCCCACGGTCACACCCGTGGAGGATTCGAGGGCCTTTCGATCCGCTTCGATTTGTTCGGCGTCACCAAAGCCGGACAGGATGACATCTGCTCCATCCGCTGCGAAGCGTTCTGCAATAGCCTTTCCGATCCCGCTCGTTGATCCGGTTACCAAAGCGGTGCGTTTCTTTGTCATTTCTCTGATCCTTTAGGCTAGCGCACGCGGAGAATTTCGTGTTCACTAGGGTTGTGGCGTAAAGCCGATTGTTTAGCAGATGAGACGCGTAGATGAATACAGCTATTGAGAGCTTTGTTTCGGGATTTCCACATTTTCTTGTGATGACGGCGGCAGCCGGCATGTTGCTGGTGTTTGCGACAACCATATATGTGTTGCTGACCCCCTGGAAAGAACTGGCGCTAGTGCGCGGTGGCAACGGGGCCGCTGGCTTAGCACTGGCAGGCGCAATCATGGGACTGGCTATTCCGCTGGCATCCAGTCTGGCCGCCAGCGTTGATCTGTTCGATTTACTGATCTGGGGCGTCGTTGCCTTATTGTTGCAACTTATTACCTATAGGGTCGTTGATATGTTGCTTTCGGGTATTCCAGCGCGAATAGAGAATGACGAGGCGGGGGCCGCGATTGTACTTATTGCGGCAAAACTAGCGGCGGCAATATTGCTCGCGGCAGGGCTATGGGATCCAAATTTGGGTCGATTTTAGGAGATAGCCAACTTGCGCATACTTGACCTCGTCGCATATATTTTTGCTCTCGGCATGTTCGTTCTGGTGTTGTTTTCTGCCGGGACACGCGATGTGGATGCACCGCCGCCACTGCCGACGATCACCATTCTTGATGACGAAGGGCGACCGCTTGCACCGCCATCGCGTTTTGACGAACAAATTCTTATACAGGCCCAAAGCCCTCAGGATGGGGTTGGTACAGCTTTCGCTGTCAATTCTGATGGTTATTGGCTGACCGCAAAACATGTGGTGGAAGGCTGCCGCGATGTTGGGCTGTTCGTGCGTGAGGGGACATATGTCCCTGCCAAATATATCCGCATCGACGAAACGTCGGATCTGGCGCTCATCAAAACGGCCTCATCACCAAGCCCTGTCCGGTTTAGTCTCGACAGCGTCCTGAGAGTTGGTGCCAAAGGGTTTCATGTTGGTTTCCCGCAAGGCGACCCCGGCGAAGTGGTTAGCCAGCTTCATTCGCGGTCGAGCCTTGTATCGGGCGGCGGACGGCATGGCCGCGAGCCAGTGCTGACATGGGCCGAGCTCGGGCGGACACGCGGATTAAACGGCTCGCTTGGCGGGATGTCTGGCGGTCCGGTCTATGACTCCAAAGGCGCGGTACGCGGTGTCGTGCTCGCTGAAAGTACGCGGCGCGGACGAATTTATTCTGCGGCGCCCAATGCGATCAAAGCGTTTTTGGTCGCTCAAGGGGTCGAGTACGCATCGGGCGGTACATCCCGTCCGATTGAGGTTGATAATTATGGCGGGGAGGCTGATCGCGCACGCAGGATCGGACAGGTCGTCAAAGTTGCTTGTCGGGTGAAGCCTTAATGTTTGCAGATAGATTGGCAGCAGCGACCGCAAAACATGGTCCGCTCTGTGTTGGAATAGACCCACACAAAGGCCGTGTGCCGGATTTGTTTGGCGGGGATAGCGGCGAAGGTCTCGCGCGTTGGGGCGAAGCGATTGTCGAAATTGCTGCTGGCCGTGTGGCAGCTGTCAAACCGCAAGTTGGCCTGTTTGAGCGGCTTGGACCTGAGGGGATGACTGCGCTGCAACAGGTTTGCAGGGCGGCCCGTCAAGCAGGATTGCTTGTTCTTGCAGATGCCAAACGCGGAGACATCGGCTCCACCGCAGAGGGCTATGCCGCTGCATATCTTGAAGCTGGCGGCCCGTTCGAGGCCGATGCTGTGACGGTCAATCCCTATATGGGTTTAGATACGCTCGAACCCTTTATGCGGCAGGCCGAGGCACATGATAAAGGCGTTATTGTCCTCGCCCGAACCAGCAATCCCGGATCCGCTGATTTTCAAGCCAAGGATATGAGCGGCGCGCCGCTCTATGCCCGTGTGGTTGAGGCGCTTGCCCCATTGATCGATAGGCTCCAAGGGGCATCCGGTTGGTCTGGCCTGATGCTTGTCACGGGTGCAACAGGACCTGACGAAGCGCGGGCTTTGCGTGCGCTTGCGCCCAAAGCTTTGTTCTTGGTTCCGGGCTATGGCGCGCAAGGGGCAGGCGCAGCAGAGGCTATGGCTGGCTTTGTCCGCAGCGAAAACGGTCTCGTGGGCGGTCTGGTCAATGCCTCTCGCTCTGTGACCTTCCCAAAATCAGCCGACGGCGCAAGCACGCTGGCAGACTGGCGTGCAAGCATCGCCGAAGCGATTGACGCCGCCCAAGCGGATTTGAAGTCGGCCTAGAGATCGGACCCATGGACACCTGACCGACAGGTGCCGATGGATGATCGAGATAGAACTAGCGCGGGTGCGACAGCCGTTAAAGATCGGCGGCGCTCCACAGGATAGTATAGTCCTCACAATGGATCAGGATGGACTGGTAGTTAGCCAGATCCGTGCCTGACGGGATCATGTAGGACTGCGCGCCCTTGTTGCTGCTCAGCAGGGAGATCAGCAACGCCCCGTCGGTTGCATTGGCGTTTGCGGCCTCGGCGGCGCTTAGCGGTGACAAGAAAATTTTCAGGTCCGGTGCATTGCGCGTACTGAAATCATCATCCAGCTTCACAAACAGCTCGCCGCCCTCACGGGTGATCGACCAAGTGCCTTTGGACGTCCGCTTCTTTTTTGTCCAAGTGCCGGATGTCAGGATACCATCAGCCGGAACTGCTGCTGCGGCGGCCTCTGCTTCTCGGGCTTCCTGTGCTTGCGCTGCAGCTATAGCGGCCTCTGCTTCTCGGGCTTCTTGTGCTTGCGCTGCTGCTATAGTGGCCTCTGCTTCTTTGGCTTCCCGTGCTTGCGCTGCTGCTATAGCAGCCTCTGCCTCTTGGGCTTCCTGCGCCTCGGCCTCGGCGGCGATACGTGCAGTCTCCACGCGTTCAGCTTCGGCTTCCGCGGCTGCCGCATCGGGTAATGTTTCCGCAATGGCCTCGGCGCTGGGTTCTGCTATGGAGACGTCTGCTGACGCAGCCGGCACAGTGTCTTCGGCCGCCGCGACAATGGCCTCTGTCTCCGGGATTATGTCAGCAGGCGCTGGAACTTCAGCCGTAGCTGAGCGCTCCGGTGTCGGGACCACATTTGAGCCTTCATCAGCGCCCGAACAAGCGCTTAAAACGCCCAGGCTCAAGCCAATCAAACCTATTTTCCAATTCAAAATCATGTCTGGGCACTCCTCTAAAAGCTCTTGTGATTTCGGGAGGTTACCACAGCTCGCTTGCACTCGGTACTTTTATATCAGCGCCGCAACGACGCCGACCGTGCAGCTTGTCCCTGCGGCACCTCGACAGGGGAGATAAGGCGCGTACACTCGCCAGAAACAAGACTAGGGGAGTTTGCTATGCTCAGATCGCTTAAATCCGGATTGTTTGCCTTCAGTGCGTTGGCATTGGTTGCTTGCGGAGGCTCCGATAGCACCCCAGATGACGCAGGCTCCGACATCTCTGCCACTAGTATCGTTGAGACCGTCCGGCCAGGTAGCGATGTCAACGGCGCGCGGATTTCTGCCGCGCGTGCGACCCCCGAAGACTGGCTGACTTATGGCGGCACCTATGACGAGCAGCGTCACTCGCTCTTGACCAAAGTAGACACAGATAATGTTGATCAGCTTGGTGTGGCGTGGACCTATGATCTGTCCACCGCGCGCGGGGTAGAGGCGACACCTATTGTGGTTGATGGCGTCATGTATGTTACCTCGGCATGGTCAGTCGTGCATGCTCTGGACGCAGTGACCGGAGACGAGCTTTGGGTTTATGACCCCGGCGTCGATCGCGCGCGCGGCGTTGCGGCGTGTTGCGATGTGGTCAATCGCGGTGTTGCGATCTGGGAAGGCAAAGTCTTTGTCGGTACGATTGACGGGCGACTGGTCGCGCTCGACTCGGCGACGGGGGACGTTGTGTGGGACACGCTGACAGTCGACCTCTCCCAGCCCTATACGATTACCGGCGCGCCGCGTGTTGTGAAGGGGCGTGTCCTCATCGGCAATGGCGGGGCCGAGCTTGGCGTACGCGGCTATATATCGGCCTATGATGCCGACACTGGCAACATGGATTGGCGGTTCTACACGGCACCAAACTCGAACAAACAACCTGACGGCGCAGCCTCTGACAGTGCATTTGAGCGCATTGGCAATATCACATGGGGTGATGACGGCCGCTGGACCAGTGATGGGGGCGGGGGCACCGTTTGGGATTCGATTGTCTATGATGACGTCAACGATCTGATTCTGTTTGGCGTTGGCAATGGCTCGCCGTGGAACCGTGACCTGCGCGACCCGTCAGGCGGGGACAATCTATTCTTGTCTTCAATTGTCGCTGTCCAACCTGAGACAGGCGAATATGTTTGGCACTTCCAGACCACACCGGGCGACAATTGGGATTATACCGCGACCCAGACAATTATACTCGCAGACCTGCCGCTCGGGCCTGAGGGCGCAAGCCGCCGCGTTGCCATGCAGGCTCCCAAGAACGGCTTCTTCTATGTTCTGGATGCGGCTACTGGCGAGTTTCTCTCGGGCAATAATTTCGTGCCCCAGACATGGACAACCGGCCTTGATGAAACGGGAAGACCGATCGAGGTTGAAGCATCGCGCTATGGCACAGACGTCATCTTGCAATCTCCGGGGCCACTTGGCGCGCACAACTGGCATCCAATGGCGTACAATCCGGATGAGGGGCTGGCCTATATTCCGGCTCAGGAATTGCCGCAGGCCTACCAAGCAGATGCCTTGTTTGAAGATCGCGCAACGCGCTGGAATACGGGCGTGAATTTGGATGGCGGAAATGTCACCGATCTGCCGCCGGGTTTCCTGAAGGGGTTCCGGACCTTGCTGAAAGGGCGTCTGATTGCTTGGGACCCTGTCGCACAAGAGCCGCGTTGGAGTGTAGAACATGCAACCACATGGAATGGCGGTGTTTTGTCGACTGCGGGTGGCCTCGTCTTTCAGGGGCGGCTCGATGGCTCGTTCTCGGCATATGATGCGGCCAATGGGGACTTGAAGTGGACCTATGATCTCAAGTCCGGTGCGGGCTCGGGGCCTGGCACCTATGAGATCGATGGCGAGCAATATGTGTCGATTACGACAGGGTGGGGGTCTGCCTATGGTCTGGTTGCGGGGTTTGATGTCGACAAAGCGACACCAACGGTTGGGAAAGTCGTGACTTTCAAGCTCGGAGGCACAGGCACAATTACGGCAGCCGAAGGCCCGATGATCGAGCGGGTGCCAGCGGTTGAGAGCTTTGGCGATACGGCCATGCTGGATATGGGCCGCGTTCAGTATTCGAGAAATTGCGGCGTGTGCCACGGGTCACTCGCCGTCAGTTCCGGAATTCTGCCTGATCTTAGATGGTCGGCCTATGCGGGCGATGCAAGGGCTTGGAATGGCGTCGTGCTTGAGGGCAATCTGGAGAACCTGGGAATGGTCTCATTTGCAGATTATGTCACCGAGGAAGAGAGCGAAGCTATTCGAGCTTATGTTATCCATAGGGCCCACCAGACTCTTGCCAATGAAGCGGCAGAGGCTACCGCTCCTTAAACGAGACAGTACGTGTTTGTGACCTCCCTCAAGGTTGCCCGCTGCGATGTCTTGAATTAGGCTTTAGCCTATTTGGTAAAGGTGTTCTGTGTCGGTCGGCGAAATGACCGGCTTGTACATGGTTGAATTGTACACAGATGAGGTAGGTGGATGCATATCATAGTATTGATCCTTGGCGTGCTCGTTGCCATCGCCACATGGTATTCGCGTTTGAGGATGATCGGGCGGGTTGCGAAGGATGCCAAAGGGCTGGCCGATCGTCTTGGCAATGCGCCGCGAAAGTTCGCCTTTATGCGGCGAGCGCGCCACACTGGCCTGAAAGCTGTTGATGACCCGACCGAGGCGGCGGCCATTCTCATGGTACTGGTTTCGGGCGCACGCGCATTAGAAGATCTGAGTGAGCAATCTCGCAAAGTATTTACCGAGGAAGTGACCGCGCTGCTTGATCTGTCCCAAGCTGAAGCCGATGCCTTGCTGACCCATGCTGTATGGATGGTGCGGGCGGTGGATTTGCCATTGCCTGTGGCACGACGCATGACAAAGGTTATCGTTAAAACGCCGGGCATTGGTAGCAAAGAACTTATCGATCTCGATTCCATCCTAGTGATTATGAGTGAAGCGAACGGCCCGTCAGAACTTGGTGGGCGAGAGCTTTTGCAGGTCTATCGCGATGTTGCCGGTCTAAGTGTTTGAAGCCGTTGGCCGCGTCGAAAGACGTGCAGCAATAGATTGCCCTTCTTCCTCTATAGTTTGGCTTGTCGGGCTGAGCTGATGTGGGTATTGCTCAGTATACTTGAACGCACTGTTCAGGTCCTCGACCCTCTCGCGGGCTGAAAGAGAAATTTTCGAATGCACAAATTGTATATGCGCAAAGCCCGTAAAGATCGCTGGGGAAATTTCACGATTCTGCGGCACGGTGCATTTGATGGCATGCTTTGCACGTCAAAAAATTCTGGAACCCATTGGCTGAAATATATGTTGGCCATCGCCTTGGCCGAGACATATGGCATAGAACCGCCCGAGTATTTTTCCGAAGATGCAGTGCGCCCCTATATCAGTTGGACCAAAGACAAGCCCGTGCATGCCCAGCTGCCCAAGCTCGCTTTCAGTCACACGATACCTCATCAGCTCGCCGATTGGGGGTGGGCGCGTACACTGGCCGGGCTGCCGCCTTATGTGCTGCTTGTTCGCCACCCTATGAGTATCTTGGCTAGCCATTTTGCCAAATGGGAATGGGATATCAAAGTTGACTGGTTGACCTATCTGGAAGGTGAGCCTGGCGGAAAGAAATATCGGTGTGATCTTTATTGGATTGCCCGCTTTTGGAATCGCTGGGGCGAGTGGCTCGAGCGCGAGCGGGACCGTATCCATCTGGTTCATTACGAAGATGTCCGGCAGGCACCGCGCGCGACGCTTGAAGCTATTGCGGCGCATTGGGGCATCAAGTTTACGCCTGCGGCACTTGATGCGGCCGTGAAGGGCGGCACCAAAGATGCGATGGCTGATAAGATTGACCCGAGCGCAGAACCGAACGTCTTGCAGAACCGCAAAGACCGGCTCGAAGATCTGTTCGCTGGCCGCGCACAAGAGATTTACGAGAGCAAGATCAATGACCTGTTCAAAGCAACGCTCGGATATGACTTGATGTCTATCCCAAGCCTTTAGACCGGCGTGGGTTCGTGTAAATCCCCGACGTTACTGGCCATCAAGGCTGAGGGCTTCTGAAATTTCCGCAGCCAGTATCGTGCCCATATAAAACTGCGTGTCGGCGCTTGGATGATAGTCACATCCATATGTCTGGCCATCCGGCGTATTTGAAAAACTGACAAACCGGACTTTGGCGTCGCCAGCCTCATTGCGGGCTTCAACGGCACCCATGATCGAGGCTTGTGCATCGGCATAGATATCCGCGCCCCCCATTGGTCCCCATCCGGCCACCAGAAGTGCGTCGGGATGATCGGCACGCAATCTGATGAGAAAATCCTCATAATTGTTGTCAAAGCCGACACCGGGATCGCCATCGGAGAAATCATTGGTGCCAAGATGGACAATCACAACATCCATATTTGTGTCGGCGGAAATAGCTGGCGGTGTGCTCAGCATCAACCGATTATAGATGGCGCGCATCGTGGCTCTGTCATCGCCGCCCCAATTTCGGGTTAGGCCGCGGCCAGACATCGCGATTGTTGTCACATCGGCATCGAGCATTCGCCCGGCGACCGCACCAAAAGCCAAATTCGCGTTTTGGGTTTCGCGCGAATACTTACAATTCTGGCTGTCGCCTTCGACGCCATAACCTGTGGAAATCGAGTCGCCGATGACGAGCATCTGTAGGTCAGCAGGTTCGCCAATATCGATGGTGCCAAAATGCGGATCGAAACCCGCAAACAAAATCGGGGAGGGCGTACGTTCGCTGCGCAAGACCATCCGGACATCATAGGTCGCATTGGCATCGTCAATGATCGGGTAGGCAAACCGTCCCTTCTCCAAGGCCATGGATGTGGTCACGCCATTGATTTCGACATCGAGAATTGAATTGCCGCCATCTGTAATGATGGCATCAAGACGGCTGCCGGTAAACGTGGTTGTGACAAAGCTGCCAGGCCATGAAAGCAGAGTTCCGGTCGGGGTCATGCCATCAATTGGGCCAACGCTGCGAAAGGCCCGCGCTTCGCTTGGCAGCGGCGGGGCTGTGTTTACGGCACATGCAGAGACGAGACCACCAGCAATTACGGCAGATATGGCTAGGTTTTTCTTTAGTGACATAATTGTACCCCGCATTTTGGGGGCGCGCTCGCCGCCCCGTTTATACTTTTCCAGTTCCGACAGCCCACGTAAATGGTCGAATTTCGACTGTCTCAAATACTCCAGCCTTGGCGTAGGGATCCTCAGCGGCCCAGTCATGGACGGCTTGAAGACTGTCCATTTCCACAACGAAAACAGACCCGGCAAAGGTTTCCCCATCATCAGCAAAAACCGGGCCAGCCATCCTGATATTGTCGATAAATGTTCCGGCCCAAGCCAGATGTTCGGCCCGATTGGCCATGCGTGTTGGAAGGGCGTCTGCTTTGTCGCGGGCATTCAAGATAAAAAGCGGCATTTTGATCCTTGTTATTCGGTGAAGTCGGCCGATCGGGTTTGGTCCTGTGTAGTCAATATTGATGGGCGCTTGCTTAGTTGGAGTGACGAATTTATAGATTATTCAAACGTTAGTAACGGGCTTTCAGATTTCGCAACCCGTTTCTGGTCGAGTTCGGATAATTTCGGAAAGATAAACCATGACAGACAATGTGGCCACACGTGTGAAGATTCTCGAGGCGGCGCGCGAGCGGTTTCTCCATTATGGCTATTCCAAAACAACCATGTCCGAAGTGGCACGCGATTGCGAGATGTCGGCAGGCAATATTTATCGCTTCTTTGCCTCCAAGCTAGATATTGCCGAGGCGATGGCCACTAAGTTCAATGCCGAGGCCTATACCAAGTTCAAAGCGATCGCGAACAAGAAGTCTCCTGCTCCTGACCGGCTATACGAGTTCTTCTCCTATGCGCTCGAACAGACCTATGAAGCGATCGAAGCGGATGCAAAAATTCTCGAAATTGCAGAGATTTTGCGCAAAGAACGTCCTGACTTCTTCAATGCCCACCTCGCCGCAGAACGCGTTTTTATCGAGACAATTCTGAATGATGGAATCGAAGCTGGCGTATTCAGAAAATTGTCCGAACCGCTGTTTACAGCCGAGATGATTCAGGCTGCTTTGATGAAGTTTCGCTTCCCGCAGACCTATTCTCAACAAAAATTGGACAAATTGCGATATGAGATAACTGGGGTTATCTCCTTGATTTTATCAGGATTATCGGCAAGTGCGACCGAATATGAACTGTGATCGCTGAATAAAAACGAAATCGTTCATTGAATATTATTCTCATGAGGCCTATATAACTTTCATGACCAGCAAACATGCTGGCAAGATTGAAAAGGTTCCTCCCATGTTACTCCAAGACTCAAAAAAGCGTTCGCTCCACGCATTGACCGTTATTGCAACCGTGATCCCGATGGCTGCAGGCCTGATGTTCAGCGCAGTCCATATGCTTGATCTGGTGGTTTAAGTCCGGCTAAGCCTTGGCGCCGCGTTTGCCGCGCCCGTAAATCGGATTCGAGGCTGCACTGGCCTCGTCGAGAGGCCAGCGTGGACGGGCATTTGCCGATAAATCACCGCGCGCGCCAGCAAGGTAATGCTCTGCGCCAGCTTGCGCGATCATCACCGCATTGTCTGTGCAATACCGTAATGGCGGCGTAATCAGCTCGGTGCCTTCGGACATTGCCAGCTTGGCGAGGGCTGTACGAATGCTCTGGTTAGCAGCGACGCCGCCAGCCACAACCAAACGTTTTGCGCCGGTTTCTGGCGCGAATCCCGCAAGAGCGCGCTTTGTTTTCTCGGCCAGAACATCTGTCACAGCTTGCTGGAAGCTTGCTGCGATATCGGCTTTGCGTTGCTCGGTCAGTTCGCCATCCTGAATCGCACGCGCAGCGGCGGTTTTCAGGCCGGCAAAAGACATGTCCAGCCCGTCACGGTTCAGCAATGGTCGGGGAAAATCCAGCGCCTGCGGATCACCGCTCTGGGCCAGCTTTTCAAGTACGGGACCGCCCGGAAAGCCAAGACCGAGCAGTTTTGCAGTCTTGTCGAAGGCTTCACCGGCGGCATCATCAATGGTCGAGCCGAGCCGTTTATAGTCACCCAGCCCTGCGACATGGATGAATTGGCAATGCCCCCCAGAGACGAGCAACAGTAGATATGGGAATGCGCATGGCGATGAAATGCGCGGGGAGAGGGCGTGCCCTTCCAGATGATTGATCGGTAAAAACGGCAGATCAGCGCCCATGGCCAGTGCTTTGCCCGTCATCATACCGACAAGGACACCGCCGATCAGGCCCGGGCCGGACGTTGCAGCAACCGCATCAAGCTCGCTAAGCGACATGCCAGCGCCATCAAGTGCTTTGGCAATCGCGGTGTCGGCAAGTTCGGCATGCGCACGCGCGGCGATCTCGGGCACGATGCCGCCATAGGGGGCATGTTCGTCAAACTGGGTCAGGATAATATCGGATAAAATCTCGGTTGTTGGGCCGTCTGGCGTGTTTTCGAGCTTGATAATCGCGGCTGCCGTCTCGTCGCAACTGGTTTCAATCCCCATCAGGGTGACGCTGGCAGCGGCGGTATTTGCAGAAGAGGGGGCTTGCTTGATCATAAACAGGCTTGTAGCTGGGGATGTGGTGCGCGTGAAGCGTAAGATTATATAGGATGTCAGAATGTCTGGTGAGCCAATCAATATCTCTATCGGAACGCGCGGCTCGCCTTTGGCTCTGCAACAGGCCGAACAGGTTAAAGCCCTCCTCGAAGAACAAGAGGGCAATGCGCTCACCTGCACGATTGTCCCGCTGACAACAACGGGGGATCGTCTGACAACGCAGCGGCTTACCGAGGCAGGCGGCAAAGGCCTGTTTACCAAGGAACTCGACATTGCCCTCGATGAGGGACGCGTAGACATTGCTGTCCACTCGCTCAAAGATGTTCCGACCGAACTTCCTCCCGGCCAATCGCTTGTGGCGTTCATGAAGCGAGAAGATGCCCGCGAAGGCTTTGTCTCGCACAAATATGACAAGCTCGAAGATATGGATGAGGGCGCCATTCTCGGTACGGCCAGTATCCGGCGTGAAGCCCAGAGCAGGCTGGTCCGTCCCGATCTGAAAATCGTCACTTTTCGCGGCAATGTCCAAACCCGCCTGAAAAAACTCGAAGCGGGAGAGGCGGACGCGACCTATCTGGCAATGGCCGGACTGTCTCGACTTGATATGGCAAATCTGGCGCGCCCGATCCCGCTCGAAGATATGCTGCCTGCGCCTTGTCAGGGAATAGTTGCCATTTCTGCCAACACTGACCAATTGCCAGCCGCGCTCGCTGAGGGGCTAAAAGTGATCAACAATAAGTCGAGCGAGCGCGCCGCAGCAGCCGAACGCGGATTTCTCGCCGCACTCGATGGGTCTTGCCGCACACCTATCGCAGCGCACATGTTCGTCGAAGACGGCATGATCCGCTTTGTCGGCGAGGTCACACAGCCCGACGGGACCGCCTGCTGGGAAAAGACCGTCTATGGTTCTGTCCAGTCCGATCTAGAAGAATTGGCAGCGATTGGCCGTACTGCAGCGCTAAGCCTTCTGGATGAAGCTGGACCAGCGTTTCCCGTGCTCGACGGCGGACCGGACGAGGGCTGATGACGGTTAAAGTCATTATCACACGGGCAGCGCCCGGGCAGGTTCAAACGGCGAGAAATATAGCGCAGCAGGGACTGATCCCAGTGTCTGCGCCAATGTTGCAGCTGTATGCCCGAGACGTGTCTTTGCCTGATTTGACCAATTATGCGGGCCTTTTGTTTACCAGCGCTAATGGCGTGCGTTTTTTTGTAGAGCGTGTCGGTGCGCCCAAGACACACGAAAGTCTGATCGCCTTCTGTGTCGGACCAGCGACATTGGCCGCTGCACGCGAAGCGGGGTTTGCCCGGTGCGAGAATGCCAACGGCAATGCTCAGGATCTGGCTGAACTGGTGCAGACGAAGCTGACACCGGCTGACGGCAAATTGCTTCATGTTGCAAATGCTGCCGCTGCCGGAAATTTGGCCAAAACCCTGCAAGCGGGCGGGTTTGAGGTCGATTTCGTCGCGCTTTATGCGGCAGACCCTGCGCGAGAGCCAAGCGAAACCGTCGCTCAATTGCTTGCTGGCAATGAGCCGGTTGTTGTGCTCGTGCACTCTGCAAAAGGGGCTGAGGCCTTCAAAAAAATCTATAAACTACAGACCGATGCGCCGCATGTTCTGGTAGCTGTGTCACAGAATGCAGCCGCTCCTTTGGCCGAGTTCGGCTTTGCAAGTGTGCATATTTCGAGGCGGCCAAACGAGCGTGCACTGCTCAGCTGCTTACTTATCGCCTGCACAACGCTTTGATTACTATCTTCTGATTATATATGCTCAGAGCAGTTGGTTTTTCGCGTGATTTCAGGGAATGACAGATATGGCAGATCCGGTTGACCGGTCAGGGCAGGGCGATGACGCCATTGACGCCCAGTTTGAGCCTGCGCCTCCAAGCGTAGATCATGTCGTTACGCCTGAAAAACCGCGCAAAGGACCGGGCTGGATTGCCTTGATTGTCACGGGCATCGTTGCCAGCACTCTGGGCGGCGGGATCGGTGCAAGTTTTGGCTCCTTTGGCAGTTCTGGTGAGTTGCCGGAGAGCGATGTGATTGCGCAGCTGCAAGAAGACCAGAACACGCTCGGCTCGCGGATTGCTGCCTTGGGCACTGATCTTGAGGGCGCACAAAATAGCTTGGCGGCAGAGATAGCCAGCATTGCAGAACAGGCCGAGACGCAGCCGGACGAAGAGTTCGCCGATGAGCTGTCTGCCTTGCAAGCGCGTATGGATTTGCTCTCGGCTTTGCCTCAGGGCGCTGACGGTGAAGATACCGGCCCGCTCTCGAAACGTCTTACCGTGTTCGAGCAGGCTTTGGCGGATTTGCAAACAGGACAAGCCAATCGTGCCGAGGCGCTTGCCGCACTTTCAGATCGTTTGCAAGTGGCCGAGGCCGCCTTGTCTGAAGCCGGAGAGGGGATCGACCAAACGCAATTGGTCAGTCTGCACCAAGATATTTCAGAGCTCAAATCCCAGCTCGCCGAAGCCGTTTCTGACACTGCCGAACGCGAACGACTTGCCGGGTTGATCGCGCGCGCTGAAGAACGTGATGCCGCAGCACAGACCGTACAAGATGCTGATCGCGCAAGCGGCGGAGCAGCCTTAGCCTTGGTGTCACTTGAAGCAGCGAGTGAGCGAGGCGTTCCGTTTCCTGAGGTTATGCGGGCATTGGATACGGCAGATGCGGATGCCGGTATTCTTGCAGACCTACGCCCGATCGCACGGACTGGTGCACCGACCCCCGATGAACTCATAGACCAGTTTGCGCTTTCGCTAACGTCGGCAAGGGCTCAGGGCAATGCAGGGAACGGTGCGGACAGCGCGCCGACAGATGATGGCTGGGGATGGGTACGCCGGACCTTTGGCGACAGCGTGAAAATTACGCGCTCTGAAGATGCAGGCGCTGCAGTTTCCGGTAATGAGGCATTGGAAACTGCTGCCGCTCTTGCTGGTGATGCACTCGGCGCTGGGAACATATCCGGCGCCATTGCCGAGCTTGATGGTCTTGGCGAAACTGAACGAGCGGTATTCGCGCCTTGGCTTGAAGCGGCTGATAAGCGGGTCAGACTGGACGCAGCAATGATCGCTCTGCGGGCCTCTATGTTGGAACAGGAGCGCTAGCGAAATGATACGACTATTCTTCATTCTGGTGTTTGCTGCTGCTGTCGGGCTAGGCACATTCCTCCTCGCCAAACTCCCTGGCAGCGTAACGATAGATGCGTTCGGCACGCAGATGCAGCTGCCGCTTGTTCTGTCTATTCTTTTGCTACTCGTGGTCGGTGGCGCTGTGGCTCTGTTCTGGGGCGCATTTATTGGCCTTTGGAGATTGCCGGGGAAAATCGGAAAAAACCGCCATTTGTCCAAGGTCAAGAAAGCAAATCTAGCCCTGACCGATGGGCTGCTCGCGGCCGAAGCAGGGGATGTTTCTGTTGCAACAAGGCTTGCGAAAAAAGCGGCTGAGCATGCTGAAGATGAGCGACTAAAAGTCCTGCTCGAAGCGCGGGCGGCTGAAAGCGCTGGCAATTGGTCAGAGGCCGAGCGGGCTTGGTCGCAATTGGCGCGCCTGCCGGGCGGACAGCTTGCCGGACTGCGCGGAACCGCAATGGCTGCAATCGAGCGCGGTGATCCATCAACGGCGGAAACAAGCGCGCGAGAAGCCTTGGCGCTAAAATCCGGTGCTGACTGGCCGTTTAATTCGCTCTTTGATCTGCAAGTTGCGCGCGGCGATTGGCAACAAGCGCTCGAAACTCTGGACCTTGGTGAGAAACGCAAGCTTATCTCGGGCGACCCGCTTAAACGGCGCCGCTCGGTCTTGCACACGGCCTATGCGGCGACATTGCCAAATGGTGAGCGGGCCACAGCTCAAAAGTCTCTCGCTGCTGCCATTCGCTCTGCGCCGGACTTTCCGCCTGCGGCATGGCATGGCGCGCGGCAACTGCTGCTCGATGACAAAACCAAGGCGGCGATGAATGTGCTGGAGCTAGGATGGAAAGCGCGTCCGCATCCAGCCTTGGCCCAATTGGTTCGTCAGCTCTCGCTTGGTGAAGATGAGAGCGTTACGCACAAGCGGCTCAAGGCTTTGGTTGAAGCCAATCCAGACCATTATGAGAGCAAAATCTTAGGAGCCGAGCTCGCCATGGCCGAGAAGGACTGGGTGAGTGCGGTCAAGACGCTTGCGCTTCTGGTCGAGGCCACGCCGACAGGACGGCTGTGTCTGTTGATGGAGCGAGCGCTCAAGGGCTATGGCGACAAGGCGGAAGCCAGCCGCTGGGCACGCATGGCGGTTACCGCATCGCGCGAAGCAGACTGGTCTGATCTTGAACCCAAAGGTGGTGCATTTGCCTATGATGCAGGCGACTGGGCGCGGCTCGTCTATAAATTCGGCGATGCTGGACAGCTCGTACATCCGCGCCATGAAGCCTTTGCCAAAGAACTCGATGTTGCCCGCGCTATGACGGCGCTACCCGCGCCTGACGATACCGGCGTTGCCAAGCCCAATGTTAAACTGCCACCGGGCGAGATGGCGCAACCTATCGATTATGTGCCCGAGGAGTAGGCCGGTGGTGCTACTCTTGTCCGCTTAGGGCTTTCAAGTCGGTTTCAGGCGCCGAGCGTTGCCAGTAAATCCCATGTATAGAGGCCGGTGCGATGGCCATCGCTAAATTCGATGCGCACGGCATAACGGCCTGTGGCGGCAGCTCCGGTGACATCTATATCGTCAGGAATTGGCGGCTGGGGCGGGGGCGGTCCATTGCCATGACCTTTGTTTTCCGCAGACGGACTGGCCGCGCGCAACTCCTTATAGCCAATCGTTCGGTGTGTGCCGTCATTAAAGGTAACGCTCAGTGTTTGTGCTTTTTTGGCAAAGCGTAATTCTGTGGGCCACATCATGAACGTTCCGCCTCGGTCAGATCACGGGCTTCGTCTTCAAGCATGATGGGAACACCGTCGCGCACGGGAAAAGCAACCCCCGCCTTTTTCGAGATCAGTTCGCGTGCTTCACGATCATAGGTCAGCGGACCTTTGCTGAGCGGGCAAATTAGGGTTTGTAGAAACAGTAGCGAGGGCCCCGTGGTCTGGGAGTCCGCTACTTCCGGGTCTGTCGGATTAGTCATTGTAAGCTAGGGCCTCCGTTGCCCTCATTTTGTGTTGTGTTCAATTGCATTAACTGAATTAGAGTTTCGGCTCTGGCCTGTAGGTCGTTGGCTTCCAGCAGGACCTGTTTTTCGATGTCATCGAACGGACAACCGGCGCTAAGCGCGCTAATCAGGGTTTCCATTTCTGCCGAGGCGATGACGCTCCAGTCGGTATCAAGCCCTTTGGAGGCGGCATAGGGTTTGAGCGCCGAGACGATCATATCATGATTTGGCGAGGCAAATTCAGACGGCGCGTTCAGGTCATCTTTGAAGGGGGTATAATTCGCGTGCGCCTGACGATAGGGCTTTGGCTCGTCGAATTCTGCCATGACTTCGAACCGGATGATGCCGCTGAGGCTAATCAGGTAGCGGCCATCCTTGGTTTCGGAATAGCTCGCTATTTCGCCAACGCACCCAACCGCCGCAAGGCTTGGGGCAGACCGGTCGCCGCCAGTCGGCTGGATCATGCCGATCAGCTTATGCGTCGCCATCGCATCATCGATCATATTCAGATAGCGCGGCTCGAAGATATTGAGCGGCAAGTTCCAACGCGGAAACAGCATCGCGCCAGACAGCGGGAAAACCGGCAGCTGTGCGGGTAGCTCGTTTAAGCTAATCTGCCGGCGGTCTTGCATGCGCGTGTCTTTCGGCTCTGTACCTTCAGTCTTTCAACTAGGCGAACATCAAAGACGACAGACGCTTGCGGCCATTAATGGTCACCGCGTCGTTCGGGCCAGCAGCTTCGAAGACCTTGAGAAGCTCTTCTTTGGCTTGACCATTCTTCCAGTCGAGATCAGCAGCGAGAATTGTCAGAAAATGATCCACAGCTTTGTCATTCTGTCCTGCGCCGACATATTTTTGGGCAAGGTCAAAGCGGGCATCATGATCGTCTGGATTGGCTGACACACGGTCAAGAGCCAGGGTCAACTCATCGGCTGGCGGGGCATCAGCGGTCAGCTCCAGCGCCAATACGACGCTTTTCACATCCGGGTCCGAACGCCGGTCTTCTGGTACCATATCCAACACTTCGCGGGCTTTGTCTGTCTCGCCTATTGCCAGATAGCAACGCGCCAGTCCGGCAAGTCCTTTGAGGTTGGTTTGATCTTTGCTGACAATCATCCCGTAGATTTCGGCGGCGCCCGGAAGGTCTCCATCCTGAAAGGCCTTCTCGCCAGCTTCCAAGGCATCTGACAATTCTACAGCGCTATCGGTTCCGGTCAGGAGCTTGTCGATCCATCCACGTACTTGGCCTTCGGGTAGGGCACCTTGAAACGCGTCTATAGGCTTGCCCTTGTCAAAGCCGAACACCGCAGGAATGGATCGCACACCAAGTTGACCCGCAACGCCCGGGTTTTCATCAATATTGATTTTGACCAGTTTGACATTGCCGCCATGACTGTTGACGACACGGTCAAGGATCGGGATCAGCGTCCGGCATGGTCCGCACCAAGGCGCCCAAAAATCGACAATAACGGGTGTGTCTTGCGACGCTTCGATCACATCAGCCATAAAGGTCTGATCTGATCCCATAATAACGTTTTCACTGGTTTCGGTTGCGGACGGGG
Source organism: Hyphomonadaceae bacterium (assembly GCA_039942135.1). GTDB lineage: Bacteria > Pseudomonadota > Alphaproteobacteria > Caulobacterales > Hyphomonadaceae > CALLCD01. The sequence continues at coordinate 41,897 of JBDVDE010000070.1, forward strand.
CATCTGGTGGGGCTGCGTGCGGCATATCTGGCTCCTGAAATGTATGATCTGACACTGTATTTGGGGGCAAAACGGGTCTAGCGCAACCGCCATGCGTATTCTAATACAGCGCCTATGATTGCTCCGCTTCGAGCAGAGTGAAATCGACGACTTCGACCTCGTGTCCGGTTTCGGTGACAAAACGCCGGAAATCTTGCTGGGAGACCCGCGTTGTTCCCGTGTTCAAGAGCGGATGAAAGTTGACAAATTCGGCCTCTGCCAGCGCGGCTTCCATCACAAACCGTACCTTGTGGGCGGTATCGTTGACCAATGCAAAGCCGGTGACCGAGCCTGCAACAACGCCAAGCGTGTCGAACAAAACCTCTGCACTTGCAAATGACAGTCGTTTGGTTCCGAGTACCTTATGCAGCCTGTTCAGGCGCAGTTTGCTATGGGCTTCGGCCGAAACAAGGACCAATGCGCCGGTTTTGTCCTTCAATAAGAGGTTTTTCGAATGGGCCCCCGGCATTGATGCCTTGATCTCTAGGCCTTCGGCCACCGTAAACAGTGGATCGTGCCACACGGTTTCGTGGGCAATGCCCAGATCATCAAGATAAGCGAGAAGGGCGTGCGGGTCTGTCATCATAGCGCGCCCACTCTGACGCCAGCGCCTCCGCGTTTCAAGCCCGCAATTGCTCCGCTCGGCCAGATGGGCTTTAACGTGCAGGTGAAAAAGTACAAAGGAACGGCGCGATGGAACTCGACTGCTACAAAATACATGAACGCTCGCCGGAAATTGTACCCGGCAAAGGTCAACGAGACTGGATGGATGCGTTTCCAGACCGCCACCCATATCGCTGCTTGCCGCTGACAATGGCGAATTCAACCGGCTGGGAGATCCTTTGCCCGTTCGATATCGAGATTGTCTGGGATGGCGGACCAATGGAAAAAGCCATTCTGCTTGAATCCCAGCAACATCCAGAAGGCGTCAAGAGTTTTGCGGATAGCCATTTCCGACGCGGCATCGTTACTTTTCACACCGGCCATTTGTTTCGCACGCCTCCGGGCTGGGGCGTCTGGGCCAGCGGCAGTCCGAACCACCCCAAGCACGGAATTGCTCCACTAACAGGGTTGATCGAAACCGATTGGCTGCCATTCCCGTTCACCATGAACTGGCAAATGACCAAGCCCGGCCGCGTGCGCTTCGAGAAGGATGAGCCGTTTTGCTTCATCACATTGATGGAGCATGGCAAGCTCGAGCAGGTGCAGCCCAAACTCCGGCGGCTCGACGACAATGCGGAACTAAAACATGAATATGAAGTCTGGAGAGACAGCCGCGCCGACTTCAATGAGCGGCTCCATTCGAAAGAAGAAAAGGCTATGAAAGAGCGCTGGCAACGCCACTATATGAAAGGCGAAAAAGTCGACGGCGACAAAGCCGAAGACCATCGAACCAAGCGTCGTCTTAAGCCGCCATTGATTGAATAACCCAAGGCGTATCAATCTTTTTTAGAAAAATGCACTTTTGGGCGACAGGTTTTCCGGCATGGTCCGTTAAACCTAATAGAACCAACCCCGAAAGGACTTTTTCCAATGGCCTCTAAATATTTGATAATTCCCGCTTTGCTCGCTGCTCTAGCTGTTCCAGCATTTGCTCAGCTCGGCGAAGATCACCGCGCTGAACGCCCACAGTTGAGCGATCTGGATACCAATTCCGATGGTGCAATTACGCAAGCGGAAGCGAATGCGCCAGGTCTTGAACGATTTGCAAGTGCTGATGCGAACGGTGACGGCGCCGTGACATTTGAAGAAATGGAAGCTGCCCGCGAACGCCGCGCTGCCGAGCGCCGTGCAAAACGATTTGCCGCTCAGGACGCAAATGGCGATGGCACATTGAGTGCTGACGAATTTACCAATTCGCGAGCTGATAAGCGGTTCGCCACAATTGACGCTAATTCCGACGGCACACTCAGCGCCGAAGAGATTGCCGCTCATGAGGCACAGCGTGCCGAGCGCGGCGAGCGACGCGAAAATCGTGGCCGTCGTGGACGTCGCGGCGAGCGTAACGGACAACGCTAAGCTGCCAATAGGTCAATAGAAAGGGCAATACTCCCTGCCCACGCCGGACATAGAAACTCCTTCCCCCTTGTCTATGTCCGGCAATTGGCCTCTTTGTAATTCAGGATGACACATGATGAAGAAGCAGATCAGATCGCGCGCGCTGCCAAGGGAGACCGGATGGCAATGCACAGGCTTGTCACCGACTACAGTCCGGCGGTCTATCGGCTTGCATTTCGGATGCTTTCGCGTGTCGAGGATGCCGAGGACGTGACGCAGGAAGCTTTCCTCCGTGCTTGGAAAGTGTTGCCCAAGTGGAAGCCTGACGCCAAACTATCGACTTGGCTTCATCGTGTGGCCTTAAACCTTTGCTATGATCGGCTGCGCAAGACGCGTGAGCCACTTTTTTCCGAGCCGCCAGAACAAGCTGATGGTGCGCACAAACGGCCTGATGCCCGACTGCAACAGACACAAGTCAAAAGAGCCGTCGAGACAGCTATTGAGGCCTTGCCCGACCGCCAGCGTGCAGCTTTGACGCTCACTGCACTGGAAGGGCACTCGAATAAATTGGCAGCCGAGATGATGGATATTTCTCTGCAAGCTATAGAAAGCCTACTCGCCCGCGCCCGAAGAAGTTTGAAAACAGAACTAACCCCGCTAAAAGACTCGCTATGAAACCTGACATGACCGACAAAGACCTAGACCAGTTGCTCTCTGAACTAAGTGCGCCCGATCTGCCTAAAGGTTTGGCGACCAGTATCATGGCACGTTTGCCCGAGCGCAAATCTGGCTGGCGGACATACATTACCGAACTGCTTGGCCTTGATGGATTGGGCCTTCCGGCAGGGGGCGCACTGGCATCCTTGGTGTTTGGTGTGATCGCCGGATATATGTTCGTTCCGGCTGCGACGGATGCAGCGGTAAATCCTGATGAAGCAGAGATCGCATATGCGGCAGCCTTTGGCACGGAGTCATGGTTAGACCTGACGGAGGAGGCGAGCTGATGTCCGAGACCAAGCGCCCTGTTATCTTGCTAGTGTCCCTTGCAATCAATCTTGTCCTGATTGGACTTGTTGCTGGCTCATTGTTGAACCGATCTTCGGATGACCGGCCAGCGGCCAGACATGGTACGTTGGCAGAGCGTCCAGATGTGAGTCCTTCAGTCCGCCGCGCTGTCAACAATGCGCTTCGCTCTGCAAGGACAGGTGTACCCGAGGCACGCCAACGCAATGAAGATGCCCGACGCGCGCTATACGGTGTTCTGACAGCAGATGTGTTTGACCCCGACGCCGCCCGGACAGCCTTTGGTGTCATGCGTGATGCTGAAACCGCCTTCCAGATGGAGACACAAGAAAGCCTCATACAAGCCATGTCCGAAATGTCTGCAGAGGAACGCGCGAGCATTGCGCGGCGTCTGACGCGCCAGCGCGGCGGCCCATCGAGACGTCGTTAGTCGCTGGCCAGTTGGCCTCTTATCCTGACCTTGTTCTGGCGGTGCGGCGCTTGTCTCGTTGAGGTGACAGGGTTCTCACGCGGCTCTCAAGATATTCGATCATCATTGTGGCGACATCCTTGCCTGTAGCGGCTTCTATGCCTTCAAGCCCGGGAGACGAGTTTACTTCCAGAACTTTAGGGCCATCATCGCTTGAGACAATATCGACGCCTGCCACAGCAAGCCCGAGTTCCTTGGCAGCATTGCGTGCAATGGTCTTTTCAGCCTTGGAGAGTTTGGTCGCATGCGCGGTGCCGCCGCGATGTAGATTGGATCGGAACTCACCTTCGGGCGCCTCCCTGCGCATGGCGCCTACAACCTTTCCTCCGATAACGAAGCACCGTGTATCTATACCGGCAGATTCGGAAATGAACTCCTGTACGAGAAAGTCGGCATTGAGCCCTCTGAACGCGTCGATAAGGCTTTCGGCGGCTTGGTAGGTTTCGGCCAGAACCACCCCGCGCCCTTGGGTGGACTCGAGCAGCTTGACCACGACAGGGGCATTGCCTGCGACCTTGATCAGATCTTTGGTGTCTTTGGGCGAACTTGCAAAGGCGGTCGTGGGCATATCGATGCCTGCGCGCGCGAGCAGTTGATGGGCGAGCAATTTGTCCCGCGAGGAGGTGATCGCGCTTGCCGAGTTGAGGCAGTATGTTCCAGCGCTGGAGAACTGCCGCAAGATCGCAGCGCCATAAGCTGTAACCGATGCACCGATGCGCGGGATCACAGCATCATAATAGGGCAGGGCGCGCCCGTCATAATGGACGCCCGACCCTAGGGAGCCGATCTGGATATAGCAGCGAGACGTGTTGACCTTCTCGATAATATGGCCACGGGCGGTCGCGGCTTCGGCGATGCGGCGGCTTGAATAGCTTCGGGGGGCTTTGGTCATAAGCGCTATGCGCAATGGCCGCTGTACCGGTGCTTTGCGTGGCAGGTTCTTGTATAGATCAAAGCTCAGTTCGGGCTGGACACAGGAGCGGTTGGGATCGACAATCATCTCGTCGCCAATGGCCGAGCGCCCGAGCAGCATCCGGTGTGCCATGTTCTCTCGATTTGTCAGACTGATCTCGATCGGCCAAGTCCTGTCCCCGATCTGGACATCCGCCGCGATGACATAGCGCAGCTCTGTCTCATTGTTCGAGCTTGTCACTTGTCGTCGGTCAATGACGGGGGCGGAACACGTCACGAGCCGTTTGGGATTATTGATATCGGGCTGGATCAGGAAACGCACTTGCGGATTAGAGGCCGGGCCAAATGGTTCGATCACCGAGGCATGAAGCGCAGATGTTTTCGCGCCGGTATCGACCTTGGCCTTGATGGCGGGTAGCCCAAGGCGCGGCAGACCGAGCCATTCTTCCCAGCCAAGTGTCAGCTCTTGCTTGATGTCCATCAGCGTGTTTCCGGTGTGCCATTAGCGCCAAACAGCGCATCATATTGAGGTGCAATCTGGTTGAGCTTGATCTCATTGAGGAAGGTCGAATAGGCGAGATAAGACAATAGATGCCGCATATCCGCGACCCATGGCGGCAAAAAGCGCGGCGCGCCAATGAGCTTGTTGCTGCGAAGCATTTTCATGGCCTCCAGATCGCCAAGATCAATTTTGCCAACAAACAATAGCCGGATATAATCCGCGTCGCCAGTCCGAACCGCCGTACGCAGATAGTTGTGAACATCGAGCAGTCCGCCAAGATAAACGGAGTCCTTGGTAAACGGAGCACCGCCTTCGACAAGGCCGCCACGCACGACCCGCCGGGCACTTTCAAAAGCTTCAAAGGGTTCATCCGTCGCCCCGCGCTCGCGGAAGAAATTATATAGTTCGATAAAATCCGCGCCGTTCTCAGCCATGTCGATGGCAATGACGCGATTGGCGAGCCGCTTTAAACGGGAAGGGTCGAGGGCGCCCGATATGAATTCAGCGAAGACGGCTAGCCCTTCTTGTGTTCGCGAATTGCCAGGGTGTGCCTCACCAAGAATTGGAAACCGGCTTTGCGCCTGTCCGTTATAATTGGTGCCGATATGGATAAGCCCTTCATGTTGAAGGAGTTGTATTTCGTCGAGATCGGAGAACCGTGCATCCGTGCGCAGCTTTATATAGGTGCGTCCCGCAACCGCTTTCGCCGACAGGGTTTCTGACAGCCGAACCTCGGGCGCTTCGTCACCGAAGTATTGCGGCAGCGCTGCTTCGAGCCGTCCCTTCAAATCTTCGGCTGATAGAACCGACGGGGAGGACAGGCCCTGACACCCGATATCAAATTCGGAGAGAACATCGTCGAGCCGGTTGGCAAGCCCGAGCCACGCGTCATCGCGCCCGCCAATCGATGTACTGGGGCCGCCATATAGATCCATCGAGTATTTGTAGAAGTCTGCTGTGCCGACATGCGCCATCATTGACGCGGTGAGCTCGAACGTATCGGCGAGCCTGCCGAGCCAGTCATGTACGGGGCTGTGTCCTGCAATAAGCTTGCGCGCAGCTTCGATCCGCTCGAAAGAGGGGGCGGGGTCAATTGGTTTGTAGACGGGTTTGGGCAGCGTATTTGCGCCAGTGTCCAGAAATCTCGAGGCCAAAGACCGGTCCCACTTCAACCGCCCGAGCACAGGCAAACGCTTTTCCGCTTCCAGCAGCAGAGATCCCGCTTGTTCGAGGCGGCCGACCTCCGCGTCGTTAAAATCAATCATGGATGGCGCAACCTCTTACTTTAGTCGTTTCCGAATGTCCGATGTTCATGTCCCAAACTCAAGACACGAACGCGCGATGCAGGCGGTGCAAGCTCCATAACACGTCGAACTGGATAAAGTGCGGAAAGCTCTATCCCATCAGAAAATGTTTTTGTGAAAATAAGTAAAAAATGGTGGTCGATACAAGGATTGAACTTGTGACCCCCGCAATGTCAAAATTCAGATTGAAAGCTAAGCCATTGATAATATAATAATTTATTGGTCATCATCGTTGGGTATCGTGGCGTAATGTAACCTAATGACGGCCATTGCAACCTTCGTCCATGTCCACACCATGTCCACCGTCCTGCCGGCAACACCCCGTTGGGTGTCATAGTCCTATGCATACGTTTCTCTCATCGAAACGGACCAACCACAAGCCGAGGGCATTTCATGGGGCAGGTCTTCGACATTGCGGATCGATAGTGGAAACCGGATGTACATCATCACCGCGAGTTGAATGATTTCTGGCGGCATTTTGAAATAGCGAAATGGCGGCTTTGTCATGAAACGAGGGTAGGGCAGGGGGAACGCTGCGTTCAAGCCGGTTTGCTTTGACAGCACCGATTCAAACATAAAGCGGAAAAAAAACACATGCGTTGCGACAGGTTTTTGTCGCCTCCTCGTTTAACCTGCATAACGCTATCCGAAAGGCGACTGCAATGACACGATCTACCGAGCTTAACAGCGCGTGCCGTATCTTGAGCAATTGGGGGCAATAATTGTAAATACGAATACAATTTACCTTTCTGTGCTTAGATTCCAAGTTACTTGTATATAAGAAAGAATATAGTTTGAGGTTTTTGTTAATCAGCGACAAATGTGGTTCTCAAAACCAACATGTTTGTTCGCCTAGTAAGGGTAGAATACCTTGAAGAGAAGATTGATCTGGGGGCTCCTAGCGCTCTCTATACTCGCCGCCTGTGGTGATGAAACTACGGTGGGCGACACCCCAACAGAACGCCTGCAGGTCCAGCCTGTAGAAATAGGTGAGGTGACACGTGTTATAAACGCGTCTGGCACTGTGCAGCCGGAAACAACGGTGCTTGTCGGTTCAGAAGTCTCTGGCCGTGTGCTGTCTGTCAATGTGGACTTCAATACAGCCGTTACGGCAGGAGACACGTTGGCTGTGATTGATCCGCAAACGTTTCAAAACCAGGTTCTTCAGCTTGAAGCTTCAGAACTGCGCGACCAAGCGGCGATTAAAACGAGCGAAGCTAGCATCAACCGAGCTACCGTGAACTTAACTCAGAACGAACAAATACTAGATCGCCGTAAAGACCTTTACGAACAGAACGCAACCTCACTCGCCCAGTTAGAAGAAGCCGAGCGTTCGGCGGGAGTTTCGGAGGCCGATCTTGCGGTCAGTATTGCTCAGTTGGAAGGTGCAGAAGCAAGCCTAGCTCAAACCCGAGCGAGCCTCGAAACAGCTCGGTTCAATCTATCCCGCACGCATATCCAAAGCCCAATTGATGGCATTGTGATCGAACGTCAAATTGACCCTGGCCAAACCGTACAGGCCAGCTTTTCGGCTCCTGAACTTTTCAAAATTGCTGCCGATCTTTCCGAGATTGTGGTTGAAGCCGCGATCGTTGAAAGCGACGTTGGTGGGCTGAGCGCCGGAGATTCGGTAGAATTTACAGTTGATGCTTACCCGAATACGCCTTTCCGCGGTGAGGTGAAACAGTTGCGGCTGAATTCTGAGCTGAGAAATAACATTGTGACTTATGTAGCCATCGTCAAAGCACAAAACCCCGAAGGCCTTCTATTGCCGGGGATGACCGCCAATTTGCAAATCACCACAGACACGAAACCTGGCGTGTTGCGAATTGCAGCGGATGCGGAACGGTTCCGCCCGACACCCGAGCAGATTGAAGCATGGCAAGGGGGCGATCAAACAACGGCAGAAAAAGTGTCTCTAAATGAGCCCGTATATCGCCGCCTTGCTAGTATTGAAGCAGATGACGCACTGATCGCGAGTATTCGCACGGAGCTTGATGCGTCTTCGGCCAAAGTGCGTGAAACAATCAATGATCCAACGAAAGTCTTCCAGCGGACTCGTTCGTTGCAGCAGTTGGTAAACCTGACTAATCTGATCCTTTCAAACAATCTCGATCAGCGCGAGATGCAGGAATACAACGCACTGCTCGCGCAAGAGAATGCTGTGAGGTCAACCAATCTTTGGGTGCGACGCCCAGACGGAAAAATGGAAGTCCGCCCGGTCAAACTCGGCGTAAGCGATGGCTCGTTTGTTGAGATTATTGCGGGTCTTGAGGATGGAGATCGAGTGGTCACCGGTATCGGCTCGGCACGCCGTGCTGGCCAAGGTGATGGAGGCCGTGCAGGCGGAGGCGACAGAAGCGGTCGTCAAGGCAGCCGCAGACCTGGAGCACGCTGATCATGGCTGCCAACTCTCTGATCCAGTGTGAAAACCTAACCAAGATCTATAATCCAGGACCAAATGAAATTCGTGCCCTTGATGATGTGAGCTTCGAGATTGAGGATGGTGAGTTCATAGCGATTGTCGGTTCATCAGGTTCGGGCAAATCTACGTTGATGAATATGCTTGGCGGGTTAGATAAGCCGACGTCAGGTACCGTGCGTATTGGCGGGGCCGCTCTTTCCAACATGAATGGCAAACAGCTTGCAAAATTTCGAAATGAGACGATTGGATTCGTCTTTCAGCAATTTCAACTTTTACCCAAAAAGTCTGCTTTGCATAACGTTATCCTACCGCTCCATTATCGTCGCCCCAAAGAAGCGAATATGGAAACACGCGCGCAAGATAGCCTGACGCGTGTTGGGCTTGGCGATCGAATGGACCACAAGCCAACCGAGCTTTCCGGCGGGCAACAGCAGCGGGTCGCGATTGCCAGAGCGCTTGTAGGTGTGCCCAAACTGCTGCTTGCCGACGAACCAACTGGTGCACTGGACTCGGTTACCTCTGAAGATGTGATGAGCTTGCTGCATGAGCTAAATGATGGTGGGCTAACGGTAATTCTAATTACACACGATCACGAAGTGGCCGCAGCTGCTCGCAGGACTGTGACTTTTAAAGACGGGAAGATCCAGAGTGATGAGAACCGACATGCTTCCAAAAAAACAGTCGTTGTGACCCCTTCAGCGGAAAAAGGCGTTTAGAAATGTTCGGTCTTTCTATCGTCCGTCTTGCTATCGGCTCCTTGATTGAGCACCCTCTGCGCACCGCTTTAACGGCGTTAGGTGTGATGTTGGGCGTGGCTGCAGTCTATTTCATGCTGGCTATCGGGGAGGGGTCAAAACAGGATATACTGGAGCAGCTCGACAGCATTTCAGCCAGATCCATGAGTGTTTTTCCTGACAGGAGCAGCAATGGGCGCTCGAGCACGCAGCGCGTATGGAAGCCTTTCTCTGAAGATGATATCATCCGCATTCGAGGCATTGGCGGTGTTCTAGGGGCAACCGGATCGCTCAACCAGTCCGTCACTGCTGTCACAGAAGCCAGCGATTGGACTACCGAACTGCATGGTATTGATCTTGATTACCTCAAGACGAAAGATATCAAAGTCGTTGCAGGTGAGCCCATAAATTCGTCGGATATGGAGCGACGCGAAACCGTTGCTCTTATCGGTCAGACCGTTCTGAGTACTCTATTCCGGGGTGAGAACCCTATTGGTGCGCGGATAAAAATCAATAATGTACCCTTTACCGTGAAGGGCGTACTTGGCACGATTGAGTCCACCAGTTGGCGCGGCAATGATCAAGACAACCTGATCCTTGTCCCCCGTACCACGGCCCGTAATCGGATATTTGGCGGCAATGAGCTAGTGCGTGATTATGTTAACGGCATAGAGATCGCGGGGACGACCCAGGACGCTCTGCCTCGGATTGAGCGTGAGATTGATGAAATCCTTCGGCAAACACGAAACTTGAAGCCAGGCGACGCGCCCGATTACCGTATCTTCAACTTCTCGGCAAACCGCCAACAAAGTGCCCGCACCCAACAAATCCTCAGTATGTTTCTGGCTTCAGCGGGGGCAATCGTTCTACTGGTGGGGGGCGTCGGGTTAATGAACATTATGTTGGTATCGGTGACCGAGCGAACCCGCGAGATTGGGCTTCGTATGGCGCTCGGAGCACGTCAAATTGACATAATGGTCCAGTTTCTAGTTGAAGCGATTATGATCTCATTTTTGAGCGGTCTTTTGGGACTCGCGCTGGCACATGGTCTTGCCTATTTTGTTGCGCCTTTACTGCCCGATGGCATGACACTTCTTTTCTCGCCTGATGTTGCATTGCTTGCCGTGAGCACATCCTTGATCGTCGGCGTTGTGTTTGGTTTCTTGCCGGCACGGCGGGCGGCGCAATTAAACCCAATTGAGGCATTGCGCCATGAATAGAGTTTGTCGCGTCTTAGTCTCGGCCATAATTTCTGGGCTGGCTCTTTCAGCCTGCGCGCAAGTAGACCGTGAGGGGCTCAACGCGCGTATCAATACTGTGACGACAGATGTGCCAGATAGCTGGCAAGTTGGCGGTACACCTAAGGCAGTGCGGTCTGAGAACTGGATTATGCTCTTCGAGGACCCGCTTCTGGCAGACTATCTTGCCCGCGCGGAGATCGCCAACTTCGATATTCGGCAAGCGCGCATCAACATTGCCGGATCACAACAAGCGGTATTGCAGGCGCGCTCAAGTCTATTGCCAAATGTGAATGCCAGCACGGGAGCTGGTGTCTCCGGGGTTCTGGAAAGTTTGAGTAATGTTAACGATAGTTCCAATGCGAGCCTCTCCTTCTTTTGGGATCCGGACATCTTCGGTGTGCGGCGGGCCGGTGTGCGCCAATCGCAGGCGTCATTGCGTGCCCAGCAGGCGGTTGCGTTTAACATTCGCCAGCAGGTGCTTGCCAATGTTGCCCAGCTTTATGTCGCGATCATACAATCAGAACTACAATTAGAGCTCGCGCGCACAAATCTTGGATTCCTTGAAGACAGGTTCCGCATTTCAGAAGCCCAGTTCAAATCCGGCGCTATTGGTGGAGATGAACTGGCTTTCGCTGAAACCAATTTTCAGTCTTCTCTTGCAGGCTTTCGAATTCAAGAACTTGCCACGCGCCAGACGCGGCGTGCGCTGTCACTGCTTCTCGGCGATTTTGGAGAGGATGACCTGGCCGTTGCGGACATTTTGCCTGTTCCTATTCTATTGCCCGAGCAAGGGGTTCCAGCTTCGGCGCTGGAGCGACGCCCGGATGTCCAATTGGCATGGGCCCAGATCGAAATAGCTATTGCGGGATATGAAATATCGGTTGCTGACGATTGGCCTACACTCAATTTTAGTGGCTCAATTGGGGGTGGGGGGCCGGATATAGGTGATATTTTTGAACCCTCTACATATTTGGCATCGCTGGCAGCTAACATCGCCGGAAACGTTTTTGACGGAGGCCTAAACAAAGCCCAGCGCGAAAGCGCGCGGCTAAACACTGAGGGGGCGCTGCTAAATTATGAGCAGGTCATACGAGGTGCAAAAGCAGAGATTGAGGACATCTATGATCAGGATCAGGTGTCGAAAAGCTCGCTCGAGGCGTTGCAAGATGCTTCTACGGCGGGGAATGAAGCCTTGCGGCTAGAACAAATTCGGTTTGATCTTGGCGAAAGCGATCTGCTGAGTGTTTTGCAAGTCCAGCAAACTGTTAATGGCGTCAATGCGGCGCGTATCAATGCTGAAGCTAATCTTTTAAGCAATCAGATCGAGGCTTATCTGGCGACCGGCGGAGATCTGGAAACTCCTCGCAGTCAAGCCACGGTCTGGGGTGAAAATTAACAACCTCATCCACCGGGGGGTGCTGTCAGTCTAATGCGAACCAGTCTCCGAAAATCGCCGGTCAGCACGTTCTAGGCAGCGGTCAACTCGCGCCATTCGAGAAGTGCTGCGTTTCTGAGTGTTTTGAACTTGGCTCTGCTTTCTATATTTTTCTGGTGGTTGAAATGATTGTGCACTGAATAATGCATGGCGGCGAACTTTTGTAGGCTTCGCATTCGTCGAAATCGTAGCATAGCGCGTTCTCTTCGCCTGAAGGGGAGGTGGGAGTTCTCGGCTCGGTTGTTCATGTGACGACCGACCTCCTGGCGGTCTTGGTTTCCAATGTCCTTCAGCGCGGCACCGTAAGACGGGCATCGATCTGTGACGATGATTTGTGGGTTGCCATATCGTTTCATTGCTTTCTTTAGGAACTTCGTAGCGCCCGGAAATTGATCCAGTGGATCAATTTCAGCGAAGAAGGCTACGGCAGTGGCTCAGTGCCGCTTTCTTGTTGCGTCGTTTGGTGACGTAACTCTCGAGCACTTCGCCTTCATGGTCGACAGCGCGCCAAAGATAATGTTGAATCCCGTTGATCTTTACAAAGACCTCATCCAAGTGCCACTGCCATTGCGTGACCTGACGCATGTAACTGGACCTCTGCTTTCGGATTTTCTTCGCGAACAAAGTCCCAAACCGGTCGACCCAGAGGCGGATACTTTCATGGCAGATGTCGACACCGCGCTCATGGAGCAGGTCTTCGACATTGCGGAGCGATAGCGGAAAGCGGATGTACATCATCACCGCGAGTTGGATGATTTCTGGTGACGTTTTGACATAGCGGAATGGCGATTTTGTCATGAAATGAGGCTAGGGCAGGGGAACGCCGCGTTCAAGCCGATTTGCTTTGACAGTGCCGTCCTATTGGTCAGTTTCTGTCAAAGTGGAAGCGGCATCACCGACCCGAATATTTGACTCTCTATTTGCTTGACTATTTCCGGCTGCGTGATTGATAAAATGTCGTTATGTTCGAAAATAAACATGTGAAGCGCGCAGTGGCCGAGATTAAGCTCACTTATCAAGAATAGCCCCAATTTGATTGGAAAATTCAACAACTTCCTCGTCACTTGAAAGCGCACTCAATCGCTTTGTTACTTTCATCACTGAGAAATTTCCATAGTCGGTTTTTAGCGGAAAAAATGCATTCTCGGTAGTGGGGTAGTCACTGTAATTCCAGATCGTGTCAAAACTTACGCTATCCTCTTTCGGCATCTCATTGCAAACCCAGATACAAATCACCAACTGGGTTTCCGCTTTATCAGCTGCGGTTTGATGAGGCGCAGGTTCAGTTTTATAGCCTTGTTCAAAAATTGAATTGTCCGATTGCACACGAATTTCAAATAGGAAATCACCGTCCCCTGGCGCGCTAATTAAATCTAGGTTCCGCGCGAATAATGAGGAATATTCAAGTTGTGGAAATGCATCCCATGTCCAGCGCTTATGAGGATCACTTCCACTCTTAGGCTTACTAACAGCAGATTCCCAACGATAGAAGTTTAGCCCCAAATTTGACGTTATCTGATCAATCGTGCTTTGAACCCTTCGATGATAATCATAGAGCAAACGATACGATTTCCGAACGGCACATAAGGTGGTTTCTAGCTCTTGGCTCATTAGACTAGCGCTCCTTGATTCTATGCATGGCCACATCTAAATCTTGATGTGATAGCGATGTTTTCAGATCGCTAAAATGATAGCGCTTACTATAACCAGACAAAGACAGGCTTTCTAATATATCCGCTATAACTCTAGTTTCAAAACTTGATAGGTTTTTCAAACTCTCACACACTCTAAGCAAAGCTCTCCAGCTACATCCTTTCATCATCAAATTTTGAGGGAGCGACTTCGGGTCAACCGATTCAAAAAATTCTTTTTCAAGCGTAGAAAACATACGTCTTGGATCCGCCCCCAGGCCGCCCAAGGCTAAAAACGTAACACTCGCAATCGGCGTGTCCAATTCATTACCCATTGCAGCGTAAGATAATATTTGGCGTTCCCATTGCGTTTTATATTGCAAAGTCCCTGTATCAAAGGGTTTCGCTTCTATGATGACGTCAATCATCTGCTCACACTCTTCAAAGATAAAGCGCATATAGACATCGGGCTCAACGATATAGGCGTGTGAAGTCGGATCTTCCCATCGCGGCCAAAACTCTATCGTTTCTAATTTAATTGCCCCAGCCCCATAAGCGCGGATGTCGAAGGAAAATGTATCAGCTAAGATTTCTAGAAACCGTGCGTCTGGCAAATAGGAGAGGCGTTCAAACACTGTGGCCGTTAGGAGATCTTCGCTTCCCTTAAAAAGGGTTCTCCAAGAGGTTCCCTTTTTAAGGTCTTGAGAGAGTGTCCCTGATTTTCCTGACAAAATTGCATTTAACATATCTCAGTTAACCACTTCTATCAGATCAGGATGCCCATTCGCCAAGGTGAGAAGTAACTGCGCAGCCGGGCTTTGGGTATCATGTAAGGAAATCACGAGCGTGTCTATAGGGCGCGTGAGCGCAATCATAACCCAGTCCCATGCGCGAGATTGCACATAGTCATGACGAGACATCATTCTGGCTGACGCGTTATCGGCGTTGTAGTCTTCTGCCGCTTCAGCGGCTTTAAGACTCCAAAACCGATCCAGACCGTCTAGAACAACAAGCCAGCCTTCCAAGCCCCGACATGATTGGTGCTGTACAATACGGTAGGAGTCTACGGAACGCGGATAGTCCTGACGTGTCATTTCATCAACGCCGTCCCAAACCTCTAATCCTTCCGTTTCAAATAAAGCTCCTAGGTCGCTAATCTGTTTATTCCCTGCGGCTTTCACGTTATCCGGCGAAACGCAATGCAAAAAATCAACCGGGGAATTCCCCTCATCTTTGGCTCTTGAACTCAAATCGCGTCTCAAATTCGGATAGGCGGCATAAGGACGTTTAAGTAAAATAATACGTCCACCCGCGGCTTCTTGATTAGGCGTTATCCGCCAATTCAACGACGCGGCCTTAGCAACCGCATTTACAAAAGTGCCGAGATTAGACTTCATCCTCAGGCACTCTTGAAAATGTAATGGCTTTGTGTTTTTACTCTCGTCAACAGCTTTCCAATTTGTCGGCCGTCCTCTGACGAGTTGGGACATCCCATCAGCAATCGCGAATGAATACTGACCGTATATTTCAGTCAGGAGATTTTTCTCCGCTTGAGGAAGGTCTTGCGCCTCGTCAATTAGAATAGCATCATAATCAAACTGATCTGCATTTTGCTCTTTAAATGAGCTTAGTTCATCAGGCGTGACCAAGCCTTCTCGCATATAGCGCAAAGCCAATACGCAGTTCTTTTCATAATCTAAGTAAAAATCTTTGGTTTCATCCGTGACGCCAAGCTTATCGAGCCAAGCTGATGTGAAGGACATAACGGTTCTGACATCAATGCCCCCAGCTTCATCCGAAGACGGCATTTTCATCAATGCCAGAAGCCTTTGGATATCTGCCGCTAAAGCATGATTATAGGTGAGTATCAGGCTCCGCACGCCGCGAGACTGGAAGGCTTCAAATGCAGTTTGTAATAACAGCACTGTTTTCCCAGTACCGCCTTGCCCGCGCAAGTGAAGAAAGCCATCGCCTAAACCTTCTGCCAGTTCACGCGCCAAACCCGGGCGCGCCGCAATCCGGTCCATTCGTAGACGGTCTAAACGCGAGGGCCTGATCGATTGAAATATTGAAGTTGAGAGAACATCATCAAGACTATCAGATGTCCCTGACCCTATTATGTAGTCTCGAGAGGATTTCGAAATGCCGTTGACATTAGCCATGGCCATGATGAGCTTCGTTGCATCTATATCAGCGGCCACAACCCCTGACTCAGGGACTTTGCGCCCCCTTACGATTGCCAGCTCTTGAAGCCCGCGCATATAGAGGCATCTAAACACCCACGGATTGTCAATACCTTTATCTTTAAGGTAGTTTAAAAGAGCGTAGCGTTGAGCATCATTTTGATCCGTCGCACTTTTCCACCGTTCGCGGTATTTAACCGACACATTCCCAGCTTCAATACGCACGCGATTGGCATCATGGTCTTTAAGCTCAACCGCCCCGATGAATGACCTAACAAGAATTTTCGCGCCAGTCACCCGTTTTCCGTTTTTATCGATAAAAACGGTCTTTGGAACTATATAGCGTTTCTTGCGAAAATTGGCGGCCACGACAATGTCGATATCGCTTACCTTATAGCCTGACAACTTGACGCTGGATGCAATCTTCACATGATCATCTGAGATAGGACTTGTGCCTATACCCGGCCATAGTTTTTCAAGCGCCTTTTTAATATTCAAAGCCGCTTCATATTCAGGACAATCCTGACTGCCAATAATTTCAATCATGGAGCTGTGAGCTTCAAATAATATTTGGCGAGCTTCGAGCTAAAGTCTTTAACGTCTACAAAATCAATCTGGTCTATGCCTCGGCCATAGAGCTCCGATCGGATTGAGTTTTGTTTTGCGTTCAATAATTTGGTATGCCAAAGCGGGTGCCCTAAAACGAGAGTTCTCTTTCCCTTTTTAAGAGCCACTAACCCATCTACATATTCGATGTCGACTTTCTCTCCATTCGTTTTGCAAAAACTTTCGAACGCTTTTGCAGTTTTGTATTCGACGCCGCCAATCCATCTGTCAGTATCTATACTTCGTCCAAGTACAACATCGCTTAAGTCCAGTCCTAAACGCCAATCTAAGATGCCGTGACTAAACCGATTTGAGTAATTCCGGAGACAATCCGGGCAGGACCTATCACAGTCTGTTGCATGTGATGGATCCATCCATTTCTTTAAAACCCCGCGCTCATTTAACTTGCCATCTAAATATCGGGTCAACGCCATTTTTAGATTTTCAGGGTTTGAGGCCCAACGCGTATAACCCGCACCATTCTCCAGAGCGTCCGCCAAGAATAATTGTTCGGTTGCCGTCTCGCCAATCAGGCTGCGTTGCCGCCCCGTGCGAAATTCTGACGGATCGATATCGAGTTCCGTGGCTATCGCTAATTTTAGAATTTCAGCGAAGGAGGCAATGGCGGCCTTTGCCGAAGGTTGCCCAATAACGTCCAACACTCCGTTTGCGCCGCAGTCATTCATATCTTCAAATAGGAAACTCAATATGTCAGTTTTAAAGATGGCACCTATAGCGCCAGTCGCGACAACATTGTTGCTGTCTGGAGGCGCCATATTCGGGCGATATAAAGCCTCATCTGCCACCATCACGCGGTGATTTCCGCCATCTAAAAATTCATATAAATGACCATTATTGTCGTTTACCAAGGCGATAGCGCCGGACTGGAAGGCCATTTTCATTGGGCCGCAATTTAAGCCGTCTGTGTAATTGGGTTTAAAAGCCAAGACTGGCGGCGGCAATGCCGGGCCCCGATTTCTTTGGCCATCATAATCTCGTCTTCGGTATTTTGATAAAAAACCGCGAGGCTGATAAAGCGGAAAATCAAGAGACGGATTTGCGCAAACTTCACAGGTGTCAGTTGATCCCGCTTTGATAAAATCACATTCCGTACAGCGTGAATATCGCACGGGTTTCCCTAAAGGGGCAGGTTCATTCATAATGCCCCTAACACCATCGCGTTTATAGACAAACCCAATAGCCGTATTGAGCTGCTTATCTTTGGGTATTTCCGACCCCGGGGAGAAGGCCCATATAGCGTGATCAAGGGGTCTATCGCTGATGGTAAGATCGTCCACTCTTCTGGCATTGTAATCATCTCTGTAGAGAGATCTGACTTGAGTAGGAAAACCAAACATTGGTAAGATGCCTGCAACGGCCAGACGATAGCTAAGTTCTTCTTGAATAAAACGATCATCATTTACGCAATCGTCAATATCGGCTATTAATTGCTGCCTCGCAAATTGGTCTATCTCATCTATCTGATCAGCCACCAATGGCGAATAAGCTGTTAACCGCTCTATGACGGTCGTCACTTCAGCTTCAGTCTCAAGCCAATAAGAAATATCGTTACGGTAATTTACAGACCATTCAGCTTGCTTACCAAAGGCGCCATGGTTGCTGTCTGCACGTCTCAGAGGCGGATTGGGATGTGATGTGAATGCCCGTCTTAAGCACTCAGCCGCCACAACGCGTTTGACAATTTCCGGTCGGGATAAGTCAAGATGGGGTTGAGGGGGTACGTCACCCGTCATTCTCTCTGGGTTATTGAAATAATAGTCATCATGCGCCGCGCCGCGCGAAATGGTTAGCGCGTAGGAGAAAGCTTGTCCCGCACGGCCAGCTCGGCCAACACGTTGCTGATAATTAAAGCGCTGCGGCGGCATATTTGCCATCATGACCAGTTTAAGTGACCCGATATCTACGCCCACTTCCATAGTGGTTGTGACCGAGAGTGCATCAAGTTCATGGGTCACATTCATTTCGTTATCAATGAAGGCAGACCCTTTAAATAACCTTTGTCTGCGGCGCTGTTCTGACATCGGTTTCGTTTGGCCTGTCAATTCTGCGACGGCCAATCTTTGTGCAGGCTCTTTAGCGACCCAGCTATAGAAATCTTCTCCCTGTGTTTCGATCGCCGTAAATTTGTCTGAATTGCAGTTTTGAGACGTACAAACATTCCCCCCTGTATGAAGCGTATGGCGGGCGCAAATATCACATCGCATCACAGGTTTATCTTTAGACCGCAAAACAATTTTCAAAGGAAGGGTCAGTGACTGCTGAACTTTTAAAAGCCATTCTTCTGTCATAATGCTGCGCGACAAGAGAACATCGCTTACACGGTCAATCAGCGTATCCATATCTATGTTGAGTTTACCGCTAAGTTTTTCAAAATAGAGTTTCAAAGCTTTTGGCGGGTTTTTACTGGCGCGGGATTTCTCACCTTCAAAGTCTTTTCTGTGTCCCAAAATTCTTACAGTATTGGCTAAAACATCTTTCGCTATTTGCGGATCCATACCCATTTTAGAACTATGATTTCCGACGACTTGAATAGAACCAACACCCATAGATTCTAAATCACGGCCTGCTTTGTCAAATAAGGACTCTGCCAGATGATAAGAGAACTTACTGAGGAACCGTGCTT
Organism: Hyphomonadaceae bacterium; assembly: GCA_039942135.1. Lineage (GTDB taxonomy): Bacteria > Pseudomonadota > Alphaproteobacteria > Caulobacterales > Hyphomonadaceae > CALLCD01. Next base: position 61,043 of record JBDVDE010000070.1, read on the forward strand.
GTCCCTCTTGCTGGGCATCCAGTCCCAATGTTGGCCAGGGCACATCTTTATCAAAACCGAAGAAACGATACCAAGGATCACCCTTTCCGCCGGGCTCTGATGTCGCGTAGCTTTTCCCCGTACCTGCAGGGTTCTGCCCAATAGCCATGAGTTCATTCTTTATTTGCCTAAGCAGGGCCGCCCATTCCATTCCTGGTTCAATGACACTCTCATCATGCTTTTGAATAAGCATGAGATCAGTCTCATCAGCCATATCGCCCGCTTTGAGGCGCAACGCTTTCCAGAGACCCAATGTAACACTTTCGGCTTTGTCTTTTAGAGACACAGCTTCAGCATCATTGGCTTGTATACTGTCTTTTAATGCCCAAATATCATCACTTGATGGATAGTCTGCTTGCTGCAAAGTCCGGCGCGTTAACTGGCGAATGAGGTCTCTAAAATGGTTGAGTTCAAGCCCAGCCGCGAGATCGGCGGCATCATCCCGGCTATCGGTAAATGCAATCATTTTTTCGGCTTTGACGCGGTCTCCAGTGGCGAGCATCGCCCTATCGGCAATGAGCTGTGTTGTAACATTTAAACCTGTCCTAAGCGCCCTAATCGGTGACTTAACTTTGGCTCTATAAAAATCCGCCGTTGTATTGCCCTGCCAATATTTACTGAGGCAATGAGGACATTTTTCAGGAATACCAGCCGCTTCACACTCTTCAGGTAGATTTGCTGAAACAGAATATGTAAGGCCGTTTGCATCTTCTCCGCCTTGGGTCAAAAGTCCGGTTACGGGGTCGAGTTTTGCGCGATTAAATTGGAAAGTTCCTGTCCCTTTTGCATTACCCGGAAAGCTATGTGTCCATTGGCTATTCCCATTAGGAATGGAGCCGCCCGGCCAGAACCAACGAAATTCACTATAAGGACGTTCATCGACCATACCCGCTGGATTGCCATTTTCTTCAGGTTTTGTGGCTTCTAAAAAGGTAAGGTCTTTCAACTCGGCTTCGGATGAAGGAACGACGAAGCCGCCCAAATATTCTTCGCCGCAATCATAGCAATAGAGTAACTCCAAAACTTGTCCGCCGCAGCCGCACTTTAGAGCTGGGGCTTTAAATAGCCTGCCAATATTACGGTCATCGGATTTTAAGTCCTCTTCAACCTCACTGCAATTGGCATTAGAACACGCCCAAAACCCTTGAACCTGCCGCATAAACATATGCGCCCTAAATGTTGGTTTGGGATTTTCCCAATCAGTTGATTTTCCTTCATCTTCGTGACGCGCCGCGACTAACAAGGCGTTTAGAAGATTGTCGGATCCCTTGATGTCACCGAATAAGGTTTTAGCTAGCGCATCAAATTTTACGGGACGCACGACCTCGCCAAATTGACCCGCAATTTCACACGCTTTTGCCAAAGCGATGCGCGGAGAGAACTGCTGTAGTATATCCAGAGAGGCCTGTTTTTCGACCTCCTCATTTTCACTCAACAATCCATCAACAAAAGAGCCCATCAGCGTCGTCGCAATAGGTAAATCGACCTCAGTGCTACCTGCAAATTTTATAGGATCGCCCGGAAAAATAGAAAAACTGCTGCGGTCAACGCCAAAAAATTCTTCCAAATAAGCTTTGCCGTCTTCGCCTTCCAATGAGGCACTTGTCCCGATACATCGCAATTGCCGCGAGTTCACTGTAAGCCCCAAGCGGTCGAGCATATTACGAACCACTAACGCCACTTCAGATCCTTGTGTGCCGCGATAGCTATGAAGCTCATCGACAACCAGCGTGAAGGTATTCTTAGGGTCTGACTTTAACCACTCTCGAGTTTGTTCAAATATTGGGCCTTCAACATCACGCATCAGCATGATGTTGAGCATACTCGTATTGGTAATTAGGATGTCAGGCGGGGCGCTGATCATATCCCAACGCGTCATCATTTCACCAATATTAGGGTCCTGAAATTGACTGCACGCTTCTTTTAAGCCCGCTGCGTCAACACCATCCTTTAAAAGCTTACGTCGCAGCTTTTCTGCTTCAGATTCTATTTTCAAGATTTCTGAGGCAACCTCATTCACGCGTTTACGTACATTTGTACTTAGGCCGTTTTGCGGTTGATAAGTCCCGCCTAAGGTCGCGCCTGTGTAACGCCCAAAATAGAATAGCGGCTTACCAAAAATATCAATGGCCCGCATAGCCGCCTGGCGTAGACGCGATATTTGATCTTCAACCAAAGCATTCGTTGGATAAAGGATCATGGCTCGCATCGCCGGCGCTGCACCGCCCTGAATAGTTGATCTTAGGTGGTTCCAACTTGATTGATTGGACGTGAACTTGTCATGCCACCAGGGAGTAAAGGTGCCATGTCCCAGATTTGCTTGACGTTCTTCGAGGATATCGGCGAGTAAAGGCAGCAAGAAACTTTCAGTTTTACCAGAGCCCGTTCCAGATGTGACAACAACATTTCGATCCTCTGTGTCCGACCCCCGGATAGCCGTCACCAGGGCCTGCTCTTGGTGACGACGTAACTTGATAGACTCAATCCCGAAGACCACTTGGCCTAAATGCTCTGCTGTGGTCTGGCTTAAGCCTGCTTCAAGGCAGGCCTCAGTGATATTTTTGACTGATGGGTATTGAGGAACGGTTTCGAGAAGAGGCGTCTGCGCCATGACGCCAGGCGTTTGTAATAACTTAGAGCGTTCTGCGAGAAGCTCAGGGCTTCTTATCCAAAAGGCTGTATCATAATATCTTTGATAGCCCTCTAAGATATGCTCTAGGACACGGGAAGGTGTGGCGTACTTCATAGCGATATTTCCCTGTGATAGAGATTATATAGAACCGCAGCCGCAATTCCTGCATCTACATTTGTAAATATAATTTTCTTATCTGCAACGTGGGGTAATTGCCCTGTACTTAAGACTAAAGCGCGGGACATAATTCCCAAGGGCTCAACCCCCATTGCCGCTCTAAATTCTTTTGTATACTTGTTGTAACTATGAAGCCGACGTCCCGCCGACTTTGCTGCAAGCGTTTTGATCCACTGATAAGGTCCAGAGAGACAAAGCCCGTCGTCATCTTTATATATATATGTTGGTCCCATATAGGCGAACCTATAAGCGCCGGTTGCATGAGATGTTTCCGCTTCACGCCATTTTCCTGAGAGTACATCAAATTTCTTTAAGTCATCTGGGCGTCCAAGAGAAAACGCCTTCAATGAGTTTTCAAGGCCGGGTAGGGAAATAAGCGCTTGTCCGAAAGATGAAATCGGGTCCTCAATAATATGAATTTGCCGACCTAAGGGATCTTTTACATCAGACAGTTGTTCGCTTAGTTCATCGGCGTTCAGTCCTTCGATAGTTATTATAGCAGGCTGGCCCACCAAAGGTTTACGGTCGAGCGTGCCAACGCTCTCTTCAAGACCAGCAGATATATTTCGTAAAAATTCAGGGGATCTAAACCCGCTAAGAATAGCTTTTTTGGAATTCACAAAATGCAGCGTTGCCTGTGGGATGCTCCAATGTTCAAGTCTCCCGGAACCCTTACTCAGTCTTAAATCTAAGTGTCCAAGGGCGGATAGATTGTGAACTATGGCGCTAATATATTTGGGGTGATCTTCAAAACTGGAAAGAAGTCTTTCAAGCCGCGCCCGATTTCCCATCCCTAAATAACAGAGGCCATCATAAAAAACATCAAAATCAATTGCACAACTAGGCGCATCATCATTGACCCATTTTTGTGTTGGCTTATTAATAGAAGCTATTTTTTTTGGAGCAACAAGGCCTCTATCCCGCGTGAGGACGGACTCTTTGCATTCTTGGCACTGCATGTTTAAGGGTGTGCTTCTTGGGAGCCCCGGTTGAAGCGTGTCACATAACCATCGATGATAACCTCTGCCGACACAGCTTTGTGAACCGGTTAAGTTATCGATTTGGTAGAGAAAGTTTGGTTGCCAATCTTCGTCGTCAAAGTCGGGTAAATTTTGATCATTACTGATTGCCTCATGAATCGGGTTAGGCCCCAGTTTCAGGTTAAAGACATTAAGACCTTCAACTCGCATAGTTTTAGGATCTAACGCTTCAGCAGCAACACCCGAGACATCACAGTAAGGGAAACACATTTTGTTGGAGTGAAGCGGACGCGGCCTATCAGCTGATCTAAAGTTTACGCCAAGGTTGCTCGCTTGGTTTGTTCCAATTTGACTCTGAATTCTATATTCACCATTTCCTAAGCACTCTAAATCCTGTGTCAGAATATGAGTAAGTTTTAGGTCGTCTCTAGAGATTAATGGTGAATCCGAATCTTGGTCTAATTTATAAATTGAGAGTGTAACATCTGTCGACTTGGACATAATCTTTATCGTCGGCGGCTTTTGACTGTGCCAAATATTATTTCCCAAATTCATGCCGCCATCGAACATCACGCTTGTATCCGATCGCAAGGGCTTCAGTACTTGAAGGTTATCATGTACATCATCATCGTGGGGCAGGATAAAGACATGACGGTATAGGAGCCAGCCATCGGGTACGCCCTTGATCTCTCCGTCTCTAGCCACTCGGCTTTGTTGGTCAGAATATGTCGCCAAATATTCGTCAACCCTACTGCGTATAGCTGTACTATCTCTGACAAGGACATCATGGTTTGTTGCGACATTTACCCGGCTAACCTCGACGCTAAAAGCGCCGTCCAGTGTTCGTTTGAAGGGGATAATAAGCCGAGGCTTCCAGCTAAACTGGACCGACTTCGCTTCATTTGAAATTTTTATTTCGTCTAAGAGTACGGTGTTAGAACGCCGGACAACATTTGGACTTAATGATGCGAAACCGCCATATGTATCATTTGACATGATCAATTTACGATCTGTTCCCTCCAGAGCAAGATCCGTAATAGGCTCCGGCACAATTGTAGACCGACCCAGTAAGAGCGTTAGAATTGGCTTTGGAAAACTGGGTGAAACTGAAAGTGCAAGCGATAGCGATTGATTCGCATACGGACTTGATGAGGCTACTGATTTGCCGAAGGCATTCTCTGACCAGGACTCAAGTTCTGCCAGTACAACTCCACAAAAAATAGATCTTAATTCTGTTTTAGACCAAGCCCGACTCAATCTGGCATTTGATGCTGAACTATGTATCCAGCTAGATAAATAGACTTCTATTTCTTCATTTGAGAAGTTCTCGTCTCCCGAGAAGCCATATTTTTTAAATAAATGATGAAACTTCTGTCGATCTCCATCGCGAACAACTGCTTGTGACTGCGCGTAGCTTATATATTTTTTTGAATTAATTTGCTGGGCGGTTGGGCGTCCATATTCATAATCATTTTCGGAAAGCCATATGTTTAAGCTTCTCCAAAATATCTCTGTCGATTTTCCATTGGCCGATAAGCGGTCTTTGGGAACATCTATAATCTGGCTCAACCTTTCATAATAGTTCCCGGCTGAATAGTTTTCATCACTCGCCATAAGGCTGGCTGCATATGATAAGGCAAATAAAATAGCTGTAAAAGGAGGCTTGTCGTGGCGGCCATATTTATTCCAGCGCCTTGCAATGCCAATGAATGGCGCATACGGATCACCTTTTTTTGACAATTGCCGACCAACAATACGAGCTATGAAATGCTCGACTTGGCCTTCATTCTTATCAAATTTTTCGCCTAGAGCTTTACGGGCATAGTCGTCGAGGCTCAAATAAACAGGTCTGCCTTCATACCGCCCTGAAAATATGACGTCATTAAGGCCCTCATTTGCAACGTCGTATAACTCTCTTATGTTCACTCAATCCCCCGCTTGAGCATACAATCAGAGTCGGGATGGATTCGCAATCAAAAGCTGATTGGTGTCATCAACGACAACTTAGAAAAACTCAATTTGATGGGATGGACCAGCTTCTTAAGCGACGAGATCATATTCTAAGGGTGGCGGAAAGAGCAGCGCCAAGTCAGGCCCTGCAATCTTAAACAAGGGTCCTTTTTCTTTGGCTCCGCCCGTCGGCGTGCGTTTAATCAGATGGTCCATTGTAATCACCCCCTGGTCGAGCAGAGGGTCAAGTTGCGATAAAACGGGCTTACGTGTGTGAAGCACCCTGTCCAGATGATACCACTCTTGGCCGCCCACCATTTCAGGGCGCGCTGTCACCCAAAAGGTTTCGGCATGTTTGCTTGCCAAACGTTCACGGAGTTTATCAAGGCTCCAGACTGCAAACTTATCTATGGCAGCTTGGTTTGAGACCTCCCATAAATCACCAGCCTCTGCCTGAACATCAAAGCTCAAACCTTGAGAGTTCACCTTGGCCGCATTGACGGTGCAGTAGAGCTTGAAATCCTTGCCGCGATTATAACCAAATGCCTGTAACATCTCAGCACTGCTCTTAAATGGGCTTCGCGACCAGTCAGGGACTTGCGCAAAGAGCGTTTTGCGAACTGCCCGTGCCGCTTTACGACGGCGTGATGCTTTTAACTCTATACCCTTATAATCGGGGGACTTGCTCGAATTCATGGCAATGCCAAGTGCGGCTTCCAACGTTCGGCCAATTGCTGTGTCACTCCTGCCCGCCATAACGGATTTGACCGGGCCAGTCTTTGCCAAGACCTGCAAGCGCTCTAACAGCTCTTCAGACGCTGAACCCGCAGGGCGCGACATAGCAGAGAGTATTGCGCCAAGCCGTCCTGTTTTAATATGGCTAGCGGCGAGCTGCGTTAAATTAATCAACAAAAGCGTGCCTGCATTGGGGGCTATTGCTAGAACATCAAAGGGATTGGCCTGTGCCTTGAGGCCGTAAAACCAAATACGGGGATCCCCTTGTTTAGTTTGGGGGCGATATAGTGAGGCCTTAGCGTCTCGGTCTTGACCTCCAGAAAAGACAATGGCGGGGAGGGTAACCTTAAAATCCGTACCTTGCGCCTGACTATCATAATCATGCAGCTTATATCCCAATAACAGCTCTCGCACGGGCCGCGTGGCATCCATAATCGACTTATGCAAACCCGTCTCAGTGACTTCTATCAAGGCGGAGTCTACGCCATAAGATGTCAGTGCGGCTAAACTCTCACGCTCATCCCCTGTGAGCTTTCTCACAAACCCGCCGCCTTTGTCTGAGATTGCATCTGCGCGCGCTCAAGCACGTCAAATACGACCTCTCCCACAGCGCGTCCAAGACGTGGGGGTACCGCATTTCCGACTTGGGTATATTGCGGGACTTCAAAGCGGCGTCTGTAGCTTCCCGTTGTTTCCTTACTCCGAAACTCAAAGGAGTCGGGGAAGGACTGAAAGCGGGCCATTTCGCGAACTGTCATGGTTCTGGGCCGTTCAGGGTGCACATAATCATCAGGCAGGCTCACGATAGTCGGGCTCGGGGAGGTCCATGAGAGTGAGCGCTGACTATGCTTCTTCGTCCCGAGCGCCATGATAACTTCGACAAGAGCATTCAGGTTTTTAGCAAGAATCTCCTTATCTCCGCCGCGCGCGGGGAATTTTGCGCTGACAAGCGCTTCTTTAATAAGTGTTCGCTGCCCCTCAACAGTCAGCTTGTCATCTTTAGGAATCCCGAGAATTTTGGCCGTGAGTCCATTGTCTCTAAAATACTGGTAGAGCCGAAACCGGGTTTCAATATGCTCTGCGTGTTTGCGAAGCTTATGGTTCGCAAGCCCTGTCTGGGCGGCCGTTTCAACTGGCACTGTCTCGGTGCGCATATCTTCTGCATATTGCGGTAAGTTCGACAGTCGCCGATAACCTTTATCATTTAGGTCTGAAATGGCGTCGGCCACCGTCAAAATATCGTCCCCAAAATGCGTCGCGAGAGGCGCGAGGTCAGGCCGCTTACTAAAGAGCACACTTGGAACATGATCATAGTCAGAGCGCCAAATATGCTCATGGGCAACGATACGTGCTGCTTCGGCCATATCAGCCCGTATTCCGATCAACATAACGCGGGGGCGATGCTGAGGCGCGCCAAAGTGCTTTGCATTCATATGAACCGCTTGAACCACATATCCACCACCTGTTTGCGTGAGCGCATCGCGCAGCTCCATAAAGGGTGATGGTCTGCCATGCTTCTTAAACGCCTGTGTTATGCCCGATACGTTTTCAATGATGACGGCCTTGGGGTTCACCGCCTCTACAAATTCTAAAAACTCCCAGGGGAGCTGATTTCGGATATCATCAGGATTACGGCGACCCGCTAATGAAAACCCTTGGCAAGGCGGCCCGCCGGCAACGAGATCAACATCTTGCTCGCTAAGCCGTGCCAGTAGGTCCTTATCCTCAAGCACGCTTGCCAGCTCGCCCACAACAACACCATGTTCTGCTTGAGTTGCTGGAGTTTGATTTTCGGCCAGAAAACGGACCCATTCGCCTTCACCAAGACGCTTCACAAAATTGTGGTAATAGGTCTCTGCTGCCATAGGGGATTTTTCAACCCCAATTAGGTTTTCAAAGCCTGCGCGGTGAAGACCGAGTGTCAGGCCGCCGCACCCTGCAAATAGATCAATGCTCTTATACATAACCTACTCTTAAACTAAAAAAAGCAAAGAGACACAACAAATTCCTGAGGGGATTATCCCAGGAATTTAGTCTTCGAAAAGCAAAGTAACAAACGCTGTGATCGTGATCAATTTGTCATGGCATCATTTAGACAGTTCGTCCATGGAGTGCATCTTGTTTTTCGGCAAGGTAGCTTAGTGGTTAGCGCCGAGATCGGTGGGAGGGGGAGGCAGAAAATGCGCGTTTGAAGTAGCCATTGGCCTGTAAATGAGGCGTACAATACCAATCTGAAATTACCGAAGTAATTTGCAGAAAATCCTCACTGCATCTTAATCAAGTTAATGCTCAGTGTTGAGCATGTTATTGCTCGGAAAAAAGGACCTCCGCGACCGTTGGATCTATACACGGCAGGGCGTACAAAATGTGCTTCGTAGGCCGGATTTTCCAATTCGGTATTTGACCGCTGATAGAGGGCGGCTTGATGCTTGGCGTCTTGACGACATTCTGGCCTATGAGCTTGGCCATCCCGAGTTGACGGATGAAGCGGCTAAGGCGGTTAAGTCACGAGATCGATCTCGAAAAGCAAAGACAGAACGGTCAGGAAAACAGAACGCAAAAGAGACTTATCTTGGCCCAAGAGATCTGACCGATCGGTGGGCGTGTTCTAAACATGATATATATTTTAAGGCCCTAAAATCTAAGATTTTCCCCGAACCGTCTTTTGTGTTCAATAGCGCCCAGTCTAGGGTCTGGGGGCTCTCCTCAGTTGAAGAGCTCGAGGAAAAGTACGGAGAGAACCCAGTTCATATGGGTGCCTTCGATCGATATAAGTACTCTGGAGTTTATTGGACCAAGATTCAGGAATTGCCTAAGACTTTCACAAATTATCCGAATACCGTCGGGATTACTTCTGACGAATCACGCAAGCTAGCTGAGATGAAAATCCCGATCGCGGACAACTGACCAATTTGAAGGCGGTTGTCTTCGCCTCGGCTTGCCCACAATGGCGAATAGCTGCGTTGATTAGATGGACTTCGCTATTCGCCATTGTGGACAAGCCCGTACGGGACAAATTTCAAAGTAATACCGGTCATACTTTTGGTATGACCAGATCTCGAGGTTGAAGTTTTGTTCGCCTGGCGGGCTTTAATGTAGCGCTATCGAGGCTTGATCGATAAAGTGCTGTCCAACGAGGGTAGGGCCTTCCAAAAATCGCTCAATGGGGCGCCAGAACCTGCTTGTCCCCCAAAGCGCGCCTATAAACAAAAAATTAGATGCGAACCTGACTGTTCCAAGGTTACGGGGGGGGGCACAAGGTGGTTGCCGTCTGTCGTGGAATTCGCGACATCATACACTTTGTCAACACGGGCAGTAAGCCCCATATTTTAGACCGCGATTTCAGCTTAAAGAGAAGATCCCTTTGGTGCTTTAAGGCCCGTCGTTTTCAAGGCCATATCGGACGAAAACTTCCCGCCATGGAGGCACGTTTTCCTCGTGAGGAAGATTGACTTTAGAAAGTGGAGTTATGAGAGTTCGGGCGGGTGGTTCGTCATGAGCAAGCTATTTTTTCGCAAATGCGCACTTACACGTCTACATTCGTAAACGTATATTTCACATGTTCCCATGTATCAAATCTCCTATGAGATTATTGGGCAAAAAGGATTTATTAGACCGCTGGGTTTATACCCGACAAGGTGTTCATAACGTGACTAAAGGTCACGATTTTCCTGCGCCGTATTTGTCGGTCAATAAGGGGCAACTTTTGGCCTGGCGAGAAAGCGATATTGAGGTGCATGAATCTGATCATCCGGAGCTCCAGGATGTGCAGCTGAAATTAGCTAAAACGCGTTCCAAATCGCGTAATGCTAGCGAAGAAACGAAAAAGCCGCTTTCAAATGCGACTTACCTTGGCGGAGCCGATTTGAGAGCTCGTTGGTGTTATTCTCGCGCATCCATTCATGGGATTCTAAAAAGTCCAAGTTTTGCAGAACCGAGTTTCGTGTTCAACCAAGGAAATGGCAGGGTTTGGCATCTGGAAGACGTTATTTTGCATGAGGTGCAATTTCCCGAGCTCATTGATCTCGAGAAAAAGGCAACGAAGATTCGTCGTAATGCATATATGTGGAGCAGACGGGAAGATTGCATCTGACGCCAAGGTCCGAGGGTTATAATTCTCTAATGCGCCCTCAACTCTATCTCCGGCCATGATGGGATAGAATCACTGTGGGTAGCCAAGCTCCGTCGCCGCGCATTGTGACCTGCAAGTGATAGCAGACGGTGCAAAAGCATGGATTGTCTTTTGGTTAGTCGGACTTTGGATTCATCACCTGTGCAGGATAGCAAATTGATACTTTGGCCTATTCTAATCGTCAACGTGCTCTGGGCAGCGCTCTTCAGTATGTGGGTACCCCATTATTAAAGGCCCTTCTTCACGTGCTGTTCGCCAATAGATTAGCAGATCTCGCTTCTCGCACAGTGCAATCATGGCATCGTGCAAAATGTCTGAATGCAGATAACCAGCAGGCTGAGACTGCACATAGCGCTCGATAAATTCCGAAAGCCTTGGCGTCACCCGTACGGATAATTTCTTCCAGCGGCCTAGCGCCTCATCGGACCGGCGAGCGGGCAGAGATGTTTCGGCTGGGGCATTTTTGCGTCCGCCCTCAAGGACGGTGAACGGGAACTTTGTATCATCTGGCATCGGTTGCTTCCTCTTCATCATCGCTTTCGTCTGGGCGATCGAGGCCCCTGAGTTTTTCATAGTACGGGATCTGACTTTCGTCGAAGAGAATGGCAGAGGCACGCTCTAGGGCTGTGATTCGCTTATCGAGTATTTTGATGAGGTTGCCGTACTCTCCGATCAGAGGGGGAAATTTGTCGGCCATTAGCTGCCTCCTGCTGAAATCTGTGGGAGGTTATGTTGGGTGTAGGCTGCCTGGCCAATAGCGGTTTCTGTCACTGTCGTGACAAATGTGCTGCCGATTTCGCTAGGCATGCACGGGGATCGATAAATAGAGTGCATAAAGCGGTGGTCCTAAATTTAGGAGAAGGCACCCATTTTCCTAGGCGGGTTGGCCCTCACATGCTGCAAGATATCCATTGCTCCCGAATTGGAGCCGGACGCCGCAAAGATGGGACCAGAGGAACCATGCGCGGCTTTTGGGCTCGCGCCTTGGACAGCACCGCGCCGTCCGGCCAAAACCGGACGCGCGCAAGGGCTGAGACGTACCTGTAAGCCGCCTCTGGTCTTTTTGGGGTTTGCGGTCCCCACAGATCGAATTGGCGATCTGCAGGACGACGCTATGCCGAAACGGCTAGTGCTGACAAGTCGCAAATTAGCGGAATATCAAACCCGTTTTGGTCGGAGAGAACAGTTTTCTCCGAGTCTTGCGAATTTCACTCAGTATGTTCACGGAATATAAAGGGGGGATATGATACTTCGATACACATTGGACGAAAACGCCAACAGACAACAGCATTTGTTTTTTTGCTGTGGAGTCTGTCTTGAGTTTGCCCATCCCCCTCGAAGAGTTGCGTGAACAGATCGCTTCAGCGAACGGGATAGAGCTGTTCAAAAAATATCGCGAGCGCGAAGTCGCCGATATGATTGGCATCCATCCACAAACATTGAAGCGGCATAGGTTGCAATCCAAGATTGCTTATGTGTCGATAGGGCCGAGAACGATCTTCTATTTTGGCTATCAAGTTTCGGAGTATCTAATCAGGAGTATCAAATGGGCAAATCAACCGAACCCCTCTACCGGCTTGCGGAATACTGGATCTCGACAAGGGCAGGGTCCAAAACGCTCTACCGCTACTGGTGGGACAAACAGCACAAATGCACAAGACGAGCTTCTCTTGGCACGGCAGATCTTGAGAAAGCCATCTCAGAATTAAAGCTCTGGTATGTGCGGAACCATCAGCCTGAGCAAGAAGACCTCGAAAATGTTCCCCTGCCGACTGTTCTGCGGCTGTACTATGAAGAGCACGGGATGGATTTACCATCACATGAGGCACTCCGGATTTCTCTAACCAAATGGCTCGATCACTTTGGGGCTGTGAATGTTGCGGAAGCGGTTAAACCTAAGTCGATTGACGGTTTCATCGAGATGCTCGAGGGAAAAGGTTATAAGCCTAGCTATATAAACCGTATTCTCTCTGCTGGCCGAGCTGCAATCAATCGCGCCTATAAGAAAGGCCTGTTGAAGAGTTCGCCGTTTATTCGAGAGGTGAAGGTTGGGTATACACCGCCCATGGGTCGACCTCTTTCACTCGAAGAGTTGCGAGCGCTCTATCATCTAACGGACAAAGGCTATCTCAAGCAATTCATACTCTGGATGGTTGGAACGGTTGCACGGCCTGCTGCGCTGTTCGAGTTGCACACGAGCTATATCGATGTGGAACATGGCCTTGTTCAATTAAACCCTGCGGGACGAGCGCAAAATAAGAAGTACCGCCCGACCGTTAAGCTACCTGAGACGTTGCGAGATCATATAGGCGAGGGACCGTACCTCATCATGAACAAGGAGCGCCGCGTTGATGATGTTCGCTATGCTTGGCGACGTGTTCGCAAAGCAGCGGGACTTGGGAAAGATGTGACGCCATATTCTATACGGCACACAATGGCTCGGCATTTGCGAATTTGCGGCGTGTCGGGCTGGGAGGTGTCTGCGCAGCTTGGGCATAAACAGCCAGGGCTTGCGGTGACGGAAATTTATGCACCTTTCGACCCTGCATATTTGGCAACGTCCGTTCTGGAAATTGACAAGTACCTGAAAAAACTGATGATTCCAGTAAGTGAACGGCCACTAACGTTGCCAATCCATTGCCAGTGCAGGAGCGATCAAAATATTGAAGGCGGCGTATGTTCTTGTGAAAATAAGGAAAAAATGGTGGTCGATACAAGGATTGAACTTGTGACCCCTGCAATGTCAATGCAGTGCTCTACCGCTGAGCTAATCGACCATAGTTTATTTCAGACAGCTCAAATCGGACTTTGTGACCGATCTGTCAAGCGTCTTGCAGCGGTCGCGGCGTAAAAGCGCGCTTAAGCGGCCATTACCCGTTCAACTTCGTCGACGATTTCGCGCAGATGGAAGGGCTTGGAGAGGATTTTTGAGCCAGCCGGTGTCGGCGCACCAGAGGATAGAGCAACGGCGGCAAAGCCGGTAATGAAGACGATCTTCATGGCTGGATCGAGTTCCGCGCCGCGCCGTGCCAACTCGATACCGTCGAGCCCGGGCATAACAATATCGGTGAGTAGAAGATCGAAGACCTCGCGTTCAAGCGCTTCGAGGGCGCCTTCGCCATCTTCGTGATCCTGAACATCATGGCCAGCCCGTCTCAGAGCGGCCGCAAGAAAGGTACGCAGAGAGTTGTCATCTTCTGCCAACAGGATTTTCGTCATATTTTGCCTCGTCGAATTTGGCTCATTGGGCACATTAACCCACGTCTTGGTAAACTTGAAATGAACAAAAGAAGGCTTGACCGGAGCTATCATACATAAATTATACAATTGTGTCCTCGATTCTCGCTCATAAACCGCTCAAGCCTGTCTGCCCGATCGTTGGATTGGAGGCGTTTTCAACCCATTTTCCGGTTAGCGAATCACTTTCAGCTCCGATCCTGTTCGCCTCTCCACATAGCGGCGCTGCCTATCCGCAGACCATGCTGGACGATTTATGCGTGCCGGTTATGGATCTGCGCCGGATCGAAGATGCGTTTATCGAACAGCTCTATGAGAGTGTGCCCGAGCAGGGTGGGCATCTAGTCCATGCCAATTATGCACGCGGATATGTCGATCTGAACCGCGATGCGCGAGAGCTTGATCCGGCCATGTTCAAAGATGGCGCGCCGCGGACCGTTGCGATCCCGACCCCGCGTGTTGAAGCGGGTCTTGGCTGCCTGCCCAAGGTCGCTGCAGGCGGAAAGCTTATCTATGCCAAGCCGATCAGCCGCGCCGATGGTGAATACCGTCTTGCGCAGGTGCATGACGCGTATCACCGGTTTTTGCGCACCAGCCTTGATCGCTTGAAAGTCGAGGCGGGGGCCGCGATTTTGATTGATTGCCATTCCATGCCATCGCAGCAGCCCGGCCAGCGCAAATTGCCGGATATTGTACTTGGTGACCGGTTCGGTTCGAGCTGCACCAGCAAGCTGACAAGTCTGGCAGAACGGACTTTTCGTAAACTTGGGTACAATACCGCCCGCAATGCGCCTTATGCTGGCGGATATACGACGCGGTGTTATGGCCGTCCACGCCATGGGATCCATGCTTTGCAAATTGAAATCAATCGCGGGCTTTATATGGACGAAGCCGATATTACGCCGACAGCCGGGTTCAAAACGGTGCAGAATGACCTGAAAACGGTAATCGAGGCGCTTTGCGCATTTGCGCGGCATCGATTGGTTTGATCCCCAAAGCCAAAAAAAAGCCGCGCCTAAGAAAGGCACGGCAGAAAGTTAGGGAGGAAACGCCGAAGCGTTGAACTCTATTTATGTTGCAATGCAGCAATCTGCAATCCGTTTTTGCAGACACATTGGGATAGGTTGTATGCAATAATGCATATCTGACGAAGCGGCACGGCTCTTGCTCATACATTCCACAACTATCCAGAAACGGGACGAAGTGTCCCAAACAGGTCATTGTGGAGTGAGACATGGCAGACGATACAGATCTTCATGTGGGGAAGCGGTTGCGCCGTCGTCGTCGCCTTTTGGGCATGACACAGCAAGAGCTTGCCGTACAAGTTGGCGTCAGATTTCAACAAATCCAGAAATACGAGTGCGGTGCGAACCGGATGACCTCGTCACGGCTCTATGACTTGTCACAAGCACTCAATGTAAATGTCCAATACTTTTTCGATGGGCTTGAGGTGCACGATATGCATGGCAAACCTGCCAATGATGCTGAGCATCTGGTTGGTGATGTGCTCAGTCAAAAAGAAACGCTTGAACTGGTGCGGGCCTATTATCGGCTTAGCGAACGGCCGAGACGGCGCTTGCTCGAACTTGCAAAAGCCCTTGAGGCTGATGCCGACGATATGGCGTCCTAAGGCTTGCTGCATCAAGATTGACGCGCTACTGGCCTGAGCCATGGCAAAACATGAATTGACTCCAGATCAGATTGAACAGGCGCTTGGCTTTGCCGGGCGTCTTGCTGATGCGGCGTGGGAGGCCATTGCGCCGCATTTCCGCGCGCTCGACGCAATCGAGAATAAGCTGGCAGACGAACCGGGCAGCGCGTTTGATCCGGTCACCGAAGCCGACCAAGCCGCAGAGCGGGCCATGCGCGACCTGATCGCGACCGAGCGGCCAGATGATGGCGTGCAAGGCGAAGAATATGACGATGCGCCGTCGAAGAATGGCTTTAACTGGGTGCTCGATCCGATTGATGGAACCCGCGCTTTTGTCGCGGGCCTGCCGGTCTGGACCACGCTGATTGCCCTTTGTGACCCGGATGGCCACCCTTTGATCGGCGTGATCGATCAGCCAGTGCTCGGGGAGCGTTATCTCGGATGGCCGGGCGGCGCGGCGCTGGAAAGCCACGGCACCCGCACCCCGCTAAGCGTGTCAGACCAAGGTGATTTGCGCCAAGCTGTGATTGCCACGACCGATCCGTTTATCATGAATCCCGCCGAACAGGGGGCATGGACCCATTTGCGCCATACTGCGCGGATCGTGCGTTATGGCCTCGACGCTTATGCTTATGCGCGCCTTGCAGCGGGCACGGTTGATCTCGTCGCCGAGGGCGGCTTGCAGCCCTATGATGCTGCAGCTCTGATACCTGTTGTGCGCGGGGCAGGCGGCTTGGCCTGCGACTGGCACGGCCGACCTGCCATGCCGGGCGGCCAATTGGTTTGCGCGGCGACCCAGGAGGTTCTTGATCAAGCCTTGATCAGCCTGCGCCGCAGCGTTGACCGGTCCTGATCAATCGCATTTGCCCAAATGAAAACGCGCGCCACTATGAGGCGGCGCGCGTCGGGATGATGATTGCAACGCGCCTGAAGTAGGGGCGCTGGCGGGAGCTTAGGCTGCGGAGCCTTTCTTGCCGTCAATCAAAGTCGGCTTGGCCGGTTTGGTTTTGCCGATCGCAATCTTGCGCGGCTTCTTCGCCTCTGGCAGTTCGCGCAACAATTCGATCTTCAATAGACCGTTCTTCAAGTCAGCGCCTTTGACGATGACATGATCGGCCAGCTGGAACCGTCGAATAAACCCGCGTTCGGCAATGCCGCGATGCAGGAAATTGCGCTCGGTGGTATCTTCGGTGGGGGCGTGGCGACCGGTGACTGTCAGCAAGCCGTCTTTTGTCTCGATGTCGAGATCGTCTTCGGAGAAGCCCGCAACGGCTAGTTCAATCGAAAACGCGTCTTCGGCCAATCTCTCTATATTGTACGGGGGGTAGCCTTGTGCACCGTCGAGGCGCGTGGCTGTGTCGATCATTCCGGCAAGGCGGTCAAAACCAACCATTGTGCGGTAGAGCGGTGTCAAATCAGTAGGTGTCGTCATGTTTTTCGAGTCCTTTTTCAAAGCAACATCTATATTTTTGATCCTCACGATTACGTGAGAAATCGCTGTTTTGGGCTTTCAACTGCTTCCCGAAGTCGGCGAAGAGTATTAAGTCCATGTCAAAGCCCGATTACGGCGCTGGGACACTATGTGATTTAGGTATCTACCTTGAGCACTTCAAGGGGATGAAAACGGAGAAGATTATGAAGTATGCACTTATGGCCGGGTTGGCCTTGTCGGCACTCGCAGCTTGTGGCGAGCAAGCAGCTGCGCCAACGGCGACACCAACGGCAGGCGCGGCTGAAGAAGCCACCACAGTGGCTGAGACGGTGAGCCCTATTGATATCGCCCTGAATGGCGCTTGGCGGAGCGACGCCAACAAAGCCCGTGATGGCGCTCGTAACCCGGCTGCAACACTTGCCTTTTTCGGCGTCGATGCCGACGAAACTGTCGTCGAGATTTCCCCCGGTGGCGGCTGGTACACAGAAGTTATCGCACCATATCTGAACGCTGGCGGCGGCAAATATATCGCTGCAACACGCGGCAACGCCGAGCGCGACGCGGCATTTATTGAAAAGTTTGGCGATGCCGACGTCTTCGGTACCGTCAATGTCGGTGTTCTTGGCGGTGAAGGTATCGCCGATGGTTCCGTCGATACGGTTTTGACATTCCGCAATATCCACAACTGGATGGGCGGCGGCACCGAAGCTGAAGTGTTTGCGAACGCTTATGCTGCGCTCAAGCCAGGCGGCGTCTTTGGCGTTATCGAGCACCGTTTGCCATCATCCGCCGAGCAAGACCCTCAGGGCGGTGCCGGATACGTGCATCAGGATTATGCGATCGCATTGGGTGAGGCGGCTGGTTTCGAACTGGCTGGCACATCCGAGATCAATGCCAATCCGGCTGACACAGCAGACCACCCGTTCGGTGTCTGGACATTGCCGCCAGCCAGCTATGGCACACGCGACGGTGTTGAACTGCCTGAAGGGTTCGACAATGCAAAATATGTTGCGATCGGCGAGAGCGACCGGTTTACGCTCAAATTCGTCAAGCCAACAACAGGTGCTGCAATCGACCACGGCGCAGACGGTTCCTAAACCATCTGCACTTGCTTGAAATGAACAGCCCCATCGGTCTTGTGCCGGTGGGGTTTTTCATGTCGGGTATAGCGTGGGCTGACCCCGTGCTTGTCTTTGTTTTCGGGGTGAGGCACTAAGATCCAAATGAATAGACCTGGACGCAGTGCTAGACTGCCCGGTCCGGACCCCATTTAGGTGCCCCAAATGACTGATACATCCTCATTGTTCGCCACAGCCATCGCCAATTATAATCTTGCAGATGCCAGTCTGGTCGAGGCACTTGAACAAGCCGCATGGATGCTCGAAGACGCTGATGAAGCTGGCGGCCAGTGGTGCGACACCCATGGCTATGACGGCTATACGTCCTATGCGTCGCTAGATGATTTGCCTGTGCGTGATCCAGCATTTGGCGCGCTCAAGCTCAAGCTGGATGCGTTCGCAAAACTGTTCGCCCAAGACCAGCATTGGGACATGCAAGGGCGCAAGCTCGTGCTCGACAGTCTTTGGGTCAACATCTTGGGCGAGGGCGGCAGCCATTCGGGGCACATCCATCCCAATAGCGTGATTTCGGGAACAGTCTATGTCGTCATGCCAGAAGGCAGCGGCGCGCTTAAATTTGAAGACCCGCGCTTGCCGATGATGATGGCCGCGCCGCCGGTGCATGCGGATGCACCCGAAGCCTTTCAACGATTTGCATTTCGAACACCCGAGGCCGGCACTGTCCTCCTCTGGGAAAGCTGGCTCAGACATGAAGTCATGCCCAGCCGTGCCGAGGCGGAACGAATATCGGTGAGTTTTAATTACAGTTTGGAAGCTGCTTAAAGCCCCATAGGCATGCCGATTGCAATCTCTCGCACGTCGCTAGCGTGATATGTCCTCTTGACGTGGGAGTTTTGAGAGTCCATCGCGGGCGGCAGTAAGCGTAAAATCGCCCAGAGTAGGACCATTCATGGATATTTCGAAAATCGCCGCCGGTAACAATCCTCCAGACGATCTGAATGTAATTATTGAAGTGCCGCTTGGCGGTGACCCGATCAAATACGAGATCGACAAGGCATCGGGTGCCATGTTCGTTGACCGGTATTTGTACACCGAGATGCGCTATCCGTGTAATTATGGTTTCGTACCGCACACGCTGAGCCTCGACGGCGATCCAATCGACGTCATGGTTGTCGGCAACCGGCCTTTGGTGCCGGGCTCCGTGGTTCGCGCGCGTCCTGTTGGCGTCCTGATGATGACCGATGACAAAGGGCAAGACGAGAAAATTCTGGCAGTGCCGCACCAAAACCTGACCCGCTATTATGACAAGATTTCGACTTATCAGGACTTGCCCACTATTCTGGTCGAGAAAATCCAGCACTTTTTCGAGCATTACAAAGACCTCGAAACGGGAAAATGGTCACGTGTTGAAGGTTGGTCCAGTGTCGAAAAAGCGCGTGAGCTGATCAAAATGGCGGTCGATCGCGAGAATAACGGCTAAACGAATTGAGACCATCGCTCTGGTGTCATCCGGGATGATGCCAGAGGTTTTACGCTGTCCGAAGGCCCGGTTTGTGAGGTCGCCCTCGCAATAGGATGAGGTGCTGCGCGTATTTGTTCTGATTTATGTAATGATTTCGGACTATAGTTCCGGTAAACCAGAGCATGCGAGCGCTATTTGATGCTTGCAGCAGACACTTCAGGGAAGCTTCATATGTCTGATACGCCGCAAGATTCTTCTTCAACTCGCCAAAGACGGCAAGGGCCCAAGCGTTCTGAAACATCGCAAGCGGCGATCCTTGAGGCTGTACGTGATGAATTGGCGGAAAGCGGATGGCGCGGGTTTAGCGTCGACAATGTTGCCCGCCGCGCCCAAGCCTCAAAACAGACGATTTATCGCTGGTGGCCGTCAATCGGGACCTTGTGCCTTGATGCAGCGCTGTCATTGATCCCGCCTGCGCCTGATGGCGCGCGTGATGTCCAGCAGCGCATTGCCGCGATCATCGCACCACTTGAAGCAACCGCGCGCACGGGAAGCGGAAATTATATTCTGCGTGCTGCCTTGCTTGCAGCGGCTGATGATGATGATGCCGGCGAGAAATGGCGCGGATGGATCAAAACCGAGATTCGCACACCTTTGCGTATGATACTGGCGGAATTGGCAGCAAAACAGGTCATTCGCCGTGACTGGGATATGGAAGATGCGATGGACGCGCTGCTCGGTCCGCTCTGGCATCGGCTTCTGGTCGCGCGTTCGCCAATCCCTGAAGCCTTTAGTCTTCAGCGGGCTGAGCGGTTGATTGCGATGCTCAAGGTCTAAATTTGCTTTATTTTTCGGCGCTGCGATGGCAAGAGAGTGGATCGCTTGATCGACCAACTCTAGCCGACAGGATGCGCCTAAATGCGACTTCTTTCTCTCCTGCTCAAACGCGCCATTCTTGCGGGCCAGTTAACCGTCACCGACCATGATGGATCGGTACATGTCTTTGGCCCGGGCGCCGATGAAAATGCGGGGGAGGTCGCTATCAGACTTACCGCGAAAGGCGCATCGGGCAAGATTGCTCGCGATCCTGCGCTCGGGGCTGCAGAGGCCTATATGCATGGCCGTCTCGAAATGGAAGACGGGTACGAGATTTATGATCTCCTGAAGCTTGTGACCTATAATTTCCGTTGGGTGCCCGGCAATGAGTTACACAAAATCACCCAGCAGCCGCGCTGGAAGACTTGGCTGGACGGGCGCAATCATGCTCGCCGCGCCAAGCGCAATGTCGCCCATCACTATGATCTGTCTGACGGGCTTTATGATCTGTTTTTGGATGTGAACCGGCAATATTCATGTGCCTATTGGCAACCCGATAATGCGGATGACTTGCCGCGCGCCCAGACTGACAAGCTCGCTCATATCGCCGCCAAGCTCTTGCTCAAGCCGAACATGCGCGTGCTCGATATCGGATGCGGCTGGGGCGGCATGGCGCTGTATCTGAACAAGGTCGCAGGGGTTGAGGTGCTCGGTGTTACCCTTTCGGAAGAACAGCTCGCAGTTGCCCGTAAGCGGGCTGAAGCTGCTGGCGTGTCTGATAAGGTGAAATTCGAATTGATCGACTATCGCAATGTCGAGGGCCCGTTTGACCGGATCGTGTCCGTGGGCATGTTCGAACATGTCGGGCAACCGCAATTCCAGACCTATTTTTCGAAAGTTGCCGAACTATTGAGCGAGGATGGTGTTGCCTTGATCCACTCGATCGGACGGGCAGACGGTCCGGGTGCGACGGACAGTTTCATGGCGAAATATATTTTCCCGGGCGGCTATGTTCCTGCGCTTTCGGAGATTACGCCAAAGATCGAGCGGGCCCAGCTCTGGGTCACCGATATTGAAATACTCCGCATGCACTATGCCCGCACATGCGAGGCTTGGTACAAAACCTGTGTCGAGAAGAAAGCTGAAATCACCGCGCTCTATGACGAAGAGTTCTGGCGCATGTGGCTGTTCTATCTCGCAGGGGCGGCGATGGCCTTCCGGCATATGGGGCAGATGGTGTTTCAGGTCCAGCTCGCCCGTTCGCTCGAAGCGGTTCCGGTAACGCGCGACTATATCAGCGATACCGAACGCCATTATGTACGCTTGGCAGAAGACGGCTAGCGGGGGCGTTCAAACCCCCGCCATTGCCTATTTGTTTTTAAAGTGCGGTGTGCGCTTTTCGACAAAGGCTTCCATACCTTCGGATTGGTCTTCGGTCGCAAATAGCGAGTGGAAAAGCCTGCGCTCGAATTTTACGCCGTGGCTGAGCGGTGTTTCATAGGCGGCGTTCACCATTTCTTTGGTCAGCATCGCTGTCGCGCGCGGCATGGATGCGATCTTTTTGGCCACAGATTTGGCTTCGTCGAGCAGGTCTTCGACTGGCACAATGCGCGATACCAGTCCGCAGCGTTCAGCTTCTTCAGCGTCCATCATGCGGCCGGTCAGGCACATTTCCATGGCTTTGGATTTACCGATAAAGCGCGTCAGGCGCTGTGTTCCGCCTGCGCCAGGGGACACACCAATCGTAATTTCCGGCTGGCCGAATTTTGCATTGTCCGCTGCGAGAATAAAATCGCACATCATTGCCAATTCGCATCCGCCGCCGAGGGCATATCCGGCAACAGCCGCAATCACGGGCTTGCGGCAACGCGCCGTGCGTTCCCAATTTGCGGTGATAAAGTCGCGATAATACGCGTCCATATAGGACAGTTCGCGCATCTCTTTGATGTCGGCGCCCGCAGCAAAAGCCTTGCTCGATCCGGTAATCACGATGCAACCCACCTCGGTGTCCGCTTCGAACGCATCAAGCGCGGCGGTCAGTTCGTCCATCAGTTGATTGTTGAACGCATTCAGGGCGTCGGGACGATTGAGCGTAATCGTTGCGACATGCCCCTCGATTTCGGTAATCAGGGTTTCATAGGCCATATCTATCGGTCTCCTTGGTAA
Source organism: Hyphomonadaceae bacterium (assembly GCA_039942135.1). Classification (GTDB taxonomy): domain Bacteria; phylum Pseudomonadota; class Alphaproteobacteria; order Caulobacterales; family Hyphomonadaceae; genus CALLCD01. The sequence goes on from JBDVDE010000070.1 coordinate 83,531, forward strand.
GACGTCCAAATTTTAGGGGGGCAAATAGCAGATCTTGCGGCCTGCGCAAGAAACGCAGCCCAAAGTGTCCAGATCAGCCCCATAACGTACCCGATAAAGGGCCCGAAGCAGCGATATACTAGAACCAGATGCGCTCGTCACCCTAGATTTCATGAAGCGTGACAGAAAGACTGATCCACTCTACAGCTTGTTCCAGATCAATTCTGATAGACGGAGACGGAAAATGAGCAGATTTATTCTCGGATCGAGCGTGTTTGCGCTGACCGGCCTTGTATTGTCGGCATGTTCGCAAGGGCCTGTATCCATAGCTCAAGCATCGGCCCAAACCGTAGATCGCGCCCCGGCGACCCTTGGTGATCATGCCCAGGAAGCCGAGCTGGGTTTGCTCCATACGCTGGTCACTGACACATCGGCAGACCGCATCGAGGCGGATATCCGTACACTTGTCGGGTTCGGCACGCGCCACACTTTGTCCGAAACTGAAAGTGACACGCGCGGTATTGGCGCGGCGCGGCGGTGGATCCATGCCGAGTTCGAGCGTATTTCTGCTGACTGCGGCGGCTGCCTCGAAGTTATGTATGTGTCGGACACAATTTCCGGTGAAAACCGCATTCCTGATCCAGTTGAAGTTGTGAGCGTCGTTGCCATACAGCGCGGCACACTCGACCCCAACCGGATGATCGTGATGTCGGGTGATATTGATAGTCGCGTCACCGATCCGCTTGACGGCACCACAGACAGTCCGGGTGCCAATGACAATGCGTCAGGCATGGCCGGCGCGATCGAGGCGGCGCGTGTGCTGTCCAAACACGAGTTTCCGGGCACCATCGTCTATATGGGCCTATCGGGCGAAGAGCAGGGGTTGTTCGGCGGCCAGATCGTCGCCAAGCACGCGCTCGCAGAAGGTTGGAATATCAAGGGCGTCATCAATAATGATATGATCGGCAACATCTCCGGCATCAATGGTGTGATAAATAACACCACGGCGCGGGTCTTCTCCGAGGGCACCCGCGATGTCGAAACGCCTGCAGAGGCGCGCGCACGCCGGTTCACTGGCGGCGAGGTTGATAGCCCGTCGCGCAATCTGGCCCGCTATATCGACCGCATGGCGGACAAATATATCCCCAATCTCGATATTATGATGGTCTACAGGCTCGACCGGTTCGGGCGCGGCGGCCACCACCGCCCGTTCAATGCTGTGGGCATTCCGGGTGTGCGTATCATGGAAACCAATGAGCATTATGATCGCCAGCATCAGGATTTGCGCATCGAGGATGGGCGTCCCTTTGGCGATACAATTGACGGGGTCGATTTTGACTATGCGGCCAAGCTTACGGCGCTGAACATTGTGACCATGGCAGGCATCGCGCTCGCGCCGCCAATCCCTGCCGAGGTAAAAATCGAAGGCGCGGTCCAGCCCTCGACAACATTGAGCTGGAGCCGTCCCGAAGGAACGAAAGCCGAGAACCTTGCCGGATACCGCGTCCATTGGCGGCTGACGACCGATGCCCAGTGGAGCCATTCGAAATTCGTGGGTGATGTGTCCGAATATACGTTGGAGAATGTCGTGATCGACAATTACTTCTTCGGTGTCTCGAGCGTTGCCAAGGATGGCGCGGAAAGCCCCGTTGTCTTCCCGGGCGCTGCGGGCAGCTATGGCGGCTATGAGTAACAGCTCTAACTAACCTACAGCCCTGAGCCACGGATGAGCCAGCCCTGAGCCCGCGAAGCGGCATCTCATGGGCGGCGCAGCCGACCGGAGACAAAAGATATGAGCCTTCAGCCCGCAAAGCGAAATGGGACGAACCTGACATGACCCGCATTATTCTCTTCAATAAGCCGTTCGGTGTGCTCAGCCAGTTTACCGACAAGGGCAATCAAGGCAGCACGCGGCCCACCCTGTCGGACTATATCAATGTCCCGCGTGTCTATGCGGCCGGACGGCTTGATCGCGATAGTGAAGGGCTGATGGTGCTGACCGACAATGGTCGTTTGCAAAAACAGATCGCTGATCCCGAGCACAAAACGCCCAAGACCTATTGGGCGCAGGTTGAGGGCATACCCGATGAGACCGCCCTCGCAGCCCTGTCCGAGGGGGTCGAGTTGAAAGACGGGATGACCGCCCCCGCGCAAGCTGAACTGATCGAGACACCGGAAAACCTGTGGCCGCGTGATCCGCCTATTCGGTTTCGCAAATCGGTGCCCGATAGCTGGATCGCGCTCACCATTACCGAAGGCAAGAACCGGCAGGTGCGCCGAATGACAGCGGCCGTTGGTCACCCGACCCTACGCCTGATCCGTGCGCAAATCGGCAATTGGGGATTGGCAGAGCTCGAAAGCGGCGCATGGCGTGAGGGATAAGCTCCCTGTGCAAATTTTGCTCCTTTTACATATAGACGGTTGGCCCCGCGACGCGCTCTGATACTGTAGCAATTATGCCTGAGCTGCCTGAAGTCGAAACTGTACGAAGAGGACTGTCTCCCGTGATGGAAGGCAAGACGTTCCTGCGCGTTGAACAAAGACGGCCAGATTTGAGGTTTCCGTTTCCGGCACGGTTCCCCGAACGGCTCACGGGACAAACCGTCTTGCGGCTCGGGCGCTCTGCCAAGTTTCTCAAAGTCGAGCTGTCATCAGGCGAAATGCTGGTCATGCATTTGGGGATGACGGGCCGGTTCACAATTGACGGCGACCCCACGGCAAAATTCGCGGCCGATGCGGGCGATGATCCGAAACATGATCATGTCGTCTTCCATCTCGAAGGCGGCGTGAAGGTGACCTATAATGATCCGCGCAGGTTCGGGTTTATGGAGCTATGGCCGGTTGCTCAGTTCGACACATATCCCCGCCTGAAAAAGCTCGGGCCAGAGCCACTGTCGAACGGATTTTCTGCCGCCTATCTGAACGAAGCTCTGGCGGGCAAACAAAGCGCGATCAAGGCCGCATTGCTCGATCAGGCGATTGTTGCCGGACTTGGCAATATCTATGTTTGCGAGGCACTGTTTCGGGCCGGAATTTCGCCAAAGCGCAAGGCCTCGAGTGTTGTTGGTGCGCGGGCCGAGCGATTGGCACCTGCGATCAATGCGGTGATTGCCGAAGCGATCGAGGCGGGCGGCTCGTCAATTTCAGATTTCGCCGCTGCCGACGGAGCGCTCGGATATTTTCAACATTCGTTCGATGTCTATGACCGTGAAGGGGAGGGCTGCAAAACATGCGGCGAGCCCATCAAACGCATCACCCAGTCTGGTCGTTCGAGCTTTTATTGCGGCACCTGTCAAAGATAGGCAGTCAAAGAAAAGCTGTTAGCGTCTTAAGCGCTCTTCAAGTTTCGATCCGACGGCACCGGCTACTCCGATAAATGTAAGTGCCTTCAGCGCCAATTGTGCGACGATCGCGCTCGGAGCACTCGGGTTTCCGGTGAACGGATCACCGAACACAATCGGCGTGAACCACAAAAAGAGGCCAAGCCCGAGCGCTGCGCCAATCTTGAAGCCGGTATTCGATTGGCTCAAAAAGCTGATATTGCCCAGCGTTTCGGCGCTGCTGCGGATCGATGAGAAGACATAAGTCAGCACCACTGAGGCAAGAGCGAAGGCCATCAAGAAAATTGGCAGAACAAAAACGAGCGATCCGAGGTTGAGCTTGGCGTCATAGAAGAGGCCGGTTAGCAGCATCAGAAAAAATCCACCAAACACCAAAGCGGGAATGCCGACGCCGAGATAGACGGGCCAGCGCTGCTCAAGAATGGACGTGTCTTTGCGCTCGCGTGACCATGCCTGTTTGGCATCGACAACCAGTGGCGTTTGCCTTTGCGTATCGCTGCCCTGCTTGCGGCGGCGTTCAAAATGGTCTTCTGCGCATGTTCGATCCATACCTCATCGTATCAAAACAGGTTTGATGGCAGGCTAAGACGGACGATGAAATTTTCAACAACTTGTCTGGGGTGAGGGACCGCGCTTCTGTCATTAAAGGACGGCCGACGGCCACGTTTTATGGCTCTGGTTGCGAGAGATAGCCGCTATCATCGAGCCAGTCTGTCAGGCCGTGCCGCCAGTTCGAAATCGTCTGTAATTGTGACCGGTCGCCCATATTAAACGCATGCGCTCCATGTGCGAAGATATGCACTTCAGCGGGTATGCCGGCCTGACGGTACATGTCGAGATGGCGCGAGATTGTCAGCTCGGGACCATGATCTTCGAAGGCTGCGAGAAAGAAGGCGGGGGGAGGCGGGCTATGCAAATGGTCGGGCAATCCAATTGGCCCCGGATAAATCTGGATTTGAAAATCGGGACGCGCGCTAAACTGCTCAATATGGTCACTCGCGTCTGCATCGCCTTCGGTGGGCTGATAGATCACGAGATTGGCGAGCTCTCCTCCGGCGGAAAATGCCATGACGCCTATCCGGTCAGGGGCGACATTATAGCTTTGCGCATGTGCCCGCACCCAGCGTATTGCGCGGCGCAAATCTTCTGCGGCATCCGTCTC
>JBDVDE010000071.1:0-44659 GCA_039942135.1 Hyphomonadaceae bacterium
TCCGCTCGTGATCGACAAATGGTTTGCAGTTCAAGCCCGCGCGGGCGACATCGCCGACATCGAGGCGCTCAGACGCCATCCGGACTTTGACCTCGGCAATCCAAACCGGGTTCGCGCCCTCGCCGCCGCCTTTGCAATGCAGAACCTTGCAGGCTTCCACAAGAGCGACGGCAGCGGACACGCCTTCCTTGCCAAGCTCGTGCGCGAGGTGGACCCGCTCAATTCGGCACTTGCAGCCCGTTTGCTCACAGCCTTCGAACAATGGAAGTCGCTGGAGCCAGCCGCCCGCCAAACGGCCATGACCACACTGCAGTCTCTGGCAAAAGACGGCCTGTCTCAAAATGCCTCCGACATAATTGGCCGTGCCATAGGTTAACAGCTTCAGCAGTTCCGTTAACCTTTGCGCAAGCATTACACGGCAATTGTAGCTCGATATGGGGGAGGTCTGACCTCTCATGGAGCTGCATGGGGCCAATATTCGTGGCAAAATCTGATAAAGATTTGCAATTAGGTGAGAAAAAACAGGGCGCTGGTATTTTCCCTGTCATCGTCGCCCTGCTTGTTCTGCAAGGTAGCGCACTCGCGCTTAAAGGTTGGGAAGAACGTCAAAGTTCCGATACGGCAGCCCTGCAAGCGCTTCAATTGCGTGCCCAGGTGGTCGGTGAACACCTTGATGGCCGTGTGAATACCATCAAATTCGCCCTCGATCAGGCCTCCGGAACGCCCTCGGACCTGCAATCCATCAGTGATGCGTTCGATGGTATCGACCTGGTCATACCACTGACACAAGCGGCAAATACCGACACAGGAACCCGCGAGCGGCTTGCCGCAGAACAAGCCCTGCAAACGAGCGCAACCGATGGCCCAATGCTTACGACCGAGTTTGGTGACATTGCGATTGTTTCGAGAAATGGCACCAGCGCGCCTCTGATAGCAATTGGTCCCGCATCCGAATGGATGCCGCAAAATGTCGGCGATCGACGCTTCATCCTGAACGGCCCCGGCCTGCTTGCAAGCGGCAATGCCAATTTGAGGACGATTGCAGGCGCGCTCACCCCGCGACAAAGCAAAATTGTATCAGCAAAAGGTGCACCTCGCGCGGCCACTGCTTGTGTCCCGATGCAATCTTATGCCGGCAATATTTGTGGCGTTGCGCCGCGTCCGATGATCTCGGTCGATGATATTACCCGTGTCTTGATCTATCTGCTTTTACTGCTCGCTCCAGCCTTGGCGATATATGGCCTCTACAAGCTCTTTACCGGCCAAGCCAAAGACATAGAAGCCGCGCTCGACACCGAGCGTGAAAGTGCTGACATGATCAATCTGATTATGGATGGTGCCCAAGCCGGTTTCTGGGAAACAACGCCAACCGATGAGACGATAATCCTGTCCGACCAATTCGCGAGCCTGCTCGGCATGCGGGTCAATGAGCCGCTCTCGACCGAGAAGTTCCTTGGTCATGTCTTCGTTGATGATCGGCCCAGCGTCAGTCAGGCCCTCGAACGCGCGCTAGAGATCAAAACCCTGCGCACCGAATTCCGTACCCAGCATAATGGCGGCCAAACCTGGATCGAAATGTCCGGACGCACCGTCGCAGACGGTACACAGAAAGCCGAACGCTTCGCAGGCATCGCCAGCGACAATACAGAACGCAAGATCATAGACAATCGACTGCGCAGAACCGAGCGCCGGTTGCGCAATGCTCTGGAAGGATATGACGGCCCGTTTGCAATCTGGGATCACCGCAAGCGTCTGCTGTATTGGAACGGTGCATATGCACGCACATTCAACGTCCAGAACGCGCTGCGTGCCGGCATGGGCTATGACACTGTCGCCCTCGCCCGCGCGCCATCAGTTCGTCAGGAAACTCCGTCAGATACCGAGTCCAACACCGCCCTTGTTCACCTGACCAATGGGCGCTGGGTCAAGCTCGTCGAGCGCGCAACTCCCGAAGGTGGTCTCATCACTGTCGGTGTCGATGTAACCGAAACAACACAAGCGGCAAACCAGCTCAACCGCCAGAAGATCAAACTCAAGCGCCTTGTTGCCGAACTCGAACACTCCGAAGGCCATGCGGCAGAACTTGCCCGCAAATACTCCGACGAGAAAGACCGCGCCGAACGCGCAGCCCAATCGAAGTCCGCCTTCCTGACCAATATGAGCCATGAGCTGCGGACCCCGCTCAATGCCATCAACGGGTTCTCGGAAATCCTGTCCAACGAGCTTTATGGTCCACTCGGCGACGAACGCTATAAGGGCTATGCGGGCGATATTCTGATGTCGGGGAAACACCTGCTCGACATGATCAACGACATTCTCGACATGGCCAAAATTGAAGCCGGCAAGATGAGCATCGAACTTATTCCGATTGATCCGATCGATCCTGTCGATGCGGCTGTACGTATGATCCGGCGCCGGGCCGAAGACCAGAACATCACCATGACATTTGAAGCCGAGGACGACCTGCCCGAGATCGCTGCCGACCATCGCGCCATCCGCCAGATGTCATTGAACCTTCTCTCGAATGCCATCAAGTTTACGCCCGCCGGAGGCCGCATCGCTGTTACATTGCGTCGCCGCGACAATTATCTTCGCTACGCCTTCACGGATACGGGCGTTGGCATCCCTGAAAAGGATATACCGCGCCTCGCCAAGCCATTCGAGCAGGTCAATGACGGCTCGGACCGCCATCATGAAGGCACAGGTCTCGGCCTTGCCCTCACCAAGTCTTTTGCAGAGATGCATGGCGGAAAACTATCGATTGCAAGTCAGGAAGGACGCGGCACCACGATTGCGTTCTATCTGCCAATTGAATCGACCATCGCTAAGGCCGAGCCAGAGCCGGTCGACGAGCCTCCCAAAAAGCCTATTATCGCTGAACCGCAATTCGGAACCTAAGCTGCCGCCCAGCCACCTCGGCCCGAACGCGCAAACCGCCTTCAGCAATTAGTTAGTTCATCAAACAGTGCTAAGGCGCAACTTGGGTCGTTGGCACGACCTCCACAAGCTGGCGAAGCTCGGCATCTGCCGTGAACGCCCACGCGCCATTGGGCTGCTGACACGCGGTAAACGTGCCATCAAGCCCGTCGCCCGTATAGGCAACCGAGCGGCAATCGGTGACACTCTCGACAAGGTCAACCACCGCTGCAGTGTGCTGGCTCGGCACCGCACGTAAAGCCGTGCTTCCAGCCAGCGGCATCAATTCCTGACGCTGGACATATCCAAAGCCGACGCCGTTACGCCCGACCAGAACCCAGTCCTCGCCATGGTCGCCCTCGACCGCACCAATCGTCTCGATGGTTTGACCCGCAGGGATCGCACCGACCGTCATCGTGGTGAGATAGTCTGGCGTCGCCCGCAATCTCGCGCCGCCTGGCACACGCATCCAACGCGCATCCAGCCGCACCGGCTTTTCGATCCGCCCAAGCGCTTCTAGCCGCATCACAGGAACGATCCGTGTCGCTTGGTACTTCTCGCCGAGCGTCAGTTCGACATCACGGCCATCGGCCAGTTTCTGTTTAACCACCTGCCCTGCACGGCCATAAACAAGTTTGGGCGTAAGTTGCTTTTGAACCGCAGCCGCTTCAAACGGCGCCAGTTCGGCACTTTGACCAACAGCGCTCGCAAGCACAATCGGCTCCGGTCGCGCATTTGCTTGCTGGACCGGCACGACACCAGCCGACGCACCAACCCAGTTGCCTTTGGCATTCCGGCACACATCCATCTTCTGACGCGTACTACCATGAGGACCGACAAACACTGACCGGCAGCGCGTATAGACCTCGAGCAGCTCGGACACGACCTCGCCATGCCGACGATTATACGGCAGACCGACTGTCTCACCGACCGCGCCCGCAAGAATCAAATCTGCAGGTGACATATAGCCAACCGCCACGCCGTCGCGCCCCATCAGATACCAGCGGTCACCATAACGGTCAGTGACCGTCGCAATCCGCTCAATCAAGGTATCCTTGGAAATCATCCGGTTGTTGAAAGCCCCCGCTTGCGATGGAGTCGCTCTGAGCGAGACATCCGAGCGCGCCGCGTACCAGCCGCCCTCAAGCACCATCTGTTTTGGCAATGGCGCGACGCCACGTTCGCGCGAAACCGGCAATCTGCGAAGCTCTTGTCCCGATTGCCAAAACATCACAGAAATACGGTCACCGCGCTCGGATTTCAGGCTGACATCGCGGCCATCAATCTCGTTATCGAGCACCCGTTCCATATCGCGCGCGAGCCAACTCTGCTCGGTCTTGCTAAGCGTGCTGCCCATATCCGCTGCGACAGTATTGACGATAAGCGCCGCTGACCCGCGCTCATAATACCCGTCGAACATACGTACCGGCACTTGCGACTTCGGCTGGAACACTGCGGGCGAAGCGATATTCCGCACCGTGCTTGTCGTCCGGTTCACAGACCGCCTTGCAGACGCCAATTGAGGCTTGAGCGACGGGATATTGTTTCTGCTTGCTCGCGCAGGTGCAGACGAAGCAGATCCAGGCGAAATTGTTGCAAAGGACTGCGTCGGTGATGCTGACACACGCTGTATCGCAGGCTTGCTTGACGGCAATGATGGAATTGCACTGCTTGCCAGAATGGTGCGTGCTGGCTCAACAGAGCGAGGCTGAACGGGTTGCGGCGTAGAGCGTACCGCAGGTTCGGGCAATGTCGTTTCAGGCAAGGTCGCAACCGGAGCAACCACGTTTACAATCTCTGGAGCGGCATCCGGCACAATGACTGCCGCATCCAAGTCTGGCGTATCCAAGTCTGGCGTATCCAAAGAAATGTTCGCGATGGCATCGGAGCCTGCCTCCGGCGCACTCACGGGAGCGCTCGCAAGGATCACCTCTTCGGCAGGCAATGGCGCAATCGGATCGGCACCAGCGCTTGCGTCTGCATATGTCGTGACCAGTGGCGCAAGAGACGCCGCCTCGATCGGTGTCACTTCGGCACCATTCTCGCGCACCACATTAACGCCCGCCACCAAGGCAGCCATAGACACGGCGGCAACCGGAATACCCATCGCCAGCCAAACCGGAAGCTTGCCATCATCTTCATGATAGTCCTGTGCATCCATAGCGGCCGCCGAGACAGCAACCATTGGTTCTGTCTCGACAGCAATCTGGTCTTCGTCAATCAGCGCAGCGGCATAGGCAGCATCTTCATCCGTATCGAGATCATCCGCGATATAAGCCTCGTCGACCTGATCGGCATCCGCCAGCATAATCGCATCATAGTCGTCCGCTGGTTCGGCATCGCGCTCCTCAGTCTCTACTGCCTCGACTTCTACTGCCTCGACCAGCGCTTCATCCTCATCATCAGACACCAGAGCGCCGATGACAGGAAGTGCTGCAGCTCCGGCAACTGCCACCGCTGCTTTCTGCTTGAACGGATTGGAGGCGAAGCTGCGTTTCTTGGGTTCCTGCTCGGGTTCCGCAAACTGTGTTTCGCCCGACAGCTCGTCATGGCGTTGCATGGTTTGAGCGGCCATCACGGCATCTTCAATCCATTCGGCTGGCTTGGCGGCAGGCTCGTCAATCTCGACAGTTTCAGCAGCCGCGCGCGCATCCGCATCGCGCCGGATATCGTCCATCAGGCTATTGATCTCGGATCGCGCGCTGTCAGCTTCAGATGTGCTCACGCGGCGCAATTGCGGTCCTGTCCGTTTGACGCGTTTGGACAGCGCATCTCTACGTGGCAAACTCCGGTCAACCACCGCCGAAATAAGTGTTGCGATTTCGAGGTCTACACCTTCAGTATCAACCGCCATATTCTCACTGGTTCCCGTATCAGCCATCACGTTACTCCATAGTCCACACAAAGCACGAGCGTCGCATCTCTCCCCGGATGTGCGCTCGCTGTAATTACTAACAAATAAGTAACACTTTTTTAACCCTCTTGGAAAGGTCAAACACGCATCAAGCGAACCCCGGTTGTTCATAAAACATATGCTACCCAAGCTTCTTGTCTTGCCCGATGCCTATGCAAAGCGATAAGAGGCAGAGCAAATTCACCCACAGGGACACGTCGCAATGACCGCCAACACACCGAAAAAAGTCGTTCTCGCCTATTCTGGAGGCTTGGACACATCCATCATTCTGAAATGGCTTGAGACCGAATTTGGGTGCGAAGTGGTCACTTTTACTGCCGATTTGGGACAAGGCGAAGAGCTTGAACCTGCAAGAGAAAAAGCGCTTCAACTCGGAATCAAGCCTGAAAACATCTTTATTGACGATCTGCGCGAAGACTTCGTGCGCGATTATGTCTTCCCGATGTTTCGCGCAAATGCCGTCTATGAAGGCGTATATCTGCTCGGCACAAGTATCGCCCGTCCGTTGATTGCCAAACGCCAGATCGAGATCGCCCAAGCGGTTGGCGCGGACGCTGTGTGTCATGGCGCGACCGGAAAAGGCAATGACCAGATCCGATTTGAACTTGGCTATTATGCCCTGCAGCCGGACATCAAAGTCATCGCCCCGTGGCGCGACTGGGAGTTCAAATCCCGCACCGACCTGATCAGCTTTGCCGAAAAGCACGGCATCCCGATCGCCGCCGACAAACGCGGCGAAGCGCCCTTCTCTGTTGATGCGAACTTGCTCCACACTTCATCGGAAGGCAAAGCGCTCGAGGACCCGGGTCAGGAAGCCCCCGAATTCGTCCACCAGCGCACCGTCAGCCCCGAAGATGCACCCGACACACCAGAGGTGATCACCATCGGGTTCGAGCGCGGCGATGCTGTCTCGATCAATGGCGAGGCCATGTCTCCTGCCACGCTGCTCACAGCGCTGAATGAATATGGCCGCAAGCACGGCATTGGCCGCTTGGACCTTTTGGAAAACCGTTTCATCGGCATGAAGTCACGCGGCATTTACGAAACCCCCGGCGGCACAATCCTGCTCGTCGCCCATCGCGGCATCGAACAGATCACTATCGACAAGGGCGCAGCGCACCTGAAAGACGAGCTGATGCCGAAATATGCCGAGCTGATCTATAATGGCTTCTGGTGGAGCCCGGAACGCGAAATGCTGCAAGCAGCCATCGACGCCAGCCAGACCTATGTCACCGGCGAAGTCACCCTGAAGCTCTATAAGGGCGCGGCGCATTTGATGACGCGGACCAGTCCGTACTCGCTCTATTCCGAAGCCCATGTCACCTTTGAAGACGACGCAGGCGCCTATGACCAGAAGGACGCCGAAGGCTTCATCAAGCTCAACGCGCTGCGGCTAAGACTGCTCGCCAAGCGGGACAAGGATGCGGGGCGGAATTAGCGACCGGTCGCGCAGCGATTATTTGATCCAGTGAATCAAATAAAGGAAGCTAATGCCCCGGCAGGGGCTGCTACCCCCAACAAGTACGGAGCCAGCCAAATTGACTCAGGTCATCGTACGAGGCATCAATTTTTTCACTGCCTTCACTCCCATCGAGCCACTGAAACCCATTATCCTGATTGAAGGACTGTTCGGCAGTGGAAAATCTTACCTTGCTAGACAGTTTAAGCACCAAGGGTCGCGAACTATTTTGCTCGATGATTTTCTTCCTGACCAGTTCGGCGAACTCTCCCGTTGGATAAGTTCCGTGGTGGATGGTGGCTGCGCGACCGAAATAAGGTCAGCCATAAGCAGCAGCGATTCAGTTGTAGTTGAGGGCGCAGCGGCCGTTCCCGTAATTGAAAAGGTTTTGCCATCATTGGATGAGGATCGCGTAACCAAGATCTATGTCAAACAGATGTCAAATTCTGGTGGGGTTATTTCATGGATCGAAGGCGAAATGCTTCACGCCGACCTTCCTGAGGCAGCACAACTGTCCGACGTGCGCAGTTATCATAGAGATCAAAAGCCATGGACGACAGCGAACATAATTTTTGAAAGACTTCCTCCAGAAAACACCGAGTAATGCCTCCTCTCTGTCGTTGCTTCCCAAACTCCCACACCCGTCACCCTCGACGCGCAGCGTCTGAGGGCCCAGCACGGAATGACGCGAACATGAGCGAACTGCGAAATTCTCCCATGACCCAACCCATACGAGATAGGCACCCAGACGAGCAAGCTCGTCGGGTGTGACGCGCCTCTCCCCGCAGCGCGCCGGAATCGCGCGCAGCCCCCCAAACCCACCACACGCGTCACCCTCGACGCGTAGCGTCTGAGGGCCCAGCACGGAATGACGCGAACATGAGCAAACTGCGAAATTCTCCCATGACCCAACCCATACGAGATAGGCACCCAGACGAGCAAGCTCGTCGGGTGTGACGCGTCTCTCCCTGCAGCGCGCCCGAATCGCGCGCAGCGCCCCATCCCGAATTCCCACATGCGTCACCCTCGACGCGTAGCGTCTGAGGGCCCAGCACGGAACGGTGCAAACATGTGCGGACTGCGAAACCGTCCCATGAACCAACCAAAGCGAGATGGGCACCCAGACAAGCGAGCTCGTCGGGTGTGACGCCGTGAGGCACTCAAGCAATCAGGTCGAACCACAGATCGCGCCAATCGGGATTGTCCTTCTCGATCAGATTGATCTTGTTCTTGCGCCGATAGGATTTGATCGACTTTTCGCGGTAGATGGCCTCGGCGATCATGTCGTGGGGCTGATACCAGACGAGCTTTTTGCACCCCCATGTCTTGGCAAAGCCTTCGAACACGCCGTCGCGATGCTGGCCGATACGCCGAACAAGGTTGGACGTCACGCCGGTATATATCGCCCCCTGCTTACGGTTGACGATGATGTAGACTGCGATGATTCTCTGCGCATTCACCATAAGCCAAGCTGGCAAATTTGGCGGCTACGGACAATCCCTCCAAAAATATTTAGAGTAGATTTTATGTTAATTCGATCTACAGTAGCTTTGCTTCATTATATAACGAGGGTGGGTTTCAGATGAGATATATATGGTTGATGGTCTTGGCGTTCGTCTTGGGCAGCAATATGGCAATTGCGCATGAGATAACGTCAGAGGGCAGGATTGAGTTTCGCGGCGGTGAAATCGAAATAGTCGATGGGGACACGGTTTGGATCGACATTCACGAAATCAGATTGCACGGGATCGATACGGTCGAAACCGACCAGCAATGCTTGGATGACGGCGTTAATGTCGGCTGCCACGAGCTAACTCTCGATGCGCTGCGCGAGTTTACCTCCGCGCCCGACTTTCATTGCGAAGGACACATTGGAAAAGACGAGAAACCAAAAACAAACAGAGGCCGCTACGTTGCGACGTGCTATGTTGGCGGCATCGAAGTCAACCGTGCACTGGTCGAAAGCGGATGGGCGTTTGCTGCAAATACGGTCGATGCACGCGAGCTATATGGTGCCGCTCAAACCGAAGCTGAAAGCGCAGGCATAGGCCTACATGCGTTTGATAATGTGCAAGAACCATGGGAATTCCGGCGCGCCAAGCGCAAGCCTGCCGAGTGCACGTGCTGAACCCGATGCGTTACGCGTCACCCTCGACGCGCAGCGTCTGAGGGCCCAGCACGGAACGGTGCAAACATGTGCGGACTGCGAAACCGTCCCATGAACTAACCCAAGCGAGATAGGCACCCAGACGAGCAAGCTCGTCGGGTGTGACGCCTGTCTCAAGCCTCGGCGCAGTTTGCGCGCGCTTGACACAAAGCCCACAAACCAGCACCACGCCGCGTATGCTTATTCGTCCCTTTGCCCCAGATGACCTCGCCGCTTTGCACGCCATTAATGTGGCTGGCGAACCGGGCGTTGGCGCGGTAAGCGCAGAACGGCTGGGGGACATTATCGATGCGGGCGATTGTCTTGTCGCCGAAGTTGACGGACAGGTTGCGGGTTTCTTGCTGCTGCTTGGGCCAGAGGCGGACTATGACAGCAAGAACTATCAATGGTTCGAAGCGCGCTATGAGAGCTATATCTATGTCGACCGTATTGCCATCGCCGCCAAGGCACGCGGCAAGGGCGTTGGCACAGCGCTTTACGAGGCCGGTTTCAAGCGGTTTGCTAGCGAGGCGCTGTTGATGGGATGCGAGGTCAATACCGAGCCGCCCAATCCGCGCTCGCTGAAATTCCACGCCGCACTTGGCTTTGCCGAGGTTGGCCGCGAGAACTATGCGCCCGATTATGGCGTAGCCTTTCTGGCGCGGCGGCTGGGCTAGTGGCGCTGACCCGCAAATATACCGGCGCAGAACCGCAACGCGTGAACAAGTTCATGGGCCAGTCCGGCCTGTGTTCGCGGCGTGAAGCCGAAGCGCTGATCGAAAAAGGACTGGTGGAGATCGACGGCGTGAAAATCTCCTCGCCTGGCCATAAAATCGAACCGGGCCAAACCCTGAGCCTCGCCGCGCAAACGGCGGCAAAGCTCGAGAGCAAATTCACCGCGGTGATCCATAAGCCCGAAGGCATCGTCTCCGCCCAACCCGAAGAGGGGCAAATCCCCGCCGCGCGGCTGTTGACCAAGCCCAACCTCATTGGCGCAGGTACGCCGCCGAAAAAGACGGCGAGCCTCCCCGCCCTCGGACGGCTAGACATGGACAGCCGCGGACTTTTGCTGCTCTCCGAAGACGGCGTTCTCGCGAAAGCCCTGATCGGTCCGGACAGCAAGCTCGACAAAGAATACATCGTCAAAGTCACGGGCGAGATTACCGAGGCCAAGATCAAAAAGCTCTGCCACGGGCTGATGCTCGACGGGCGCAAACTCAGGCCCGCCAAAGTGACACGGCTTGGCAAGCGCGGTCTCCGCTTCATCCTCAATGAAGGCCGCAACAGGCAGATACGCCGCATGTGTGATCTCGTCGACTTACGCGTCTACGATCTCTACCGCACCCGTATCGGCCCGCTCGAGCTGGGCAGCTTGCGCGAGGGGAAATGGCGCCTTCTATCCCCCCGTGAACGGGCCAAGCTTATACAAGACTCTCGCTAGGAGCCTGTTCTACGCTTACGCACCCATGGCCAGATCAAGCGCAGCCAGATGAACAGGAAGATCCCGATCAACACCATCCATGGCAGACCGACCGCGAAGAAGGTGATCACACCCGCAAGCGCCGAGGACATATTGTAGAAGAAATCCCCGAAGGCGCTGGACAGCGGGTTGGCCCTGCCCCCGCCCACAAGGCTGCGCTTGGTGGCATATTGCATTGTCAGCTCCGACATCGATACGCGCAAGCGCAAGGCTTTGAGATTGGAGGTGATGGATTCAATGTCTCCGGTGACCCGGGCTAGCTCGCGCTCCACTTGTAGCAGTTCGGACAGTTCGCCATCGCGGTTGGCAAGAAGGTCTTCAAGCCGCCCCTTCAAAATGATCTGGGCATTCAGCCGTGCATCCGTATCAAGAATAGCGCGGGTCAAATCAACCGCCTGCTTGTTGCGGCTGGTGATCTCGCCATCGGCTGCGCTGACCTCTTCATCAACACCGTTTAGAAACCCGTCAATCCAATTGGGCTCGGCGCGCATAGACAAATAGCCATTGGCATAATCATCAGACTGGTTGTTCAGGCTCGAATTGATGATGATACACTTGCGAGGTCCGGCAGCTTCACAAGCAGCAATATGGGCCAGCATGACAGGTTCAACGCCCTCCCGTGGCAGACTAAAGCTGAGACTATGCGTGTAAGCGATAAATTGCTCGCCACCTTCATTGGCAACAGGGTCACCTTGGGGCGCAGGTCCTGACGACGCACCGGCCACCTCAGCCTCCGATCGCATCATGACAGCCTGAGGCGTTGGCGCTTCTAAAGCGGCGGTATCATATCCATCCCGCAAGTCATTCCCGCCACATGCTGCCAAGCCAATACTTACCAGCATACCCAACCATAAATGTCTCATAGTCTCGTCCCTCTTGTATTTTTAAACTCGAATGTCCCTCAACATCCATTCCAATTGTGCCAGTATTGGTCTGAAAATGCGACATAATTCAGCTCGTTCCGAGACAGATGTCTCGCGAGATTACCAAATTCTAATAGAGGTCAATCCATAGGCCATACGAATTGTGCTACAGTTTCCCTGCTTGTGGGGGCAAGGGATCAGACATCAGTCTGGAAGCTCAGGCACGATTACGCTGGTCAACACGTCAACCAATGGTGCCAATCAGCCCTGTCGTACAATTGAGGAAACCTACACGATACGCGGGCAATCGCCGGTCACCGAACAGTTCAGGCTCTGCCGCACTGACAATGGCGAGTGGGAAAACGCCTAGGCGCACTCACAAAAACTCATCATCTTAAGGGCGGGGGCCGAAGGCGGTTTTCCCGGGCTCGAGCACCCGCCTTGCATGATGTACGAAATCGACAAGCAATCCTCGCGTATTGCGTGGATCAATGATTTCCTCGGCATAGAAACTCTCAGCGGTACGGAAAGGCGATGCAATCGCGTCAAACTTCTTATAGAGCTGCTTGAGCAAAGCTTCGGGATCATCGGACTCCAGAAGCTCTTTTCGATAGGCCGCTTCGATACCGCCCGCGATCGGCAGCGAGCCCCAATCTCCAGACGGCCAGCAATATCGCCATTTGGCTTTAGACGGGTTCATCATAGCAGATCCGGCCAGCCCATACGCCTTGCGAATGACCACGGCGCAAACCGGAACGGTCGCCTGATAGACTGCGGACATGGCTCTGACCCCGCGCCGCGTCACACCGGCTGTTTCATGCTTGACCCCGCAGGCAAAGCCCGGACAATCAACAAAGTGGATCACTGGCAAATGGAACGTCGAGCACAAATCCATATGCCGCGTGACCTTGTCGCAAACATCCGCCGTCCATGCGCCATCGAGAAAGAACGGATCACCCGCCATGATGCCAACCGGATGCCCGTCCACCCGCGCAAAGCCCGTGACAATGCCCCTGCCCCATTGCTCGCCAATCTCGAAGAAGGAGTCCAGATCGACGCACCCCTCAATGATTTTGCGGGGCTTATAGGGCGTCTTGCCATCGGTCGGCACAATCGAAATTAGCCCCTCCTCCTTACGAGCGGGGTCATCAGTTGGCGGCGTAATCGGCGGAAGACTGTGCACACTGTCTGGCAAATAAGAGAGAAACTTTCGAGCATGTTCGAACGCGTCCGCTTCACTGTCGACGACATTATCGACCGTGCCGTTGCGTGCCTGAATTTGCCAGCCGCCAAGTTCTTCTTTGGTAACATCTTCGCCAAGCGCGCGCGTCACGGGTGGACCTGCGACAAATACTTGGCTCAACTCTTTGACCATGACCGAGAAATGGCTCGCAGCAAGTCGCCCCGCCCCCATCCCTGCGCACGGGCCAAGCCCGAGCGAGACATAAGGGACTTCACCCATACCCTCGACAATATACTCCCAACCCGGAGTTTCTGGGATATAAGTGCGCGGGTCTGCCTCGAACATTTTGATCGAGCCGCCACCACCGGTCCCATCAATCAACTGGACGAAGGGCATGCGATACTCGCTGGCCTGTTTGATCGACTGCAAAAGCTTGCCGCGAATAGATGCGTCGGCAGCCCCGCCACGAACAGTGAAATCGTCTCCAAGAACAAAAACCGGCCGTGCGTTTAGCCGCGCGCGTCCCATAACCGAATTGGAGGGCATGAAATGCTCCAACTCGTCATTGTCATCATAGACGGCCCGCCCTGCAATTTTGCCAATTTCGTGGAAGCTGCCGGGGTCGACCAGAAAGGACACACGCTCGCGGACGGTCAGCTTGCCCCGCCCTCGCTGGCGGCTGACAGGCTCCTCGCCTCCCATTTTCTCGGCCAACCGTTCACGGCGGCGAAGTTCTTCAATCGATTTTTCCCATGACATAGAGCAAAGTTTGGACCCTGCACGCGAGGGAAGGTCAAGACTTGTTTTCGCACCCCTATTGCAGGCGTGCCCTAAAGGTCAGTGAGAACGAGGGCGACGGAGACCCCGCCTGCATCTGCCCTTGCGGATTAAAGCAAACATATCGGATCGCGGGGTCAAAGCCCGCTGCGGGTGAATGCGTGCAATCGGAAAAGTCGGTCGGGGCCGTCGTCGCAAATGCAACATCCGAATTTGGGTCAAATGTCAGGCCCGATCCTGAGTCAGCAAAGATGACCGCGCCGAGTGCAGGTCCCGGACCGTCTGCATCACCATTAAAAAACGCGACCTCGGCGGGAAGCGCGTCGACAAAGAATAAAGTGTTACCATCGACAAGGCCAGCACCATTATTCGTCAAGGTAATTGTATAAAGAACGTCATTGCCCGGTATCGCAAACAGTCCCTCATTCAATGGATCAAACACCTCAACCGATTTGCTCGCAGCCAGAGTGGGCGCCGGCGCGAAGCTGAAAAGCCAATAATCGACGATCTCGGTGATATGGCTCCGACTCGAATCGCCGGCGACAATTTCTTCTTCAATGCCAAGCAAAAGCTGGTTATTTGGCAAGGGGTCTGCGCCAAGCAAGACCGCCCAACCGCCCTGCCCACCATTCTCGGCCGCCTGTGTCGCGACACCGATCTCGAAATCACCGGACACCGCATATGCAGCTCCATTATTACCAACCCCGTCAATCGTGTTTGGCCCGCGCGCGATAACATAGTCAAACGCGCCAACTGTTCCTGCCCCTTCATCAGTTATAATGACGCCAACCGTTTCGGCTGCATAAGATTGGTTAGGCGGCGCAACATCGACTTGCTGGCCAATATGATACCCGACACAAATGCCATCACCGACCCCCGACAGGAACGGCTCGTTCCCCCGATTTTCACAATCATTGGCGTGAAAAGCCGTCGCCCGCGCATCATTGCTCGAAATCACGGCACCAAGGGCAATCGGATTGGCGAAGCCTGTATTCACGAGCGGGCCGATATCGACCGTTTCTTCAAAGTTCCCGGCTGATAATCCCAAGACATCAGTCACTGTCTGGGTGATGGCCTGAACCTGACGCCCGTCTGGCAATGTATGCAGACCTTCCTCGGCGATAATACAATGCACCGAGCCTGTCCCCGCATTGGTATTGGGAAGCGATTGAATACTGAGATCGAAACTGGTCGACGTAATATTATCGATGCGCGGAATAGCGGACGGGCTCGCTGGTGATGGCAAATTGTATGTACAAACGGGCACCGCGCTAGTGTAGGTATTTTCCAATGGCACGGTTTGCGGGGTAAACCCCACACCGGTTATGAGCTGAACTTCGAAATCGTCTGACAGCCTTTGGGCATAGGCGTCGCCACCGACAATCGTCAGCGCAATCGCTATCGTCAAGAATCGCAACATCGGGATGCTATTTCTCATAAGTTACACCCTAAAGTGGAAAGTCGAACTATTTGTTAACAAAATCGATAAGGCAGCTTAATCGCCTGAGCATAAACTCCGCCTGAACACGGTCTTGTGCGGCGAGAAAACGAGAATTCTCCTTGCCTTTTCCGAGACTCCTCTGTTTAGTCAGCCCGATCACATGATAGGAGAACAAAATGGATCTAGCAGAACTCACAACCAAAGCTGCAGCAGCCGTAGCTGGCGGCAGCGCATTCGGTAAAAAAGTAAAATTTGACTTTGGTGACGAAGGCAAACTGCTGATCGACGGCCCTGGCGGCACTGCAAGCAATGATGATGGCGACGCAGACGCGACCATTAAAGTGACTTGGGACGACTTCAAAAAGCTTCAAGCTGGTGAACTGGACGGCACAATGGCCTTCATGCAGGGCAAGCTCAAAGTCGACGGCGACATGTCAGTTGCAATGCAGCTTCAGTCGCTGATGTCGAAGTTCTCTTAAAACTCGACTTCAAACACACATTTAGGTGCCCGCCCCTCGTAAAAGCGGGGCGGGTTTTCTTATGACGACACAAACAGACCTTCAGGACGAATTCGTCGAGATACCGTCAAACCCTGTGCCAGAGGGCGCAGAGGTCATCTGGTTCGAAGGGTCAGAGGGCCGCAATCTACGCGCCTGCATGATACCAGCGCGCGACAAAGCCAATGCAAGAGGCACCGCGATTGTATGCCCGGGGCGGTCTGAGTTTATCGAGAAATATTTCCGAACAGCCCAGCAATTAATCGATCGCGGATTTGCAGTCCTTATTCTTGATTGGCCCGGTCAGGGACTTTCAGACCGCTTGCTCCCCGATCGAGGCAAAGGCCATATCGACCGGTTCGAAACCTTTATGGCTGCCCTGTCCAAAGGGCTGGCCAAGCTCGAAGACCGATTGCCGCGTCCGCATGTTGCGCTAAGTCACTCGATGGGAGGAGCGATTGCGCTCGCCGCCATCACCGAAGATTTGGTCAAGGTCGATGCGGCGGCGTTCTGTGCGCCGATGTGGGGCATCAAGCAGCCCGTATTCGGCTTTCGCTACCTTGTCTGGGCGATGCGCGTTATGGGCAGGTCGACAGATTATGCCCAAGCCCCCGGACCACCGGAGACGTTTGACACCAATATCGTGACCAATGATGAAGAGCATTGGCAAATGAACCGCGATCTAACCAATGCGAAGCCCGACCTATTGCTTGGGCCGGTCACATGGGGATGGCTTGGTGCTTCACTGCAAATCTTCGCCGTGTTTGCCAAAGCCGCAAAGGTCAGGCGCCTCAGCCTGCCTGTCATGATCGCGTCTGCTGAAGAAGAACAGCTCGTCGAAAATGAATCGCATGAGCGCATCGCCAAACTTTTACCGGATTGCGAACACATCACGGTCGCTGGTGCACGGCATGAAATCCTAATGGAAAAAGACGACAAGCGTGATCAGTTCTGGGCTGCCTTTGATAGATTATTGGAGCGAGCGAAAATATGAATGGATGGCATTATTTAGCCATCGCGATTGCATTCGAGATCATCGCGACATTGTGCTTGAAACAATCCGAAGGCCTACAAAACCTGACATGGGTCAGCGCCTCGGTTTTCTTGTACATTATCTGCTTTTGGGCCTTTGCACTGGCGCTTGATTTGCTACCCATTGGACCTGTTTATGCCATTTCGTCCGGGGTGGGCATTCTCGCGATCGCCATTATCGGTACCGTATTCCTCAGCGACAAGCTGACCATGATGCAATACGGCTTTATCGCGCTGATCCTGATCGGAGCCGTTGGTCTGCAATTGACGACCAAATCAGCCCCGAGCTAGCCAATCCTAGCGTCTAGTCTTCTGCCGCCAAGCGTTCCATCTCGGCGTCCGACAGTTCCGAATTGTCATAGACATTCTGCACATCATCGAGCTCATCAAGCACATCAAGCAGCTTCATCAGTGTTGAGGCCGGATCGCCCTCGATCGGAACATTGTTCTGAGGCTTCCAGATCAGCTTTGTCGACTTGGCTGTGACATCCTCACCAAAATGGGCTTGTAGCGCGTCAGACACGGTTTGTAGGTCTTCGCGAGCGGTATAGATGAAATGGCCACCCTCATCGCTCTCGACATCCTCTCCGCCAGCTTCGATGGCCGCATCCATCATCGCGTCTGCATCAGCGACATCTGGCGCGAACTCGATCTCGCCAACTTGATCGAACCCAAAGGAAACAGACCCTGTTTCGCCTAGATTGCCGCCATTCTTTGCAAATGCCGTGCGGATCTCGGATGCCGCGCGATTGCGGTTATCGGTGGATGCCTCGACAATGATCCCAACGCCGCCCGGGCCAAAGCCTTCATAGCGAACCTCTTCATAATCCTCGCCAGAGCCGCCCTGTCCTTTCTCGACAGCGCGTTTGATATTGTCCTTGGGCATGGATTGGCCCTTGGCATTCTGTATCGCAAGCCGAAGACGTGGATTTCCATCTGGGTCCGGTCCGCCCATTTTGGATGCAATCGTGATCTCTTTTGACAACCGGGAAAACAATGCCGAGCGCTTCTTATCCTGCGCGCCTTTGCGATGTTGAATATTTGCCCATTTACTGTGGCCGGCCATGCGAACCCCCTCGAATTGATCAATGCGTTGTACCGCCATTACCCCAGTGCGCCGCATACGCAAAGAGCAAGCGCGAATTCTTGCCCGGTTATTGAAGGATCAAACACCCCGAACGTGCGGGATATTTTTGAATTTCAACCCAAACCCTTTGAGCAAAATTAACAAGTTCACCTTATACAACAGGATGAGGAATAGGTGCCACCGATGACTTCGAAGAGTTTTCAGACCGTGTTGCGCAAACTTGATGGCGGATTTCAAGCCGCCGAGTTTGGCGATTTCGAAATACGAACGGCTTTCCAGCCGATCTATACGCTTGATGACGAGTGCAGCAGACTTTATGGCGTTGAGGCACTTGCGCGCCCAATGAAGAATGGCGCGCCGGTACCGCCATTAGACTTTTTCGGCAGCCTCCCCACGTCAGCGGCTTTTGAGGCCGATTGGGCCTGTCTTGCGGTACATCTCGTCAATGCTGCGGCTTGGGATATGCCCGCCACACGTCTCTTTGTGAACTTGAATCCGACAGTTTGTCATTTGATCATCCAGTCAGAGGAATTGTTTGTCGAATTTGCACGGCTTGCCAAAAACTTAGGCATGAAACCCGAGAATATTGTTTGCGAGATTAGTGAACAACGCATTGGGTCAGATGAAGACCTGGCTTTGCTCGGGCGGAAACTGCGCGCTCATGGGTTCCAGATCGCAATTGATGGTTTTGGCCCCGAAAGCTCGAATATCGTTCGGGTTATCGAGCTTGAACCGACCATCGTCAAAATAGATCCGAACTGGCTGAAGGCTATGATCGTGACGCCCGAAGCCCGTGAACTGTCTGACAAAATGATGCACCGGCTCAATGACATCGGAGCCAAAGTGCTCATTCAAGGCGTTGAAACGGCGGAAGAGTATCGATGGGCACGCAAATGCCCAGCATCCTTTGTACAAGGATATCTTTTTGGCGCGGCGACCTATCTACACGACCGTCCAGCCCATACCCGGCGTATGCCAACAGACGAGCAAATGACTGCCGTCGCCTAAACCCGATTTTTCTAAAGTCGTGGCAGTGTTTCGGCCAGACGTCCCCCGACACGGATCGGCTCGATTCGCAGGGCCGCTCCGGTCGCATCATCGGTTTCTACAAACGCGCCGCAAAGTGTCCCCTCTCCCTCGGCTGGCTGGTAACGCGAACTCGGCAATTGGGTCACAAACCGCTCAATCGACGTTTCTTTGCGCATACCAATCACGCTGTCATAATCTCCGCACATGCCTGCATCCGTCAGATAAGCCGTGCCCGCAGGCAATATTTGATGATCTGCGGTCGGCACATGCGTATGGCTACCAATGACAAGGCTTGCCCGCCCATCACAATAATGCCCCATCGCCATCTTTTCGCTCGTCGCTTCGCAATGGATGTCAACAATAACAGCATCCGCCACGATCCCCAGCGGCAGCGAATCCAGCGCTTTATCAGTTGCTCCAAATGGGTTGTCGAGGGCAATTTTCATGAAGACCGTCCCCAAGACCTGAACAACCCCGACGCGGCGACCATCGGCAAGCGTATAGAGGTTGGCACCTTTTCCCGGCGCATTGGCCGCTTCGGGGTAATTTACGGGGCGCAAAAGCCGCCCCTCGCGCTCGATATAGGTCATGGCCTCGCGCTGATCCCACGCATGGTCGCCAAGGGTCAGGCAATCGGCGCCTGCATCGAAAAACTCTTCAGCTATTTTCGCTGTAAGCCCAAACCCGCCAGCGGCATTTTCGCCGTTCACGACAACAAAATCCAATGCAAGATCGCGCCGGACGCCGGGCAAATGCTTGGTTACAGCCTGTCGACCCGGGCGGCCAACCACATCTCCAAAATATGCTATTTTCATTGCGGTTATATGCGCCATTCATCTTAAAAAAGCAAAGCGCGCAGTCTGAAAATACAAACTGCGCGCTCTATTTTCAAATATCGGCGGTGCCTAATTCGAGCTAGCCGAGAAACCAATAGCCTCTTTGGTTAGCAAGGATGGGTTTTCCATCATGTCTGCCGTGATCGGGGCTTCCGGATCAAGTTTCACCGTGAGTGTCCCAGGGTTCGAAATAAACTCGCCAAGCGCTGCGGTGAGCTCCGTGATGATATTCGCATCAACACCGGATGAACTTGCCATAAGCGGCGCAAGACCCAGAGATAGTTTCGCTTGGTTCTTCAAATCCTCGGGCGTTCCGCCATTCATTGCAGCGGCCGCTGCAAAGGCACGGTCAACAAACGAGTCATCCGCAAATGTGATTTCCATTCCATGCAAACCCAGTTGCGACAGGGACGATCCAAACGCCGCTTCGACGTCCGCATCGCTGTCCCCGTTGCCTGCGTCAGCAAGGGCCGCATAAAAATCACTTAGCCCGGCAAACTCGCCGCCAAGGGAGAGACGGAACCCGTCTTCCAGTTCGAGATAGTTCGACGCCGCGTCGGCTGAAACGATGTCATCGTCATGGTTAATCCGACTATCCGCTGCGCCGCCAATCGTGAGGGTCTCATACCCAAGCAGGCCTAGAGGACCAGCAATGTCGCTCCCCATTTCTCCATTCGGATCGACATTGAGGGTCGCTTTAAACGGGTGCGTTTGATTGCGAATAGCCCGCCCCTGCTGGTCGCGAGTGATCTCTGCACTATATGCAGGCAGATCAACCGCAATGCCGGATACGTCGACACTCAAATTTTCGAGCTGTATCGCATCATATCCCGGATCTGCGGGATTGGAGGATAGGAGTTCCAAAACGCTGCCGGGATTATCGAGGTCGTCTCCCAGTCCGGCGCCAATCGTTTTGGTCAATAATTCGGTTACGCCAAGCACATTCAGAGACCCCAGCGAAAAGTTCGCTGCGGTACCGTCATTCTCATCTGTTGCACTGAAATTCAGACCTTCGAAGATCATTGCACCGAGACCTTCTTCCGACATATTGCGAAAATCGATCCTATCGATATCGAAAGCTTGCAATTCGTTGTCGTCCGCAGGCACCGCAGAAAAGTTGTTCATCGATATGGCGTCAAAGCTCAAATCTGCAAAGTCAGGAAACTCGGCTGGTTCCCCGTCTCCCATTAGGCTCGCGACCCAAGCGGCCAACGCTGGTGACGGATTCGAAATCTGCATGTCTGAAATCGTCAAAATGCCGTCTTCGTCCGCATCTTCGGGCGTAACAACGATGCCATCGAGCCTCATTTGCGCAAAGGATGCCTCGCCATCAGACATGTCGAGCCCTTTAAGCGTTAGAGATTGGGCCGATATCGTCCCTTCCTCGTCATCCTGTCCATCGCCTATAACGACACTAATGTCCGAAAATACAGCATCGGCACCCGTAACTGTGCGGTCGGCAAAATTGATCCGGCCCGATCCTGATTCTGTCAGAGAGAGGGCACCAAGCGCGGCTTCTGCCTGTGCGGCATCACCGGCACGCAATTGCACCGCCGGCAGTTCTACACTGCCAATCTCTAGCGCAGCAGCATCGCCCGCGCTCGCCGCGTCATCCTTTTTACCACACCCCGTTAGCAGCGCTGCAGCCGCCACTGTGCCTATCAACCATAGCTTCATTAGATACTTCCCTCTTATAATATGTAACGGTACTTTCACCGATTCCTTAAACCCTAGATATAATGTTTATCGATAAATTCAAGTATGTGACTCTAAATACCAGCACTGGACGCGAGGTTCGCGTTCGGTTGCAGGTCAATCCACGGGCAAAACGCCTTATTCTGAGACTGGACCAGAAAAAAGGCGAAGCTGTGGCTATTGCGCCATCAGAAGGCAAACTCCAAGAGGCCGCCAAATTCGCGCAATCCAAGCTGGACTGGATTGCAAACCATCTTGATGATCACCCCGAGCGCGTGGCATTCGCGGAGGGAGTGGTCATCCCGTTGCGCGGTCGGGATTGCAAAATTACGCTGGAAGGAACTGGCCGGATGGCCCGTTTGGTCGAGGGAGATCCACTCACTCTCTCTTTGCCAGGCGCGCCCGAAACCCTACCAGCCCGCGCGACACGGGCCCTCAAGAAGATCGCCCGCGAAGACATTACAGAAGCTGTGACCCGACATGCTGCAAAGCTGGGCGTCAAACCAGCGCGAATTAGCATCAAGGATACGCGCTCGCGCTGGGGCTCATGCTCGCATCAACGAAACTTGTCATTTAGCTGGCGACTGGTGCTCGCGGAGCCTTTTGTGCTCGACTATGTGGCCGCACATGAAGTTGCGCACATTGTTGAAATGAACCACAGCCCGGCGTTCTGGGCGACGGTTGAACGGACCTATCCTGATTGGCGGCAAGCGCGCGATTGGCTCAAGGAAAACGGGCCTCATCTACATTCGATTGGCGATTGATTGGAGACCTCTTGAAGGTCGTGGCAGCCCAAGCTTAGCCGAAGCTGCTCAGCCGACTGACCAGAGCTGGCGGCGGCGCAGTCTCTTCCATCAGCGACGCCTTGATCGGACGCGGGGCTCCAAATACATGCCCCTGACCATATGGAATATCGTAACCGAGTATCTCCACGACGGTTGCTTCTGCCTCGATTTTCTCGGCGATCAAAGTAATTCCATAGCGGGAGAAAACAGCCGAGACATCCTCGCCATCCAGCCTACGCTGGATCGCACAGATCGGGCGCGGGCCTTCAGGATTCTTCACTTCTTCCAGCAATTGGTCACCATTCATCTTGACGAAGCGGACACCCGCATCCTGCAAGCGCGGCAGATCAAGCGACAAATTCGCTGCATGATCGATAGAGAACCGGAAACCAAGCGCCGTCAGTTGATCCATATTCTCGCGCATTTTACGAGAGCGCACCTCGAATACATCTGCACGTATTTCGAATATCAGAGAACTGGATAGGTCCTGATTCTCACGCATAAATTTGAGGAACTGCGGAAAGGCCAGATCATCTTCGAGAGAGGCCGCCGAAATATTGCAGAACACGCCGACACGGCGATCGCGTTGAGCCAAGCGCCGGACAATCTGAACGCAACGGAACATGGTCATATTGTCAATGACGCCCATCAAGTTCGCACGGCGGGCTGCATCAAGAAACTCCGCCGGTAGGATCAATGAACCGCCTTCATCTCTGAGGCGGCTGAAGCCTTCATAAAATGCTACACGTCTTTGTGGTAGAGACACGACGGGCTGCAAATGTAGATCGACCCGCCCCTCTTGCAGTGCCGACTTGACCGCGCGCAAAGTCGCATCTTCGACGGGTTGAATTTTGGCTGGGCCACTGGCCGTCAGTTGATTTTCAAAATTTTTGCTCAGACGGTCAATCAAACCTTCTAGCTGACGCATTTCAGAGACGAGCGCATCACGCCGCTCGGTAAGTTCATGTTTTACAGTGGTTTCGATGGCATCGGTTCGCGCGTCGGTAACTTTGAGTTTCGCGCTCACATCGCGCTGGACGTCCTCAACTTTGCCGATTTGCGTCTCGATCTCTTCGATCCGGCGTGTCGGGCGGGACATAAACAAATGCAATTGTCCAAGGATAAGCGAAACGATCGCGCCGCCGCCCACCGAGATGGCCATCGACTGCTCGGCAACGTTGAGCAATGCCCAACCTGCGCCGCCACCTAGAGCGATGTAAATCAAGAATAAAATTGCACTCATAGCTTAAATCCAGCCCATCAAACGTGTGTTCCAGTTAACAAATACGTCGAAAGTATTAACGAATTGCTTGAATTTAACACCAGTTGCCGATTCGACTTAGAGCATAAAGTAACCGTTGCGGGAAAGACACGACTGCATAAGAAGTTCAAAAATAAATAATCCCGGCTTTGACAAAACCGTCGCACAACGGTCATATCAATCCTAGGTCTCTATTTTCGAGATTTAGCCCTAGATCCTGAAGGGGAGTAGGACGGCGGGAGTTTTTTCTGAGGGGGAAAGACTCCCGCATTTGTTTTGGTTCAATATTTCGTGGCGATTGTCCCCCGAGATTCAGTTCGATGTGATAATGAAAACCGGTTCCCGCAAGGGCCAGTCAACCGATCGCACTTTTCCATTCTCTTCTGATCCAATCTGCTCGGGAACATCAGCACAGCCGACATAGTGATCTACTTCGGGCCAGTTTTGGACGGTCTGGGAGTCTGCACCGCAATCGGCCAGAATGACACGCGATCCGGCATATTCGATCCGGTAGGCAATCTGGGCGACTCCTCCCGCCATTGCCCAAATTTTCAAGTCTCCGGTATCAAAAGCAACATCTCCATCCCGTACAGCCCGCACTAAAAGCGGAGTTGAATCAAACCCGCCCTGACGCCGCCCGCTGATATACGACACGGCATCCGGGACGATATAGGTTTGATCTAGCCCCGATCCGATCTCCTCAATCCCCTCTCCTCCAATCAGAGGCACAGGCCTGACGGCACCAGACTCCCAAAGCTTGTTGCGGATCTCATCAAGGCCTTCGATTCGGACGGCATCGAGCGCAAATAGCAAGATCGCGTCTGGAAACCCTGCCGTCCCCAAAGCATCTGAACCCTGCCCTCGTCCGACACCCGACGGCGCATCAACGAGCACGCGCTTGCCCCCGGCTGCGATAATGACGCAGCCGCCGGGGTCATTTCTCTCCTGACACGGCAGGATTGCGAAATCTGTGGAGGCAATATCAGGCGTGCTCGCGAGGTCTTGGACAATCGGCGCATCGGAAAGCTCAACATCCGACTGTCCATTCGTCCCCCATATGAGAAACCCTGCCAGCCCACCTGCGATGAGCCCCCCAATAGCGGCAATGCTTGTTGCGACCCGGTTCACATTCAGCCCTGTTCTTTGCCAATCATGGTCAAGCCCGGATCCTCAACGATCTCGTGCTCGATTGATCCAATGCCATCGATTTCTATTCTCACTCTATCTCCTAGTCTGACAAATTTCGGTGGATCAAAAGCCGCGCCGACACCTGCAGGCGTCCCTGAGAATAATAGATCGCCCGGTTCAAGCGTGAACGCTGCGCTGAGATGGGCAATCTGTTCGGCCACCCCGAATATCATATCGCCCGCGCGACCGTCTTGACGTTGTTCGTCATTTACAAAACTGCGGACACCAAGGTCTTCCAATGGACCAAGCTCGTCCGGCGAAACAATCCAAGGGCCGAACGGTGCATGCGTGTCAAACCCTTTGCCCATATTCATGGTCGGTGTGGCGCGCTGCCAATCCCGAACCGAATAGTCATTGCCGCAGGTAAAGCCGGCAACAATCTCCATCGCTCGCTCGACAGGCACATGCCGTCCATATTGACCAATGACGACAACCAGCTCCGCTTCATAATCAAGCTTGTCAGATACTTTCGGCATATGCACGCGTCCGTGGGGCGCATTCGCCGCCGTTGCCTGTTTGACAAACCAAGTTTGCACCGACGGGGGCTCGCGGCCGGTTTCATGAGCATGGTCACGATAGTTCAAACCTATGCCCAAAATTTTGCCCGGCCGGATGATCGGCTGGCAAAGGCTGGACATATCAAGAGGCAAGCGAGGGAGCGTCGGAGAGAGGGATTCGACCTCTTTTTTCCTTTGCAACCAGTACTCCAGTGGCTGGTCTCCAAGGTCGAGTATTTCGTTTTCATTTACGATCCCCGAATGGATATTTCCAGCTGCCTTAAAACTAACCCATTTCATTGCCAAATCCTGCTCAACGTTGTCAAAGTGTCACTATTCGTATGCGAATAGCATCTGACCCGCTTAGCGATGTTGAAGCAAGCGCCCAGTGTGGGTAGATATAGTTTTTAGATCAGAGTTACGTATGAATCTCGGTATTACCTCCAGAGAAACCACATTGCAGCAGCTATTCGCCCCGGGGGAGGAACTGACCATGCCGCCTTACCAGCGTAGTTATTCTTGGACAGAAAAAGAAGCCATTGATTTACTGGGTGACTTGCGGGACTCAGTTCGCTCGAATGACCCGCACTTCATTGGCGCCATTGTGATCGTTCAATCTGATGACGAGAAGCATGCGGAAATCGTTGACGGTCAGCAAAGGCTGACAACATTGACCATTCTTCTCTCGGTCCTGCGTGACTTGGAAGAAGATAAAGATCGTTCCGACGAGATCCATTCCCTGATCGGCGATGCTGGCCGACCAATGCTCGGCGAGGAGGCAAAGTGGCGGCTTAGCCTGAACCATATTGATGGCCCATTTTTCCGCGAGACGATCCAAAAACCGGGCGCAACCAGAGCTGTGCTGGACGAGCCTGGTGAAAGCGACAGCCAGCGCCGGATGACGCGAACCGCAGACGCCTTCGCGAAAGAGCTTGAAACGCTATCTGTCGAGGAGCGCCGCGCGCTCTACAAAGCAACAATAACCAATTGCGCAATCGTGCGGGTTAAAGTCGCCGACCGCGATGCCGGATATCGTGTCTTCCGTGTACTAAATACACGAGGCAAAGAACCCAATGCGCATGATATTATCAAAACCGATCTCTTCGAGCGCGCTGGCTTTTCCGTCAGCGAAGCCAATGAGCATTCTCGGTTATGGGCTGAACACGAAGCCTTGCTGGGCGGATCGGCGTTCGACGACCTGCTCCACCAAATCCGCTTTATCTATGACAAATCCAATAAAGGCGACCTTGTCAGCGGCTTTCGCAAGTCTAACCTTGGCAAGATCTCGCCGCGCGTATTTCTGACCCAGATTCTGCCTGAATATGTCCGCGCATACCGAGAAATCAATCTGGGCGATATCCAGCTGGGCGAGCTGTCGGACAAGGTCAACTCATATCTCAACAGACTGCTCTATCTCGACCATCATTCCTGGCGGGCCCCTGCCTTAAAATTCCTCGTGGAAAAGCGCAGCAATCCGAAATTGGCGGTCGAATTTTTCAGCAATCTCGAACGGCTGGGCTACGTTATCCAGCTGATCATCCACAATCGCGATCATCGCAACAAGCGTTATCGTCGTGTTATCGATACGATCGATGCAGCCAAACTGACGAGCTTTTTCACCCGGACTGGTCCCTTCACGATCACCAAGGAAGAAGCACGCAAAGTACGCGAGCGGCTCAACGGTCGGTTTGCGGCTTTTGGCCAAAGGCGAGCTTTGGCCTTGCGGTTGAACGCCGTGCTTGATCAGGGGATAACCCTCGCTCCCAAAACGGACGCAACGGTCGAGCATGTCTTACCGCGCAATCCGAGTTCAGACAGTCACTGGCTCAAAGTATGGCCAAACCCGCAAGCCCGCCGCGAGCTTTGCGATACGATTGGAAACTTTGTTCTGCTGCCGCATGCGGTCAATCAGAAAGCGGACCGGATGTCCTATCAGGACAAGAAGAAGGTCTATTTTAACGGCTCGGGCGGCGCCCAATACGCACTGACACGCGATCTGGAACACGAGGCTTTATGGACTGCGGATACCGTGCGCCGCCGGACCGACAAGCTTGCCGAACTTCTCTGCGATGACTGGAAGTTAAACGTTTAAGTTCTGGTCTTCCTCTTCCCCTTGGGTACCCCTAGCGAACTGGCTTGCATAAGCCTATGCTGGTGCGATAGCGAAACTCTGGAATGGAAGATGGAACACGCATGAGCCTTTTTGACCTCACAGGAAAAACCGCAATTATCACGGGATCTTCTCGCGGCATCGGTAAAGCCATCGCCGAGACCATGGCAAGCCAAGGCGCAAATGTTGTGATTTCCTCGCGCAAGCCGGGTCCATGTCAGGATGTCGCCAAGGCCATTAATGAGCGTGAAGGTCGCGACGCGGCGATTGCAGTGCCCGCCAACATTTCTTCCAAAGAAGACCTGCAGCGCCTTGTTGACGAAACGGTCAGCGCATTTGGAAAAGTTGATGTTTTGGTCTGTAATGCAGCATCGAACCCGTATTTTGGCCCGATGAGCGGCATCGAGGACGAACAGTTCACCAAAATTTTGCAAAACAACATCGTCTCCAATCATTGGCTTATTTCGATGTGTGCCCCGCAAATGCGCGAGCGCAAGGACGGCTCGGTCATTATCGTTTCATCGATTGGCGGCCTGCGCGGCACGCCTGTCATTGGCGCCTACAACATCTCCAAAGCGGCCGACTTCCAGCTTGCCCGTAATCTCGCCGTCGAATTCGGCGAAGATAATGTCCGCGTCAATTGCATCGCGCCCGGCCTCATCAAAACGGACTTTGCCAAAGCGCTATGGGAAAACCCGAAAATCCTCGAGCAGGCTTTGCGTGGCACACCGATGAAGCGCATCGGGGAACCCGTCGAACTGGCTGGCGCCGCCTGTTTCCTTGCGTCACAGGCTGGCTCATATATGACGGGTCAAATGATGGTCGTTGATGGCGGCGCGACGGTCACCTGACCATGTCGACAAGCGCTGGCAGTTATGCTGTAATTTTTGTGAGTAAAAAGATGGCTCTGGATGCCGCGAGCCTTGCCGCTTATGAAGAAACGGCCAGCCGGATGCTCGCACTGGCCGCTAAAATGCCCGGATATCTGGGTGTCGATGGCGCTTATCAGAATGATGGCATCGGGATTACAATCTCCTAT
This sequence comes from Hyphomonadaceae bacterium, assembly GCA_039942135.1. GTDB lineage: Bacteria > Pseudomonadota > Alphaproteobacteria > Caulobacterales > Hyphomonadaceae > CALLCD01. The sequence goes on from JBDVDE010000071.1 coordinate 28,236, forward strand.
TGGGAGAGTGAAGATGCCATCACAGCATGGCGCGAAGAAGTCGAGCACAGCGAAGCCCGTGCCCGCGGCAAATCTGAATGGTATGAATCCTACTCGCTAAAAGTCGCCCGCATAGAACGCGCCTATGACTGGCAAACATAAACTGGCAAACCCAAAACTAACCCCTCGCTACACGGAGCTTGAAATGATCTCTAAATTTTTGTTACCCCTCGTACTTATCGCCTCTCTGGCAACCCCTGCCCTCGCGCAGCAGGACACCGCACCATCTGAAACCGCCCCGGAAACAAATGCTGAGCGCATAATTCCGGAAGGCTGGGAAAACACATATAACCGCTTCCATTATGCTCCAGCTGTGCGCGCTGGCGACACGATCTACCTCTCGGGCATCGTCGCTGGCCTTGCTGGCGAAGAGAACGAGAACAATCCAGAAGACTTGGAAGCGGCTTTTGATCGCTGTTTCGAGCAGCTAAAAATCGTACTTGCAGAAGCGGGCGCAGACTTTTCGCATGTTGTGGAAATGACGACCTTCCACACCGAGCTTATCCACCAGATCACGCCGTTCACCACGTCGAAAGACAAATTTATGAAGGAGCCTTACCCAGCCTGGACAGCGATCGATGTTGATCGTCTCTATCCCGAGCGCGGCCTCGTGGAGATCAAGCTGATCGCCTATGTCGGTGACTGATACATCCCCGAAAGTGACCGGTGAATTCTCGCCGCATTTCCAAGGGTTCGTTGACCGCTTGTTAGAACCGGGCGTGCCGAACCTTCCCAAAGGCATACGCTCGCTCGGCATTCGGCCGGACCTCTGGCTCAAAGAGCTCGGCAATGGTCATGTCACCTATGTCTGGCCGAATGAAGGAGAGCGCGATATCTCCGAAGGCCGCGCCTTTGGCGGCTGGGTCGCTGGCTTCTCGGATCACATCGTCTCCATCTGCATGTTCTCAGCAATGACCTCCGGCGAGCACTTCGTAACACAAGATCTGCAGATAAAACTCTTCCGCCCTGTCGGTCATGGCCTTGTCACGATCAAGGCGGAAGTCAAAAACCGCTCGCGTACAACCGGCTATGTCGAAGCCGAATGGCGCAATCAAGACGGAAAGCTCGCTGCGAAAGTGCTGGCTTGGAAAGCCATCCGCAGCGAGGCTGTCCTGAACCGGTCCGCCGAATAAACCGCAACATCATCACTTTACGGATACCCTACTCATTATTGCCTACACCGAGGATCAATGTATCCATATTATCAAAATCAACATCGTCCCAAGACCAGACCCCAAGATCGTTCGCGCTGAATAGAGAAACCAGAACGATCAACACGACAATGCTAAAGAAAACTCCAATAAGAAGGCCAAGCGTACGAAACAGGTTCAAGAACCAGCTGGTGTCGTAGGCCTTTCGCATCAACATGTAGGGATAGACCAAGGTTGAAACGCCAAACACTCCCCAGACCAAACCCGGATGCAGCATAGGCAAGAGCAAGCCAATGGTCGCAAGCAGATAGAAAAAACTCTGCATATGCAGCGCCACAATTACATGGTCGAATATATAAATCCGCCGGACCCAGAAGTGCAGGATCAGCAGGCTCAACACGATATTGGGCAGCAACAGAAAGCTAAGACGCGGCATCCATTTTTGTACAACGCGGAACATTTCCGCAGGGCTAACCTTTTTCCCATTAAGGGCTTCAATCTGGTCTAGCAGCGCTGTCCGTTCAGCCTCATCGTCAAACTCGCCATCAAGCCTGTTCTCTGCTGCCAGTGCTTCTATGAAGCTTTCCGCTGCGGCGCGGTTAAAGGTGCCATCTTCTGGGAAAATTTCTGAAAACTCTTCAAACTCGGACAGCGGTTTTCCGTCCACTTCGAGAGCAGAGTTCGCCAGTCCCTGATTGATGTTGACCGTTTCTCCTTCGGCTATCCAACTTTGTTTTTCAGTGATCGAAAATGCCACCAAAAAGAACAGGACCGAACTAATCAGAAATAGGCGGAACGGCGGTACATAGCGCATGCGCTTGCCATCAATATAGGCACGTGTGATTTTTCCCGGCATAAACATTAGCGCGGGCAAAGTCCGCCATAACCGCCCATCGAACGAGAACACATCACTCAGTACGTCGCGAATGAGCGACACGAACGGCTTCTTCAAATCCTTGGCGCTCTGGCCGCAATTGGCACAGAAATTACCATCAAGCTCGGTTCGGCAATTCGGGCACGGCCCATTCAGATACCCGTCACCGGTCGTATCGCTCGCTAGAGCGCCGATAGAAGCCGCACCAATTATCTCAAGCTCGTCCGTCATCCCGATTGTCCCTCACAGATTCATATACCGAGGCCAGTTGCGCACGTGCCGTACCATGGCTGCAAGGCTCTAATATAAATTCTACACGCTTGCATCTGAACAGGCCAAGCGTAAAGTCTGGATCCTTGACGATATTGGGGACCTGCAGACATGCCCGTATATCACCGATTTTGCGCCCTTGCCTTTGCAGCATTTACGACAGGCTGCGCTTCATTCCTATCGCCTGCCATAGCTGATGACGCAGCTATACTGGCCTCGGCGAAACAATAAATATCGAGAGCATGCGAGATTCAACCCACCACGCGGCCTTGCTCATTTCCGACCTGCTCAAAGAATAATTTGGAGCGGGGCCGCCAGCGTTCACGAGCGCCTCGAACATCACACCAACAAACACCCCTAGGTAGAATTAGTTATACTTTTAGTATATGCTGAGGTATGATTCGATGGACCGCCCTCTCCTTTGCTGTGCTTGGCATTAGCCAATATGCGCATGCGGAAACGCTGCCTGGGCCGATACCCGCTGACCTTGTCCGGATTGTTGATGGCGACACGGTGCGCGTGCGCGCGCATGTCTGGATCAATCAGAGTGTGGAAATTTCTGTCCGGATCGCGGGTATAGATGCCCCCGAGATTGCCCGTCCTGACTGCATCGCAGAACGCCGCAAAGCCGACGAAGCCAAAGCTGAAGTGGCCGAACTTATCGGCAATGACATGGTCGCACTACACAATGTCCGCTTGGGTAAATATGCAGGCCGTGTCATCGCCGATATTGAAACAGCAACCGGCTTGAACATCGGGTCAGAGCTTATGGCCCAAAACCTCGCAGAGCCAGAAGACTCGCGGATAGGCTGGTGCCCGTCGCCCTCCGATTAAGCTGCGACAGCCCAGATTTAATCCGCGTTTGACGCCTTCGCCGCACGTTTACGCTCATGTGTATCGAGATGGACCTTACGCAACCGAATGCTATCCGGCGTCACCTCGACCAGCTCGTCATCCTGAATATAGGCGAGAGACTTTTCGAGCGTCATCTGCAATGGAGGCGTCAGGCGCACGGCGTCATCTGTTCCCGAGGCCCGAATATTGGTCAGCTTTTTGCCCTTGAGCACATTCACTTCCAAATCATTGTCGCGATTGTGCTCGCCCACAATCATACCGCCATAAACCTTGTCGCCCGGATGGATCATCATCGGTCCACGATCTTCAAGATTCCACAATGCGAAGGCAACCGCCTCGCCCTTGTCCATAGCGATTAGCACGCCTGTATGGCGCCCCTGAATTTTACCTTTGTGCGGCGCATATTCATGGAAAACACGGTTCATTATGGCGGTGCCGCGCGTATCTGACAGAAGCTCGCCCTGATACCCGATCAGCCCGCGTGTCGGGGCGTGAAACACCATACGCGTGCGGCCTGCACCGGAGGGTTTCATTTCGAGCATCTCGGCTTTGCGTTCGGACAGTTTCTGCACAATGATACCGGAATGCTCGTCATCGACATCGATCACGACTTCCTCGATCGGCTCCATGCGCTCGCCATTAGGTCCTTCTTGCATCACGACTTGCGGACGCGATACGCCGAGTTCGAAGCCCTCACGGCGCATGGTTTCGATGAGAACTGCAAGCTGAAGCTCTCCGCGTCCCGAGACGGTAAACGCTTCGGCATCGGTTGCCCTCGAAACCTTCAGCGCGACATTGCCCTCGGCTTCTTTCTCGAGCCGTGCCCAAATCATACGCGACGTAACTTTTGAGCCTTCAGTACCGGCCAGAGGACTGTCATTCACGCGGAATGTCATCGATAGGGTTGGCGGGTCAATTGGCTGGGCTTCAAGCGGCTCTGTTACGGCCGCATCACACAAAGTATCGGCCACAGTTGCTTTGGACATCCCCGACAAGGAAACGATATCGCCGGCCTCGGCCACATCGATCGGACTGCGCTCCAACCCACGAAACGCCAGGACTTTCGAGATACGCCCCTGCTCGACCAAATTGCCGTCACGGTCTATCGCTTTATAGGTCTGGTTCGGCTTAACCGAGCCCGACGTTACGCGGCCAGTTAGAATACGGCCAAGAAAATTATCGGCCGAAATCGTGGTCGCCAGAAACCGGAAAGGCCCCTCTTCAACGACAGGCTCCTCGACATGTTTGACCACCAGATCAAACAGCTCACCCATATCGCCCGTCGGATTTTCATACTGCGTCGACATCCAGCCTTCTTTGGCCGAACCATATAGAATTGGAAAATCGAGCTGCTCGTCTGTCGCGCCCAAATCAGCGAACAGGTCAAACACTTCGTTGATAACTTCGTCCGGACGTCGCTCGGGCTTGTCGATTTTGTTGACAGCCACGATCGGCTTTAGGCCGACTTTAAGCGCCTTAGACACCACAAATTTGGTCTGCGGCATCGGGCCTTCAGCAGAATCAACGAGCACAATCGCGCCGTCGACCATGCCGAGAATACGCTCAACCTCGCCGCCAAAGTCAGCGTGGCCGGGCGTATCAACAATATTGATGCGCGTATCGCCCCAAACAACCGATGTGGTCTTGGCCAAAATCGTGATCCCGCGTTCCCGCTCGAGATCATTGGAATCCATCATCCGTTCGCTGGTTTGTTCGTTCTCGCGAAACACGCCCGACTGTTTTAGAAGACAGTCGACAAGTGTGGTTTTGCCATGGTCGACATGGGCAATAATCGCAATGTTGCGCAGGGAGGTTGGCTCGGTCATGGATTGCTCGCAATATATCTGTTGCGGCGCACATACACGGGTGCAACTGATTTGGCTATGGGCAAGGCCGATATGGCTGCGACGGCGCGAACTAAGCGGCCCGTAAGGCCCCGATTGTTGTCCGGTGTAAGCGGCGATTATGCCCGTGATAGCCGCCGGTCGCCATATGCAACAGTGAGCGATTGTCCCACATGAGCAGCATGCCTGCCTGCCATTTATGCCGATATTGGAATTGCGGTCGGGTTTGCCAACGATAAAGCTCGCCAAGCAAGGCCCCAGCCTCCTCTTCCTCGACCCCTTCAAGGCCGACAATATAGCCCGGCGCACCATAAATAGCCGCACGACCCGTCTCCGGATGAACATAGATCAGATCATGGGCCTGCATTTGCGCAGCCGTTTCCGATATCCGGATATCCATGCTGCGGCCTTTGTCCATTGTCCCGTATGTGCCCTCGCGTGTGTAGGCAGACCGGCCCGTATGGATCGCAGTCTTCCCCTCGAGCTTTGACCGCAAACTCTCTGGCATCGCCTCTAGTGCAGCATGTTGATTGACGAATAGCGTATCTCCGCCAATCGGGGGGATCTCGATACCATAAAGGCAGGTTCCGGCAGGCGGGTTCGAGTGAAAACTCCAATCGGCATGCCATGTCTCGGCAAATATCGGCACTGTCTCGTCAGCATCACGCTGCACGGAGATCACATGCTCGCGGCCATTAATCGGTGCGATATACGGATCCTCGCCAAATGGCCCGAAATACAAAGTGAACCGCTCCAAATCATCATCAGACATAGCCTGATCGGCAAATGACAGCACATGATGCTCCAGCCATGCCGCACGAATGGCTGCAACAGTTTGCGGGTCGAGTGGTTCGGACAGATTCACCCCAGAAACGTCCGCCCCGCATGCTTCGCCGGAGGGTTTAATTTCGAGTTGCATCATCGTGTCCTTTCATGTCTTCGCCAAATTTCGCGTCGCCACCTGAACCGCAGCGCATAGCTCAGCCCAAGAAGGCAACGTTTACGCGGAATGGTGATTTTTGGCAAAGCGTTGATTTGCCCAACCCCCACTTATCGCAGTCGTCAACGCCATCTCCATTTGGCAAGGCTCGCCAGTCCGGTATATATGTGGTTAACGATTTATTGCCTTTAGTGGAGGGAAACATGGATTTAGAGCAATTTTGGGCCGCAGTGCAGTCGGCTCTCGATAGTTTTGGTATCGAGATGACAAGCACCGAACTTCTAACCTGTATGGGTATTGGAGCTGCGGCGGGCTGGATCGCAAGTCAGGTTGTCGGCGGCAAAGGTGGTATTTTCCGCTATATTATCGCAGGCGTGCTCGGCTCGTTCCTCGGTCCTGTGCTCTTGGACGTTACCGGATTGGTCCTGCCAACACTGGGCATGCCCATCGTCAACGATATTATGATCGCAACAGTCGGCGCGGTAGCAATTGTGCTCGCCGCGCGCATAATTGGCTAAACCAGAACGGCTCTAACAGCGTCAGCTGCGAGGGCGAACTTGGCGAACGACCAATCACGGCCCAAATCAAGCCCCCGCAGCAAAGCTGACAAATCGTCGGTCTGGCTGCGGCGCGCCTTGAGATAGTCGCTGACATTGCTTTTGCTCTCGAGCACGTGCCTGGTCGCGGCAGCTTGGGCTTTGCAAATATTCCCGAGCTGGCTGTCAACGGCCTGACGCTCCCAATGAGACATGCCATTGCGGACATCCCTCGCCCGTGAGACCAAACGGTCGATGCGCAATGTCCCGCCCAATTCATTGAACACGGCAGACACTTCAGCAACATCGAGCTCCACCGAAGCGGCCACGTCTATCAGCTCGACCGCTTGAGATACCAGCCCTAGCGATGCCACGTCAAAGGCCAGTTTTTCGGTAGCACCTGCGCGTACAAGCTGTTTCGCACGGCGTTCAATCCGGCTGGATTCATGCGCTGTCGCACGCTTATCCGCATCCTCGACGAGCTTTGTGTAGCCATCGGTATAGTGGCGAACCAGGTCTCCCATGTCCCCCTCGACACTACCGCGCAGCATGCTCGCAGCCATCTGGCCAACCCGTTGGTTTACGTCCAGCTGAAGCACGACTTTCCCCATCTCGGGTACAGTATCGTCCGATGTGATCCGGCTCATAAGCGCTGGCAATTCGAGCGCCGCCCGCAAAATCTCATAGGCCCGCACGCACGCCACATTGTCTGCGCCACTTGCTTCAACAAGCTCGAGAAAGAAAATAGGACCGGCGACATCCAGAATACGGTTGGCCAATACGGTCGCAATGATCTCCCGTTTGAGCCTATGCGCCTGCATGATGTCTGAAAATTGTCCCAAGGCTGCGGGGAAATAGGTTTCGAGCACGGGCTTGAAATAAGGGTCATCAGGCAGATCGGACGCCACGATGTCGTCAAATAGGGCAATCTTCGACCAAGCGAGCAGGACCGCCATTTCCGGCCTCGTAAACATACCTTTCGCCGCGATCCGTTTGATCATGTCCGAACTCGTCGGCAAGCCTTCGACCGCCCGATCCAGCATACCGCGGGCTTCAAGCCGCAACATCAACCGCTCAAGTGCGGGCAGATCTTCTTTGGCCGTCGCTTCGGCAAGGCTCAGCGCGCCGGTTTGCGCAATATTGTGAGCTAAGACATGCGAAGCGACATCATCGGTCATCGAGGCAAGCAATGTATTGCGCTCGCCGCGCGGTAGCACGCCCTGCGCCATCGCTTCAGACAGTAATATCTTGATATTCACTTCATGGTCTGAACTGTCGACGCCTGCCGAATTATCAATCGCATCGGTGTTGATCCGGCCACCAGATTGCGCAAATTCAATCCGCGCCGCCTGCGTTATCCCGAGATTAGCACCTTCGCCAACAACCGATACACGTAGCTCCTTAGCCGTAACCCGAATAGGATCATTGGTTCGGTCGCCGACATCGCGGTCGCTCTCGTCAGTTGACCGGACATATGTCCCGATACCGCCAAACCAGAGCAGTTCGGCCTGAGCCTTCAACAGCGCGTGAATGAGCTCGTCCGGTGTTGCCGTATCTGCGCTCAATCCCGTCAGGGCTTTGATCTCGTCACTGAGGTCAATTGATTTTGCGCTGCGCTCGAACACGCCGCCGCCCTTGGATATCAATTTGGTATTATAGTCAGCCCACCCCGAGCGCGGTAGCTTGAACAGCCGATCACGTTCTTTCCACATTTTTTCGGGATCACCGGGATTCGGATCTACGAAAATATGCATATGGTTGAAGGCGGCGAGAAGCCGTATCTGTCTGGATAGCAACATGCCATTGCCAAACACATCGCCAGACATATCACCGACGCCAATGACATCAAATGGTTCGGTCTGGATATCCTTGCCCGCTTCGAGGAAATGCCGTTTCACCGCCTCCCAAGCGCCTCGCGCGGTGATGCCCATGACTTTGTGATCATAGCCTGCCGAGCCGCCCGACGCGAACGCATCTCCCAGCCAGAAGCCTTGGCCAACGCTAATCTCATTCGCAATATCAGAAAAGGTGGCCGTGCCTTTGTCAGCAGCCACAACCAGATAAGGGTCTGGTCCATCGCGCACGATTGTATGTTCTGGATGCCTGACTTTCCCGTCAACCAATGTGTCGGTAATCCCGAGCATACCCGAAATGAACGTGCGATAAGCGGCTATACCAGCTTCGCGAACCTCTTCACGTGACCCGCCTATCGGGAGCGTTTTCGGAAAGAAGCCTCCCTTGGAGCCGACGGGAACAATCACAGCATTCTTGACCTGCTGGGCTTTGACCAGCCCGAGCACCTCGGTGCGAAAATCGTCCGCCCGATCCGACCAGCGCAAGCCGCCGCGTGCAACCGCACCAAACCGCAAATGCACACCATCCATTGTCGGGCCGGTCACAAATATTTCGCGATAAGGCACAGGCTTCGGCAAATCTTCCAATTCCTGACTGGCGACTTTAAATGCCAGAGGCCGTGCATTGGGCTGGAAGTAATTGGTCCGCTGAATGGCCATAATCAGAGCTGCAGTCCGACGTAAAACGCGATCATCTTCGAGCGACGGCACCTGCCCCAGCTGGGCATGAATTTCGCCAAGAAGGCGCTTGCCTGCGACGAGCCGCTCCTCGACTGTCCCTTCTCCGCTCGGATCGAACAGGGTGTTAAACAGCGCAATCAGATTTCGGGTAATTGCGGGATGACTGACAAAAGCGCGTATCTGGCTGGCGCGCACAGGGTCCAGTCCGCTTTGCCGGCGATAGGCAGACAGTCCCCGTAAAAGATCAGCTTCACGCCAATCAACACCCGCGGAGAAAATCAGCTTGTTGAACCCATCATTCTCGGCTTGCTCTGTCCAGATTGCCGCGAACGCATCCTGAAAGGCTGCCCCGTTTGCTTCAAGATCGACAGCCTCGCCCGACTGCGAGCGCATCATGAAATCATGCACCCAATAGCCCGCCGGCGAATCCTCGCGCGGGCGCTCACTTGGCGACACCCGATAGGCCATTTCGAAGGCCACAAACAAGCCCATATTTTCAAGCACGGGAACCGACTCTGACAGAGCCAGTGAATTGCCGCGGGAATAGACTTTCGCGCGCACACAATCGTCTTCATCGCCAGCGCGCTTATACGTCCGCATGCGGATTTCGCTGTCGGCAGATAATTCGGCGAGTTCGGCAACATCGAGCAAAGCCTCACCCGGTGTGAAAACTTCCCGATAGCCAACCGGAAACCCGTTCTCGAACAGGCTGGCACCATCGCGCGCGGCTTCGCTCAGCTCAGACGTTTGCAAAGTCTGAACAAACACATCCTCCCAGCGCGTCGCAAGTTCAATCAGACGTGCTTCTATGCCAGCTTCATCGGGTTTCGGACCATCCGGCTTGATCGCCAATTGGATATGCAACCGAACCAGTGAACTCACATCGAAGCGCGGATCAAACCTCAGCAGGCTCCCCTCATATTCGCTCTCGAGTAGCGCTACGACGCGGCGTCGCAAATCAGAATCATAGGCATCGCGCGGCACATAAACGAGCGCAGAAAGAAACCTTCCGAACGGGTCATACCTTAGAAAAACGCGGGTACGTGGTCGGTCGAGCAAATGCATGACGCCCGACACCATGGGTAATAGAGTTTGGGCATCGGTTTGAAGCAGCTCGTCGCGCGGCCAGTTTTCCATAATGCCAATAAGCATCTTTTCCGTGTGCCCGCCTTCTTGAGCACCAACACCGGCAAGCACTTGCTCGGCCCGGCGGCGGATCAGTGGAACACTGCGCACCGTTTCAAGATAGGCCTCGGCCGTAAACAGGCCCAAAAAGCGCGTCTCACCGACAACCCTGCCCTTAGCATCATAATGCTTCACACCGACATAATCGGCACGGGCACGCCTGTGCACGCGCGAAACAAGGATAGATTTTGCAATTATCAGCGGTTCAGGAGAATTCAGGAATGAGCCGCTCAACCCTGTGAGCATGGTCGGCTCGTCATCTCGAGACAAGACGTCACGTGTTTCATCCCGCAGAAGCCCCAAATTGGTCCCCTCGACAATCTCGGGTTCTTCGCACGCGAAACTACCATCGGGTTGAATGTCATATTCATAGGTGCGCACGCCAAGGAACACGAAGTGATCATTGGCGAGCCATTCCAGAAATGCGAGCGATTCAGATCGTGATTCGGACTCGATATGTTTCTCATCGGCAAGCCGTTTTACTTCGTCGAACATGCGCGAGAGCATGGCTTTGTGGTCACCAACGATCAGATCCACATGCTCGAGCGTCTCTCGGATACCCGCTTCAAGTCTCACCAACGCGGATTTAACCAAAGCCGGTAGATGAAACTGCATCACAGAGTATTTCTGGTCGGCTTTTTCTTCAGCCTTATTCCGCGCAATGATCGGATGAAAGAACGTGTCGACCCTGACGCTTTGTGCACGACACTCGCCAAGGATAGAATCGACAAGAAATGGCAAGTCCGGCCCCGCAAGTTCGAGCAGATGACCCGGCAAGCCGCCTATATTGTTGCGCAAACGGACAAGGCGCTCATTGGCCGCCCCGGAGGACGCCCACGTCCAAAGACTGTCAGAAAGTTCGCGCAGATGGGCTTCGGTAAGACCGTGCCCATTATCCGGCCCGCAAGCCTCACGCATATCGTTTAAAATGGCTTTTTTTCCGAGCTCGTTGGGCATCACGCTCTGTCCTCAAAATATCAAGGCATCTTCGCGTATCCGATCAAGAACGAGGATTGCAGATGCTTAAGCCGCTTCAATCACAATCTGCCCGAAATGGGAATATGTCAAAATGGAAATAACGCAGCGTCATCTTGCCGGCAAAGAACGAAATGGAGCCATCAAACGGGGACATGTTTGATGGCTCCTACCGTATCACATCCGCAATTATCTAGGGACACAAATGTGATATATCGATGATGCCGAATATTTCACAGCAACATACCACAACTTATCAACGGCATTTGTGTTTCTGCAACCTTACAATAGCCGATCACACGAAATGTTGATCAGCGCGCGAGGGCTCCTCGGTTTCCTTGACGACATCCTCATCGTCAGGAACCGACTTGTCAGGCCTTCCGTTGGCTGACAAAGCGATCGCAATCCACCGTGTCGACGGTGATTGCGCGAACAAAATCATCATCAAAACGGTCAATGGCGCCGACAAGAACATGCCCGGTATGCCCCAGATCGCGCCCCATACAGCAAGCGCGATCAACACAACCAAGGCCGAAAGATTGAGCGAGTCGCCCATCATGCGGGGCTGGACGAAATTCCCGAAGAAGAACTGCCAGAAGGCGACGGTCCCGAATACGATCGCTGCATAGATGTAATTATCCTGTGATGTCCCGCCCGGGCACCATGCAGGAATCTCCGGCTGAACAAGTGCAAACAGCAATGGAATAAAGGCCGCCACGATCGATCCGATGGTTGGGATATAGTTCAGCACGAAAATCAGTGCGGCCAAGAACAAGGCATTCTCGACGCCCAGCAGGATCAAGGTCGCATAGGTAAAGATTGTCGTTAGAACCGAGATCACGGTTTGCGTCCACAAATAGCTCTCAATGCTGCGAATCGCGGCATCGCCGACTTTGCGCGCCTGCTCCCTGCGATCCCGTTCGGCAAATATGTAGTCGAGTTTCAGCGACCAAGTTGACTGGGCCACAAACATGAAGGCGACATAGAGCATGATGAGCATGAGATTCTCACTCAGCTCTCCCGTCATCGTGCCCAAAGTCGCCAATAGTCGCCGTCCGGGTGTTCCAAACAGTAGGTCTGACAATGTTGGCGCGTCGGTGAGATGCAACAATCCGTAAAGGTCGCCGATGAGGAGATTTATTTTGCTTTCATACAAGGTTGCGTGCCCGCCAAACTGCGCGACACCACGCGCCAAAAGGGCAATAAACAGTCCAAAACCAATGGATACGAGCAGAATAGAGATAATTCTCGATGCCCCCCGCCGGAGCAATTGTGAGCGATTATCAATGGCCGTTGCAAAGCCTTCCATCACCATGAACAGGAAGACTGCCATCGCAAACGGAGCAAACAGCGCCCGACCTAGATATAGGAATGCCACAATAACACCCGTCGCAATAATCCAGATGCCTGTTTTTGAAGATGTATCCACGATATTCGCTCCCATCAGTATGACAGGGAGGATTGCGCGTGGTTGCTGCATCCGTCAACAGTTTCGGTTATACCGGTCCGCTTCAAAATCAAGAGCAGAACATAGAAAATCAAGACCGTTAAACGACCGATGCGTCTCCCATATCCCAATAGTTTCGGGCGGTCTTGGCAGCGACATTGACGTCCGCAACGAGTTGTTCTGTCTCATTGGCAGAGGTTTCCGGCTCATCGGTGATACCAAATTTGGTACGTAAAGCATCCGACCCGCCAATATATTCGCCGTCGATCCAGATTTGCGGCATGGTGACAGGCGTTTTCGGCCCGACAATCGGTTTCACGCGCGCAAGCATTTCATACATGGCGCCCGGATTTTTCACCACATCATGATATGTGTAGGCGATGCCCAAGCGTTCGAAATCAGCTTTCGCCCGCGCACAAAACGGACAGTTCGGTTTGCCAAAGACATGGGTCCCCTCCAGCGGAAAGTGCTGAACATGCTCGTTCATGACCTTTTCGGCCAACATGCCGCGATTTAGTGCCCCGCCCTGAAAAATTACCTCGTCATTGACGAGAATACATGGCGCATGGCGAGCCCCTTTGAGGCTTGCCTTGATCATATGGCTCAGCCAATCCTTGACTTCAAATTCGACCACGGCATTGGCCAACTCGTTCTCCAGCGTATCCTTGATGACATCCAGCGTAAGCGTACATTCGCCGCAAGGAATTTTGACCTTGAATGGCCCCCATTTTCCGCCCCACCGGTACAATAGGAGCTTCACCGGCTTACGATCATATATCTCTGGCAGGCTGACAATCTTACCCATATCTGGAACATCCTTTATGTACGGCGGTCTTAACAGGCCGCTCTGTTTCATCTCCATTTCAACATACCATGACACCCGATCACGCAAGATCACATGTTCGCCCCCCTTGCTCACATTTTCTAAAGCGTTAGCTTGCGCACTAGATTCATTTAAGGGGCCATAAAACATGTCTGATTCGATTTTCATCGGCGGCGGCGGCGAAGCACAAAACGAAGCGCAGGTTCTCCTGCTCAAACGGGCCAACCGACACGGGCTTGTGGCGGGCGCCACCGGCACGGGTAAAACAGTGACATTGCAAATTCTCGCCGAAGGGTTTTCGAATGCAGGTGTGCCGGTCTTCTGCGCCGATGTTAAAGGCGACCTCTCCGGCGTGACCCTCTCGGGCAGCCACGAGCACAAGCTTCATGAGAAACTCGTGAGCCGCGCCGAAAAAATCGGTTTTGATGATTATGGCTATGAAGCAAGCCCTGCTGTGTTTTGGGATGTGTTCGGCAAAAAAGGACATCCCGTCCGGACCACAATCTCGGAAATGGGACCGGCCCTCCTCTCGCGGCTAATGGATTTGACCGATGCTCAGGAAGGCGTTCTCACAATCGCATTCGAATATGCCGACGATAATGATATGCTGCTGCTTGACCTTAAGGATTTGCGCAAGCTCCTGATCCATATGGGCGACAAAGAAGTTTCTCAGGAGATTAGTCTCGAATATGGCAATGTCGCCAAGGCCTCATTGGGCGCAATCCAGCGCGACCTGCTCGTGCTTGAACGCGAGGGGGCTGAGCAGTTCTTTGGCGAACCCGCGCTGGAGCTTTCAGACTTTATGCGCACCACGCGTGATGGCCGCGGCATTATCAATGTGCTCGACTCGACCGATCTGATCAATTCGCCGCGCCTGTATTCGACCTTCCTTCTCTGGCTCCTGTCAGAACTCTTTGAACAGCTTCCAGAAGTCGGCGACCCCGACAAACCCAAGGTCGTCTTCTTCTTTGATGAAGCCCACCTATTGTTCAATGATGCACCAAAAGCACTGCTTGAAAAAGTTGAACAAGTCGTCCGCCTGATCCGTTCAAAAGGCGTCGGCGTGTTCTTTGTGACCCAAAACCCGCGCGATCTACCGGATTCGGTACTTGGTCAACTCGGCAATCGTATCCAGCATGCATTGCGCGCCTACACGCCCGCCGAGCGCAAAGGTGTCAAAGCGGCGGCGGAAAGTTTCCGTGAAAACCCGGCCTTCGATACCCAAGAGGTGATTACAGATCTTGGCGTCGGCGAAGCACTTGTCTCCATGCTTGACGACAAAGGACGCCCAGGCATGGTGCAGCGGACGCTCATTCGCCCGCCCTCGTCCCAGCTTGGGCCCGCAACCAAAGCCGAACGTGAGGCCGTGATGGCTGAAAGCCCTGTCGCCGGAAAATATGACGAGGTCATCGACCGAGAGTCGGCCTATGAAATTCTTGAGAAACGCGAAGATTCTGCTGCAGAGGCCGCCGCAAAACTCGAAAAAGAAGAAGCCGAAGAAGAGGCCCGTGCAGAAGCAGAAAAAGTGCGCAACCGGAAGAAGAAAACAGCACCGCGCCGCCGCTCACGCCGCCAGACATCAACCGAAAAGGCAACCAACACCGCCGTGCGGACTGCGGCGCGTGAAGTTACAAAATATGTGCTTCGCGGAATTTTCGGTGGCCGGCGGCGCTAGTCCCGCTCGGCATGATCCAAATGTCTGGCAGTTCGCAGTTTCGGGAACATCGCCGCCCAAAGCGCAGCAACGCCCATCGCTGCCGCGCCGCCACCAACGACTGTGATGACCGCGCCGAGTTGCGCCGCCATGAACCCGGCGCGCGCCTCACCCAACTCGTTCGATGCCCCCAGGAAGATCGAATTGACAGCATTTACACGCCCGCGCACTTCATCCGGCGTCCAGAGCTGCAACAAGACTTCGCGGATCATCACCGATACCATGTCGAAACCACCGACGAGCATGAGCGCCAATATCGACAGCCAAGCGATCTGCGACGCCCCGAATACAACTGTGGCGGCCCCAAACAATCCGACACTGACAAACAAGATGATCCCGGCATGATCACGTATCGGAAACCGCGTAATAATGATCACCATCAAAATGGCACCGATGGCTGGCGCTGTGCGCAATAGTCCATTTCCAATCGGGCCAATTTGCAAAATATCATTGGCATAGATCGGCATCAGCGCCACCGCACCGCCCAACAATACTGCAAACAAGTCGAGTGAAATTGCCCCGAAGACGACTTTTTCTTTCCAGACATAGGAAAACCCGCCCAGCAAGGTCGAGAGAGTCGTCGGCTCCTTGGAGATGCGCTGAACCGGTTTCGGGATCGAGAAAATCAATGCAGCGCTGACCCCGAATGCGAAAGCCGATGTTGCATAGGCTCCAAGAGGCGAGAAAAAATAGATAAAGCCGCCAAGCGCCGGCCCTGCTATCGATGCCAATTGCCAGCTTGAAGCGGTCCACCCTACGGCATTGGCAAAGTCTTCGCGTGGCACCAGATTGACGGCAAGCGCCGATGATGCTGGCGAGAGAAATGCCCGCGCCACGCCAAACAGTGTCAGAAGTACAAGCACCAGAACGGGGTCAAACCGGCCCATAACCGACAAGACCAAAATCCCCGCCGCGCAGACCAATTCGGCCAGCATAGCGACCCCCATGATCAATCGTCGACCAATTCTGTCCGCAGCGACACCCGTCACCACGACGAGCAAAAGCGCCGGAAGAAACTGAACGAGGCCAATCCAGCCGAGCCAAACCGCATTGCGTGTTTCTTCATATATTTGCCAACCGACAGAGACAGACAAAACCTGTGCACCAAACGCAGCACCGAAACGCGAAGCAAAATATCGCCTGAAAGAAAGATGCCGGAATGCGGCGAAGCGATCATGTTCGGTCATATCTACCGACTTGCTTGTTCGGCCGCATGACCGTCAGCAAAATCTCTAAT